>CAVXEW010000001.1:0-37537 GCA_963760965.1 uncultured Alphaproteobacteria bacterium
TGAAGAGTTTGCGGCGGAATCCCCCTGAGCCCGCCGTCGAGCTTTGCGTGCCGCGGATGGCGTGCTAACACTCCTGCATGACTTCGTTCCTGAGAAAGATGTTCGGCGGAAAGGGCAGCGACGACGCCGCCGTCGGCGGCTCTTCGCATTCCTCCGAGAGCTACAAGGACTGCACCATCACGCCGACCCCCATGCGGGAAGGCTCGCAATGGCGCATCTCCGGCAGGATCACGAAGGACGTGGACGGCGAAACGATCGAGCGGACGTTCATTCGAGCGGACCTCTTCGCGTCGCAAGACGAGTGCGCCAGCTTCACGATCCGCAAGGCACGGCAGATCGTCGACCAGAACCCGTCGCTTTTCTCCGGCGACAAGACGGGCACGGCCTGACGCCGCCGAGGCGGGATCGCTTCTCCGGAAATTCGATGACGGGTCCCTGCTGCCGTTCGGGCGGTGGGGCGCCTCAGCCCCGAGGGGGGTCGATGCCGATGTTGGGACGGTCGATGACCTCTCGGAGCGCGAAGGACGAGTTGATCTTCACGACGTGGGGAAAGGCGGAAAGCCAATCCTTGTGGATGCGCTCGTAGTCGGCAAGGTCCCGCGCTGCGATCCTCAGGATGTAGTCGTATTCGCCCGACATCAGGTAGCAGGACAGGACGTTCGGACAGAGCTTCACGGCAGTCTCGAACTCCGCCAGCGTCTTCGCGAACTGGCCGGAGAGCGAAATATGCACGATCGCGGTCATCCGGTAGTCGAGCGCCGCATTGGAAAGGCGCGCGTGGTAGCCCCGTATGACGCCGCTCTTTTCCAGGAGGTCGAGCCGCCGCGAACAGGCCGAGGCCGAGAGTCCGACCGCTTGGGCAAGGTCCGAATTCGAGATGCGGCCGTTGTCCTGAAGCGTGTTCAGGATCGCGATATCTATTGCGTCTAGCCGCATCGTGCGTCGTTCCTTCGAAGAATTGGCCGGTATTGCGCAAAAATAATCGAAAAACGATTCGTCCTCAACGGGACTTTGCAAGGACATTCCGCACCACCTGTGGTCGAATTGGAGCATGACGCCGCAAGGGTGCGGCGCGGATCGAACACGGAGGAGAAAGACGATGCGTGTTGGCTGCCCCAAGGAAATCAAGAACCATGAATATCGCGTCGGCCTGACGCCGGGTTCCGTGCGCGAATACGTCGCCCACGGCCATGACGTCATCGTCGAGACGAAGGCGGGTGCGGGGATCGGCGCCGACGATGCGGCCTACGCCGCCGCGGGCGCCAAGGTCGTCGACACGGCGAAGGAGGTGTTCGACCAGTCGGACATGATCGTGAAGGTCAAGGAGCCGCAGCCGTCCGAGTGGGTCCAGCTCCGCGAAGGCCAGCTCCTCTACACCTATCTGCACCTCGCGCCGGATCCGGAGCAGACGAAGGGACTGGTCGAGTCCGGCGTCACGGCGGTCGCATACGAGACCGTGACGGACGACCGCGGCGGCCTTCCGCTGCTGGCGCCGATGTCCGAGGTCGCCGGCCGGCTTTCGATCCAGGCGGGCGCCACCGCCCTGCAGAAGGCGAATGGCGGCCGCGGCATCCTGCTCGGCGGCGTGCCGGGCGTGCTGCCGGCGAAGGTGGCAGTGATCGGCGGGGGCGTGGTCGGCCTCAATGCGGCGAAGATGGCCGTCGGCCTCGGTGCCGACGTCACGATCCTCGACCGTTCCATTCCGCGCCTTGCGCCAGCTCGACGACATCTTCAACGGTCGCGTGCATACGCGCTATTCGACGATCGAGGCGCTGGAAGAGGAAGTGTTCTCTGCGGACGTCGTCGTCGGGGCGGTCCTCATTCCGGGCGCCGCCGCGCCGAAGCTCGTCACCCGCGACATGCTTTCGGGCATGAAGAAGGGTGCCGTCATCGTCGACGTCGCGATCGACCAGGGCGGCTGCTTCGAGACGTCTCGCGCGGCCACGACCCATTCCGAGCCGACCTACGAGGTCGAGGGCATCGTGCACTATTGCGTCGCGAACATGCCGGGCGCCGTTCCGATCACGTCCGCGCATGCGCTCAACAACGCGACGTTGCACTACGGCCTGCAGCTTGCCGACCGCGGCATCAATGCGATCGCCGAGGACAGGCACCTGCGCGCGGGCCTCAACGTCCACAAGGGCCGCGATCACCAACAAGGCGGTCGCCGAAGCACTCGGCTACGATCTCGCCGAGCCCGAGGCGGCGCTGAAGGTCGCCTGATCGACCGGCGAGATCTGCCCCACGGCTTCCCGTCACCGTCTGCAGGTGAGCAGGCGGTGGCGAAGGCTAAAGCCCCGGACGGAGACAAGGCGCCTTCGCGTGCTGCAGGCAACGCGAAGGCGCTTTCTCGCGTTTTGCAGCCAATGGCGGCGGAGATGGCGGCCACCCCCCGGAGCTAAGAATGGGCCAGCTGGTGTCCGGTGCGATTCTGGCTGGAGTCGGCGGTTGAACCGCATCGCCCGTCAGTTTGCCAGATGATCCACGGGCGCCGTCCGGGCGTAGGCGAGTGAACTGCACGACTCCTGCGAGGAACCCCGCCGCCCATGACCCGGACGCTCCGCTTCGTTCTCGGAGACCAGCTGTCCCGCGAGGTGTCTTCGCTGTCCGATCTGGACCGGAAGAATGATGCGGTCCTGCTGGCCGAGGTGTGCGAGGAGGCGAGCTACGTACGTCACCACAGGCGCAAAATCGCGTTTCTTTTCTCGGCGATGCGCCATTTTTCCGATGAACTGGAAGAGGATGGGATTTCCGTCCGCTATGTACGGTTCGAGGAGGGCATTGCAAGCTTCACCGAGGCCCTGAAGGCCGCGGTGCGGGAGCTGAAGCCGGAACGTGTCGTGGTGACCGAGCCCGGCGAATACCGTGTGCTGGAAATGATGCGCGACTGGCAGGAAGAACTCGGATGCTCGGTCGAGATTCGCAATGACGATCGCTTCGTCGCATCGCACGAGATGTTCCGCGCGTGGGCCCTGAAGGGGAGAAAGACCGAGCCGAAATCCCTCCGGATGGAGTATTTCTATCGCGAGATGCGGCGGGCGACGGGCTACCTGATGGACGGCGACCGTCCGGAAGGTGGAAAATGGAATTTCGACAAGCAGAATCGCGAGCGCCTGCCTGATGGGGTCGAGATTCCTGTGCGCCCGGAATTCGCCGTCGACGAGATCACGCGGGAGGTCCTTGACCTGGTGGAGGCGCGTTTCGGGGAGCACGGAGGCAGCCTGGCGGACTTCTGCTACCCGGTCACGCGCCGGCAGGCGACCGCCTATCTCGACTGGTTCATCGACCACGCGCTGCCCTCGTTCGGAACCTACCAGGATGCGATGCGGCAGGGAGCGCCTCTGCTCTTTCACTCGCATCTCTCGGCGCTCATCAACTGCGGCCTGCTCGGGCCGCGCGAATGCTGCACCAGAGCCGAGGCGGCGTGGCGTGAGGGCAGGGCGCCGCTGAATGCCGCGGAAGGCTTCATCCGCCAGATCATCGGGTGGCGCGAGTTCATGCGCGGCGTGTACTGGCTGCGCATGCCTTCCTACGCGGAAGAGAACTTCTTCGGCGCCGGGCGGCCGCTGCCGGACTTCTTCTGGACTGCCGATACGCACATGAACTGCCTCGGGCAGTCGATCGGCGAGACGTGGTCGAGCGCATATGCCCACCATATCCAGCGGCTGATGGTGATCGGCAATTTCTGCCTGCTCGCCGGCCTCGACCCGAAGGAAGTGCAGGAGTGGTACCTGATCGTCTACCACGACGCCTACGAATGGGTCGAGATGCCGAATGTCGTCGGCATGATCCTACATGCGGACGGCGGCTTTCTGGCGTCGAAGCCCTATGCCGCTTCCGGCTCCTACATCGACCGGATGTCCGACTATTGCGACAACTGCGCCTACAGCCCGCGGCGCAAGACGGGCCCCGATGCTTGTCCGTTCAACTATCTCTACTGGGACTTCCTGATGAGGCACAGGGAGAAGCTGGCGCAGAACCATCGTATGGGCATGATGATGAAGACCCTCGGGCGCATGAGCGACGAGCGGAAGGAGGCCATCCGCGACGACGCGGCACGCTTCCTGGGGAAGCTCTAGCCCGCCTGCCTTGCTTGGCCCGTCCGCCACCCGGGGCGGCCCGCGCCTCCAGCGCGAGCCGCGCGAGGGATGCCCGCTACTCCTTCTCGACCTTCGTGGCCATGTTGTCCTTGTCGGTGGTGATCATGACCTTGTCGCCCTTCATGACGTTGTCGAGCATGACGTCCTTCGTCGTCATCACCGACATGCCGTCATCCATCGTGATCATGTGCTTATCCTGATCAACGGATTTGACGGTTCCCTGCATTTCGCCGGCATAGGCGAGGCTTGCGAAGAACGTGGCGGCCAGTAGCGTGCAGATTGCGGTTTTCATCCTGTCTCTCCGAGTTGACTTGTCTGGCGATCGGCTGGCGGGGCTGCCTCCGATCGACGGCGATGCTATGAATGTTGCCGATCAACAGCGAAGCACGTTCCATTCATTGCGCGGTGACTTTTCCGGCAGGTTGCGTGAACCGGGGCGTTCCGGCGATCACTTGCGAAAGCAGGGCTGCAGGCCGCAAGCGCCTCCAATGCCGGGACCGCCGGCCGCACACGACCGGTACACGGCGAAGTGAGATGCCAGTGTGCGGGGGTGCGCTGTAGCTTTGGCGGAACGCCGGAAAGCGGTCCCGCGCGGATCGTCCATCCGCAAAGTATCGGCAGAAAGAGGAGAACCATGACCGTCGAGGCAAGCTCCAGCACAGTCGAAAGGCCGGGCACGACCGGGCAGCTCGTCTACCGGCAGTCCGCATGGACGCGCGCGACGCACTGGTTATGGGCAATCACCATCTTCTTCATGGTGACGAGCGGCCTTTCGATCTTCAACGCCCGGCCCGACCTCTATGTCGGACAGCAATCCGGGTTCGGATTCCACAACGCCATCCTGGACATTCACGCCGAGCGTGCCGAGGGGGGGCGGATCATCGGCGTGACGACGGTCTTCGGCCATCGCTTCGACACCACCGGCTTCCTCGGCGCCAGCGGAGACCCGCAGAACCCGGCGATCCGGGCCATTCCCTCATGGGCGACGATTCCATCCCACTACGACCTCGCGACCGGGCGGGTGGTCCACTTCTTCTTCGCCTGGATGCTGGTGGCCACCATGCTGGCCTGGTTCGTCGCCTCGCTGTCCAACGGACACCTGTGGCGCGATATCCTGCCGAAGGGCAGGGACGTGAAGAACCTTCCGCGCGACATCGCAGACCATGCCCGCTTCCGGTTCCACCATGGGCGTTCCTACAATGTGCTGCAGAAATTCGCCTATGGAGGCCTCCTGATCATCGTGATCCCGCTGATCATCGCGACCGGCCTCACGATGTCGCCAGGCGTCGATGCGAGCTGGCCCTGGCTGCTCGACGTATTCGGAGGCCGGCAGACCGCGCGCACGATCCACTTCATCTGCATGGTGCTGATCGTCCTGTTCTTCGTCGTGCATATTGCGATGGTCCTCGCAGCGGGACCCGTCAACGAGCTGAGATCGATCGTCACCGGATGGTACCGCACGGAAGACCGCTCCCCGGAAGAGGAGGCTTGAGATGACCCGATTCAGGCTCGACCGCCGTCGTTTCCTGGCCGCTGCCGGCGCCGGCGCGGCAATGCTTCCTCTTGCGGGCTGCGACGCATTCGACGGGCTGCTCGGCCAGGACGACACCGTGCGAAAGGTGCTTGCCGGGGCGAACGACGTCACCTACCGCGTCCAGCGAATGCTTTTCGACCAGGATGCGCTGGCCCCGGAATATACCGAAAGCGAGATCCGTCAGGCGATGCGCCCCAACGGTTCCACCGATCCGCAGACGCCGGAATATCTGAAGTTGAGCGAGAACGGTTTCGCCGACTACAGGCTCGAAGTCGGCGGACTGGTCGACAAGAAGCTCTCTCTCGGCCTCGACGAATTGCGCAACATGCCTTCGCGCACGCAGATCACCCGCCACGACTGCGTGGAGGGCTGGAGCTGCATCGCCAAATGGACCGGCGTCCAGCTCTCGCGCGTACTTGACGCGGCAGGCGTCAGGCCGGAGGCGCGCTACGTGCTCTTCCGCTGCTACGACTCCATGGGCAATTCGCTCGCCGGTCCCGTCCTCTACTACGAGACCATCGATCTCGTGGCGGCGCGAAACCCGCAGACCATCCTGGCCTACGGCCTCGACGGCAAGACGCTGCCGGTCTCCAACGGCGCGCCGCTGCGCGTGCGTGTCGAGCAGCAGCTCGGCTACAAGATGGCGAAATACATCCGTTCCATCGAACTCGTGAGCGGCTTCGGAGACATTCGCGGCGGCAAGGGCGGCTACTGGGAAGACTACGGATACGACTGGTATGCGGGCGTCTGAAGCGAGCCGCATGGCAGTGTTCATGGTTCGCCGTTCGTTACAGGCTTGAACCATCCGTTACCGTCGCCGGGGAACAAACCCCCCGCCCGCTTCTTTCTTTCACCTGTGCAATATCAGGAGACAGAAGATGCGGAAATTCTTGATTGCCGCGAGTGCTCTGGCGCTCGTTTCGATGCCTGGTTATGCCTTTGCCGGTGGCGGTGGCGCGGTCGCCGGCGCCGTCGGCGGAGCGGCGACGGGTGCAGTCGTGGGCGGCCCCGTCGGAGCCGCCGTGGGTGGTGTCGCCGGCGCTGTGACGGGTGCGACCGTCACTGCACCGCCTAGGAAGGTCGTCACCTATGTGCAGCAGCAACCTGCACCGAGCGACACCGTGGTCGTGCACGAAAAGGTCGCGGTTGGCCAGCCTCTGCCGTCGCGCGTCCAGGTCACACCCGTGCCACAGAACCCCCGTTACGCCTATGCGATCATCAATCACGAGAGGGTCATCGTCGACCCTCAGACGCATACGGTCGTGAAGATCATCAATTAGCCCTGCCTCCCAGGACTGACTGCACGGGCCTCGCTTCGGCGGGGCCCTTCGCGTGTCCGGATCCTCGCGGCGCTACTCCTGCCGGTCGTTCGGGGTCCGGTTATATCAGGCGCAGCCCCTTCAGGCTGGCGTGCCCGTTCTTGCCGATGATGATGTGATCGTGGACGGAGATCCCGAGGGGCTTGGCCGTCGCGATGATCGTGGCGGTCATGTCGATGTCGGCGCGCGACGGCGTGGGATCTCCCGAGGGATGATTGTGCACGAGAATGAGGGCCGTGGCGGAAAGCTCCAGCGCCCGCCTCACGACTTCCCGGGGATAGACCGGAGTGTGGTCGACCGTTCCCGTCTGCTGCACTTCATCCGCGATCAGCTGGTTTCGCTTGTCGAGGAACAGGATCCGGAACTGCTCGCGCGGCTCGAAGGCCATGGCGGCGCGGCAATAGTCGATGACCGAGGACCATGAACCGAGGACCTGCCGGTTCTTGAGCGTACTCTTCAGCGAGCGGTGGGCAATGGCACCGACGAGCTTGAGGTCGACGGCGACGCTTTCGCCGACCCCCCTGGTTTCCTTCAGGAGGTGGACAGGAGCGCCGACGACCTCGGCAAGGGAACCGAATCGGTCGAGCAGCGCCTTGGCGACCGGCTTGGTGTCGCGCCGGGGGATGAGACGAAAGAGCAGCAGTTCAAGCAGTTCATAGTCGGCGAGCGCCGCGTCTCCGCCATCACGGAAGCGCTGTCGCAAGCGGTCGCGGTGTCCATGGTAGTGGGAGTGGGCCGGTTCGCCCGTCGCGACTGAGCCGGACGGCTTGCCACGCGGCTGGCGCTCCGCAAAGAAGCCGGTTTCGCTGCCGCCCGCTTCGATCGGCTCTTCGTCTTCCATCCGGTTGTCGCCCAAGTGCCCGCAGCCCCCCGCAGTCTTCGCGCAAGGTCAAGTCCCAAGCTCAAGTCATAGAGCGGGCAAGCCGGGCCTGTCGAGGCCGGAGGGAGACAGCGTGAAGATTTCGCAGCCTTCGCTGGTGACGCCGACGGTGTGCTCGTACTGGGCGGACAGGGAGCGGTCCCGCGTCACCGCCGTCCAGCCGTCGGAGAGCACCTTCACGTGCGGCCGGCCGAGGTTGATCATCGGCTCGATGGTGAAGATCATGCCTTCGCGCATCTCCGGCCCTTCGTTGATCCGGCCGTAATGCAGGATGTTCGGCGCGTCATGGAACAGGCGACCGACGCCGTGGCCGCAGAAGTCGCGCACGACGGAGCAGCGTTCCGCCTCGGCGTAGGTCTGAATGGCCTCGCCGATGGCGCCCGTGCGGGCGCCGGGGCGACTGCGGCGATGCCGCGCATCAGCGATTCGTAGGTCACCTCAAGCAGCCGCTCGGCGGAGCGGCGGATGGCTGCCGACCGGGATACATGCGGCTCGAATCGCCATGCCAGCCGTCGAGCACGTAGGTCACGTCGATGTTGACGATGTCGCCCTCGCGCAGCGGCTTGTCGTTCGGTATGCCGTGGCAGACGACGTGATTGATCGAGGTGCAGGTGGACTTCGTGTAGCCCCGATAGTTGAGCGTCGCCGGCAGCGCGCCGTGGTCCATGCCGAAGGCATAGACGAAGCGGTCGATCTCGACCGTCGTGACGCCCGGGGCGACCATCGCGAGGCCAGTTCGTCGAGGCAGCGCGCGGTCAGCTGGCAGGCCTTGCGCATGCCCTCGAAGTCCGCGGCGCCGTAGAGCCGGATCTGGCCGGTATTCTTGAGCGGTGCGACGGCCGCGTCGACATAGCTTACCATTCTTCAAATCTTTCCATCGGCCAGCAGCGGCACAATTTCGGGAATTCCCGGCTCCTCGACAGGGATCAGGTCGGCGGGCCTTATCGCCTCGGGTGAAATTTGGCACCGCAAGGCGTAGGCTTCAACCCCGCGCGTGGTCGCGCGGTCAAATGCTGCACAGTAAGCAGGATCGAGGTCCCGGCACAGGCGCATTCTGTCGGCAGTCGGCGCGCTGTACCAGAAAGACCATGATCGCGCGGTGGCCTTCGGCAACCATGTCGCCCAGTTCGTCCAGATGCTTCGCGCCACGCGCCGTTACGCTGTCGGGAAACTCGGCCAGTCCGCGCTCCGCGCATGAAGTGGACGTTCTTGACCTCGACATAGGCGCGGCCCCTTGACGGGGTCTTCCAGCAGGATGTCGATGCGCGAGCTGACGCCGTAGCGCTTTTCCCTGCTCAACGTCGCGTAGCCCGAGAGATCCGCGACCAGCCCGGCCCGGATAGCCTCCTCTGCCAGGCCATTCGGGCGCGCCGTGTTTATTCCGACGACCGTTCCGTCGGCCTCGACCAGTTCGAGCGCATGGCGATATTTCCGCGTCGGGCTGTCGTGTTCGCTCAGCCAGATGCGCGAGCCGGGCGCAGTCAGACCCCTCATGGAGCCCGTGTTCGGGCAGGAACCCGTGATCTCCGTTCCGTCGGGAAGCGTGGCATCGAACAGGAAGCGCTTGTAGCGACGGATCAGGCGGGCAGGTGCGAGCGGTGGATCGAAATGCATGAAGCGTGGGATAAGGGATGTGCGCCGTCCCGGCAACCGGCGTCGCCGGCGTCAGGCCTGCACGCGGACATAGGAGCCGGGGGCGTCTTCGATCGGCTTAAGCTTCTTCCCGCCCGGCTTGCGTGCCGGCACCTCGGTCGCGTCCAGCCCGCGGATCCAGCTGTTCCAGTGCGGCCACCATGAACCGGGATGTTCTTCGGCCGTCTCGATCCAGTCCTCGATGTCGCCGACGGCGGGGCCGCCGGTCCAGTACTGGTACTTGTTCCTCGTCGGGCGGATTGACGACGCCGGCGATATGGCCCGATCCGGAAAGCACGAAAGTGACGTCGCCGCCGAAGAACTGGCTGCCGATGAAGGCGGACTTCGCCGGCGCGATGTGGTCCTCGCGCGTCGCCAGATTGTAGATCGGGATGCGGACGTCCTTGAGGGAAACGGGCTTGCCGTGCAGTTCCATCCGGCCGGCGGAAAGCTTGTTTTCCAGATAGCAGTTGCGCAGGTAGAACGAGTGGTTTGCCGCGGCCATGCGCGTCGCGTCGGAGTTCCAGTGCAGCAGATCGAAGGGCATCGGATCCTTGCCCTTGAGGTAGTTGTTGACGACATAGGGCCAGATCAGTTCGGAGGCGCGCAGCATGTTGAAGGCCGTCGCCATCTTCGAGCCCTCGAGATAGCCCGACTTCTTCATGCTCTGCTCGATGCCGCGCACCTGGTCCTCGTCGACGAAGACCTTGAGGTCGCCTGCATATCGGAAGTCCACCTGGGTGGCGAACAGGGTGGCAGAGCGGATGCGCTCGTCGTTCTCGCGGGCCATCAGCGCCAGGGCGGCCGCCAGCAGCGTGCCGCCGACGCAGTAGCCGATCGCGTTGACCTCTCGTTCTCCCGTCGCTTTCTCGATCGTGTCGAGCGCGAACTCGATGCCCTCGTCGATATAGGCTTCCCAGTCCTTCCCGGCGTGGCGCTCGTCCGGGTTCACCCAGGAGATGACGAAGACCGTGTGGCCCCTGCTCGACCGCCCAGCGCACGAAGGACTTCTGCGGGTTGAGGTCGAGGACGTAGAACTTGTTGATCCAGGGCGGGCAGATGAGAAGCGGGCGCTTCAGCACCTTCTCCGTGGCAGGAGCATACTGGATGATCTGGCAAAGTTCGTTCTGCGCGACGACCTTTCCCGGGGTGAGCGCCAGGTTCTCGCCGATCCTGAATTTCGGACTGGTCGGACTGGCGCAGCTTCAGCTCGCCGCGGCCCTCGGCGATGTCCTCGGCCAGCATGCGCATGCCTTTCACGAGGTTTTCGCCATTCGCGGCGATGGTCTCGCGATAGACTTCCGGATTGGTGAGGACGAAGTTCGTCGGCGAAAGCGCGCTCGTGATCTGCCTGGTGTAGAAGGCGGCCTTCTGGCGCGTGTGCTCGTCGAGCCCGTCCGTCTCGCGTGACCAGGCTTGTCGGCCCAGGCGGATGGTGACGAGATAGGCCTGGCGAAGGAAATCGAAGAAGGCGTGCTTCTCCCAATCCTCGTCGGAGAACCGCTTGTCTTTCGGGCCGTCCGGCGGGGCGACGCTCGTCGGGTCGCCGGTGAAGCGGCTGATCGAGTTCGACCAGATGCCGAAATAGCTCGTCAGGAGGTGGGTCTGCGCATCGATCGCGCGGCGCGGATCGGAGAGCCAGTACTCGTAGACCCTGCGCGAACGTCTTGACCATGTCGCTGACCGGTTCGGAGACGGTGTCGACCTTCTCTCCGCGCTCACGCGGCGCGATCCACGCCGAGGCGGCCTTGCCGAGTTCCTCGAGCATTCGCGCGAGGTTGCGCGCGAAGGCCTCCGGATCCTTGACGACATACGGCTCAAGGGCACTCGGGTCGAACCGATGTCCGTCGCTGTCCTCTCGGCGTTCGCCGGTCAATGGCTCCCTCCTTGCGGCCTCTTGATCTCAACCCTGCCGTTCGCTGCAGGGCCAGTCCCTTATACATGAACCACCCCCCGGTATGTAAGTGCGCACCGCCCGACCTTCCAGCGGAAGAAACGGCGGCACATCATCGGTTTGTAAGAGAATTTTACGAAGTTCAGAGACAAAATCGTCCATTATTCGACAGAACGGTTGGCCAGAGGATTGCCGAAATCGCTGGATCCGATCTAAATAGGCATAAAGACAATGTTTTTTGGAGAAGACGTGGCTGCAGGAAGTAATGCGAGTCGTTCGCGGTCAGGAAGAGACCTCGGACTGGTGGTTGCAGGTTTGGCAGCGACTTTGCTCCTTGCGGGATGCAATGCCAGCAGTCTCAAGGAAACGTTGACTACGCCACCGCCGACCTCCTCGACACAGAATCCGGCGAATGCCACGACGGCCGGTGAAACGGCGGCACCGGGGGCGCCCGTCCAGGGTGCCGAATCGCTGCCGGGCGCGGCGGGGGGCGCAACGGCCTCTTCCGCAACCGGAAAGACGCAGCACGTCGGGTCTGGACATCGTCGTCGCGCCGCGGGCTCCGGAAAGCAGGAGAGTTCCGGGCAGCAGGCGACCGCTCCGCAGCAGGGGACCGCCGCCCAGAACGCACCGTTCGTCGAGCAGGGCGCCGCGAAGACCGGGACCTATCCGAACTTCGTTCCTCCGAAGGCGGCGACCACGCCGATGACCGATGCCGAGAAGAAGAAGTTCGAGGAGATGATGGCCGAGCGCATCAAGGCCAACCGGCAGCAGCCGGAGACACCGGCCGAAGCAGCGGAGCGGGAAAGGCTGCTCAAGGCGCTTGCGGCCAAGCGCGGGCAGCAAACGCCGGACGCGGGCGGGAGCAAGTAGGGCGCGAGATTCAGCTTGCGCGATGTCCGATTTGGTCGCAAACCGTTGCTTCAGCCCTTCGGCCACTTGATCCGGATTGAACGATGGAAGAGTTTCACAAGGTCCGGCGACTTCCGCCGTATGTGTTCGAGCAGGTCAATCGCCTGAAGGCCAGCGCGCGGGCCGGCGGGGCGGACATCATAGATCTCGGCATGGGAAATCCCGACCTGCCGACGCCTCAGTCGATTGTCGACAAGCTTTGCGAGGTCGTGCGCGACCCGCGGACGCATCGCTATTCGACGTCGCGCGGCATTCCCGGATTGCGACGCGCCCAGGCGCGCTACTACGAGCGCCGCTTCGGCGTGAAGCTCAACCCCGACACCCAGGTCGTCGCGACGCTCGGGTCGAAGGAAGGCTTCGCCAACATGGCGCAGGCGATCACCGCCCCCGGCGACGTGGTGCTCTGCCCGAACCCGACCTATCCGATCCACGCCTTCGGCTTCATCATGTCGGGCGGCGTCATCAGGTCGATGTCGGTCGAGCCGGACGAGGCATTCTTCAGGTCGCTGGAGCGGGCCGTTCGGCACTCGATCCCGAAGCCGCTGGCGCTGATCCTCAACTATCCGTCCAACCCTACCGCGCACGTGGCGAGCTTCGACTTCTACAGGGACGTGGTGGCCTTCGCGAAGAAGCACGACATAATCATCCTTTCCGATCTTGCCTATGCTGAAATCTACTTCGACGACGTGCCGCCGCCGTCGGTGCTGGAGGTGCCGGGGGCCATCGACATCGCGGTGGAGTTCACCTCGATGTCGAAGACCTTCTCCATGCCCGGTTGGCGCATGGGCTTCGCCGTCGGCAACGAGCGGCTGATCGGCGCGCTGACGCGGGTCAAGTCCTATCTGGACTACGGCGCCTTCACGCCGATCCAGGTTGCCGCAACCGCAGCGCTCAACGGCGACGGATCCGACGTCGACGAGGTGCGCGCGACCTACAGGAGGCGCCGCGACGTGCTGGTCGACGCCTTCGCAAAGGCGGGCTGGCAGGTTCCGCCGCCGCCGGCGACTATGTTTGCATGGGCGCCCATCCCCGAGACCTTCCGGCATCTCGGTTCGCTCGAATTCTCGAAACTTCTGATCGAGAAGGCGGAAGTCGCCGTTTCGCCGGGCGTCGGATTCGGAGAGCATGGCGACACGCACGTTCGCATCGCCCTGGTGGAGAACGAGCATCGCATCCGGCAGGCGGCGCGCAACATCAAGCGCTTCCTTGCGTCTTCGGCCGAAAATATGCACAACGTCGTGCCGCTCAATTCGCGGCGTTGACGCCGCGCCGGGCGGAGCGCGGGGTTTCGGCGTCCTCGAAGACCAGAAGTATCGGGTGAACACATGGAAAATGCCCTCAGGATCGGCGTGGCCGGCCTCGGCACCGTCGGCGCTGCTCTGGTACGCCTGTTGCAGGAACGCAGAGTGCTCCTCGGCGACATTTGCGGACGCCAGATCGAGATCGCGGCCGTGTCGGCCCGCGACCGGGCACGCGAGCGCAATATCGATCTCGACGGGATCGAATGGTTCGGCGATCCCGTGGCCATGGCAGGCGGCGCAGAGATCGACGTCTTCGTCGAATTGATGGGAGGCGAGGGAGATCCGGCCGACGCCGCGGTCCGCGCGGCCCTTGCGCAGGGGCGCCACGTGGTGACGGCCAACAAGGCGCTGCTCGCCCGCCACGGCGTAGAGCTTGCCCGGCTGGCGGAGGAGAACGGGGTTCTTCTCAACTTCGAGGCGGCAGTCGCCGGCGGGATTCCGGTGATCAAGGCTCATGCGCGAATCGCTCACCGGCAACCGGATCACGCGCGTCTTCGGCATCCTCAACGGCACCTGCAACTATATCCTGACGACGATGCAGCGCGAGGGCATCTCCTTCGCGGACTGCCTCAAGGAAGCGCAACGTCTCGGCTATGCCGAGGCCGATCCCACATTCGACATCGGCGGCCACGACACGGCGCACAAGCTCGCCATCCTCACGAGCCTCGCCTTCGGAACGGAGATCGCCGCCGACGACATCTACCTCGAGGGCATCAGGCAACATCACGATCGACGACATCCGCGCGGCCGCCGATCTCGGCTACCGGATCAAGCTGCTCGGCGTCGCGCAGCGAACCGAGTCCGGCATCGAGCAGCGGGTCCATCCGACGATGGTGCCGACCAGCTCGGAGATCGCCCAGGTCGACGGCGTGACGAACGCAGTGGCGATCGAATCCGACGTGCTCGGCGAACTGATGCTGTCGGGGCCGGGCGCCGGCGGACGTCGCGACCGCGTCCGCCGTCATGGGCGACATCGCCGACATCGCCAAGAGCCGTCCCGGGATGCAGCACGGACCCGCGCTCGGCACGCCTGCGGCCAAGCTCGCTCCCTACAAGCGTGCCCGCATGCGCAGCCACGAGGGCGGCTACTTCATCCGCCTGACCGTCGAGGACCGGGCCGGCGTCTTCGCCAGCATCGCGACCCGCATGGCGGAGAACAGCATCTCCCTCGAGTCCATCGTCCAGCGATCGGTCGAACATCGTTGCCTCCGGCAAGCCGCAGGCCGTCGTCCTGGTCACGCATGCCACGACCGAGGCAGCGGTGCGCAGGGCCGTCGCCTCGATCGCCGGCGAGGGCTATCTGGTCGGCAAGCCGCAGGTGATCCGGATCGAGCGACCGAAGTCGATCTGACGGAGGCGGCGGTCCGGCATCCGGCCTTTGCGGAGAGTAGGCCGATCCGTCGGCGACGGCGGGCACCACGGTTCAATCGATTTAGTCGCCGGGTTTGGCTAACGCCTTGAAAGTAGGGGGCCCTACCGCCCTTTTAGGCGTTGCGTCGAGGCGGCCCGGCGGGCTAGAGCAGGGACGCCGAAACCACGGGGAAGCACAGCGCCATGGCCACTATGCACATAGCTTCAAGCGGGCTCGACCGCATTCTGACACTCGAGATCGCCCGTGTGACGGAGCGCGCGGCCGTCTCGGCGGCCCGTCTGCGCGGCCGTGGCGACGAGAAGGAAGCCGACCAGGTCGCGGTGGATGCGATGCGCAAGGAGCTGAACCACCTTCCGATCCACGGCACGGTGGTGATCGGCGAAGGCGAGCGTGACGAGGCACCGATGCTCTACATCGGCGAGGAAGTCGGCACGCGCGAAGGGCCCAAGGTCGACATCGCGCTCGATCCACTCGAGGGGACGACGATCTGCGCCAAGAACCAGCCGAATTCGCTCGCGGTGATCGCCATCGCGGAGGCCGGTAGTCTGCTCTACGCGCCGGACGTCTATATGGAGAAGATAGCGATCGGGCCGGGCTACCCGGCGAATACGATCGCGCTCGACGCGTCGCCCACGGATAATCTTCACGCCGTGGCCCGGGCGAAGGGCGTCCCGATCAACGAGGTCACGGCCTGCATCCTCGACCGTCCGCGTCATGCGAAGCTCATCGAGGAGGTGCGCTCGACGGGCGCTGCGATCCGGCTGATCGGAGATGGCGACGTTGCCGGCATCATCCACACGACGGACCCGGACGAAACAGGCATCGACATCTATCTCGGGATCGGCGGCGCCCCGGAAGGCGTGCTCGCCGCCGCGGCGCTGCGCTGCATCGGCGGCCAGATGGAGGGGCGGCTGCAGCTCAATACCGAGGAGAAGGTCGAGCGCGCGCGCCGGATGGGCATCGAGAATCCGAACCGCATCTATGCCGCCCACGAGATGGCGAGCGGCGACGTTCTCTTCTCGGCGACTGGGGTGACGGATGGCAACTTGCTGCAAGGTGTGCGATTCAAGCGCGATGCTATCGTCACCCACACAATCGTCATGCGCTCTTCGTCGCGGACCGTCAGGGAAGTTCGGGCCCGCCACCAGGATCTTGCCAAGTTCGACTGACCTCTTCCATCGGTACCGCCGGGAAGGCGGGCCGGCATGAAGGGCATCGCATCTCCGCAGGAGCGTGCCTTCCTGGGGGTGGAAAGGTCGCTCTCCGGGCAGCGCTGGACTGCCCGTCTCGATGCTGCCGGCCATAACCGGGCGCTCGCCATGGCGCAGTCGTTCGGCATCCCTGAACTCATCGCGCGCGTCCTGGCCGCCCGCGGCGTGGCGGTCGACGAGGCGCAGAGCTTTCTCGATCCAACCATCCGCGACCTGATGCCGGATCCGTCGACGATGACGGACTGCGACCGTGCCGCCGAGCGCATTGCCGATGCGCTGCAGCGCGGCGAAAGGGTGGCCATCTTCGGCGACTACGACGTGGACGGCGCCGCTTCCGCAGCACTGATGGCGCGCTTCTGCCGGCCCTTCTTCTCCTCGACCGAAATCTATATTCCGGACAGGATCTTCGAGGGCTACGGGCCGAACCCTGCCGCGATCAAGGAACTGATCGAGAAGGGTGCCGGCCTCATCGTCACCGTCGACTGCGGTTCGACCAGTCACGAGGCGCTCGCCGAGGCGCGGGCTCGCGGTGTCGACGTCGTCGTTCTCGACCACCACCAGATGGGAGCGGCGCTTCCAGAGTGTCACGCCCTCGTCAACCCGAACCGCCAGGACGACGTCTCGGGACTGGGATACCTCTGCGCAGCCGGTGTCGTCTTCATGGTACTCGTTGCGGTCCTGAGGGTGCTGCGCAAGCGCGGCGACGCGTGCGCCGGGCGCATCGATCTTCTGGCGATGCTTGACCTGGTCGCACTTGCGACCGTCTGTGACGTCGTGCCGCTCAGGGGGCTGAACCGCGCCTATGTCGTGAAGGGACTCGTGGCCATCCGCCAGATGGGCAACGCGGGGCTTGCCGCGCTGATCAGGCGCGTTGGTATCGGCGGGCCGGTCACTCCATACCATCTGGGCTTTCTCGTCGGCCCGCGCATCAACGCGGGCGGGCGGATCGGCGATGCCGCCCTCGGCAGCCGGCTGCTGACGCTGGACGACCCGGCGGAGGCAGACGGCATTGCGGCCGAGCTCGATCAGCTCAACCGGGAGCGCCAGGCCATCGAAGCGGCCATGCTGGCCGAAGCCGAAGCCGAGGCGCTCGCCGAGGAGATGGCGGGGGCGGGGCCCGCGGTGGTCGTGACGGCGCGTGACGGCTGGCATCCCGGCATCGTCGGGCTTCTCGCTGCGCGGCTGAAGGAGAAGCTCCGTCGGCCTGCCTTTGCCATCGCGTTCGACGCTTCCGGGAAGGGTAGCGGGTCGGGACGTTCCATTCCAGGCTTCGACCTCGGTGCGATGGTTCGCGAGGCCGTGGACCTTGGCCTGCTCGTCAAGGGCGGTGGTCACGGAATGGCGGCTGGCCTGACCGTAGAGCGCGACCGGCTGGGCGACCTGCGGACGTTCTTCGAGGAGCATGCCGGAGACGCCGTCGCCGGACTCGTCGGCAGCCACACGCTGAAGATCGACGGTGCCCTTGCTGCATCGGGCGCGACGACCGCGCTGGTCGACGACCTGGAGCGCGCGGGGCCCTACGGTGCCGGCCATCCGCAGCCGGTCTTCGTGCTGCCCGCGCACCGGCTCTCCGACGCCCGCCCGGTAGGCCAGAATCATCTGAAGATAACGATCGAAGGGCCCGACGGCCGGCGGCTGGCGGGCATCGCATTCCGGGCCGCGGAGACCGAACTCGGCCAGGCGCTGCTCGGCGGCCGGGGCCGCTCTTTTCATTTTGCGGGCACCCTTTCCGCCGATCACTGGCAAGGCATGCGCCGCGTCCAGTTCAGGCTGCTCGACGCCGCAAGAGCAGACTGACCGGCGAAGCAGCGGGAGACACGCCGTAGTGGGCCTCGCTCGCCGTCGAATGGCCTTGGCAACCGTCGCATCGGAATTGAGGGACGAGGATTGGTCCCCGCGGCTTTGATCGTCGTATCAGGCTCAGTCCTGCGCGTCCCGCATTCCGTTCAGCGAACTCGGCCGCCGGGATTTATCTAAGGCGATATTGTATTTCTATCAGCGGTAGTTTGTACTCCGAAGAGGATTCGGAGGGGCTTATGAAGCGAATTCTTATCTGCATTGCAGCGGTCGCAATTTCTGGCTGCGTGACCACCAGCGAAATGCCGATTGCAAAGAATGAGGTGCGGCTCGACACCGATGCGAGAGGTGCGCTGTACGCCGGTCATGCAGGTGACGTCACTATGCTCAAGGCCGCACAGGCAACTCTCAAGAACGGCTATACGAAGTTCCGCTTCGCCCAGGTCGGGACAGGGCAGGGAAGTCAACTTGTCGGCATCAACTCGTACGGAAGCGCCAGCATCTACGGCAACAGTGTCTATGGAAGCGGCTTCTCGTCTCCCGTCTACGCTCCAACATCACGCGTAAGCGTGACGGTGGTCATGCTCAATGACGGCGATCCGGGCGCAAAGGATGCATGGGACGCAAAGGCGATCCTGAAGAAGTATGGCAGGCACCCGAGCTGACCTTCTCAATCGGGCTATTGTTGCCTCCGCCCGGCTTTTCACCTTTTGCCATGAGCTACGGCTGATACCGGCGGGAATTTTTATCGAAACAGAAGCCTCTGCGTTCGAAATAGGCCGCCCATGAATAAACCATTGCTACTGGCGAAGGCAAGAATATGAGCGCCAAGAGGTTGATTTCATTGGTACGCCCAAGGGGAATCGAACCCCTGTTTCCGCCGTGAGAGGGCGGCGTCCTGGACCGCTAGACGATGGGCGCCCGTTACGGGAGCGGCTGCGTGCGAACACGCCGTCGCTATCCTTGCTGTCTCGATCCGGCAACCGAAATCGGCCGGCGGAATTGGCACGCCCAACGGGACTCGAACCCGTGTTTCCGCCGTGAAAGGGCGGCGTCCTGGACCGCTAGACGATGGGCGCCCGAGACACGGCGCCTTATAGTGAGGTGATGAAATGGCTGCAAGCGGCAAACGGCCATTTTCAGAAAAAAGAATGAGATGGCCGATGGCGGACCGCGACCTTGGCGGGCGGCTCCCCGCCCGGCCAGATCGATTGCGGTGCAACTGGTCCGCGCCTACCAGCTGCCGGTGTTCTTCATGGAAGCCCAAGGCTCCTGCGCAGGCAGGGCCTCACCCTTCTGAAGAAGCTCGAACGAGATCCCGTCGGGGGAGCGCACGAAGGCCATGTGGCCGTCGCGGGGCGGACGGTTTATGGTCACGCCCGCGTCCATGAGCTTCTGGCAGAGCGCGTAGATATCGTCGACGACATAGGCGAGATGGCCGAAATTGCGGCCCCCTGTGTATTCCTCCGGATCCCAGTTGTAGGTCAGTTCGAGCAGCGGAGCCTGTTCCTCGAGCGCCCGCGCCTTGTCTTCCGGGGCAGCGAGAAAGATGAGCGTGAATCGCCCCTTTTCGCTCTCCATTCGGCGGACTTCTTCCATTCCGAGCTTATTGCAGTAGAAATCGAGAGATTCGTCGATATCTCGTACACGAACCATGGTGTGCAGATAACGCATTGATGTCTCCTTGCTTTCTCCGTGGGGAACCATAATGCCGAACGCGCGAGAGGCAACGTCTGGAGCCAAAAATCGCTGGATTGTATAGAATTCGATAAAACTAAGCTTGCCTCGGGGCGGACCGGCAATGCTATCCTTACCGCAGATTCGATTTGCCAGTTGTTGGCTGTGCGGCAAGAAGGCACTCGGGGATGGGGCAGAAGACCTCCGGCATAGATGAATCCGAACGGGAGAATTCCGTCGGTGACGCCGTCGACCTCGTCGAGATCACGGGGGCGATCAAGTGGTTCGACGTGGCCAAGGGCTTTGGTTTCATCGTTCCAGACAACGGCATGGAGGACGTGCTGCTGCACGTGACCTGCCTGAGGCGAGACGGCTACCGGACGGTGCTGGAGGGGACGCGTGTCGTCTGCCTCGTGCAGAAGCGGGAGCGGGGGTATCAAGCCTTTAGAATCCTGTCGATGGACCAGTCGACCGCCGTTCATCCATCGCAATTGCCGCCGGTGCGCACGCATGTCCAGGTCACGCCGACGAGCGGGCTCGAGCGCGCGCTGGTCAAGTGGTTCAACCGCTCGAAGGGGTTCGGGTTCCTGACGCGCGGCGAGGGGACGGAGGATATCTTCATCCATATGGAGACCTTGCGTCGCTACGGACTTACCGAGCTCAGGCCGGGCCAGGTCGTTCTGGTTCGCTACGGATCGGGCGAAAAAGGCCTCATGGCTGCCGAAATCCATCCTGATACCGGAACGCAGTATTCCAAGTCGCACTAGCGCTCCCGTCAGCCGTCGTCGCCCGGGTGCGCCGGAGCCATTCCCGACAGGACGCGCCGAATGGCGGACCGGCAAGCATGATGAAGCCATCCATCCCCACGCGGCGTCTGGCCGCCATCCTGATCCTCCTGACATGCATCCTGCCCGCGAATTATGCCCTCGCCGGCGACTCGCGGCTCACTGTCCTCACGAAGAACGGCGCGCACGCGTTCCGGGTCGAGGAGGCGCTCACGCAGGCGCAGCGCGAGCGGGGACTGATGGGGCGAAAGGTGCTGCCGCCCGACCACGGGATGCTGTTCGTCTTTCCTGCCACGGCGCCGGTCTCTTTCTGGATGAAGGATACCCTCATTCCGCTGGACATGCTGTTCGTGCGCGCGGACGGTACGATTGCCGGAATCGTGGCGAACGCGAAACCGCTGTCGCGTGAAATCATTCCTTCGCCGGGCCCTGTCCGCTTCGTCGTCGAGCTGAACGGCGGGCGTGCGGCGCAGATCGGCGCTGAAGCTGGGGACCGCGTGGAGAGCCCGCTCATTCGGTAGATGAAGCGATCAGGCGAGGATGCCGGCGACATGGCTGTTCAAGCAGTTGCGGTGCCGGCGCGAAGCGTGTATCTGCCGGACGTCGCATGTTGAGCGGAGCGTAGCGCAGCCTGGTAGCGCATCTGGTTTGGGACCAGAGGGTCGCAGGTTCGAATCCTGCCGCTCCGACCAACACTGGGACGGAAGTTGCGATGCGGCCCGAGCTCGGCCGCCTGAACGGGGAGCGCTGTTTGCATGTCTGCCAGAATTTTTCGGCCCTCCAAGACCGCCATGCAGTCCGGCAAGGCGAAGACGCACGACTGGGTTCTCGAGTTCGATCCGGAAGTTCCCCGCACCATCGATCCGGTCATGGGCTACACGAGTTCTTCCGACATGCGCCAGCAGGTGCGACTGGCATTCGAGACCCGTGAGGAGGCGGTGGCCTATGCCGAGCGAAACGGGATCGCGTACCGGGTTCTGGAGCCAAAGGAAACGAAGCGCCGGCGCATCGCCTATTCCGACAATTTCCGCTATGACCGGCGGCAGCCCTGGACACACTGATACGCCATGGCCCAACAGGCCCCTTAGCTCAGCTGGATAGAGCACCGGCCTTCTAAGCCGATGGTCGCAGGTTCGAGTCCTGCAGGGGTCGCCATCGGGCGTTTGTACATCCCGGAGACATGGGTAACAGATCGTACCTAAGACATGGGTGACAGCCTCGTGCGTCCGGGCTCCTTGGCACCCTTCCTTGCCCAAATCTTCCGCCGGGGCGGAAACCCCGTTCCTCCGTGGCGCAAATGCATGGGCCGCTGCTTCTTGGGTCGGAACGACCGGCGACGGCGGTAGCCGTGGAGCGGCAGGCCCGGCCTGGGCGCGTCTCGAGACAATCCAGAGGACATTCGGCAGATCGCCGCGCAATTGGCTTGACGCTTCCCGCTAATTGACCTACTGGTTAGTCAAATATTTGAGTGATTGATCGTCGGTGATAAGTTCCTCGACGAGATCGGAAAAATCGCGCAGTTGTCGAAGTTTCATGCGGGCGGCCGTTGTGGCGGCGTCGCCGGAAATCCGATTTCGCGTGGTAGCTGGCTGAAGAACAAGGGTGAGAAGCGGGCGTCCGCGCTGCTGGTGGACGCGTTCCTGGTGACGATGATCCGCGGGGAGGGTCACGAAGATGGATACCTGCAATCTGGTCCATGTGACGAGCCTGAATGGCAGGACCAAGTCCTGCGCAATGGCACTGGAATGCGCTCATCTCGAACTCGTCTCAAAGGCTGTGGAAGAGGGCTGGAGCGAGCGCGAGGTCGCCGAAAGCTTCCTGTGGCGTGCCCTGCTTCACGTTGAATTGCTCAGGGGCGGCGGGTCCGAACTGGAAGACGTGCAGCGC
This sequence comes from uncultured Alphaproteobacteria bacterium, assembly GCA_963760965.1. Taxonomy (GTDB): domain Bacteria; phylum Pseudomonadota; class Alphaproteobacteria; order Rhizobiales; family Rhizobiaceae; genus Pararhizobium_B. The sequence goes on from CAVXEW010000001.1 coordinate 22,302, forward strand.
AAGGTCGCCATCCTGCTGGCGAGCAACTAACGTTTCGGATTTCCTGTTCATTTGACCGCTCGGTCATTCGCGTTGCGGACCGTCGTGCTTGCGCGCTCCGCGCTATGCGAAGAAATGTCGGCTTGCAGGTATCGGCCTCGAGTGCGAAGGAACATATGAACGGCCGCGGGGCTTTGTGGTAGGCTTGCTTCATAGTCGCTGCTTCATTCGTTCCACGACCTGGAGAAGGTTGGCGATGTCACCTCATCAACATGCCGTCCATGTCTTCCCCGACGACATCGACCAGATGGGCCATGTCAACAACGCGGTCTATCTGAAATGGGTTCAGGAGGCTGTCGTAAGTTACTGGCGCGGCATCGCGCCGGCCGAAGCGGTGCGTCGGCACCTGTGGGTCGCCCTGCGCCATGAGATCGACTACAGGCGTCCGGCCTTTCTCGGCGATTGCATAGAGGCGACCGTGGTGGCCGAAGGCGTGGAAGGTTGCCGCGCCTCCTTCCGGACCTTCATCAAGAGGGGCGAGCAGGTTCTTGCCGAGGTGAAAAGTTCCTGGTGCTGCCTCGATGCAAATACACGCCGTCCGGCAAGACCGATGCGTGAGGTCGTGCGCCGCTTCCTGCGGGACTGAGGCGGGGTTGCCGGCGATGATGCTGCCCGGCGGGCGGGCAGGGCCGAGGCCTCAGTGCATCATCAGCACGGGAACCGTCGCGCGCTCGAGGAGGTCGAGCGTCGTGCCGCCGAAGATGTACTCGCGCAGGCGCGAATGGCCATATGCACCCGTCACCAGAAGGTCTGCGTCGCAGTCACGGACGTGGCGCAGCAGGACGTTCGAGACGTCCTTGCCTCCGCTTGAGAGCCTGTGCACGTCGACGCGTATGTCGTGGCGCGCGAGATAGGCAGCGATGTCGAAGCCCGGCTCCTCGCCGTTCGTCCATTCGGTCTCCTGCGGATCCACGATAGCGAGCGAGACCGCCTGCGCGGTGGCGATCATGTCCAGCGCACCGTGAACCGCCCGGGCGGCCTCGAGCGTTCCGTTCCAGGCGACCACCACACGTTCCGGCCGGAGCGAGGGCGTCGTGTCGCTCGGGATGACGAGGAACGGGATGCCGCCTTCGAACATCAATCCTCTCAGGACGCCCTCGCGAAGGGGGTGGTTCGCTTCGGTCGCGGCGAAGACGAGAGCCAGATCGGCATAGCGGGCGCGCATGCCCGCCAGTGTCGCGACGCCGCCCGAGACGACATAGTGCCGGGAAATGTCGCCGGAAACGCCAGATTCCTGCAACAGAATCTCAATTCTTTCGGCCTGCGCGTTGATATCGCTTTGCAACTGGTCCTTCTCCTCGACCCAGGCATCGAGCGGCGCGGCGTAGGCGATCGCCGAAGGTGGCGGCAGAGCTATGCCGACGACGGAGATCGCGAGGTGCAGCCCATTGATGCTTGCAAGCTGGATGGCGCGCCGGACGTCATCCAGTCCTTCGTTCTCGCGGACAATGCAGGATATCGTCTTTGGCAACATTGCTTTCTCCCCTGGACAGCCGCAAGCCGGCATTCAATGCCGGCTTGCGTCCAATTTCTTTCCGGACACCGTGCGGCGGTCCCGCAGCAGGCCCTTGATGAAGCCCGAAAGGTTCGCCTTCTCCCTGCTCGGCTGAGATACCGGGACGTCCAGGCGATGGCCGCTCACCTCGTCGAGCCGGATGCGAAAGAAGATCGGTACCAACGGCCTCTCGACGCCGCTGATTACGGTCTTGACGAAGCCGGGCTGCCACCAGTTCGGCTGCATCTGCAGGAGCGACCAGGCCTTGTCGCGCTCGTGCTTTCCTTCGGGGGTGTCAGGGAGTTCCTCGTATCGACCGGTGGCGACGACGCTCTCCCAGTTCCGGTTGTGCGCGATGTCGTCCACTTCGACGCAGACGCGCGGATTGGCCCGCATCCATTCGATCTTGCGGCCGAAAGTGGAGAAGCTGTAGAGGAAGACGCCGTCCAGTACGTAGTTGATGGGGACGATGTAGGGCTCGCCTCCGGACACGCAGGCGAGGCGCGCCAGATGGGAACGCCCCAGGAGCCCGATGCTCTCTTCCTGAGTCAGGGTCTGGATATTCACGGCAATGACCTCCCGCCCGTCGTCTTAGCGGGCACAGTGCTGGCAAACGCTGGTGAAGGGGAGCGTATCGAGCCTTCGGGCCGAGATCTCGCTGTGACAGGACACACAGATGCCGTAAGTGTCGTCTTCGATGCGCTTGAGCGCCGCATCGATCGCGCGCAACTCCTCCCGTCCCGAGAGGCCGAGGCTCTCGAGGACCTCGTCGTTCTCGCGCTCGCTGGCTCTTTCCTCGCTATCGGGGTCGGGCGTCGCCTCGAGATCCGCCTCGATCTTCGCCAGCCTCCGTTCGAGTTCCGCCTTGCGCTCGCGCAACTGGCGCTCGTACCGCGGGAGGTCGATGGTGTCCGTCATGCCGGTGCCTCCGGGGCGTTACTGGCAGAGTGCCTGGAGCGAATCGGGCCTGACGATGTTCACGACGCGGGCGCTTGTCAGGCGAATGAGACCGCGCTCCTTGAACTTGGAGAAGGTGCGGGACACGGTCTCGATCGTCAGGCCGAGATAGTCGGCGATGTCGCTGCGCGCCATCGCGAGCTCGATGGTATCGAGGCCTCCCTGGCGTTCGCGCATGTCCATGAGGAAGGCGGCAACCCTTTCCCCGGCGCTCTGGCGCCCGATGACCAGGAGATGCTCCTGGGCGCGCACCAGAGCCTTGAGGGCAACCGGAAGAAGCGCGCTTGCCGTTTCCTTGTCCAGGGGCTTGCGATAGATCCGGATCGCCGCGCTGCTGACGGCTTCCGCGAAGAAATGATGGTGGCTGTCGGACTCGAAGCCGAAGACTTCTCCGGCGACGTAGAATGCGCTGATCTGGCGGCGGCCGTCGGCGAGAAGCCGGTACAGGCGGACCGTGCCGAACGCCACCTGGTAGATCGCCGTCGCGTTCTCGCCCTGGCCATAGATCTCCGAATTGGCCGGATACATGACGACCTGATGCGGCTGCCCCTTGTCGAGCGGCGAGGGGGAGCTTCCGTCGAGCGCGTGATCGTAGAGAGCGGCGTTCGAGAACTGGGCGGCGGACGGGGCGATGTGAGCGGTCATTGCGGTGTCTCCAGCCTGTGATTTGCGTTGGCTGGACAATCGCGCATCGCGGAGAGCGGCGAAATTCGTTTATGTCCCTACGTACAATCCCGTAGCCGGGCCCCAAGTGGCCGGCTTCCCGGCGGCAGTCCGCCGGGTCACGAGGTGCGAATGCCGGCCGAAAGCACCATGCGGACGAGTTCGGGCAGGCTCTTGGCCCCCATCTTGCTCATGACGTTGGCGCGGTGCACCTCGACGGTGCGCGGGCTGATGTCGAGGTCGTAGGCGATGGTCTTGTTCGGAAGGCCGGCGACGATCGCATGCATCACCTGTCTTTCGCGTTCGGTCAGGGACTCCACGCATTCCCTGATTCCGGCCGCATCCGCCTGGTTGCGGCCGCGCCTGTCGAGTTCCGATATGGCCCTGTCGACCGCCTCCAGAAGCACAGTGTCCGCGAAGGGTTTTTCGATGAAGTCGACCGCGCCCGCCTTCATGGCTTCGACGGCCATCGGAACGTCGGCGTGACCCGTAATGACAATGGTGGGGAGCATCGCCTTCACCTCGCCAAGGCGCCGGATCAGTTCGACCCCGCTCATGTCGGGCATGCGCAGGTCCGTGATGAGAACGGCATTCGAGAGCCCGGGTGCCAGTTCGAGGAAGTCGGTCGCGGACGCGTGCACACGCGTGGCATGCCCTGAAATCGAAAGCAGGAAAGCAAGCGACTTGCGGACCTGCTCCTCGTCGTCGACGACATGGACGATGGTTTCAGAGCTCATCGGGTTCGTACTCCGCGCTCATGGCAGGCAGCGTGAAACAGAAGACCGTTCCGCCTTCGGGTTTCTGTCGCATGGTCAGCGTGCCTCCGTGGGATTCGACGATTCGCTTGGATATGGAGAGACCGATGCCCATGCCGCCCGGCTTGGTGGTCAGGAAGGGTTTGAACAGTTCGGTCGCGACATCCTCGGGAATGCCGTGCCCGGTATCGGAAACGGATATGCTGACGCGACCTTCCTCCGCAAGCGCGGTGGTTACCACCAGTTCGCGCGTCTCGGACTTGCGCATGGCCTCCATCGCGTTGCGCATCAGGTTAATCAGGACCTGCTGGATCTGGATCCGGTCGGCCATGACCATCTCGGCACCGCTCCTGAAATCGAAGACTGTCCTCACGCCAAGCTCGCGCGAACCGACGAGGGCGAGGGCACCGGATTCCTCGACGAGGTTGCGGACGTTTTCCGGCGCCTTTTCGGTCTCGCCTCGGGTCACGAATTCCCTGAGGTGCTTGATGATCTGTCCGGCCCTCAACGATTGCTTCGCCGCTTCGTCCAGGGCCTCGCGCAGGGGCTCGACTGCCGGCTCGTCAAGCCGTGCGAGAAGCCGCCGCGACCCCTGGACGTAGTTTGCAATGGCCGAGAGCGGCTGGTTGAGTTCGTGTGCGAGCGTCGAGGCCATCTCGCCGAGTTCGTTGAGGCGCGCGAGGCGGGCGAGTTCCGACTGCACCTCCTCCAGCCGCGCCTCCGACTCGGCCCGCTCGGTCAGGTCGCGGATGAAGCCGGTAAAGAACCTGTGCTCGCCCGTCGTCATTTCCCCGACCGCAAGCTTCATCGGGAAAGTCGAGCCGTCCTTGCGGCGGCCGACGACGACGCGGTCGATGCCGATGATGCGCCGTTCTCCTGTGCTGAGATACCGCTGGATATAGCCGTCATGCTCCTTGTGGTACGGTTCCGGCATCAGGATCTTGACGTTCTTGCCGATGGCTTCTGCTTCGGTATAGCCGAACTGACGTTCCGCCGCACGGTTGAACGAAACCATGGTGCCCATCTCGTCGATCACGACCGTGGCGTCGGGAACGGTGTCGAGCACCGAGCGCAGGTGCCTTTCCGCGGCGTCGAGGCGTTCCTGGCCTTCGCGCGAGAGTTGCTGCGTCTGTCGCCACAAAGCGCCGAGATAGGAGAGGCCGCCGGCGAAAACCGTGGCGGTCGCGATGTCGGCCGAGAATATCGCCAGGCTGGGCGGCGCAAGCAGACGCATCAGGGAGAGGACGACTGCCGTCAGCGCGGTCGCGATCACGGCGGCGGTATAGCCGCCTGCCAGGCCGGCGAGGAAGGCAAGCACCGGAAGGCCGATGATCAGCAGCTGCAGCGGCAGCGTCCTGTGGAGCGCCGAATAGACGGCCGAGAGCACGACTATGGCTGCAAGGACAATGAGCGAGACTACAAAGGCGGATCGGTCGACGGTGGAGAAGGGGGATTTCAGCATCGTGTCAGAAAGCCGGGATTGCCTGCGTCTGCTTCCGTCAAGAATCGTTGTTCGTCAACCTGTATTCGAAGATCATGCCGATTTGCAAAAAAATCGCCGGGTCGGACTTGCCGACCCGGCGGACTTCTTGCGCGTTTGGTGCGGGGAGGAGCCGCTCAGGGCGTCGTCATCTTCGGCGCCGGAGTTTCCTTCTCGCGCACGGCTCTCAATTCGTACCACAGCGCGTTCAGGATGCCGACGGTGGCTGCAAGGCCGAGGCCGAGGATCCAGGCGAAATACCACATTTTCCTATCCTTTCGACGGTTCAGTAGGCGGCCGTGCCGGCGTTCTCGATCGTGTCGCCGCGCACCTTGCCCCAGAGCACGTGGTAGACCCAGCTCGTGTAGGCGAGGATGATGGGCAGGAAGATCACCGTCGCAATCAGCATGTTGCGCAGCGTGGCACGGCTCGACGAGGCGTCGAAGACCGTCAGGGCCGCTTCCGGATGCGTGCTCGAGGGCAGGATGATGGGGAACATCGAGAGGCCCACCGTCGCGATGATGCACGCGATGCCGAGCGCGGATGCCAGGAACGTCAGGCCGGGATGGCGGGCCCGGAAGCCGATGGCGGCGATCAGGGGCGCGACGATGCCGAGGAGCGGCACGAGCGCCAGCCACGGCTGGGCGTAGAAGTTGGCGAGCCAGGCCTTGGGCTGGACGACGACCGTCTTCAGAAGCGGATTCGACGGGCCGTCTGTCGCGATGGCACTGCTGACGTGGTATCCGCCAAAGGCGCCAAGTGCCACGAGCACGCCGCCGATTGCGAAGAGCAGTGCCGTGACGACGGCTGCGTGGGAGCCGTACCGTGATGCGCGGTCGGCGACCGCACCCTCGGCCTTGAAGGCAAGCCACGATGCACCGTGCATGACAAGCATGGCGACCGAGACGAGCCCGCAGAAGATGGCGAGCGGGTTGAGGAGGCCGAAGAGCGTACCCTCGTAGATCGGGCGCAATTCGTCGGTGAAGTGGAAGGGGACACCCTGCAGCGTGTTGCCGACGGCAACGCCGAAAATCAGGGCCGGGACCGCTCCGCCGATGAACAGCGCCCAGTCCCAGTTGCGCCTCCAGCGGGCGCTTTCACGCTTGGACCGGTACTTGAATGCGACCGGCCTCAGGATGAGCGCCATCAGGACCAGGAACATGGCAAGGTAAAAGCCCGAGAAGCTGAGCGCGTAGAGGGCCGGCCAAGCTGCGAAGATCGCGCCGCCACCGAGGACGAACCATACCTGGTTGCCTTCCCAGACGGGTCCGACCGTGTTGATGGCGATGCGCCGCTCGAGATCGCTCCTGGCCACGAAGGGCAGGAGCGCACCGACGCCGAGGTCGAAGCCGTCCGTCACGGCGAAGCCGATCAGCAGCGTGCCGAGCAGGCCCCACCAGATGATCCGGAGCGTTCCGTAGTCGAAGAGAAAGTCGATCATTGTCTTCTATCCTTGTCTCAGCCGCTCACTCGGCAGGTGCGTAGTCGCCGAAGCCGGGGAGGGTGGTCGCCAGGTCCCCGGCGACGGCGCCGGGACCCTTGGCGATAGCGGCAAGCATCAGCTTGATCTCGATGACTGCCAGGGTTCCGTAGGCGATCGTGAAGCCGGCGATCGTGAGGACCAGATCGCTCACTCCGAGATCGGACGTCGCCAGGAAGGTCGGCAGGACGCCATCGATGATCCAGGGCTGCCTGCCGAACTCAGCGACGAACCAGCCGACCTCGACGCCGATCCACGGCAGCGGCAGTGACCAGAGGGCGGCGCGGAAGAGCCAGCGCGGGGCAGGGGTTTCGCGCATCGTATGCCACAGCGAGGCGGCGAAGACGAAGAGGAGCACGAAGCCGACGAGCACCATCAGGCGGAACGAGAAGAAGAGGGAAGGCACGGACGGCACGGTCGACCACGCTGCCTGGCTTATCTGCTCGGTGGTCGCCTTCCGCGGGTCGGCGATATACTGCTTCAGCAGCAATGCGTAGCCGAGGTCGGCGCTGTTGGCATCGAACTCCGCTCTGGCCGCGGTATCGCCACGGTTCGCTTTCAGCCTCTCCAGGGCGTCGTAGGCGAGCAGGCCGTTCTGGATCCGGGCTTCGGTCGTCTTGACGAGGTCCATGATCCCGGGAATCTGCTTGTCGAGCGAACGCGTGCCGATGAGGCCCATGACCCAGGGTATCTGGATGGCATAGCGGGTCTCATGCGTCTGCATGTCCGGGACGCCGAAGGCGGTGAAGGCGGCAGGTGCCTTTTCCGTTTCCCACATCGCCTCCATGGCAGCGAGCTTCATCTTCTGGTTGTCGGTGATCGTGTAGCCGCTTTCGTCGCCGAGGACGATGACGGAGGCCGTCGCGGCCAGGCCGAAGGCGGCCGCGATCACGAAGGACCGCTTGGCGAGTTCGACATGGCGGTTTCGCAGCAAATAGAATGCCGACACGCCGAGCACGAAGACGGCGCCGCAGACGTAGCCTGCGGAGACGGTATGGACGAACTTCGCCTGGGCCGTCGGGTTGAACAGCACGGCCATGAAGTCCGTCACTTCCATGCGCATCGTGTCGGGATTGAAAGTCGAGCCGACAGGATGCTGCATCCAGCCGTTGGCGATGAGAATCCAGAGGGCCGACAGGTTCGTGCCCAGTGCCATCAGCCAGGTGACGGCCATGTGGGCGCGGGGCGACAACTTGTCCCAGCCGAAGAAGAACAGGCCGACGAAGGTCGCCTCGAGGAAGAATGCCATCAGGCCCTCGATCGCCAGCGGTGCGCCGAAGACGTCGCCGACATAGTGCGAATAGTAGGCCCAGTTCATGCCGAACTGGAATTCCATGGTTATGCCGGTCGCCACGCCGAGGGCGAAATTGATGCCGAACAGAAGGCCCCAGAACTTCGTCATGTCGCGCCAGATCTTGCGGCGGGTCATGACGTAGACGGTCTCCATCATCGCGACGAGGATGGACAGGCCCAGCGTCAGCGGGACGAAGAGAAAGTGGTAGAGCGCGGTCAGGGCGAACTGCAGCCGCGACAGGTCCACGACAAGTGAATCGATCATCGATGGCTCCTTTCAGAGGTTGAAGCCAAAATGCTCGCTGCGGCGCAGCATAGCCTTGACGCAGATCAACCTCCGGGACCGGACGGCATGCGATTGTTGCATCGGCGACGGGCTACTCGCGTCACCGCCGGCAAGGAAAGCAGTCATTCGATGAATCGCAACTCCAGGCATGTGGAAGTCTCACTCGCATTCGCCCGAAGGGAGAGCCGTGCCGCCTTTCGCACTGTCCTGGCCTGGAACGTCGGCCAGACGCTCTTCCGCCTGTCCTTCGCCGGCGCGCTTGCGGTGCTCGCGGGAGCTCTCGTCGAAGACGGCATGCTCTCCGTCGCGGCGCTGGCCGTCGCCGCCGGATCCCTCGCGGTCGCGACGCTTGCCGGCTATGCGGCCGACCGGAGCACCGCCGAGGCCGAGGCGAAGCTCGTGTCGTGCCTTCGGGCCGCGATGGCCGAGCGACTTTCGCATCTGCCGACCGCGTCGCTGCGGCATCGCTCGCAGGGCGATCTCATCGCAGGGATTTCCCGCCATCCCGACCAGCTTGGGCGGCTCGTCATCAGCCACGGCGTTGCCGCCCGGATGCTGTCCATCGGTCCGCTGATGGCCGCCGCCGCGGTGTTGCTCGTTTCATGGGAAGCGGCCCTGACGCTTCTTCTCGCGACGCCGGTCATGATCGTCTTCTTCACGCTGGCGGGTGGCCTCATTCATGCGCGTGCGGAGGCGCAGGAGAAGGCACTCGGGCGTCTCGCGGCGCAGTTCGCCGACCGCATCCGGGCGCTGCCGACGATTCTCGCCAACCATGCCCTCGACAGCGAGCACGGGAAGCTCGATCTGCGCATGCGGGCCTATTCCGACGCGACGATGGGTGTCCTGAAGGTTGCGTTCATCAACGCCGGCATCATCGACTTCTTCTCGTCGCTGTCGATCGCGATCCTGGCGGTGCTTCTCGGGCTCGGCCACCTCGGCCTGATCGATCTTCCGGGCTTCACCGGGCTGCATCTTTGGCAGAGCCTCTTCATACTGCTCATGGCTCCAGAATACTTTGCGCCTTTCCGGCGCTACGCCGAGCAGTACCATGCCAAGGCCGAGGGCGTGGCAGCGGCGCAAGCGCTGGAGTGGCTGTTCTCACCGACGCGCGACGCAACGGAGGAGGCCGGGGAGGCCGACGAAATCCGGCGTGTTCGCGACCGGGTGTCGGCCGCACTCCAGGTGGAGCTGCCGCGGACCGGTCTGGTAGCCGTCTCGGGACCGAGCGGGTCCGGCAAGTCGACGTTCCTGAGGGCGCTTGCCGGCATCGAGGACGCCGGTCGGGGGGTCGGGTCGACGAAGCCGGCTCCTTGCGTGGCATGGGTCTCGCACGACATCTATGTGCCTTCCGGCTCGCTTTCCGGCGCGATTCGCTGGAATCGCCCGGCCGCTTCGCCCTCCGAGGTCGGCCGAGCCGCGCAATTCGCCGGCCTGCTGGACGACCCCTACCTTCCGGAGGGACTGTCGGCCCGCATCTCGGATGGCGGCGAAAACCTGTCCGGCGGTCAGCGCATGCGGCTCGCCGTCGCCCGCGCCCTGCTTTCGGGGGACATGGTGCTGGCAGACGAACCCACGGCGAAGCTCGACGCGGAGACGGCCGCCGGGGTCCGCCGCAGCCTCGTGCTCGCTGCACGCGACAGGCTGGTCGTGGTCGCCACGCACGACGAGGACCTGATCGGCGCGGCCTCGTACCGGCTCGATCTCGGGACGGATGTGCCAGCGCAGCGAAGGAAAGCCGCATGACCGCCCCAGCAACGCAGACCATCTCCGAAATTCGCGATCGCCAGTCGAGCCGCAAGACCTGGCGTCTGGCACTGCTGCTCTCCGTCACGGCCCTGATGTCGGCGGTCCTCCTCACCGGGACGTCCGTCTGGTTCCTGGGCGCCGTGGCGCTCGCCGGCGCCGGACCGGCTGCCTTTGCATTCAACTTCCACATCCCGGCGGCGCTCGTTCGCCTCTTCGCGATGTCCCGGACGGCCACGAAGTACGGCGAGCGGGTGGTCGGGCACCGCGCCGCGCTCATGGACCAGGTATCGCGGCGCAGCCGGATGCTGCTGGCAATGGCGGCGGCGCCTGCCGTGCGCAGCGCCGGTTGGCAGCTTGCACGCCAGGACCGGCTGAACGACTACATCGACGATGTCGAGGATGTCGACTACGCGCGCCTTCGCATTGGGCTGCCGCTGGCCGGCCTGGCGATCGGCGCTGCACTTCTGTCCCTCCTGACCCTCATCGTCGTTCCGCTGGCCATGTTGCCGGTGTGCTTCCTCGCGGCAGCGTCCGCCGTCGCCTATCGCAGATACCTGCCGTTGCTCCGCCACGACTGGCGCGCGGCCCGCGAGCTGCAGCGCGCCGCTTCCATGCGTTTCGGCAAAGTGGTTTCGTCCGTCATACCGCTGAAGGCCGAAGGCCTGTGGGCAATCGGGCTAGATCAGGGTTTCGACCGGCTCGGCAGGGCAGAGGAACGTCAAAGACGCTTCCGTGACCGGCTGGCCGGGATGGAGGCCGTCGCGAGAATGGCGGGTCCGTTCTCGGCCCTGAGCGTGCTTCTCGCGGCCTGGGAGGCGGGCCTCGCCGGCAACGGCCTGTTGCCTGCAGTCTTCGTCGCATTCGGATGGCTCGCCCTCGGAGAGAGTGCGGCCGGCCTGTCGCGCGTCGTCGCCGGTCACGTTCGAAAGGGGGCGGCGGACGCCGGCCTGCGCAAATGGCAGGCATCGCAGTACTCCCTGGAATCCGTGCCGACTGCTGCAACGCGGGGCGTCGAAACCATCACCATCGCTCATCTCCCCCGGACGGCGCCTGACGGTCGCCCGCTGGGCGGGGTGATCGATGCGACGTTCCGCAAGGGCTGGTCGACGGCACTCAGGGGGGCGAGCGGTTGCGGAAAGACGACGCTGCTCAAGCAGATCGCGGGCTGGCTTCCGAACGATCGGGCCGGCCGTATCACGGTCGACGGCTCGGATGCCGACCGGCACTCCCTCTGTCACCTGGGCCTGCACGATGCGGCGGTCCTTGCCGACACCGTGCGCGAGAACCTGTTCGCTCCCGGCATGGACGACGCGGCCTGCTGGGCGGCACTGGAGGGCGTCGAGCTAGACCAGCGCATCCGGGAGGCAGGCGGCCTCGATGCATGGATTACACAGGACCGGCTTTCGCTCGGAGAGGCGCAGCGGCTCAACCTTGCGCGGGCATGGCTTTCCGAAGCTCCGATCGTGCTTCTCGACGAGCCGACGGAGCACGTCGACGCAGCCCAGGCGGATCGCATCCTGAAGCGGCTCGTCGAGCGCTTTTCCGACCGCATACTGATCTACAGCACCCATCGGCAGGCCGGTGCAGGGAGCATGGATACCGCAGTGATCGAACTGCGTTGAGGCTGCGTCGGGCGGCTTCCGGCGCTTCGGCGCGGCCGTTCGGACGAGATCGAACGGAGCCGCCATGGGCATCGATACGCAGGCCGACGTCGTTTCCTTCCTCCGCAAGCCATCGACCCACGGGCTGCGGACGCCTGTCGACGTCTACCGGACACACATATCGCTCGTCTTCGCGGCCGGAGACCGCGCCTACAAGCTCAAGCGTGCCGTCCGGCTGCCCTACGCGGACTTCTCGACGCTCGAACTCCGCGTGGCCGCGTGCCGGCGAGAACTCGAGCTGAACCGGAAGACCGCTCCGGAACTCTATCTCGGGGTCCGCCGTATCACGCGCGAGCGCGACGGTACTCTGGCACTCGACGGTGAAGGCGAGGCAGTGGACGCCGTCGTCGAGATGCGTCGCTTCGACCAGGACTGCCTCTTCGACCGGATGGCCGGGCGCGGGCAACTGTCTGTCGCCTTCATGGAGGAACTGTCGCGCGAGATCGCCGCCTTCCACGCGGGCGCCGCGGTCGCGCATGGCGGAACTGGTGAAGAAAACATGGCCGGCGTCCTGGATATCAACGAAGCCGGCTTCGCCACCAGCGACCTCTTCACCACGAGGGAACTGGTGCCGTTCCATGCCCGCTTCCGCTCCGCACTGGCGGGGCACGCGGCGCTTCTCGATGCGCGGGAACGGGCAGGGCGGGTCCGCCGGTGCCATGGGGACCTCCACCTTCGCAACATCTGCCTTTTCGAAGACAGGCCGACGATTTTCGACTGCATCGACTTCAGCGAGCAGATTGCGACGGTCGACGTGCTCTACGATCTGGCGTTCCTGCTGATGGACCTGCGACACCGTGGCCTGGGAAGGCTCGCGAACCTCGTCGCGAACCGCTACCTGGATGCCAGCGGCGAGGTGGAAGGCTTCTCGCTGCTGCCGTTCTTCATGGCCGTGCGCTCGGCGGTTCGCGCACACGTCACCGCGACCAGCGCTTCGTCGCAGGAGGACGGCCGGAAGGAACTGGCGGAGGAAGCGCTGAAATATTTCGAGCTCGCCGGTGCGCTGCTCTCGGTTCCCGAGCCCCGACTGATCGTCATCGGCGGACTGAGCGGTTCAGGAAAGACCACGATCGCAGAGGCGGCCGCATGGAGGATCGGCGGCGGGGCCGGAGCGCGGGTGCTGGAAAGCGACCGGATAAGAAAATCGATGTTCGGCGTTGCTCCGGATACGCGCCTTCCCGCAGAAGCCTACCGGCCGCAGGTGTCGGAAAGTGTCTATCGCAAGATCGCGGAAGAGGCGGGCCGGATTGTCGCGGCAGGGGGAACGGCGATCGCCAATGCCGTGTTCGACAGTCCGGAGCACCGCAGACTTGTCGAGGAAGCTGCCGGCAGCGCAGGTGTCGAGCCGACGACCATCTGGCTGTCGGTCGACGCCGAGACGCTGATGAGGCGCGTCGTCCGGCGCAGCGGGGGGCAGTCGGACGCGACGGCGGACATCCTGACGGCCCAGTTGAAACGCGTGCACGCCCCCGCCGGCTGGCTGCATGTCGATTCGGGCGGTTCCGTCGAGGAAACCGTTGCGGCAGTTCTTGCCGCAGCACGGGGATCACAGGGCGGGCCTTGATCCAGGGCAATTCGCTCGGAGGGCGAGCCGTGCATGTTCCCTCTTGTTTGCAACCAAGAGGCACCGATGAAAGCGATCGTTCCGATTCTGCTCCTGTCCTGCACCCTCCTTGCCGGCTGCAGTGAGACAAGCCGATATGTCACGGTTTCCGGCCATCCATACAAGACGGATCCAGAGTGCCACCGCAGCGTGCCTCTCGGCCAATTCGACCCCGACTGCGACTGCCCGAAGCGGGGCATCAAGAATTTCTGCGCGCCGAAAGCGCCGGGAAGCATCGACTAGCGAAGCGACGGCTTCCGGCAAAGGGGACGAATGATGGCAGCGAGGAGCGCCGGCATCCTGCTCTACCGGTTTCGCGATGCACGGCCGGAGGTGCTGCTTGCGCATCCCGGCGGCCCCTTCTGGCAGGGAAAGGACGAGGGCGCCTGGGCCATACCGAAAGGCGAGATCCACGATGGCGAAGAGACCGAAGCCGCGGCCCGGCGGGAGTTTCGCGAAGAGACGGGCCTTGAAGTCAATTCGCCCCTTCTCGCCCTTGGACGGGTGCGCCAGCGAGGGGGCAAGGTCGTGGAAGCGTTTGCAGCCGAGGGCGATGTCGACCCCGGGGCCATCTCGAGCAACACCTTCTCGCTCGAATGGCCTCCGCGCAGCGGTCAATTGCGGCGCTTTCCCGAGATCGACCAGGCCGCATGGTTCGCACTCCGCGATGCACGGCGAAAGATTCTTCCCTCCCAGGCATTTTTCCTGAAGTCGCTCGCAAGCTGCCTCGGTCTCTGCGCGGACGGGGAATGACCGGCCTCGTCGATCCGGCCCGGACTTTGACGCGTGTCAAGGCGCAGCGGTGGCCGACGTGAAATTCTATTCCCAAGCGCGGAACCTGCCGGCTGCAGCAGACCTGAAACGACGGGATAGGGGCAGCCCGCAGCATGGCTACGGCGAGCCGGAAATGCCCGCCACGCCGCAAGACAGGGAGGGGAGGCATGACCTTCGACGACAGGAAGGATGCCGGAAGGCGCCTGTCTTCGCGCCTGGACCACTTCAAGGGCGAGGACGTCGTGGTACTCGCGCTGCCGCGCGGCGGTGTTCCGGTCGCGGCCGAGATCGCCTCGCACCTGCGCGCGCCGATGGACATCCTGCTTGTAAGAAAGATCGGCGTTCCGCAGCAGCCGGAACTGGCGATGGGTGCAGTGGTCGAGGCTGACGAGCCGATCGCCGTGCGCAACGACCACGTCATCAGGCTCTCCTGGGTGTCGGCCGCGGAGTTCCAAAGGGCCTTCGAGCGGGAGGTCGCGGAGATCGAACGCCGCCGGAAACGCTACCGTAGCGGCATGCCCCTGAACGTGACCGGCCGGGTGGTCGTGCTCGTGGACGACGGCGCGGCTACGGGCGCGACGATGCGGGCGGCGATCAAGGGACTGCGGCAGCGGGAGCCGAAGAGGATCGTCGTCGCCGTCCCCGTCGCGCCGCCCGATGTCATCGCCGGACTGCGCAGCGAGGCCGACGAGGTGATCTGCCTCGACCAGCCTCGGGGCTTCGAGGCGATCGGCTTCTATTACCGGGACTTCCGGCAACTGGACGACGAGGAAGTGATCGAGACGCTTGAGAGGGCACGAGGCAACCGGGACGGCGAACCGCGTACCGGGAAGTAGCACCCGCATTCCCTCCCGACCGGCACCGGCTCGCACCGCCTTCGAGGCGCGATCTTTCCCAACTCGCAGTCGCGCCGACGCAAGAGCACGGCGCGGAGAAAGCCACCCGCGCTCGCCAGCCAACTCAGATTCGCATCGCCGAACGGGTCCGTCGTTGCCGATGTACCG
>CAVXEW010000002.1:0-626290 GCA_963760965.1 uncultured Alphaproteobacteria bacterium
TGAGATCCCTGACGCCGGGGGCGTGCGTCTCGATGATGTCGATGACGCGCTCGGCATAGGCGTCCCTGGCGGAGGCCCAGTCGCGTCCGCCGATCTTTCCCGCCGCATCGCCCCTGATCGCTGCCGGCAGCAGCCGAACCTGCACCCACAGAACGTGCTTCCCCTCCGGCGCACGGGTCGGGTCGACGGCCGTCGGCTGGCCGACGACGAGAGCCGGCTCGCCCGGAAGAAGGCCGGACACCGCCTCGTCGTACAGCCGGCTCATCATCGCCATGTCCGGTGCCACATGGACATAGGCATAGGATTTCAGATCCGGCGATGCGGTCCACTCCGGAAGACCGTCCATCGTCAGGTGGACCATCATCGTGCCGGGACCTGCGCGATAGCTGGCCAGGCCCTTCGTGAACCGCTCAGGGAGCCCGGCCTCGGGCACCATGCCGCCGAAAAGCAGCTTCGGGTGGACGTTCGAGATCACCGCTCGGGTGGCCGAAAGCGTCGTGCCGTCGGCCAGCACGACGCCTGTCGCCTTGCCGTTCTCCACCACGACCCTCTTCACAGCCGTTCCGAGAACGATCCTCCCGCCCCGACTTTCGATCAGGCCGGCCATCGCCTTGACGATCGTGTCCGCGCCGCCGCGGCCGATCACCATGCCGAAGGCGTTGTTCGCCATGGTTTCGAGATAGGGAAAGAGGGCGCCGCCGGCGGCGTCGGGCGGGAAGTCCAGATGCAGCCCCCAGGCCGCCATCATCGCCTTCAGCCTGTCGCTCTCGAAGTGCCTGTCGAGGAACTCGCGCGGCGAGGAAAGGAGAAGACGGCCAATCTCGTAGACGAGAGGCCAGCCGCCCGCTCGCCTGGCGTTCCAGGCGGCCTTCAGCGCCTTGAACGACGGCATGGGAGAACCGAGCAGGGCAAAGATGTGAGGAGCCATCTCGCCGAAGGACGCGTTCATCTCGTCCCAGGCACCGGCGTCGCCGGGCGATAGGCCTTCGATGGCCTTTCGCGTCGCCTCCTTGTCCTGTCCGACGCCGAGGCAGGTACCGTCCCTGAAGACGCTGGCGAAGCAGTTTGCCGCCGGCGCGAACTCGAGTCCGTGTGCGGCGAGGTCGGCGGAATACTGCGCGTGGAAAGGCGAACCGGCAAACATCGAGAGATTCATCGCGCCAAGGTCGTGCCAGAAGCCGGGCTCGAGCAGTTCCATCGTCTTGACGGCGCCGCCTGCGGTCGCCGACGCTTCCACGACCGCGACGTCCCATCCCTTGCTGGCGAGGTGGACGGCGGCTGCCAGGCCGTTCACGCCGGCACCCAGGATCACTGCGTCATGTCGAGACATGGGGACTCCTGCTCATCGTTCTCAGAGTTGCGGGATGCATGCTTTTCCGAAGCCGCGCTCAAGGGCGAATACCGCGGCGCCGAAAGGATGCCGCAGGAGAAGGCCTTTTGGCCGTCATTCGAAGACGCAGCGCGGGAAGTAGAACGAGACGACCGAGTTGGGCATGTCGACGATCTCGCTGATCCTGAGATCGCCGCAGACCGAGCAGAGCATGTAGGCCTCGACCGGAGCGATGCCATGGCGACCGGCGATGAGATCGATGATCTGCGAGACCTCCGCCTGGCGACTTCCATGGGATCGCTGCAGACGCCGGTCGTCACCTCGTAGCCCCGGGCGTCGAGATGGCGGGTGACTGGTCCTGGCGTGGTGAACGCGGACCTCGAGCTTGGCCTGCTTTTCCAGTTCCAGCTTCAGCACCGCATTCATCGGGCTTTCGATGGCGGTCCCGCGGACTTCGCCGTCGCCCTGGGCGGCGTGGGTGTCGCCGAGCGAGAACAGTGCGCCCTCGACCTCGACCGGGAGGTACAGGACTGTCCCGGCGGCAAGGTCGCGGACGTGCAGGTTGCCGCCGACACGGCGCGGCGGCAGGACCGAGTGATGTCCCTTCTCTGCGAGTGCGTTGCCGATGGTACCTGCGAAGGGCTTGAGCGGCACCCGCGCATTCTTGCCGAAGAGCGCAGGCTCCGTGCAGTTCCTGTCATAGGACCAGACGTTGAGCGCGGGCTCCGGGAAGTCGTCGGCAAGCAGGCCGAAGCCGGGGATATTGGCCGTCCAGCCAAAGCCGGAGGGCCTGAATTCCTCGATGGTGATCTTCAGCGCGTCGCCCGGCTCGGCGCCGTCGATCCAGATCGGGCCAGTGACCGGGTTGATCTTCTCGGAGGAGAGGTTCCCGATGTCGGCGGCGGTGCTCGCCGGCGACAGCTGCCCACCAGAGGAATCGAGGCATTCGAACTCGATCGCGGTGCCGGGCGCGACGCGCGCGACGGGTTCCAGGGCGTTGTCCCAGCCGAAATGATGGTGCCGGCCGTGGATCGTGTAGTTGCAGCTGATGCACATGTTCCACCCAGATGTCGTCGAGGTTCAGCAGATGCCCGCCGGTCGTTCCCGGAAGCGGGATTCGCTTCCTCGACCGCACGCAGTTCAAGGCGACAGCGGAAGTGCAAGCCTTCGGACAGGCTGCCGGCCGCGAGAAGATCGGCCCGTTTCGCCGCCGCCCCTCGTAAACCCTTCCAGGACCGCACGCCCGGCCTGCGGCCAAAGGCTACCGACGGTCTGAGGGATGTCAAGAAGATCAGCCGGAGGCGGCCTGCGAGCCGGACGCCGGGAGCGGGGCGGGCCTAGCTGGCCGGAACTCCGGCGAGATGAGTCAGCAGTTCCGCGACGTTGTTCACCCGGAACTTCCGGAGGAGCCGGGCCCGATAGGCATCGACGGTTCGCGGCGAAAGGGTCAGAAGCCGGGCGATCTCCTTGCTCGTGCGCCCTTCCCCGAGGTGCATGGCAATCTGGCGCTCCCGGGTCGTCAGGTCCTTCACCGGCCGCTGCTCCGACAGGTCGGCCATCGACCAGACCGCGTGTGCCAGCGGTTCATCGGGCGTCAGGGTGCGGCCGCGCACGCGGCACCAGAACAGCGATCCGTCTTTGCGCGCCATGATGCGCTCGTCGGAATAGCGGTTGACGAGGCGCAGCGGTTCGATCCCGACGGGTCCTATGCGCACGAACTCCTCGAACGAGGGGTAGAGCATGGCGAAGGACTGCCCGATCAGCTCTTCACGGGCATAGCCGAACATGCCGGAGAAGGCAGGATTGCAGGCATGGATGACACGGCTCCTCGTCATGACGATGCCGACAGGGGCGTTCTCGAACGCCAATTCCGCCAGCGACGGAGCCTCTGCATCATGGGGCATGGTATTTTTGCAGTATTGATCGGAATCGCCGTTTATCGCGAGAATAGACACTGTGGCATCGAGGAACAAGCTCGTCCGGCATCGCGGACGGCAGGGATGCCGCTACCAAGAATCCCGAGGCAGGGCGGCAAGGACCGATCCCGCCTCGAAAAACCGGGAGGACTGCAGGAATGAAGAGATGGATCACGGCGCTGGCGAGCGGCGCCGCGCTGACGCTCATGGCGCTGGCGCCGGCGGCGGCGGCCGACAACTCTCCGGTCACAATCGCGCTCGTGCACGGGCTGTCGGGCTCGCCGCTCGCCGCCTACTCGAAGCAGACGACCAACGGCTTCAAGCTCGGCCTCGAATACGCCACCGACGGGTCGATGGAGGTGAACGGCCACAAGATCAAGCTCATCGAGAAAGACACGCAGTTCAAGCCGGACGTCGCGCGTTCGGTGCTTGCGGAGGCCTATGGCGACGACGACGCGCTCATTGCCGTCGGCGGCACGTCCTCCGGCGTGACGACGGCCATGCTGCCGATCGCCCAGGAAAACGAGAAGATCCTGCTGGTCGAGCCGGCCGTAGCGGATTCGCTGACGGGCAAGGACTCCAACCGCTACGTCTTCAAGACCTCGCGCAACTCGTCGATGGACATGCAGGCGCAGGCCATCGCGCTCGAGCCCGGCAAGGATCTCTACGTCGCCACCCTCGCGCAGGACTACGCCTTCGGCCGTGACGGCATATCCGCCTTCAAGAAGGCGCTGAAGGGCACCGGCGCGCACGTGGTCGACGAGGAGTACGTTCCGCAGAACGCCACCGACCTCACCGCCACCATCCAGCGCCTCTTCGACGCGCTGAAGGACAAGCCGGGCCGCAAGGTGATCGAGATCTACGTCGCAGGCATCGACGCCCTGACAAGCTCGTCAATGCCGACCCCGGCCGCTACGACATCAAGCTGTCGACCGGCGGCAACATCCTGCCCGCGCTGGCCGCCTACAAGAAGGTGCCGGGCATGGAGGGGGCGACCTATTATTACTACGAGACGCCGAGGAACCAGATCAACGACTGGCTCGTCAAGGAACACGAGAAGCGCTTCGACTCGCCGCCGGACTTCTTCACCGCCGGCGGCATGTCGGCGGCGCTCGCCGTGGTCAAGGCGCTCGAGACGACCGACGACTGGAGCACCGACAGCCTCATCAACACGATGGCGGGGATGAGCTGGGAGACGCCGAAGGGCCCGATGACGTTCCGCAAGGAGGATCATCAGGCGCTGCAGGAGATGTATCACTTCAAGATCGTCGTGAACCCGATGTCGAATGGGCCATTCCGGAGCTGGTCGGCGTCATCAAGCCCGACCAGATGGATATCCCGATCGGCCGACACGACAAGAACTGATGGCTGCGCCGGGGGCTGCCTTACAGGGAGGCTCCGGCCAGACCGGGAGCGGATCCGACCCCGTCCATGACCGACGCCACGCTTCGCACGGAAAACCTCACGATCCGCTTCGGCGGACATGCCGCGGTGAACGGAGTGACGTGCGCGTTCCGGCCCGGCGAACTGACGGTGGTGGTCGGCCCCAACGGCGCCGGCAAGACGACGTGGTTCAATCTCGTCTCCGGGCAACTGGCTCCGAGCGAAGGCAGGATTTTCAAGGGCGAACGCGACATCACGGGGCTTTCGCCCTCGGCACGCGCCAAGGCGGGAATTGGACGCGCCTTCCAGCTCACCAACCTGTTTCCGGACCTTTCGGTCCTCGAAAACGTCCGCCTCGCCGTTCAGGCGCGCGCCGGCAAGGGCGTGCATTTCCTCCGGCGCGCGGCGGGATTCCCGGGACTGGCCGAGGCGGCGCATGTCCACCTCCGGCAAACACGGCTCGACGACCTCGCGCACCTGCCCGCCTCCGCCCTGCCCCACGGCGACCAGCGCAAGCTCGAGGTGGCGCTGCTTCTCGCCATGGAGCCCGACATCTTCATGTTCGACGAACCGACTGCGGGCATGTCCTCCGACGAAGCCCCGGTGATCCTCGAACTGATCGCCGGGATCAAGAAGGACACCTCCAAGACGATCCTGCTCGTCGAGCACAAGATGGACGTCGTGCGCGCGCTCGCCGACCGGATCGTCGTCCTCCACAACGGTGAACTCGTCGCCGACGGGGCGCCCGCCGAGGTCATGGCCATGCCGATCGTGCGCGACATCTATCTCGGTGCCGGGGAGGAGGTCGCATGAGCGCCATCCTCAGGCTCGACGACATTCACACCGACATCGGCCGGTACCACATCCTTCACGGCGTGAGCTTCGAGGTGGCCGAGGGAGGAGTGCACGTGCTGCTCGGCCGCAACGGCGCCGGCAAGACGACGACGCTGCGCACGATCATGGGCCTGTGGCCGGCCCGCGCCGGCGCGATTGTCTTCCGCCATCATGACGTCACCCGGCGGCGTACCCCGGAGATCGCGCGCCTCGGCATCGCCTACGTCCCCGAGAACATGGGAATTTTCGGTGGGCTCACCGTCGAGGAAAACATGCGGCTGGCGAGCGGGAGGGGCGCGTTGGACCGCGTGCGCCTCGCCCGCGTCTTCGAGCTGTTTCCGGCGCTCGAGAAGTTCTGGGCGTCGCCGGCCTCGGCGTTGTCGGGCGGCCAGAAGCAGATGCTGGCCGTCGCGCGCGCCATCATCGAGCCGCGCGAGCTGATCGTCGTCGACGAGCCGACCAAGGGACTGGCGCCGTCGATCATCCGAAATATGATCGAGGCCTTCCGCGAGATCGCGCGGGAGACCACGATCCTCCTGGTGGAGCAGAACTTCCTCTTCGCCAGGGCGGTCGGCCAGTCCGTCGCGGTGATCGAGGACGGCCGGGTCATACATCGCGGCGGCATGGCGGAGTTCGCCGGCGACGAAGCCCTGCAGGACCGGCTGCTCGGCCTGTCCATGGAAAAGGAGCACTGACGCGATGGCTGGATCGGGACCCGGCTCGGGCGGTTCGCTCGACCGCATCGGCGGCGTCTGGCTGCTGCCGCTCGCCATAGCCGCCGTCGCGTTCGTCGCCGTCGCCTCGCCGTCGGCCTGGGTCACCCTGACCGTGGCGGGTCTCGCCATGGGCATGATGATCTTCCTCATGGCTTCTGGACTGTCGCTGATCTTCGGGCTGATGGATGTCCTGAATTTCGGGCACGCGGCCTTCGTCTCCTTCGGTGCATTCATCGCGGCCAGCGTGCTCGCCGCGCTCTCGCGCTGGGTGCACGGCGGCAGCATCGTCCTCAATTTGCTCGCCATCCTTGCCGCGCTCGCTGCGGCGAGCCTGTTCGGCGCCGTCGTCGGCTGGGCCTACGAGCGGGTCATCGTCAGGCCGGTCTACGGAGACCATCTGCGGCAGATCCTGATCACGGTCGGCGCGCTGATCGTATCGGAGGAGCTCATTCAGGCGATCTGGGGAGGCGCACCGATCCATGTCTCGCGGCCGGCTTTCCTCGACGGATCGGTCATCGTCGGAAACGTGGCGATCGAGACATACCGCATCTTCGCCTTCGCTCTCGGCCTCGTCGTCTTCATCGCGCTCCAGCTGGCCCTGAACCGCACAAGGATCGGGCTTCTGGTCAGGGCCGGCGTGGAAAACCGCGAGATGGTGGAGTCGCTCGGCTTCCGCGTCGACCGGCTGTTCGTCGGCGTGTTCGTCGCCGGCTCGGCGCTGGCCGCGCTCGGCGGCGGCATGTGGGCGGGCTTCCAGAGCCTGATCGACGCCAAGGTCGGCTCCGAAATGCTGGTGCTCGTCTTCATCGTCGTCATCATCGGGGGGCTCGGCTCGATCGGGGGCTCGCTGCTCGGGGCAGTCATGGTGGGGCTCACGGCGAACTACGTGGCCTTCCTCTTTCCCAAGCTGTCGCTTGCCTCGAACATGCTGCTGATGATGGCGATCCTGCTGTGGAAGCCATACGGCCTGAAGCCGGCGGTGAAGTCGTGATGCCCGCTGCAGCATCTCCGGCGGACATGGCCTCCATGCCGCCGCGCAAGACGCCGGCCGGCCGGCTTGTCGTCCGCGGACTGGTCGCGCTGACGGGACTCGCGCTTCTCTTCGCACCGTTCCTGTTTCCCGACGTACGCGCGCAGCAGGTCGCGGCGCGCATCTGCGTCTTCGTCGTGCTGGTGGGCAGCTACGACCTGCTGATCGGCTACACCGGCATCGTCTCCTTCGCCCATACCATGTTCTTCGGGCTCGGTGCCTACGGCACGGCAATCGCGCTCAAGACCATGGGGGCCGGCTGGCCCGCCGTGGCCGCCGGAGGGGCGGCGGGCGTCCTCGCGGCGCTCGTCCTGGCGCTCCTCATCGGCCTTCTGTCGCTCAGGGTGAAGGCGATCTTCTTCGCCATGGTCACTCTGGCGGCGGCCTCCGTCATGATGGTGCTCGCAAGCCAGCTCTCGGGCTTCACCGGGGGCGAGGACGGCATCATCTACCAGGCACCCCACGTCTTCTCGCCGGCCTTCAGGCTGCTGACGGATACCGACGGCCATACGCTGAAGCTCCTCGGCGTGCGCATGACGGGAAAGATCGCAGCCTACTACTTCGTCTTCTGCTCATGCCTGGTCCTGTTCCTGCTCATGTTCAGGATCGTCGCCTCGCCGCTCGGCACCGTGCTGCAGGCGATCCGCGAAAACGAGATGCGCGCCGAGGCGATCGGCTACCGCGTCGTCGCCTACCGGACGGCGGTTTTCTGCATTTCGGCGGCGATCGCGGCGCTTGCGGGCGTCGTCTGGGCGATCTGGCTCAGATATACCGGGCCGGACGTGGTGCTCTCCTTCTCGATCATGATCGACATCCTCCTGATGGTCGTCATCGGCGGCATGGGGACCATGTACGGCTCGGTTATCGGAGTCGTCGTGATGAGCCTCGCGCAGTCCTACCTGAAGAACGTCCTGGACGTGGCGGCCTCGACCGTCGGCGGCGTGCCGGTCCTGTCGCATCTGCTCGATCCGGATCGCTGGCTGCTGTGGCTCGGCATCTTCTTCATCCTGCTCGTCTACTTCTTTCCGGCGGGCATTGCGGGTACGCTGATGCGCAGAAAGGGGCCGCGATGAGCAAGCCGCGTTCGACCTATCTCGTTGCCGCCGGCCACGAGATCCACGTGACCGAGTGGGGCGACCCAAGTCGGCCGGCACTGGTCATGTGGCACGGGCTGGCGCGCAACGGGCGCGACTTCGACGAGGCCGCGGAGGCGCTTTCCGACAGCTATTTCGTGCTGTGCCCGGACACGCCAGGCCGCGGCCTCTCGGCCTGGGTGCGCGAGGTGGACTATTCCTTCCCCGTCTACGTCGCCACCGCGCTCGGCATGCTCGACCACTACGGCATCGACAGGCTGCGATGGGTCGGGACATCGATGGGCGGCATGCTCGGCATGGTGGCGGCTGCGGGGCCGCTGAAGGAACGCATGACCCACCTCGTACTCAACGACATCGGCCCGGAACTGCCCGCCGATGCGGCGAACCGGATCGGCAACTATGTGGGCAACCCTCCGGTCTTCGACACGATGGCGGAGATGGAGGCCTGGCTCAGGGAGAGCTACCGGCCGTTCGGATCGAACAGCGAGGCGTTCTGGCGGCGGATGGCCGACACCTCCGTGCGCCGCAGGGACGACGGCCGCCTGACGGTGCACTACGATCCCGCGATCGCGGCCGGCTTCCGCAAACCTCATGCGGATGCCGACGCCTGGCCGGTCTACGAAGGCGTCACGGCGCGCACCCTGCTCCTGCGGGGAGCGGAGTCCGATGTCCTGCCCGCTTCCGTAGCCCGGCGGATGACGGAGCGCGGGCCGAGGCCGCGTCTCAGGGAGTTCGCAGGCGTCGGCCATGCGCCGACGCTTGCAAGCGACGGCGAGATCGCGCTTATCAGGGAGTTCCTGGCGGAATGAGTGGCCGTAGCCGGGACGTTTCATGCGGAGATAATTTCGGGGTTTCGACGAGGGCGACAGCCGGCTTCGTCACGACATGGAGACTGCCTTGACCAAGATCGTTTCGCTGAAGCACGCCAGGCGAAAGCGCCGCTCGGCGGAGATCAGAAGGCGAATCGGGCGGCCGCTGCATATCGCGGCGATCGCGGTCCTGATCGCGCTTCTCGCGGCCCTCGCCTGGGTCTGGCGACCGAGGGTGCCGGCGTCGTCGCACGCGATGCCAGCGCGAGAGGCGACGCGGCCCGCCGGCTGACGGCCGTCCGCAGCCGGCTGTCCGGCTCCGCGCGGGCGACCGGAAGACGCCTGCCTGCGCGGGCCGTCGCCCACGCGCATCACTTCCCGGCCGACTTCCGTCCGTTCCGCGACGCCAATCGCGCAGCGGTCCCGGCGACCGCACGCTGGGGAAAAATGATCTTGCGCAGAATTATGATATCTGAGATATCATAACGTTTATATCATCTGCCAATTTCAATATATGAGACCATCTTGCCAGGCTTTCAAACTGGAATTCCGGTGTACACGGCATGATCACGGCGGCACAGTTGCGGGCAGCGCGGGCGCTGCTGGGCGTGGAACAGCGCAGGCTGGCGGAACTCTCCGGCCTTTCCGTGCCCACGATCCAGCGGATGGAGGCAAGCGAGGGCACGATCCGCGGCAACGTCAATTCGCTGGTGAAGCTGATCGACGCGCTCGAGGCCGCCGGCATAGAACTGATCGGCGACAATGCCGTCAGTTCCTCGGGCGGACGCGGCGTACGGCTGAAGACGTCCGCCGCGGCGGCGGTCGAGCAGCCGGACCGCAAGCGATAGAGGCGCCAGAAATCCACCATGTCGGATGCCGCCACATTTCTCTGGCTGATCGGCGCGCTGCTGGCGACCGCCGTACTCGCCGTGGTGGCGAACCGGAGGCCGCAACTGGCGACCGGGCTCGTCTACGGGGCGACGGCGTCGGTCTCCCTTCTCGGGCTCGCCGCGGCGGCTTCGGCGCTGGCAGGCGGTGACGCGGCGGCGTCCACCGCCCGGCTTCCGCTGGGGCTGCCGTGGACAGGCGCCCACTTCCGGGTCGACGCGCTTGCCGCATTCTTCCTCGTGGTGGTCAACCTCGGCGGGCTGGTGACGAGCCTCTTCGGGCTCGGCAACGGGCGTCACGAACACGAGCCGCACAGGGTGCTGCCGTTCTTTCCGGCTTTCCTGGCGGCGATGACTCTCGTCGTCGTCGCCGACGACGCCTTCACCTTCCTGGCGTCCTGGGAATTCATGTCGCTGACGTCCTGGGCGCTCGTCAGGGCCCACCACAGAGATCCGGGCAACGCGCGGGCGGGCTACGTCTATCTCCTGATGGCGGAACTCGGCACGCTCTCGCTGCTCCTCGCCTTCGGCCTCGTCGCGGGCGCAACCGGCGAATTCGGGTTCGCCGCGATCCGCGCGGCACCGCGGGGGGCGGAAATCTCGGCGCTCGCCTTCGTGCTGGTGCTGATCGGCACCGGATCGAAGGCGGGCCTGGTGCCGCTGCACGCCTGGCTGCCCCTCGCCCATCCCGCCGCCCCCAGCCACGTGTCCGCGCTGATGAGCGGGGTGATGACGAAAGTCGCCGTCTACGGCTTCATCCGCCTCGCCTTCGATCTGCTCGGCATGCCCGCCTGGTGGTCCGGGCTGCTCCTCCTCGTCGTCGGCGGCGGCTCCGCAGTGCTCGGAATCCTCTCGGCGCTGATGGAGACGGATCTCAAGCGCATCCTTGCCAACAGCACCGTGGAGAACATCGGCGTCGTCTTCGCCGGCCTGGGGCTGGCGCTCGCCTTCCGCGCGGACGCCATGCCCGGCGCGGCGGCGCTGGCGCTGACGGCGGCCCTCTTCCACGCGTTCAACCATTCGCTCTTCAAGAGCCTGCTCTTCCTGGGTTCCGGCGCAGTGCTGACGGCAACCGGTGAACGGGACATCGGAAAGCTCGGCGGCCTGATACACCGCATGCCGGCAACCGCGGTCGCGGTCCTCGCCGGCTGCGTGGCGATTGCGGCACTGCCCCCGTTCAACGGGTTCGCTTCGGAATGGCTTACGTTCCAGGCCATTCTGCAGAGTCCGGCGCTGTCCCAGTGGGGCCTCAAGATATTCGTGCCCGCCGCGGGAGGCCTGCTGGCGCTGTCGGCGGCGCTCGCCGCGGCATGCTTCGTGCGGGTCTACGGAATAGCCTTTCTCGGCCGTCCCCGGTCGACCGCAAGTGCCGCGGCGAAGGAAGTCGCGCCTGCGTCGCTCGCGCCGATGCTCCTGCTCGCGGCGCTCTGCTTCCTCGCCGGCATCCTTCCCGGGGTCGTCATGGACGCCCTCGCCCCTGTCGCAAGGGCCTTGACGGGCGCCGCGATGCCCGGCCAGTCGGCGCTGCCCTGGATGTCTATCGTACCCGTCAACTCGGGCCGGAGCTCGTACAGCGGCCTGCTCGTCTTCCTGTTCATCGCGACAAGCGCGCTTCTCGCCGCCTTCCTCGTCCGCCTGGCCGGATCGCGGGAGACCCGCCGGGCGCCAGCCTGGGACTGCGGCTTTCCGGACCCGGTTCCGTCGGCGCAGTATTCGGCGACGGGCTTCTCGCAGCCCCTGCGCCGCACTTTCGGCACGCTCGTCTTCCGGGCGCGCGACCAGGTCGACATGCCGCCGCCGGGCGACGGACGACCGGCGCGCCTGACGGTGGAGATGCGCGATCTCGTCTGGGACCTGATCTACATGCCCGCAGCCGTCCTGACGGGTCGTGTCGCAAAGCAGCTCGACCATCTGCAGTTCCTCACGATCCGCAAGTATCTCGGCCTCGTCTTCGCCGCGCTCGTCCTCCTGCTCCTGGTGCTCGCGCTATGGACATGATCGCCGGCCTCCTCGTCCAGGGTGCGCAGATGGCACTCGTGCTCTGCCTCGCACCGCTTCTCACGGGCCTCGTGCGCAAGGTGAAGGCCCGCCTCACGCGCCGCCGGGGACCGCCTCTCGTGCAGCCGTATCGCGATCTTGCGAGGCTTCTGCGGAAGGAAACGGTGATCGCGGATAATGCCTCCTGGCTGTTCCTGGCCGCCCCCTACCTGATCTTCGCAGCGACCTGGGTGGCGGCGGCACTGGTGCCGACCTTCGCCGCCGGCCTGCAGTTCAGCTGGACAGCAGACCTCATCGCCATCGTCGCGCTCCTCGGCAGCGCCCGCTTCTTCCTGGCGCTCGCCGGCATGGACGTCGGCACCGCCTTCGGCGCGATCGGCGCGAGCCGGGAGATGATGCTTGCCTCGTTCGCCGAGCCGGCACTCCTTCTGACCATCTTCACGCTCGCGCTCGTTTCCGGCTCGACGCAGCTTTCCGCCGTCGCAGCGGCGCTCGCCGGACCTGAAGCCGGCCTGCGCGTCTCGCTCGGCCTCGCACTGGTCGCGCTCGTCGTCGTGGCGCTGGCCGAGAACGCCCGCATCCCGGTCGACAATCCGTCCACCCATCTCGAGCTCACCATGGTCCACGAGGCGATGGTGCTCGAGTATTCGGGCCGGCACCTGGCGATGATCGAGCTCGCCGCGGCGCTGAAGCTGCTGCTCTACCTGTCGCTGGTCATCTGCATCTTCATGCCGTGGGGGCTGGCGAGCGAGGGCGCGGGTGCGGCCGCCCTCCTGACCGGACTGGCGAGCTATCTCGCGAAACTCGCCGCTGGCGGCGTCCTTCTCGGCGTCTTCGAGACCGCCATTGCCAAGATGCGCGTGTTCCGTGTGCCGGACTTCATCGGCACGGCGCTGATGTTGAGCCTGCTCGGTACTCTCCTCCTCTTCATGTCGCGGAGCCTGTGATGGGAATCGACGAATGACCCCCCTGAGCTTCGACATCGCGCACCTGCTGGCGGGCGGGCTGGTGCTCGTCAGCTTCATGCTGCTCTACCAGGACCGCCTTTACGCGCTCGTCAACGTCTACGGGCTGCACGCGTTCGTCCTGTCTTTCTCGGTGATCTTCCAGGCCTTCGTCCAGCATGCGCCGCATCTCTACGTCACGGCCGCGATCGCGCTCGTCTTCAAGGGCATCGTCATCCCGATCGCGCTCCACCGGATCATCCGCACGCTCGGCATCCATCGCGACGTCGAGACGGTGGTCGGCGTCGGCCTGACGATGCTCGCCGGCATGGGCCTCGTCGCGCTGGCAATGGTGGTGATGCTGCGGGCGACGCCCGGCGCAGATCCGCTTGCGCGAGAGGACCTCGCCTTCGCGCTCGCCGTCGTCCTGCTCGGACTCCTCGTCATGGTGACGCGCCGCAACGCAGTCAGCCAGATCGTCGGCTTCATGTCGCTGGAGAACGGTCTCATCCTGGCGGCGGCCGGAGCGAGGGGCATGCCCCTTGTCGTCGAGATCAGCGTCGCGTTCTCGATCATCATCGCCTTCATCGTCGTCGGTGTCTTCCTGTTCCGCATCCGGGAGCGCTTCGACACCGTCGACGTCGGCGCACTCGACGACTTCAGGGGAGAAAGGCGATGACCGGGCAACCCTTCGGCCTCGAGACGGCGGTCATCGCCATCCCGGCCGTCGCCGCGGCGGTCCTTGCCGTGCTGCACGGATATCGCCTCGCGGCACGTCTCAACGTTCTGGCCAGCCTGCTCACGTTCGCCGCCGCCGCCGGCCTCTTCCTGGTCCCGCGGCCGGAGACCGGGCAGTACCTGCTCGTCGACGACCTCAACGTCGTCTTCATCGCGCTCAACACGTTCGTCGGGTTCACGGCCAGTGTCTTCAGTGCGAGCTATATCGGCCACGAACTCGACACGGGGCGGCTCACGCCGGCGATGCTCCGGTTCTACCACGCGATGTACCAGGTGATGATGTTCGGCATGAACCTCGCGTTCGTGACCAACAACATCGGCCTGATGTGGGTCGCGGTGGAACTGGCGACCCTGTCGACGGTGATGATGGTCGGCATCTATCGCACCCACGCGGCGCTCGAGGCCGCATGGAAATACTTCATTCTCGGCAGCGTCGGCATCGCGCTTGCACTGTTCGGCACAATTCTCGTCTACATGGCGGCCCGACCGGTCGTCGGGGAGGGTCAGGATGCGATGGTGTGGACGGTCATCGTCCGTCACGCCGCATCCTTCGACCCGGCGCTGCTCAACCTCGCGTTCATCTTCCTGCTGCTCGGCTACGGCACCAAGGTCGGCCTCGTGCCGCTGCACGCATGGCTGCCCGACGCCCATGCGGAAGGGCCGACGCCGATCTCCGCGGTGCTTTCCGGGCTCCTCCTGAACGTCGCTCTCTATGCCGTGCTGCGCTTCAAGATGCTTCTCGCGGCCAATCCGGCGGCGATCGCGCCGGGTCCGCTGATGATCACGCTGGGGCTGGCCTCGCTGATCTTCGCGGCCTTCATGCTCTACCGCCGGCGCGACATAAAGCGGCTCTTCGCCTATTCCTCGATCGAGCACATGGGCATCATCGTCTTCGCCTTCGGGATCGGCGGCCCACTGGCCAATTTCGCCGGCCTGCTGCACATGGTGATGCACAGCCTGACCAAGTCCGCGATCTTCTACGGGGTCGGACAGATCGCCCAGGTCAAGGGAACCCAGCGTCTCTCGGACCTGAAGGGCCTGACCAGCAGCCATCCGATGCTGGGCTGGGGGCTGCTCGCCGGCGTCGTCGCAATTGCCGGCCTTCCGCCTCTCGGCGTGTTCATGAGCGAATTCCTCACCGTGAGCTCGACCTTCGCGACGAGGCCGCTGCTCGCGATCCCGCTGGTGCTCGGCCTGCTGATCGCGCTCGGGGCGCTGATGCTTCGCATCCCGGACGTGGTGTTCGGCGCGCCGGCAGGGGAAACGCGGCCATCCGAGGGCTCGACGCTGCCGATGTACGTCCATCTCGCGCTCGTCCTCGTCGCAGGCGTCTATCTGCCGCCGCCACTGGTCGGCTGGTTCCGGCACGTCGCGGCACTGCTGGGCTGAGGAGGAGCACGACCCGATGGGCGACCTTCTAGAGGCGATACCCGGATCCCGGCCGGCCGGAGTGGCCGCTCGCTGGCCGAGGCGCATCGTCGACCGCGAGGGATGGCAGTGCGTCTCGCAACGCCTTTGCAATGGAGAGTGGACGCTCGTCGGTCTCTGGGGCGACCGGCAGGCGGTGCACATGGCCGTTGCGGACGGGGCGGGCGCGACGGGGATCGCGACGCTCGAATGTCCGGAAGGCCATTTCCCGTCCGTCGGCCGGCTGCATCCGCCCGCCCAGCGCCCGGAACGGGCCGTGCGCGACCTCTTCGGCCTCACCCCCCTCGACGCGCCCGACATCCGGCCATGGCTCGACCACGGCCACCGCGAGTCCGACGGCCGCCCGGGCACGGACCGCGAGCCCTATGCGTTCCTTTCCGCCGAAGGCGAAGGGCTGCACCAGATCCCCGTCGGCCCCGTCCATGCCGGCATCATCGAGCCGGGTCACTTCCGTTTCACCGTAAACGGGGAGACAATCGTGCGGCTGGAGGCCCGTCTCGGCTACGCTCACAAGGGCATCGAGGGACTGATGTGCGGTGCGACGCTGGCGGCGGGCGCCCGGCTCGCCGGCCGGACCTCCGGCGACAGCACCGCCGCCTATGCGCTTGCCTTCTCCGTTGCGGCCGAGACCGCTCTCGGGATCGAGGTTCCCCGCCGCGCCGTCTGGCTGCGTGCGCTCATGGCGGAACTCGAGCGGCTTGCAAACCACCTCGGCGACATCGGCGCGATCTGCAACGACGCCGCCTTCCCGCTGATGCTGGCTCATTGCGGCATGCTGCGGGAAGGGATTCTGCGCGCGGCGGCGACGGCCTTCGGCCACCGGATGATGCGCGACTGCATCCGGCCCGGCGGCGTCACCGTCGACCCCGGCGTGGCGGGCGTGGCGGCCATCCGCTCGGCTCTGGGCGAAATCCGCGGGCGCTTTCCGCATCTCTCGGAACTCTACGACAAGACCGCCTCGCTGCAGGACAGGACAGTCGGCACGGGAATTCTCGACGCGGAGCTTGCCCGCCGGTTCGGCGCGGGCGGGCATGTCGGCCGTGCCTCGGGGCGGGCCTTCGACGTGCGCCGGTCCCTCCCCTACGCACCGTACGACGTGCTGTCGTTCGATGTTCCGGTATTGCCCGGCGGCGACGTCGACGCCCGGGTCAGGGTCCGCATGGCCGAGGTGGAACAGAGCCTTTCGCTGGCCGTGCAGATCCTCGACGGACTGCCGGACAGTCCGTTGCAGGCGGAAGTTCCGGCAGTGCGCGGGACCTGCGAGGGCGCCTCGCTGGTGGAGGGCTTCCGCGGCGACATATTCGTCTGGCTGCGGCTCGGCCCCGAAGGCAGGATCGAGCGCTGCCATCTGCGCGACCCGTCCTGGTTCCAGTGGCCCCTCCTCGAGGCCGCCATGGAGGGAAACATCGTCGCCGACTTTCCGCTCTGCAACAAATCCTTCAACTGCTCCTATTCCGGACACGACCTCTGAGAAATCACCATGCGCAGACTCCTTTTCGAAAGCCTGGTACGGCGCCCCGTCAGCGAAACTCCCCCGGTTCCGGACGGCGTGGCGATCCGGGACCTCGCCACCAGGCTCGATGCCGCGGCCCGGAGGCGTCTCGGACGGAGCCTCTCGATCCGTGCGGTCGACACGGGATCCTGCAACGGCTGCGAGCTGGAACTGCAGGCGCTCTCGAACCCCTTCCACGACCTCGAGCGGTTCGGTCTTCGCTTCGTCGCCTCGCCTCGCCACGCAGACGTTCTGCTCGCCACGGGACCTGTCGCGAAGAACATGCGCGAGGCGCTCGAGCGGACCTATGCCGCCATGCCGTCGCCGAAATGGGTCGTCGCCGCGGGCGACTGCGCTCTCGACGGCGGCTGCTTCTCGGACAGCCCTGCGGTCATCGGCCGCCTCGACGCCGTCCTGCCCGTCGATCTGCGCATCCCCGGCTGCCCGCCGACGCCGACCGATCTCCTCAGGGGCCTTCTCGCCCTTGTCGAAGGCGCCGGCGGCCGGGATGCGCGAGACACGGCCGCGCGCCGGCAGAGGTCCGGATAGGGACGGCGGCCGTCATGCGTGGCCGCGGCGCGGTCACGCCTCGCCGCTGCGGCAGGCGCGCTCGTGCATTTCGTGGATGCAGGTGAGGACCGCCCTGGCAAATGCCCTGAGTTCGTCGCCGACGGCTTCGTCCGGCAGGCCCGAGGCCTGCAGTTGCCGGCGCATCCCGGCAATCATCTCTTTCCAGTAGCTGTCGGCGTCGGCTCCGTTCCGGGTCATCAGGTTGTCGACGGCACGTCGGATCTGGCCCTCCCGGCTCGCCATCGGAAAGACGACGACCGTCCCTTCTTCGTCCGCTCGATGCCCCTCGTTCATCCACTCACCCTTTCGCGATTCGGCAATGTCAGACGTCCATCTGCCAAGGATCGGGTTAAGGCTTCCAAAACGAGCCGCATCTGAAAAGGCCGCGGACACGGCGACGAAAGCCGGTCAGGTACGATCGAAGAGGAAGAAAACACAAGAAATCGCGTATGCCGGGTGTTCCAGCGGCTGCCCGGGACGGAGGGACAGGCGGCGAATTGAGGGAACTCGGGCGGGCAAACCGACGTCGGGGCAGGATACGGCACTCCGTGTCCGGGAAGGACCGCCCGCGCAAGGCGGACAGGCTGGACGCTTCAGCACGTCCGCACGGCGCCTGCCGGGAGTGCCCGAAGGATTTCCCGGCAAGGAAAGGAACGGTCGAAAAGCGGCAGGCGTGCGGGCTGCCCTAGGCGGATGAAGACCGCTTGGACTTCGTGCGAACGGGCGCCGCGGAAGCCTCTTCCGCTTCCTTCTGCAGGCGCAGCGCCTTCAGGCGGGCGGTCTTCTCCGCGCGGGCGGCGGCCTCGGCTTCCTGCTCGAATCCGACGCGTTGCTGGCCGAGGTCCTGCGTCCGCGCCTTGAAGGCCTGCTCGGCGCGAGCGCGCGTATCGGAGCGTGACGAACTCATGAGTTCGATCTCCTTCTGATCTCCCGTATGGCCCGCCAAAGCGAAAAAAGGCCAGGCTGGGCCTGACCTTTTCATAGGATCGCTTTTCCCTGGCGGTGCCAGTACATCCGTGGTCATCGCCAGACGGGAACGGATCAGGCCGCCTGGAGGCGGTCTGCGGACATCTTGCCCGACTTGGCATCACGGACCATCTCGTAGCCGAGCTTCTGGCCTTCCACGATGTTGCGGAGGCCGGCGCGCTCAACCGCAGAGATGTGCACGAACACGTCGGCGCTTCCATCGTCGGGCTGAATGAATCCGAAGCCCTTGGTTGAATTGAACCACTTTACGGTACCAGTGCTCATGACGAATTCCTTTCGATAGCATTGGTGGAATGCGATGACGCAACAGCGCCTTCGCGGGGTCTCTCGATTTTTGATGGGGGAAGTTCGTTAGGAGCACGCAAGGCGCGCGAAACAAAAGTCGATCAAGCAAATATCGATTTTTCGGCATATAGTCTCTCCTGCGAAGGAATGCAAGCCTGCCGGCGGGCGGCTTCCGCTTGAATCGGGCGGCGGCGCTTCCTACCTCTCTTTCAGGGCGCTTCGGAAAGTTGCTCCTCCGTTCTCAAATCGAGACGCTGGCCTTGCCAGCGGAAGCCGGCAGTCGCGGCAGGCGAACCACCTTATGGCGGTTGCGCAAGCCAAGCGATCCCGCGGAGGTCGAGGCGCCGGTGCCGGCAAGCCGCTTTCAGCGCATCATCCATCTTTCGGGAAGGTATCCCACATGAGCAGCAAATCGAAGGACAGATCCAGGCGCGGTGCGCAGCACCGCCGCCCGCAACCGGCGAAGGTATCGTCCGCCCGACAGAAATACGAGAAATATCTGGCACTTGCCCGTGCCGAAGACGGCAATGGCGATCATGTCGCCGCACAGAACTACTACCAGCATGCCGAACATTATTTCCGCGCCTCGAACGAGGCCGGAAAAGACGTCCCCATCAAGGCGTAGGGCTTCCACAGGCGCCACGGGTCGCCGTATCTGGCCGGCCCCGGGGTCAGAGCCTTCCAGCATTCTCTCAGCAGTGCCTTCAGTCCGGGCAGTTTCTGTTCGGCGAGCACCGGGCTGCGCTTGCGGGCGGTCGGGCACCGCCACAGGCGTCCGGAACGGACGTGGAGCGGCCAGCCGGTCGATGGCGCAATCTCATGCCGAAGGCCCCGTGGGCCAGTACCCCGAACGACTTTCTGCGGCCGATGCGCAGTGCTGGATGTTGTGGCAGGACAATCTTTGACATATGTCGGAAGCGCGGACCATTGTCGAATTCATCCGGCCGAAGAGGAAAACAGGTGCGCGACATCGACCAGACGATACACAGGGCCGCCTGGCTCTACTACACGCACAACCTCCGCCAGGAGGAGGTCGCGCGGGTGCTGAACATCTCGCGGGCGAGCGTGGCGGGCTATCTGCGCCGGGCCCGCGAGCGCGGCATCGTCACCGTCTCGACGTCGACGCAGCTCTTCCGGCAGGGGCGGCTCGCTCGCCAGCTCGAGGACCGGCTGGGCCTCGAGATGGCCTGGGTTGTACCGAACAACTCCAGCTTCTCCCCGGACCTCGAAATTCCGTTCGTGGCGGCCAGTGCGTTCAGCTCGCTGGTCAGGTCCGGAAGCCGCATCGCCATAGCCTGGGGGCGGACGGTCTACCGCATAGCCGACGCGATGGAGGTGGCCGACAGGCAGGGGGTCACGGTGACGCAGATCTGCGGCAACCTGGGCGCACCCTACAACTACCGGCCGGACCAGTGCACGATGGAAATCGCGCGGCGGCTGAACGCGCAGGGCATCAACCTCTACGCACCGCTGGTGCTCAGCTCCCAGGAACTGGCGCGCGCCCTTCGCGAGGAAGAGGTGATCGCGAAGCAGCTGGAATCCATTTCCGAATGCGACATCGTCCTCTATTCGGTCGGTGGCGTCGAAGCCGACAGCCACGTCGTCGCCTGCGGGGCGCTGGCACCGGGAAGATTGCAGGAGATGCGGACGCTCGGAGCGGCGGGCGTCATAGCTGGACAGCTGATCGACGCCGACGGGCGGCTGCTCGACTGTTCCTACAACCGGCAGCTCGTCTCAGCCGACCTCGACGTCGTCCGGCGGATCCCGCGACGCTTCATGGCGGTCATCGAGGACGGCAAGTACAGCGCGCTCGTCGCCGCGTTGCGCGGCGGCTTCGCCACACACCTGGTCGTCTCGGCGAGAATGGCGGAGCGGCTTCTGTCGACGCAGGCCGTCCCGCGCGTATCCGCGCAGGCCTGAGAAACGGCGGCACACGCCTCCGCCGGGGGACAACAGCGCCTCCGGTTGATCAATTGTCAGCAGCATTGTCATTTGACATGATATCGGATACACCTTTGCGACGATGAGCAATGCCCGCGGGGTGAAAACGGCCGGGAGGAGATCGATGGGCGGCGCAGCTGGCTTCGAGGCCCTGACGGTGGAGAGCCTTCCCGCGCGGCTCGGTCCCTTCGAGGGACTGCGGCGCAGGATCGGCGACGACCCCGCAAGCTGGAAGATCCGAGAGGTCGGCGACGGGAACCTCAACCTCGTTTTCATCGTCGAGGGGCCGGCGGGCGGCGTCGTCGTGAAGCAGGCGCTGCCCTATGTCCGGCTGGTCGGAGAAAGCTGGCCGCTGCCGCTCAAGCGCGCATTCTTCGAATATCATGCGCTGTCGAGGCAGGCAGAGCGCGATCCCGGGATGGTCCCGGAGATATTCCATTTCGACGAGGCGCAGGCGCTGATCGTCATGGAGCTGCTCCACCCGCACATCATCCTGCGGCGCGCGCTCATAGAAGGCCAGCAGCTTCCGCGCGTGGCACGCGATCTCGGACTTTTCGCGGCAAGAACCCTTTTCCTCGGCTCCGACCTGGCGATGGACGCCCCGGCAAAGAAGAGGGACATGGCGCTCTTCGCCGACAATGTGGAACTCTGCGACATCACGGAGAACCTCGTCTTCACGGATCCGTATTTCGACGCGGAAATGAACCGTCACACGCCGCAACTCGGCGACACCGTCGCCGCTTTGCGCGCCGACCGCGACCTGAAGGTCGAGGCCCAGCATCTCAAGTACCTGTTCACCGCCTCGACCCAGACGCTCCTGCACGGCGATCTGCACACGGGCTCCGTCATGGTGACGGCGCAGGACACGCGCGTCATCGATCCGGAATTCGCAGTATACGGGCCCATGGCATTCGACGTCGGCATGCTGCTCGCAAACTTCTGGATGGCATATTTCTCCCAGGCCGGGCACGAGGAGGCAGGATCGCGCGACGAGATGCGCACATGGCTCCTCGACGCCACCGCCGAGATCTGGCGGACGTTCCGCACCGAATTCGCGCGGCTCTTCGATACGCGCAGCGGCATCCTTTATCCCTCTGCGCTCTATGAGGACCAGGGCGACCCGCTCGGTGCGCGACAGGCGCTGGATCATATCCTGCACGACATCTGGCGCGAGATGCTCGGCTTCGCCGGCCTCGAGATCCATCGTCGCATTCTCGGCCTCGCGCACAATGCCGAGTTCGAGAGCATAGCGGACGAAGAACTGCGTGCCGCCTGCGAGCGTCCGGCCCTGGAATTCGGGCGACATCTCGTCGTCAACCGGCGCCGGATCGCGAGCCTCGACGAGGTCCATGCGCTGGCGCGCCTCCTGGCGGAAGGGATGCGGCGGTGAAGGTCGCCGGAAAACACTACACGACCATCTGGCCGAACGAGGACGGCCGATCCGTCGACATCATCGACCAGCGCCGGCTGCCGCACGAATTCTTGATAGCGACGCTGCGCGGGCTCGACGAATTCGCCACGGCGATCAGGGAAATGTGGGTTCGCGGAGCGCCGCTGATCGGGGTCACCGCCGCCTACGGCCTCGCCTGCCGCATGGCCGAGGACCCCTCCGACGCCGCACTCGACGAGGCCTGGGAGCGGCTTCACGCGACCCGACCGACAGCGATCAACCTGAGATGGGCCCTCGACGCCATGCGAGACCTTCTGCGGCCGCTTCCACCCGCCATGCGGGCGCAAGCCGCCCTCGAAAAGGCGGCGGCGATCGCCCGCGAGGACATCGAGATCAACAGGGCCATCGGGGCGAACGGGCTGGAGATCATCCGGGAAATCGCCGCGCGGAAGAAGCCCGGCGAGCCCGTCAACATCCTGACCCACTGCAATGCGGGATGGCTCGCGACCGTCGACTACGGCACGGCGACCGCACCGATCTTCCTTGCCGCCGACGAAGGCATCGCGCTGCATGTCTTCGTCGACGAAACCCGGCCGCGCAACCAGGGGGCCCACCTGACCGCCTGGGAGATGGCCGGCCACGGCATCCCGCACACGCTGATCGTCGACAATGCCGGAGGTCATCTCATGCAGCACGGCATGGTCGACATGGTGCTGGTGGGCACCGACCGGACGACGGCGAGCGGCGACGTCTGCAACAAGATCGGCACCTACCTGAAGGCGCTCGCGGCGGCCGACAACGGCGTTCCCTTCTATGTCGCGCTGCCCACCCCGACGATCGACTGGACGGTGTCCGACGGCATCAGCGAGATTCCGATAGAGGAACGCGACGAGGAGGAAGTCTCGCTGGTTTGGGGCAAGACGGCCGACGGCGCGGTGACGCGCGTACGCATTTCGCCAGAGGACACGCGTGCCGGCAATTTCGCCTTCGACGTGACGCCCGCGCGCCTCGTGACGGGGCTGATCACCGAACGCGGCGTCGTCCCGGCGTCGAACGAGGGACTTGCGCCCCTGGCGCCGCGGGCGGAGCCGGAGGAAAAGCGGAATTGAAGACCACGACGGAGACTGCCGACCGGGCGCTGCGCGAGGAGATGGTGGCGACGTGCCGCAAGATGAACGCCACGGGCATCAACCAGGGCACGTCGGGCAATCTTTCGGTTCGCTGCGGCGACGGCATCCTCATCACGCCGTCGTCGCTGCCCTACGACAGGATGCTCCCGGAGGATCTCGTCGTCCTCAGGGAAGACGGCTCGACGGGGGGCGGCCGGAGGCCATCCTCCGAATGGCGCTTCCATCGCGACATCCTGGCCGCGCGCGCCGACATGTCCGTCGTTCTGCACTGCCATTCGGTCCATGCGACGGCGCTCGCCGTCCACCACAAGCCGATCCCGGCATTTCACTACATGGTGGCCGTCGCCGGCGGCCCGACGATCCGCTGCGCCCGCTACGAGACGTTCGGGACGCAGGAGCTCTCCGATGCGGCCCTGGAGGCCCTCGCGGACCGGAAGGCATGCCTGCTCGGCCAGCACGGCCAGATCGCCCTCGGCGAGACGCTGGAATCGGCGCTCCGGCTGGCTATCGAGGTGGAAACACTGGCGCAGATGTATGTCGTCGCGTCCAGCCTCGGCCAGCCACCGATCCTGCCGGACGAGGAAATCGACCGGGTCATGGCGAAGATGGAGGAGCTGCGCTACGCGGCGCATTGAGAGTGCGAGGCCGGCCTCGGTAGCCGGCAAACAGGCGACGGATTCCGGGCGTGAAGAGTGCCCGGGCCGGAGCCCCGCGACGGGGAAAAAGCGGTGCCTTCCCGGGCTTGGGACGGTCCGATTCCGCGTGTCCGTAACAAGCATTTCGAAGCACAACCAAAGAAAGAAACAAGCGTTTCGCTTGCATGTCGGCGTCGGGTCGATTTCTTGCATGACCCGGCAAGCGCCGATTCGCAGCTGTTCTATTTTGTCTCTTATTTTCAGTTACTTTGTTCGAATTCCCTGAGGGATCTCAGGGTCTTTTCCTGAAATGCGATCCGGATCCCATCCCTCAAAGGTTGCAATCGTTCCTAGTCATTTCGTGGCGTATTGTCGCGCCACCGATCGCCTGCCATACTTTGTCGCCCTGCTTGGGAGGCAGGTTCTTGAGGGAGGTATTCATGGCAGATTCCAAAGGTACGAGCCGACGCGATTTTCTCGCCGCTGCGTCGCTGGGCGGAGCGGCAGCCATGCTGGGTGGACTGGGCGTGAGCCCGGCCATGGCGGCAGAGATGGCGGCAGGCCGCTCCGAGAAGCCCCTGAAGGCAGCGTTCTCCAACGCCGGCCTGCAGGCGACATGGTGCGCACAGGGAAAGCAGGCGGCGGAATACTGGGGCAAGCTCTACAATGTGGACGTGACCTGGTTCGACGGTGAACTCGACGCGGTCAAGCAGCGCGCCGCCATCGACAACATGGCGTCGCAGAAATGGGACTTCGTGGCGATACAGGCGTTCGGCATCGGCACGCTGACCCAGCCGGTCCAGAAGATGATCGACGCCGGCACCCCGGTCATCGACATGGACACGCTGATCGCCCCGCTCGACCAGATCGGGATCCACTCGTTCCTTGCACCGGACAACGAGTTCATGGGCGCATCCGTGACGCAGGCTCTCGTCAGCGCGATCGGCGGCAAGGGCAAGATCATCATGACGCAGGGCGCGCTCGGCCACACCGGCGCGCAGGGCCGCGCACGGGGCTTCAAGTCCGTCGTCGAACGGTATCCGGACATCGAGGTGCTCGATACGCAGCCGGCCGACTGGGACGTCTCCAAGACGGCGCGCCTGTGGGAAACCTATCTGACCAAGTATCCGAAGATCGACGCCGCCTACTTCCACAATGACGACATGGCGCTCGCCGCGTACAACGTCATGAAGGCGCACAACCGGACCGACATCAAGATCGGTGGCTGCGACGCCATGCCGCCGGCGATCTCGGCTGTCGCCGACGGCCGCATGTTCGCAACGGTGCGCAACCCGTCGTGCCGGATCCACGGCGGTGCGATCGTCGCCGGCGTGGCTGCGGTAACCACCGGCGAAAAGAGCGGCGACGGCGGCATCCCGAAGAACGTCGTGACCGACGGGCCCGTCGTCACAAAGGCCAACGCCGCCGGCATGCTCTGGATGGAACAGCACTTCCTGATCTGAGCCTCCTGGCGGGACGGAGGCACAGGGCCTCCGTCCCGCCTGGCCTCTAGCGGTCCTGGACAAGATGACGACA
This sequence comes from uncultured Alphaproteobacteria bacterium, assembly GCA_963760965.1. Classification (GTDB taxonomy): domain Bacteria; phylum Pseudomonadota; class Alphaproteobacteria; order Rhizobiales; family Rhizobiaceae; genus Pararhizobium_B. The sequence goes on from CAVXEW010000002.1 coordinate 25,074, forward strand.
ACCGAAGAAAGCCCGGGCAGCCCGGCGCGCCTCCGCCTGGAGGGAATTTCGAAGTCCTTCGGCGGCGTCGCGGCCCTGCGCGACGTCGATTTCGAACTGCGTGCGGGGCAGGTGCACGGTCTCGTCGGCGAGAACGGAGCCGGCAAGTCGACCCTGATGAAAATCATCGCGGGCGTGCACACGGACTATCAGGGGCGCATGTTCGTCGACGGCCGGCAGGTCCACTTCCACTCGGCGCGGGACGCGCTCGACGCCGGAATCGGCATGGTCCACCAGGAACTGAGCGTCGTCCCAGACCTGACGGTCGCGGAGAACGTATATCTTGGCAAGCAGCCGACACGCGGCGGATTCGTCGACTGGAAGGCGATGGCCAGGGGTGCCAGGGAGCAGTTGCAGAACCTCGGCATCGACGTCGACCCGAAAGCCACGATGGGCTCGCTGCCGATCGGCCTGCAACAGCTCATCGAGCTGGCGCGGGTCCTGTTCTCGGGCGCGAGCATCATCATCCTCGACGAGCCGACGTCGGCGCTGTCGCCGCCGGAAGTGCGGCGCCTCTTCGACGTTCTGCAAGGCGTCAGGAAGAGCGGCCGCAGCATCATCTTCATCTCGCACTTCCTCGACGACATCCTGTCGATCTCGGACATGGTGACGGTGTTCCGCAACGGCCGCCGGGTGGTGACGGAAGAGGTCGCCAACGTCGACAAGTCATGGGTCATCGAGCGGATGATCGGCCGTGGCCACGAAGACATCGAGGACAGCTACACCGGTGCCATCAAGCTCGAGAGCAGGAAGGACGCACAGCCGGTTCTTGCCGTGCGGGACCTCTCCTTCGGGCGCGCCTTCTCGCACATCTCGCTCGAGGCACGCGCCGGCGAGGTGCTCGGGATCTACGGCTTCATGGGCTGCGGGCAGATCGAGCTGTCGCGCACGCTCTTCGGCAAGATCGCGCCGGACGGCGGATCGCTCACGATCGACGGCAAGACACTTCGTCTCAGGCACACGGCGGCGGCCCGTCGCGCCGGCATAGCCTTCGTCCCGGAAAGCCGGCGCTCGATGCTCTTCTACCAGGAGCCCGTCTTCAAGAACATCTCGATCAGCACGCTCGGCCGCATCGCCCGCATGTGGCTCAGGCCGCGCGTCGAAAAGGAGATGGCGCAGGAGCAGACCAAGGCGCTGAACATCCGTCCCGCCAACGTGACGAACCTGCTCGCCAATCTCTCCGGCGGGAACCAGCAGAAGGTGGCGCTCGCCAAGTGGCTGACCTACCGCCCGCGAGTGCTGATACTGAGCGAGCCGACCCGAGGAATGGACGTCGGCGCCAAGGACGACGTCGTCAAGATCGTCCGCGCGCTGCGTGACGAGGGGCTCGCGATAATCGTCGTATCGGCGGAGCCGGAGACCGTGCTCTCCCTCGCCGACCGCATCCTGGTGATGAAGAAGGGGCGGATCGTCCACGAATTCGCCAACGAGACAATCAGCAAGGACGGCCTGCTCGAGGTCGCCTGAGAGGATACGCCGATGAACATGCCCGCTCAGCCGACGCTGAAGAAATCTCCCTCGCGCGGCCAGGCCTTTCTTCGAAGCCAGATGCGCAACATCGCGCCCTTCGCCACGTTGATCGCACTTCTCCTGTTCTTTTCCGTCGCGAGCCCTTCCTTCGCCACGCTCGACAACGCGGCGAACATCCTGACGCAAATTTCGGTCGCCGGGATCATGGCGGTCGGGCTGACGTTCGTGATCCTTTGCGCGGAGATCGATCTTTCCTTCGCCGCCATCGCCAACGCCACCGGCATCGCCGTCGCCTACTTCACCGCGCAACAGTCCTATGTGAACGTCGACAATATCCCGCTTCCGGGAGGATTCGCGATCATCCTGGCGATCGCGGCAAGCCTGGCGCTCGGCCTCGTCAACGCCTTCGGATTGACCGTGATCGGGATACCGTCCTTCATCATGACACTTGCGATGATGCAGATCGCGGCCGGCATCTGCGCGCTGCTCGTGCGCGGCCAGATCGTCTACGCCGTGCCGGATCTCGTCAAGGAACTGGGCTCCGGCTCGATCGGCGGCGTGCCGTGGATCGTCATCGTCCTCGGCGTCTTTCTGCTCGTCGGCCACGTGGTCCTTACCTACACGCGCTTCGGCCGCTACATCTACATGGTCGGCGGCAACCGCGAGGCAGCGGAGTATTCAGGCGTCAACGTGAAGCGCGTGCTCGCGGCCGTCCTGATCATCTCCGCGTTCTGCGCGGGCGTGGCGGGCATGCTCGGCGTCGCTCATTTCGGGAGCGCGCAGCAGAACGAGTTCGACGGGTACCTGCTCGATGCGATCGCCGCGGTCGTCGTCGGCGGCACCAGCCTGTTCGGCGGACGCGGCGGGATCGGCAACACCATCATCGGCCTCTGCGTGCTCGGCGTTCTCAACAACGGCCTGGATCATGTCGAGATCGACAGTTTCCTCAAGATCCTGATCCGCGGCCTCATCCTGCTCGCCGCCCTCATCATCAACGTCTACGCTCAGAACCTGCGAACCTCGGCAGCGGAAGGAGGGGATTAGGCCGACCTTGCGTCGGCCGGCGGGAAAGGGCGCGGTCGGCGAGGCCCACATCGCCGCGGCGAGGGCCACGGGGGTCGTTCTCAAACCCCCGGTCCTCCCTGCGCCGGTCCCTCAGATGCGGACCATGACGTTCGAGCCGTTCTTGCCCCTCTGCGAGGCATGCCACGGCAGAAGAATGCGCTCGGCGAACTCCACGAGGTAGAACAGCACGGTTCCCATCAGCGCGAGGATGACGATGGCAGCGAACGCGCGCGCGCTGTCGAAACTGCCCTGCGCCTGGAGGATGACCGCGCCGAGCCCGACCTGCCCGGCCACGAACTCGCCGACTATGGCTCCCACGAGCGCAAACGCAATGCCCACCTTCATCCCGGCGAACATGCTCGGAAGGGCATTCGGCAGCCTGATCTTGAGCAGTATCTGAAGCGGCGATGCCCGTGCCGCCCTGGCAAGGCTCAGCATGTCCTGGTCGACGCTGCGCAGGCCCAGGATCGTGTCGATGACGATCGAGAAGATGGCGATCATCAGCGCGATCGCGATCTTCGGCTCGACGCCCACGCCGAGCCACATGACGAAGAGCGGGGCGAGAGCCACCTTGGGAATGCTGTTCAGCACGACGAGGTAGGAATAGAGCGTACGCTCCAGGAAGCGGGAATGGACGATCGCGACGGCAAGCACGAAGCCGATCGCGACCGCGAGGCCGAAGCCGGCGAGCGTGCTGTAGAGGGTGTAGAGGGCGTTCCTCCCCAGATAGACGGGCGCGAGAAGAAATTCCCGGAAGATGGCCGACGGCGCCGGCAGGACGAACGCCGCGACGTGGAAGACGCGGACCCCGATCTCCCAGGCGATCAAGGTCACGACGATCGTCGCAACGATGTAGAAGGCCTCCTCGCCCTTTTGCCACAGTCTTCTCATTCAACCCTCCTTCAGGACGCCCAGTCCCGTGAAGACGTGCCGGATGCCTTTCGTATATGCGGAAAAGCGCGCCGTCTCCCTGACGGAGAGCGATCTCGGCCGCGGCAGGTCGATGTCGATCACCTCCACCACCTGCCCCGGATTGCGCGACATGACGACGATCCGGTCGGAGAGGAAGACGGCCTCGGCGATGCTGTGCGTGATGAACATCACGGTCTTGCGCGTTTCCTGCCAGAGGCGCGCGAGTTCGATGTTGAGGTCGTCGCGCGTCATGGCGTCCAGCGCCCCGAACGGCTCGTCCATCAACAGGAGGGTCGGATCGGTCAGCAGCGCCCTGCAGATGGAGGCCCGCTGGCGCATGCCGCCGGACAGCTCCCACGGATGGCGGTCGGCAAAGGACTCGAGCCCGAAGCGGGCGAGGATGTCGAGGGCTTTCGGACGCAGCGCCCTCAGGTCGCGCCGCTGGAATTCCGCGACGAGCAGGACATTGTCGAGGACGGTCCGCCAGTCGAGCAGCACGTCGCGCTGGAGAACGATGCCGAGGCCCTCCGGCGGGCCCGAAAGGGTGGCTCCGCCGAAGGTAACCGTGCCTTCCGTGGGCCTCTCGAGGCCCGCGACCAGCTTGAGGAGGGTGGACTTGCCGCAGCCGCTCGGGCCGAGGATGCTCAGGAACTCCCCCGCGCGCAGATCGAAGCCGACGCCCCGCAGGGCCTCGACCTGGCCCCGCGACGAGACATAGGTTACGCCGACGTTGTCGACGCTGACGAGCGGCCTGACATTCGCGTCCGGCCTTCGTGCGGCAGCGGCGGTGTCCATCACTGCTCCAGCAACTCGTTCGTGAAGTAATCGTGGGGATTGCGGTCCGTGCCGACGATGCCCGCGGCGCGCATGTCCGACAGCGCCTGTGCCCAGTCGGCAGCCGTCTGGACGCCGAACGGCTTGCCCTTGCTGTCGGCGGTGTAGATGAAGTCGCGATAGAGCTCGATCTGCCCCTTCAGCACCGCCGGATTGAGCTTCATGCCCGGTCGCTGGTCCATGATCGCCTTGACGCCCTCGTCCACGTGTCCGTCGTAGATATAGTTCCAGGCGCGCACCTCGATGCGGACGAGCTTTCGCAGGGCGTCCTTCTTCTTCTCGAGCGTGTCCCTGCGGACGATCAGACCGTAGCTCGGGAAGGCTATGCCGGCGTCGGCCATGAGCAGCGCCCGCGAGGGACGGGAAGCCTCGATGATGGGCAGACCGAACGGCGCCGTCGTCATGACCGCGTCGGCCTGCTTCGCCGTGTAGGTGGACATCAGCGCCGGCGGAGCCACGGCAACGATGTTGACATCGCCTTCGCCGAGTTTCCACGCCTTCAGGTAGCTGGCAATGTATGGCGACCACGGGCTGCCGTTGAAGTTCACGACGCTCTTGCCCTTGAGATCCGCTCCCGTCCTGATGCCGGAGTCCCGGGGAACGAGCACTGCGAGGTCGCTCTTGCGGAACCAGCCCGCGATCGAGACGAGATCCGCGCCCTGTTCCCTTGCGACGGCCATGACGCCGAGTTGCACCTGCCCGACATCGACCTGCCCGGCTGCGACAAGCTGGATGGTGTTGCCCGAACCCGCTCCGTCCTCGACCTCTACGTCGAGCCCCGCGTCCCTGAACCACCCCTTCTCCTTGGCCAGGTGCATCGCGGCATGCGTGCCCCATGGTATGAAGTCCATGCGGACCGTCAGCTTTTCCGCCGCCTGGGCGATCCCGACGTTGAAAGCAAGTACCGCACCGGCCATCATGGCCGCCCATCCGATTTTGTGTCCCACAGTGTCCACCTCTTCTTCGCTGGTTGTCTTTCGTGCATCCCCCGACCTTCGGATGCCGCGGGGGTATTCAGACGCGCAGGTACCCGAGAATCACATCGACCATGTGCTTCTCCCTCTGCTTCAATCGCTCGGGCGCCATCAGATCCCGCTGAAGCGCGTAGCCGAGCGTGTACTGGTTCGACAGGTAGAAATAGCTGATGCCGGAAATCGTGATGTAGAGGTCGATCGGGTCCACGTCCCTGCGGAACCGACCCGATTCCTGGCCCCTGTCCAGGATGTCGCGGATCGATGCCATCAGCGGGTCGTAGAGGCTGGGGATCTTCTCCGACATCGAGATATGCTTGGCCTTGTAAAGGTTCTCCGAGTTCAGGAGTCGTATGATGTTGGGGTTCTTCCGGAAGTGTTCGAATGTAAAGAGCGTGAGACTCGACACCGCCTTCTCAGGGTCGAGGTGCGCCAGGCTCCACTCGCTCTGGTGGTGGCGCATCCGCGCGTAGGCGAGTTCCATGACCTCGACGAAGAGGATCTCCTTGCTCTGGAAGTAGTGATAGAGGACGTTCTTCGTGACGCCGCAGCGCCGCACGATCTCGTCGACGCGCGCCCCGGCGAACCCCTTCGCCGCAAACTCCTGCTCCGCTACCTCCAGCAGTTCCGCACGGGTGCGCACTGCATTGCGCGTCCGCTTCGGGCGCGCGCCCCGAGCGCCTTCCAATGGCTTTCCGTCCTTCGGTTCCCTTTCGATCGTCATCTGTGCCCGCCGTTCCTCGTAGGGCGCGATGCCGCCAGGCATCCTGGCAAATTCCGCCGAAGCGTTCGCTGCTGGCATCGTCGCCATGGTTTCCGCTTTCACATTCTACTGTTTACTGCGCCGCCTGTCTGGCGGCACGCTCCTCGCGCATGTCCCCCCGCAGCGCCTGCGTGGCCCCGGGGTCCAGCGTCCCGCTCGCCTCGTCGACGACGACACCGTGGAAGCGCCTGGCGTAGTCGGCCGATATCTTCCGGTTCCAGACGTCCTCTCGCACCCGGTCGGCCGAGCGTGCCAGCGGATCCCCGAATCCGCCGCCTCCGGCCTGCTCGTGCACGATCAGGCCTCCCTCCCCGACCGTCATCGTCACCTTGCTGGGAAGGTCGCGCACGCCATCCGCGTCCTCGAGCCGGTTGCGTGTCGCCCGTGCCGGCAGTCCACCCTGAAGTCCGTATGGCGCGAACTTCATTCGGTCCGACCGCAGTTGCAGCTCCGCCCGGGGTGCGAGCAGCCGATAGGACCTGCGGACACCGAGGCCGCCGCGCCATTCGCCGGCCCCGCAGCTGTCCTCGATCAGGGAATAGTCCTCGACGCGCACCGGATGCTGCGCCTCGAGGATCTCGACCGGTGTGTTCGACAGGTTCTGGGACGGGTTGGTTATCGCGTCTATGCCGTCGCAGCCGGGGCGGCCTCCCCACGCGCCGCACACCATGTCCACTATGATGAAGGGCTCGCGGCTGGGACGCAGCCCGGCCAGGCAAACCACCGTATTGCCGCCCTCGCCCGCCGCGGGAACGCGATCCGGCACGATCTGCGCGAGGGCGCCGAACATGACGTCGCAGACCCGGTAACCGGTGAGCGCACGGGCAGCCACAGCCGCCGGAGGCAGCGGATTGAGGACAGTTCCGTCCGGAACGCGCACCTCGATGCAGCGAAAGATCCCCGCATTGTTCGGGACGTCGCCCTTCAGCGCGCAGCGGACACTCAGGTAGGTACAGGAATTGGTATAGGACCGCGTCGCATTGATCGCGCCGCGGACCTGCGGAGACGAGCCTTCATAGTCGACGACGATGTGGTCGTCCTCCACCGTGATGGCGACCGCGATCGGTATCGGCTCCGAACCCAACCCATCGTCGTCGACGTAATCGAGGAACCGGAAGGTTCCCTTCGGCCACGAGCGCATCTCCTCGCGCGTCATGTCTTCGGCGTAGTCGAGAAGCGCGCCCATGTAGCCCTGCAGACGTTCGGCCCCGTAGCGCTCGCAAAGCCTGCCGACCTCGCGGATGCCCACCTGGCAGGCGGCATATTGCGCATAGAGGTCGCCTAGAACGCGATCCGGCACCCGCACGTTGATCCCGATGAGCTTCGCCAGCGTCTCGTTGATCACGCCCCTTTCGTAGAGCTTCAGCGCTGGGATCCTCAATCCCTCCTGGAATATTTCGGTGGAGTTGCTCGCGTTCGAACCGGCAACCCTTCCGCCGACGTCGGTGTGATGGCAGATCACGACCGAAAAGCCCTGCAACTCCTCCGCATGGAAGATCGGAACGAACATGAAGATGTCGGGCAGGTGCATGCCGCCGCTGTAGGGATCGTTCAGGATGATCGCATCGCCGGGGGCAAGGTCGTCGCCGTATCTCTCTAGTACCGCCGCCATCGCTTCCGGGACGGCCCCGAGATGGAGGGCGATCGTCTTCGCCTGGGCCACCATGCGGCCCTCGCGGTCGCACAGGGCCGCCGAATAGTCCATGACGTCCTTGACGATCTCGGAACGTGCCGTGCGCACGACCGTGTAGGCGATCTCGTCAACGATCGAATCCATGGCATTCTTGATGACGGCGAAGGTTATGGGATCGGTGTCCATGACGGGTCCTGCCGGCTCCTCAGTTGTCGATGTCGATGACGACGTTGCCGATCCCGTCGGCGCGAAAGCTGGCGCCGGGCGGCACCACTATTGTCGTGTCGTAGGATTCTATGATGGCGGGCCCCGGTTCGACGTTGCAGGTCACCGCACCGCGTGCGAGGAGGCGCGTGCGCCGCGGCGGCAGGCCCCGCTCGAACGACACCAGCCTCGTGCCTGTCAGGCCTCGCATGGCATCCGCGTCGACGCGGGAGGACGCGAAGTCCAGCCTGCGCCCCCTGCCGATCGCCGCGAGGCGGAGGGCGGCCATCTCGACGGGCTCGCCGGTCGCATAGCCGTAGGTCGACCGGTATGCCTCGTGGAACCGGTCGCTCAGCCGCGCCATGCAGCAGCCCCCCGGGGGAAAAGCGACGTCGAGGGGCAGCGTCAGTTCGGAGGACTGGCCGACATAGCGCAGGTCGACGGCAAACTTCAGCTCGCAGCTGTCGCCCCGATATCCCTCGTCCGCCAGCATGTCGCGCCCTTCGCGAGCCAGTTCCACCACCAGCCCTTCAAGCCAGCCCGCCGGGAAATCGGCGACCTTCCGGATCGCGGTGCGGACGAAGTTGTGCTCGACGTCGGCCGTCAGCATGCCGGCCGCGGAGAACACCCCCGACATGACCGGCGCGATGATCCGGCCGACGCCCAGGAGACGCGCGACGTCGACTGCATGCAGCGGACCGCCGCCACCGAAGGCGATCATGGTCATGTCGCGCGGATCGCGGCCACGCTCGATCGTCACCGAGCGGATCGCCCGCGCCATGCTGACATTTGCGATCTGGCGCACGCCCTGCGCGGCTTCCTCGATCGTGAGACCGAGAGGGTCGGCGACGTGGCGCCGGACGGCCTCCACCGCCTTCTCCCGGTAGACCGGCAGGCTGCCGCCGGCAAGCGCCTCCGGGTTGAGATAGCCGAGGCACATGTTTGCATCGGTGACCGTCGGCCGGTCGTTGCCCCTGCCATAGCAGGCCGGGCCGGGATCGGCGCCGGCGGAGGCCGGACCCACCGTCAGGAGCCCGCCGGCGTCGATCGAGGCGAGCGATCCGCCACCGGCCCCGACCTCGGCGATGTCCACCGCGGGCACCTTGAGCATGTAGCCGCCGCCCTTGATGAAGCGGCTCGGGGAGGAGATGCCGTCGCGGAACTCGTATTCCGTGACCAGCGCGGGTTCGCCGTCCTCCACGATCGAGGCCTTCGCGGTGGTGCCGCCCATGTCGAAGATTATGAGGTCGCCATAGTCGAAGCTGCGGGCAAGAGCCGCCGCGCCAGTCACCCCTCCGGCAGGCCCGGATGCGACCGCGAACACGGGCAACCGGGCCGCCATCGGGGCCCCCATCATGCCGCCGTTCGAGGCCACGACCTGAAGCGGGGCACGGATTCCGAGCTCGCCAATTCGCTTGCGCAGGCGGTCGACATAGGTCTGCATCACGGGCAGCAGATAGGCGTTGACGACGGTCGTGCTGGAGCGCTCGTACTCCTTGATCTCAGGCAGCACCTCGTGCGAGGCCGTCACCCGCATGGATGGAATGGCTTCGCGGATCGCCCTCGCCGCCTCGACCTCGTGGACCGGGTTGACGTAGCTGTTGAGAAAGCAGACAGCCACAGCCTCGATGCCTTCGGCCACCAGTTCCTCGCAGATCGCCAGGACCTGGGAGAGATCCAGCGGGCGCACGACCTCGCCGCACGCCGACACGCGCTCGTCCACCTCGCGACGGTAGCGGCGCGGGGCCAGCGGCTCCGGCTTCCGCCAAGCGAGATTGAACATGTCCGGCGTGCGGATGCGTCCGATCTCGAGCACGTCGCGGAAGCCGCGCGTCGTCAGCAGGGCCGTCCGCGCGCCACTGCGCTGGAGGATGGTGTTGGATCCGACCGTCGTGCCGTGGACGATTTCCCTGACTTCCCCCGGCTCGATGTCCAGCCGCGCAAGCATCTCGCCCAGGCCGTTGATCACGGCCTCGCCCGGGTCGTGCGGCGTCGATGAGGTCTTGTTTACAAAGAGTGTCTGGTCGCCGCGCGACAGCACCAGGTCGGTGAACGTTCCTCCGATATCGATTCCTATGCGAACCCCGGCCTGCGCGGGTGACGCGACTTCCTCCATGCAAGACTCCCCACTCCCTATTAACTAACCGGTAAGTTAATTGTCTTGCCTTGTCAAGTGGCGAAATCGCCGGATGAACGGGAGCGGACGCGCGCCGGGGCGCGGCGGAATCCGGAAATCGCCACGTCGTCTTCAGGAAGTCGCTTGCCGTTCGACTGGACGCCGATGCCGGATCAGCCCCAGAGGGCCCGGCCGGGCGGAGAGACGACGGAGCCGTCATAGGAGAGGGGGTGGTCCCGGTCCCGCGCGAGCAGCAGCGGGCCGTCGAGGTCGACATAGGCGGCGTCCTGGGCGAGCAGCATGGCGGGCGCCATGGCCAGGGATGTTCCGAGCATGCAGCCGACCATGATGCCGAAGCCGGCGGCCTGTGCCGCGCGCTTCAGCTCCAGCGCTTCGGTCAGGCCGCCGGTCTTGTCGATCTTGATGTTGATGAGGTCGTACTTGCCCTTCAGCCCCGCGAGGGAGGCGCGGTCGTGGCAGCTCTCGTCGGCGCAGACCGGCAACGGCCGCTCGACATGGCGGAGTGCGTCGTCGGCCCGGGCCGGCAGCGGCTGTTCCACCAGCGCGACGCCGAGCCGCGCGAAGACGGGCGCGAGCTCCACGTACTGCTCCAGGTTCCAGCCTTCGTTGGCGTCGACGATGATGGCGGAATCGGGCGCACCCTTCCGGACCGCCTCGATGCGCTCGAGATCTCCGCCGGTCCCGAGCTTCACCTTCAGAAGCGGGCGGCGAGCGTTCCTTTCGGCCTGCGCGCCCATCTCCGAGGGCGAGGCCAGCGACAGCGTGTAGGCGGTGGTGGCGGGGCCCGGTTCGGAAAGGCCGGCGAGCTGCCATGCCGGCTTTCCGGCACGCTTGGCCTCCAGATCCCAGAAGGCGCAGTCGAGCCCGTTGCGCGCCGCCCCCGCGGGAAGCCGTCGCTGCAGGGCGATCCGGTCCAGCCCCTGCCGCAGGTCGCCTTCGACCGAGCTGATGGCGGAGATCACCCCTTCCACTGTCTCGCCGTAGCGGGCATAGGGCACGCATTCGCCACGCCCGACATGGACCCCGTCCGTCAGTTCGACCCCGACGACGCGGATCTCGGTGCGCGAGCCGCGCGAGATCGTGAACGCGCCGGCAACGGGAAACACCTCTTCCCGGACTTCGAGCGACAAGCCCGTCATGATTCCTCCAGCGCGGCGACCAGCCGCGCCGCGCCATGGCGGAAGGGATCGACGGTCGGCAGCCCGATGCGCTCCTCCACGCTGGCGCAGCAGGCCCGCGACTCCTCGTCGGTCATCGCCGACGTGTTGAGCGAGATCCCGACGACCCGGCAGGCCGGGTTGACGATGCGCGCGACGGCGAGCGCAAGGTCGCGCAATGCCTCGAGGCTCGGAAGCTCGTAGTCCGGCAGGCCCCGCATGTGCGGCCGGTCAGGCTCGTGGCAGAGGATCAGCGCATCCGGCTGGCCGCCATGGATGAGGGCCATGGTCACGCCCGAGTAGGAGGCGTGGAAGAGGCTCCCCTGTCCCTCGATCAGATCCCAGTGGTCAGCGTCGTTGTCCGGCGTCAGATATTCCACGGAGCCGGCCATGAAGTCGGCGACGACCGCGTCGAGCGGAACGCCGTCGCCGGTGATCAGGATGCCGGTCTGGCCGGTCGCGCGGAAGGTCGCCTTCATGCCCTCGGCCCTCATGACCTTCTCCATGCAGAGGGCGGTATACATCTTGCCGACCGAGCAGTCTGTGCCGACCGCTAGAACGCGCCTGCCCGTCCGCTTCCTGCCGTTCGCGATCGGATACCTGACCGTCGGGATGCGCACGTCGTGGAGCGTGCGCCCCAGCCTTTTCGCCGCGGCGGCAAGTTCGGGCTCGTCGCGGAGGAGATTGTGCAGCCCCGACGCGATGTCCAGGCCGGCCTCCAGCGCCTCGACGAGCACGCTCTTCCAGAGCGGCGAGATGACGCCGCCGCGGTTGGCGACACCGATCACCAGTGTCCGGACGCCTTTCTCAACAGCGTCCGCGATCGTCAGGTCGGGAAGTTTCATGTCGGCCTTGCAGCCTTCAAGCCGCAATTGACCTGCGGCGTGTTCGGGACGCCAGTCCCTGATGCCCTGGGCGACCTTCGCCGCCAGGGGATCGGGCGCATCGCCCAGGAAGAGGAGGTATGGAGTCTCGATCATGCTTCAGCCCCAGAGAACCGGTGAGGGAAATGCGCCGGACGCGCCGCGCGTTCTTCGGGGACGGCGGTCGTCGGCGCGACGGCGCAGTCCCTCTCCCGACGAGAGATAGCATCGCCGGCGCCGACGGCAAAATCCAGTTCGGGGATCGCCGCTCCGGCAGCGACGGTTCCGGTCAGAGACACTCGCGCGCCTCGGGAAGTATCCGGGCGAGCCGCCGGGCCCATGCGACCTGTCCGCCGCCGTCCGAGATCAGGTCCTGGCGCAATTCCAGCTCGACATGGACGATGCCGCGTCTCTCTCCATGGACGGGGATGCCATAGTCCGTTTCGTCGCTGACGTGATAGGGCTCGTTGTCGCCGACGACGAGGTCGCCCTCTCTCGCGAACAGGTCCATCAGAATTCGCGCCAGGCGGTCATCGCGATTGTAGAGCACGCCGACATGCCAGGGTCGCTGCGTGTCCTTGAAGACCGGCGTGAAGCTGTGGACGGCGACCAGGATCGTCTCTCGACCCTGCTCGCGCCGGCGATCGAGTTCCTCGGTCGTGCGGGCGTGGTAGGGCTCGAAGATCTCGCGGACCCGTGCGGCGCGCTCCCCGGCCGAGAGCCCGACATTGCCGGGCACCGGCGTCCGCTCGCTGACCTCCGGCATCGACGTCGGCACCGAGGGGTCGCGATTGCAGTCGATCACGAGCCGCGAATAGACCTGCTCCACGAGGCAGGCGTCCAAAAGGTCCGAAAGTCCCCGGGCCACAGCCGCGGCGCCTATGTCCCAGGCGATGTGGCGCCGCAGTTCCGGCTCGGGAACACCGAGGTCGCCGAGCGCGCGGGGGATGCGCCAGCCCGCATGGTCGCAGGTCAGGAAGAAGGGGGATATTCCGTCGGGGCGGCTTACGACGACCGGTTCGGGTTCGTCCTCGGCCAGCAATCCGTGCTCCTTGACCGTCATGCTTTTCCTCCGTGCCGCCGCGGGCTATGAATTCGCCACGCGATCCGTCTATCCAGCTTCTGCGAGTTCACGATGAACACCCCGAGCGAACATCCGCCGATCCGTCCCCGCGACAGAGGCCTCTCCCGCCTTCGGCCGACCGATCCGGAGCGCACCGCCCTCCTCGTGGTGGACGTCCAGAACGCCACCTTCAATGACAGCCAGGCGACCGTGCGGCCCGAATTCTTCGCGCAGGCGCGCGACGCCGTCATTCCCAACTTGCGCTCGCTCCTGGCAGCCTGCCGGACGGCCGGCGTCGAGGTGATCTACACCGTCATGGAGAACCTGACCGAGGACGGGCGCGACAGGAGCGTCGACTACAAGCTCTCGGACTTCTTCATCGCAAAGGGATCCTGGGAGGCCAAGGTCATCGATGCCCTCGCGCCCGGCCGCGACGAGCTCGTGCTGGCGAAGACGTCGTCCAGCCTCTTCAACTCGACGAATATCGACTATCTCCTGCGCAACATCGGCATCGAGGATCTCGTCGTCACCGGCTTCCTCACCGACCAGTGCATCGACCATACCGTGAAGGACGCTGCGGACCGCGGCTACTACGTCACATGCCTCGTCGATGCCTGCATGGCCGAGACCCGGGAACGCCACGAAGCCGCTCTCTCCTGCTTCCGCGGCTACTGCCGGACGATGGAAACCGCGAGCTGGCTCGCCGCGCTCGCCGAGAAAGGGCACGGGACGTCCGGCGGCCATGGTCAGTAGCTCTCCGCGTAGCGCGCGCACATGACCCTCTCGTCGAGGTCGGCGACCAGGGCGATTTCGGCCCGCTTGTGGCGCAGGTACGCCTCCAGATAGGCCGGGCCGAACCAGCCTTTCGCTTCCGGCGTCGCCTCGAGGCAGTCGAGCGCCTCGCCGAGCGAACGGGGCAGCTCGGCAATTCCGGCCGCCCTGCGCGCCTCGTCCGGCATCGCCGCGACATCGCCGGGCGGGGACAGCGTCAGCCCCTTCCGGATGCCGTCGACGCCAGCCCAGACGACGACGCCCAGCGCCAGCCAGGGACTGGCGGCCGCATCGGCCGGGCGGAACTCGATGTTGAACTGGCGCGCGGGATCCGATCCCGGCAGGTCGAGGACCGGGCAGATCCGGAGGCTCGCCTCGCGATCACGATCGGCGAGATAGCCCCATGTCGGTGCCCAGCGGTTCGGCCTGAGGCGGATGTACGATGTCGGGTTCGGCGCGGCGACCGCGCAGGCCGCCCGGACGTGGCGGACGATGCCCGCCATGAAGGCCTCCGCCTCCAGCGAGAGCCCGTACGGCCGGGTGCCGTCGTACATCGCCGGCTCGCCGGTCGGCGTCCGGAAGCTCATGTGCACGTGGACGCCGTTGCCTGTGCCGTCGGGATCGAGGATCGGGGCGAAGCTCGCGCGGTGGCCAAGCCGGCTCGCGGTCGCACGCACCATCTCGCGCACCTTGATCGCGCGGTCGGCCGCCTCGACGCCGACCGCCGGCCGGTTCGTCACCTCGAACTGGCGCACCCCGTACTCGGGCAGGAACGAGTTGGGTTCGAGCCCGGCGGCGTCCAGGGCGGCGATCAGGACCTCGCCGAACAGTCCCTGCCGGCGGAATGCTTCCAGACTGTACGGCGCGCCCGGATGGTCCTCGACGCCGGTATAGACGAACTCCTGCTCGAAGGCCGCGAACAGCTCGAGGCCGGCCTCCTCCTTCAGCGCAGCGAGCGCACGGCGGAGGAAATTGCGCGGGCAGCATTCCCATGGTTCGCCCGAGGTCGTGCGGATGTCGCCGAGGAACCAGTGCTCCGGAGCGGTGCCGTCCCCGAAGTCCACATGCAGTTCGGTGGACTCGTCGGGCACCAGGATCAGGTCGCCGGTCGCGCCGAACGGCGTATCGGCGATCGGACCCAGGGCGGAAATCATCGTATTGGTCGGCACCCAGCCGACGCCGGAGCGCATGCGCGACCGCCGTTCGCCGAGCGGGAAGGCCTTGCCGCGCACCCTGCCGGCGATCTCACAGGTGCAAACCATGGCGAGCGGTTCACGGATCATGCCTTGCCTCCATCGGAAAGGTGGGCGCGGAGCTGCTCCAGCCGCTCCATGCGCTCCCTGCTCTTCGACCAGCGCTCGGCGTGGACGCGCGCGATAAGGGCTTCCGAGAGCGCCATCAGCGCGGCGAAGCTCTCCCAGCTCGAGGGCAGCGAGGTCCGCACGGCGAAGACATGGCTGGCCACGGCGGCGACCGGCGAGACCCAGGTATCGGTGAAGAGGACGATCTGGGTTCCCGCCGCCGCCGCCTGCCGGGCGAAGCGGACGACGTCGTCCTGGAAGCGGCGGATGTCGAAGACGATCAGCACGTCGTTGCGGTCGAGGTCGAGCAGGTGCTCGGCCCAGGCCGCCGTCTGGTCGCCGACCATGCCGACGCGCGGGCGGAGCTCCCTGAGGTGCAGATAGAGATGGAAGGCGAGGCTGGAGGTGAACCGACCGCCGATCGTCACCACCCGGCGCCGCTCGTCGACGAGCAGCGCGACCGCCGCCTCGAACTCGTCCCGCGATATCTCGGCCATGGAGTCGCGGACATTGGTCAGGATCGCATCGGTGTAGTCGTCGATGAAATCACCTTCCGGAGGGCGGCCGGAGTGGGGCGGAGCCTTGGAGAGCGGGGTCTGCAGGCGCTGTTCCAGCTCGTCGCGAAGCGCCTGCTGGAATTCGGGATAGCTGCCGAAGCCGAGCTTGGCGATCAGCCGCAGGATCGTCGGCCCGCTGACCTCCGCGCGCCTTGCGAACTGGGCAACCGTTTCCAGCCCGGCGACGGGGTAGCTCTCGAGCAGCGTGAGCGCGGGACGCCGCTCCGTCGTCGTCAGGCGGCCGAGGCCGTTGCGAATCTTCTCGGCGACGGACCGGCCGGCAATGTCCTCTCTTCCCGCCATCGGAATTCCGGTATTGTTGTCCGCTCATTTATTACAGGATTGACACATCCACGTCAGTATGGAAATTTTTGTTACAAAAGCAAGAACAGGGGAACATGGCGTGACGTCCGACGCTCTCATATCGGGAAGAGCGGACACGATGCCTGTTGCAATGCCGGGCAAGGCTTCGCGCAATCGAAGCCGCTGACGGAGTGCGACGGATCATGTCCGAGCTATCAGAACCCGCTCCGCTTCTGGCGACGAAGGGCCTGACGAAATCGTTTCGCAGCCTCGTCGCCCTGAGGGATCACGAGATCACCGTTCATGCCGGCGAGATCGTCGGCGTCATCGGGCCGAACGGCTCGGGCAAGAGCACGTTCTTCAACCTCGCGAGCGGCTTCCTGCAGCCGGACTCGGGCGACATCGTCTTCAGCGGCACGCCGATCGTGCGCGAGCCGGCGGACAGGATCGTCCGCCTCGGCATCGCCCGCACGTTCCAGGGCACCCGCCTGTTTCCGACGCTGACGGTGGCCGACAACGTCCGCGCCGCCGCGGAACTGCGCCATCGCACCGGCCTCTTCGACGCCCTGGTCGGTGCCGGCCGGCGGAGGAAGGCGGAAGACGCCGTCGAGGAGATCACCCGTGAGCTGCTCGACCTCGTCGGGCTCTACCGGCGCCGAGACCACCGCGCCCGCGATCTGCCCTACGGCGACCAGCGCCGGCTGGAAATCGTCCGTGCGCTGGCGACACGGCCGCGGCTCCTGCTGCTCGACGAGCCGGCCGCCGGCATGGATGCCGGCGAGACGCGGGTGTTGCTCGAGCTGATCGACGACATCCGCCGGCGCTACCAGCTCGCGGTGATCGTCGTCGAACACGACATGGACCTGATCATGAACCTGTGCGAGCGCATCCAGGTGCTGGCCCACGGCAGCCGCGTGTTCGAGGGCACGCCGGCCGAGGTCCAGGCCCATCCGCGCGTCAGGGAGGTTTATCTTGGCCACAGCTGAGGAGAAGGTTCGCGCGCAGGCGGCCGGTACGAGAGACGTGCTCGACGTGCGCGGCCTTTCCGTCTCCTACGGCGCGGTCTCGGCGCTGCGCGGCATCGACCTTCACGTCCGGCGCGCCGAGGTGGTGGCCCTGCTTGGCGCCAACGGAGCCGGCAAGAGCACGATGCTGCGCACCATCTCCGGCCTGGTCAGGCCGCGCTCGGGGGAGATCCGCTTCGACGGTACGCGCATCGACGGCATGCGCCCTTCACAGATCGTCCGCCGCGGCGTCGCGCATTCGCCGGAGGGACGGCGGCTGTTCGGATCGCTGACGGTCGCGGAAAACCTGCGGCTCGGCGCAGCCCAGCGCAGCGACCGCGAAAACGTCGAGGCCGACCGGGAGCGGCTCTACGGGCTCTTCCCGATCCTGAAGGAGCGCAGCCGCCAGCAGTCGGGCACGCTTTCGGGCGGCGAGCAGCAGATGGTCGCCCTGTCGCGCGCGCTGATGGCCCGCCCCCGCCTGCTGCTGCTCGACGAGCCGTCCCTCGGCATCGCGCCGATCATCGTCGAGCAGATCTTCGAAAGCCTCGCGGAACTGAAGGCGACCGGCGTGACAATGCTGCTCGTCGAACAGAACATCTCGGTGGCACTCGGGCTCGCGGACCGCGCCTACGTGCTGCGCACCGGGGAGATCAATCTCGAGGGCGACGCGCGCGAGCTCAAGGACAACTACGAGGAAGTCGCCGCCGCCTATCTCGGAGCGCGCGCATGAACACGGGACTCTACATCGTCCAGCAACTGATCAACGCGGTCAGCCTCGGCAGCCTCTACGCGCTGGTCGCCATCGGCCTGTCCATGGTCTTCGGCATCCTGCGAATGACCAATTTCGCCCATGGCGACATGATGATGGTCGGCGCCTTCGCGACGCTCCTCCTCAGCGCCGTCGGCGCGCCGTTCTGGCTGGCAGCGGCCGGCGGCGTCGCCGCGGGCGCGCTCGCCGGGGTCGTGGTCGAGCGTCTCGCCTACCGGCCGGTCCGAGGCGCGCCTGACGTGACGCTGCTGCTGACGAGCCTCGCCGTCACCTACATCCTCGAAAACCTCGGCATCCTGATCTTCAGCAGCTCGCCCCGGAACTTTCCGATCCCCGACATCATGAACACGGCGATCCAGTTCGCCGGAGGGCAGATCACCTTCACGGCGATCAACGTCGTCACGATCGTGCTGACGATCGTCTCGCTCGCCCTGCTCGGCTGGTTCGTGACCCGTACCGACGTCGGACTCGGCATGCGGGCGGCGGCAGAGGACCTCGGCGCTGCGCAGCTCGTCGGCCTCGACGTCAACCGGCTCATCGTCGTCGCCTTCGCGATCGCCTCGGCCTTCGCCGGGCTTGCCGGGGTATTGTGGGCGGCGCAGGCCGGCATCGTCGAGCCGGACATGGGTTTCACACCGCTGCTCAAGGCATTCGTCGCGGCGATCGTCGGCGGCTTCGGATCCATCGCCGGCGCGCTCGTAGGCGGCTACGTGCTCGGGGCGCTGGAGATCCTGATCGTCGCGTTCCTGCCGTCGGACGTGTCGCCCTATCGCGACGCCATCGTCTTCTCCCTGCTGATCGCCTTCCTGCTCTTCCGTCCGAACGGGCTGATGAACCGGCCGCAGGAGGTGAAGCTTTGACGAAGCCAGCGATGTCCCGACCGGCCTCCCTGATGGCGTTCGTCGCCATGCTGCTCGCGGTCGCCGCCGTGACGCTGGCGCTGCCGCACATGATCAACAACTACTTCGTGCGCGTCGTCATCGTCATGTGCATCGATGCGATCCTGGTCGCCTCGATGGGGATCGGCAACGGTTTCACCGGCGTCTTCTCCCTCGGCCATGTCGGCTTCGTCGCGGTCGGGGCCTACACGTCCGGGATCCTGTCCCTGTCGGTGACGGCCAAGCATGCCTACCTGCCGGACCTGCCGCACTGGCTCGCCTCCTTCAGCCTGCCGTTCCTGCCGGCCACCGTCATCGCCGGCCTCGCCTGCGCTGCACTCGCGGTCGTCGTCGGCGCTCCGCTGATGCGGCTTTCGGGCTATTTCGTCGCCGTGGCGACGCTCGGCTTCCTCATCATCGTCAATGTCGTGCTGATCAACGCGGCCGCCTACACGCGCGGCGCGCGCACCTTCACCGGCGTGCCGCTGGAGACGACGCTGCCCTGGGCTGTCGGCTGGCTGGTCGTGACGCTGTGCGTGCTCGCCCGGATCGTGTACTCGCCCTACGGGCGACGCTACCGCGCGGTGCGCGAGGACACGATCGCCGCCCGCGCCATCGGGCTGTCGATCCTGCCGACGCGTCTGTCGGCCTTCGTCGTTGGCGCGTTCTTCGCCGGGGTGGGCGGGTCGCTCTACGGCCACTATCTCGGCTCGTTCTCCCCCGCGAGCTTCTACCTTCCCTACACTTTCGCGCTCGTCAGCATGCTGGTCATCGGCGGCATGGGCAGCATCACTGGCGCCGTCGTCGGCGTCGTGCTCGTGACCATCGCCAGTGAAGTGCTGCGCAACCTGGAACGCGGCCTCGACATCGGGGTCATTCACATCCCTCCCCTCTACGGCGCAAGCCAGATCGTCCTCGGGGTGATCTTCATCCTGATCATGATTTTCCGTCCGAGCGGCATCATGGACGATCGGGAACTGTCGCTCGGACTCTTCATGCGACGAAACCGGACAGGAGAAGAGGAGTAAGACGATGAAACGCAGAGAGCTCATCGCCAGGGGGGCCGCGCTCGCGGCCGGCCTCGCAACCGCAGCACTCGCAGGAACGGGCGTCGCTTCGGCGGCCGACACGATCAAGATCGGCGCGCCCTTCAACGTGACGGGGGCACTGTCTTCCCTCGACGCGCCGGCGCTCAACGGCGCCAAGCTGAAGATCAAGGAAATCAACGACGCCGGCGGCATCGACGGCAAGAAGATCGACCTCGTCGTCTACGATACAAAGACCGACCCGACCGTCATCGCCAGCGTCGCAAGCCAGCTGCTCAACTCCGACAAGGTGCCGGTGGCGATCGGCTTCACCGATTCGGACTCCGTGCTGGCGCTCGGGCCGATCTTCCAGCAGGCCGGCGTGCCCTTCGTGACGCCCGGCGCGACGTCTCCGAAGCTTCCCTCGCAGATCGGCAACGACATCTTCCTCGCCTGCTTCGGCGACAACGTGCAGGCGGCCGCGGGTGCCCAGTTCATCATGGACAAGCTGAAGGCCAAGAGCGCCTATCTGCTGCGCGACAACTCCACGGAGTACACCACCCTGCTCGCCAAGTACTTCCAGGAGGCCTTCGAGCACGACGGCGGCAAGGTCGTCGCCCACAACGACTACAAGTCGGGCGACAAGTCCTTCACCGCGCAGATCGGCAAGCTCAAGGCGCTGTCGACGAAGCCGGACGTCCTCTACGTCTCGGCGATGCCGGACGACATCGGCCTGATCGTGAAGCAGATGCGCCAGGCCGGCGTCATGCAGCCGATCGTCGGCGGCGACGGCTACGATACGCCGCTGCTGCTCAGCGTCGGCGGCAAGGCCGCCAACGACACCTATTACTCGACCCATGCCTTCATCGGCGAGAAGTCCACGCCGGCGATCGAGAAGTTCTACAAGGCCTACAAGGCCGCCTACGGCACGGTTCCCGAGAACGCCTTCGCGGCGCTCGGCTACGACGCCGCCGGCCTTGTCGCGGATGCGATCAAGCGTGCCGGTTCCACGGACCCGGCCAAGATCCGCGACGCCATCGCCGCGACCAAGGACTATCCGGGCATCACCGGCTCGATCACCTATCCCAAGGACAGCGGCGTGCCGCAGAAGACGGTGACGATGATCGGAGCAAAGGACAAGGCGCTGTTCCTAGCCGGCGAGGTCAAGCCGAACTGGATTCCGGCACCCTGAGGGTAGGGCCGGGGTAGGGGCCGGTGGGCGCGGACCTGCGCCGCGCCCACCGCCTGGCATTGCAGGAACGAGCTGAATCAAGGGGATCGAGGATGGCCAGGGACAGTATCGCCGACCTGATGGCGGCGCTGAAGAAGAACGAGATCGACTATCTGCGCTTCGAGCTTCCCGACCTGCACGGCACGTCGCGCTCGAAGACCGTGCCGGTCGACAAGGTCGAGGGCTTCGCCCGCCGCGGCCTCAACTTCTACGGCGGCGTGCTCGGCCTCGACACGTCCTCGAACGTCGTGCCCGCGAGCGAGTTGCACACCCAGCGCAACTACGCGGACCAGGCGCTGTTTCCCGATCCCGACTCGCTGCGCGTCGTCCCCTGGCTGGAGAAGACGGCAAGCGTCGTCTGCCTCGGATACTGGGAGGACGGCGAACCACAGAAGGCCGCGCCGCGCTGGGTGTTTTCAGAGCTCGTCAAACGCGCAAACGAGCTCGGCTACGACGTCATGCTCGGCCATGAATACGAGTACTACCTGCTCTCGGCGGACACCCGGTCTCGCCTCTTCGAGGGCATCCACATCTTCCACACGGTGCGCAACCAGTATGCGCCCTTCCTCGATACGCTGGTGCCGACGCTCAGGGCCTACGGCATCGACGTCATCACCCACAACTGCGAATATGCCGGCTCGCAATTCGAAACGGTCTACGGCACCGGGATGAACATGGCCGGCGCCGACAAGGCCTTCGCCTTCAAGAACGGGCTGAAGGAGATCGCCCATCGCAACGGCCTGATCGCGAGCTTCATGGCCAAGCCCTTCGCCGGCATGTCGGGCAGCGGCGGCCACCTCCACATGAGCCTCTGGGACCGGAAGTCCGGCGGGAACGCCTTCCTCGACGCCGGTTCCGGGGATGGTCTTTCCGGCGTCGCCCGCTCCTTCATCGAGGGCGTCCTCGCCCACGGCGCCGCGATCATGCCGCTCGTGAACCCGACACCAAACTGCTACCACCGCGTCAAGCCCTACACCTTCGCGCCGTCCAACGTGAGCTGGGGCTACCAGGACCGATCGGCGATGGTTCGCGTCAAGGCGAGCCGGGACGATCGCACGCATGTCGAACTGCGTGCGGGATCGGCGGCGGCGAACCCCTACCTCTCCGCCTCGGCGCTGCTTGCGGCGGGCCTGCTCGGCATCGAGGCCAAGGCGGAGCTTCGCGACCAGGGCCGCGAGACCACCAGCGAGGACAACCCCGCCCTGCCAAAGTTCCCGCAGACGCTCGATCTGGCGCTCGCGGCATTGAACGCCGACCGGCCCTTCGCCGAGATGCTCGGCTCCGAATTCGTCCGCGTCTTCACGGCGGTCAAGGAATTCGAGCTTGCGCGCTTCCGCGATCACGTGACCGACTGGGAGGTCAACGAATATCTGGAGCTCTACTAGACCGGCAGGTACACAATCGCCTTCAATGCTCTGTCTCGTTGTTTTACGCAATTCCGGACGCAAGACCGTTTCGCACTCTTGCTGGAATTGCTCTGGGAGATGCCGATGACGACGTTCGATCCGCTGAACGAAAGGCGCGACAAGCCCCTCGTTCCCAAAGCTACCGCAGTGCTGATCGTCGACGCGCAATGCGGCGAAGTCACCGAGAAACACCGCAGAGAGCAGCCGGAGTACTGGGCCGCAGTCAACGAGCGGGCGCTTCCGGCAATGAAGCGGCTGATCGACGGCGCGCGGGCGGCCGGCTGCGAGATCGTCTACACCGTAATCGAGGCGCTGACGAAGGACGGCCGCGACCGTTCTCTCGACCACAAGCTCTCCGGCATTCTCTTCCCTCGCGGCTCGGACGAAGCCAGGGTGATCCCCTCGGTCGCGCCGGGAGAGGACGACATCGTGCTGACCAAGACTTCCTCCGGCGTCTTCAACTCGACCAACCTGGACTACGTGCTGCGCAATCTCGGCATCGAGAACGTGGTCGTCGCGGGTTTCCTGACCGACCAGTGCGTCGACATGGCGGTGCGCGACGGAGCGGATCGCGGCTACTACATGATCTGCGCCGCCGACGCCTGCGCCACCTATTCGGCCGCGCGCCACGACACGGCGCTCAAGGCCTTCGGGGGATATTGCCTGGTCCGGGACGTGGCCGGGATAACCGACGCCCTCGCGGCAGAGAGAAGCGCCTGACGCCCGGCAGACAAGCGGCGCGCGCGCCGGCCGCGCCCGTCAGACCGGAAGGCAGGACGGGCCGATCGGCTCGAAGCTCTTGTAGGTGAGAATGAATTCCGTGTGCCCCAGCGCTTCCGAGCATGTCGGACGCCCGCCGGCCACCGACCGCACCAGTTCCAGTATTTCGTCTGCGACCTCGGCAAGCGGCACCCCATCGAGGACTCGCCCGGCGTTGACGTCCATGTCCTCCGACATTCGCCGGTAGGTCTCCGGGTTCGCGCAGATCTTGATCACCGGCGAAATCGCCGACCCGACCACGGAACCGCGCGCGGTGACGAAGAGAGTCATGTGCGCACCCGACGCCATCATCTCGACGATCTCGGCCGTGTCCGAGATGTTGGGGAAGCCGTATCGCACCTCGCCGTCGGGAACGACGTCCATCAGGTAGAGCCCGCCCCCCGGCGGCAGGTCGCCTGGTTTGATCAGTCCGTCGATGCGGGACTTGCCCGACTTGGCATAGGCTCCCATCGACTTCTCCTCGATGGTCGAAAGGCCGCCTTCCGCATTGCCTGCAGCAAAGCTGCCGTAGCCGAGCGTGGCGTAGTATCTGGCGGCCTTCTCGATCGAACCTCGCAGTTCTTGCGCGAGTTCCGGCGTGCGGGCCCGCCGGCCCATGATCTCCTCGCAGCCGATCAGTTCGCCGGTCTCCTCGAAGATGCAGGCGGCGCCCGCCTCTACGAGGCGGTCGAAGGCGAGACCTACGGCCGGATTGCCGGTGATCCCGCTCGTGCCGTCGGACCCGCCGCAAACCGTGCCGACGACAAGTTCCGACATGTCCATCGGGACGCTTTCCTGCCCGCCGAGGTCCTCGATCCGGCGGGAAATCCAGTCTCGGCCCTTCGCGATCGAGGAGCGCGTCCCGCCGGCCTGCTGAATGACGATCGTCTCCACCGGCCGGCCGCTCGCCGCCACCGCGCTTTCCAGCGCGAACCGGTCGAAGCTCTCGCAGCCGAGCGACACGATCAGCACCGCACCCACGTTCGGATGGGTGCAGAGGCGCTCCATCATCTTCTGGGCATAGGCATTGGGGAAGCAGCCCGGGAAGCCGATGACGTGCGCGCCCTGCTCGCGATGCGGTTGAACGATCTCCCGGGCGACATGGTGGGCGCATTCCACCAGGTAGGCGACGGCGACGTGGTTGCGGATGCCCTTGCGTCCGTCGCTGCGCAGATATCCCTTCATCAGGCCTTTCCTTCCGCAGTCTGCTCCAGCACGTATGTCGGCGTGTAGTCGCTGCGCATGTTGTGGACGTGGACGTGCCTGCCGGCGGCGATGTCCTGCGTGGCGGAGCCGATCGGGACGCCGTACTTGAGGATTTGCTCGCCCGCCGAGATGTCACGGGCGGCGATCTTGTGACCGAGGGATACCCGGTCGTACACCTCGAAGCTGCCCGGCTCGCCAACCATGCCGGCCGGCCCGGGCGAGACGGGGCCGACCGCCACGAACACGTTGTCTGCCTCGTCAAGGCGCAGCAACCTGCTCATCTGCCAGTATCTCCTTGCACGGCCGCGGCCTCCTGTCAGAACTTGCGGTACTTCAGATAGGCCTGCTGCGGGTCCATGCCTTCCAGAATGGCCGACCGGACCTTGTTCTCCGTCTGCATTGCGACGGCCGATTTCTCTGCGACTTCCGCCACGAGTTCCTTGGGGACACGGACCATTCCGTCGCGATCGCCGAGCAGGTAGTCGCCCGGCATGACCATCACGTCACCGACGTGGATCGGGATGCCGGTGCCCGTCGGCAGCCAGCGCTGCACCACGTCCTTCGGCGTATGTCCCCGGCGCCACGTCTGGAAGCCGATGTCGAGAAGGAAATTCGTGTCACGGACCAGACCGTCGATCACGCAGCCCAGAACACCCTTCTTCTGGAGGGTCTCGGCGGACAGTTCACCCATCTGCGCGATCTCGTGCGTGTGCGGCTGGCAGATCCAGACATGGCCGGCCGGTGCCCTCGACAGAAGACCCGTCCATTGCAGCAGCGTCTCGTGCGCATCGGCCCCGTCGTCGAGGTGCCCCTCGACCGTGAATGCGGGACCGCAGAGCACCTTCTCGGGCATCAGCGGCGTGATCTCGGCAGGCAGGGTGAAATTGCGGAGGCCCATGCCTCGCATGACGTCGTGCACCACGCCGGTGTAGCAGCCGGCCAGTTGCGCCGTGGTGGTCTCGGTCGCTGTCACTTCGAAAGCTCCTCCTCGCGTTCCGGCTCTCTCCCGCCACCGATAGCTACAGCATGGACCGAGGCTGCCGCAACCATCTCCGCGCCGCGTGCGCCGGACGGCACCGTCGCAGGCGGCCATGGCGCAGGAGCGCCTGGCGACCTGACCCAAACAGATGGCGCCATCTGTCGGGTTCGCGCCACTAGCCTCCCGTCGCGCTGCGGTACCATGCGACGATCGCGTCGCGTTCCTGCGGGGTGATGTGGGTGACGTTGGCCGGCGGCATGTAAGAGGAGCGGCCGGCGGCGATGTAGATCGGTTCGGCGTGGGCCGCGATCTCGGCATCGGTCTCCAGCAGCACGCCGCGGGGCGCACGGTGGATGCCGTCCCAGACCGGCTCCTGCGCGTGGCACATGGAGCAGCGCGTCTTGACGAGGTCAGCGACCTTCTTGAAATGCGGGTCGTCGGCGAACTCGCGGAAGGCCGGGGCGGCGGCCTTCTCGCCGGCGCCGCCGGAGAACACCTGCGGCGCGGTCGAAAGCCAGGCAATCACGATGAAGATGACCACTGTTGCGAGCCACGTCCAGGTCGGCTTGCCCTTGCGCGCGTGGCGGGTATTGAACCAGTGGCGGATCGTGACGCCCATCAGGAAGACCAGCGAGGCGATGATCCAGCTGTACTTCGTCGCGAAGGCCAGCGGCTCGTGGTTCGACAGCATCAGGAAGATGACCGGCAGCGTCAGGTAGTTGTTGTGCAGCGAGCGCTGCTTTGCCTGCGCCCCGAGCTTCGGGTCGGGCGTGCGCCCCGCCTTGAGGTCGGCGACGACGATCTTCTGGTTGGGAATGATTATCCTGAAGACGTTCGCCGTCATGATCGTCGCGGTGAACGCGCCGAGATGCAGGAATGCTGCGCGCCCGGTGAACAGCTGCGTGTAGCCCCAGGCCATTGCGACGAGCATGACGTAGAGAAGCAGCATCAGCCCGGTCGTATGCCGTCCGGCCGGCGACTTGCACAGGAGGTCGTAGATCACCCAGCCGATGCCGATCGAGGCGAGCGAGATCAGGATCGCCACCGGCGCCGAGACGTCGAGCACGCTGCGGTCGATCAGGAAGAGGTTGGCGTGGCCGTAGTAGACGAGGCACAGCAGCGTGAAGCCGGACAGCCAGGTGGCGTAGGATTCCCACTTGAACCAGGTCAGGTGCTCGGGCATGGCGTCCGGGGCGACCAGATACTTCTGGATGTGATAGAAGCCGCCGCCGTGAACCTGCCACTCCTCGCCATATACGCCGTGCGGCATGCCGGGGCGCGCGACCAGCCCGAGATCGAGCGCGATGAAATAGAAGGACGAGCCGATCCAGGCGATCGCCGTGATCACGTGCAGCCAGCGCACCGCAAAGGCCAGCCATTCCGATGCAATGGCGAATTCGTACATGGGTATACCTCCACTTGTCGCCTCTTAATGGCAAAATTGCCTTCTTCAAGAAACGCCGATAAAGTCTAATCTCTTTCAAGAAAATCCGAAAAACGCTTCCCATGGCATATGTCCGCAATCTCGAAACCTTCGTGCGGGTCTACGAGCTGGGCAGCATGTCGGCCGCGGGGCGGGACCTGCGCGTTTCCGCGGCTGTCGCGAGCAGCCGGATTTCCGAGCTGGAAAAGCATCTGGGTGTGCGCCTCTTCTACCGGACGACGCGCAGCCTCCGGCCGACGCAGCAGGGCGAAGTCTTCTACCGGGGTGCGACGCGAATCCTCGAGACGATCGAGGAGGTCGAGGGCCAGATCGCGGAGATCACCGCCAGTCCCAGGGGCACGCTCTTCGTCGCGGCGCCGCTCGGGCTCGGCAAGAAGCTGATCGCGCCGCAAATCCCCGGCTTCAAGGCCCGGTTTCCGGACATCAACGTCCGGCTGCGCCTCTCCGACCGGAAGATCGACCTCGCCAACGAGGGGCTGGATCTTGCCTTCGTGCTCGGCGAGCTATCCGACTCGGAACTTCGGCTGAGGCATATCTTCGACTTCGAGCGCGTGCTCTGCGCCTCGCCGGCCTATGTCGCCCGGCACGGCAAGCCGGAGTCCGGCGATGACATCGCCGCCGGTGGCCACGCCTGCCTCCTGCTGCGCTATCCCGGCGCCAGCGAGTTCTTCTGGACGCTGCGGGTCGACGGCGCGCCGAAGCGATACGACCTCGACGCCGCGCTGGAATCCGACGATGGTGACGTGCTGACGGCCTGGGCGCTGGCCGATTGCGGCATCGTCAACAAGCCGCTCTACGAGGTGGGCCCGCTGATAGCGGCAGGCCGGCTCGTACCGGTCGCGACGGCCACGCCGCCGACCAGCCTGCCGTTTTCCTGCGTCTACCGCTACAAGCGCCTGCAGGACCCCAAGGCGCGCCTCTTCATCGACCACATGCTGGAAGGGTGCCAGGCCGCGCTCCACGGGGAGCCGGCCGCACTGCAGGAACTGCCGTCCTAGTGGCCCGACCCGAACAGACGGTACCCGTCCGTCTGGAAAAGTCAGCCCACAAGCCATGGATCTGGCGGGGCGATTTTTCCCGACAGATGGTATCACCTGTCAGGACCGCACCACTAGCTTCCCTTGTAGGTGGAGTAGCCGAAGCCGGAGACGAGCAGCGGGACGTGCACGTGCTCGTTTGGATCCGCAACTCCGAAGCGGATCGGGACGACATCGAGGAAGGCCGGGCCGCTGCCGACCGAACCGTAGTAGTCGCCGACGGCGAAAACCAGTTCGTAGACGCCGGCCGACATCCCGCCCCTCGGGATCAGCGGCGCATCCGTGCGTCCGTCGCCGTTGGTCACCGCATGAGCGATCTTCCGGCGGGCATCGCCCTCGAGGAGATAGAGTTCGATCGATATCCCCCGCGCGGGAACGCCGCGCGCGGTGTCCAGCACATGGGTCGTGAGATAGCCGCTCGTCTCGCTCATCGTCTGCTCCTCGTTCCGTTTCGCCCGATCCTCTCGCATGCGCCGGCCCGTTGTAAGGGCGGCTGGCAGAAAGGTTATTCAAAATAAATTTGAAAGTCATGGGCATTGGTTTGAGATATCGTAAAGAGATCAGCTTTCGGGAGAGGAGCAGGCGGATGAACGTCAATCCGGCAACGGGACGCGGCGAGCGGCCTTCCGAGATGGGACGGGAACGCTTCGTCGAGCGCTTCGGCTCGGTCTTCGAGCACTCGCCCTGGATCGCCGAAGCCGTCTTCGACGCCGGTCTCGGCGCTGCCGGGGACACCGCCGGCGGATTGCACCAAGCCATGTGCGCCGCGTTTCGTACGGCCGGACCCGAGCACCGGCTGGCGGTACTGAGGTCCCACCCGGACCTTGCCGGGAAGCTCGCGGCAGCGCGGCGGCTGACCGCCGAATCGACGGCCGAGCAAGCTTCCGCGGGGCTCGACGCGCTCACGGACGACGAGCGCGCGCGCTTCACCCGGCTGAACGCGGAGTATGTCGAGAAATTCGGCTTTCCCTTCATCATCGCCGTCCGGGGGCTCGGCAAGGAGCAGATCCTCGCCGCGTTCGAACGGCGGCTGGAGAACTCGCGCGACGCCGAGTTCGAGAGCGCCTGCGCGCAGGTCGAGAGGATCGCCCGGCTTCGCCTCGAAGAGATGCTGCCCGCCGGACAGGGCGTCCCCGCCCGGCGCCGCACATATTACGCGCCGCATGGCGGCCACCCGCCGCAGACGGACATCATGACCGACCGGGCGGTCTTTACCGAGGCCTATGCGGTCATTCCCAAGGGCGTGATGCGCGACATCGTCACCAGCGCCCTGCCCTTCTGGGAGAAGACGCGTGCGTGGATCATCGCCCGTCCGCTCTCCGGCTTCGCCGAAACGTTCTCCCAGTACATCATGGAGGTTCTGCCGGGCGGCGGCAGCGAGCGGCCGGAGCCGGATCCGGAAGCCGAAGCCGTGCTCTTCGTCGTCGAGGGCGAACTGACGCTGACGCTCGCCGGCAGCACGCACACCATGGCGCCGGGCGGCTATGCCTTCGTTCCGCCCGCAGCCCGGTGGACCGTGACGAACCGGGGGCAGGAACCCGCGCGCTTCCACTGGATCCGCAAGGCCTACGAGGCGGTCGACGGCATCGACCCGCCGGCGGCATTCGTGGTGAACGAAGCCGACATCGCTCCGACGCCGATGCCCGGCACGGAAGGCAGATGGGCCACGACGCGCTTCGTCGACCCCGCCGACATGCGCCACGATATGCACGTGACCATCGTGACATTCGGGCCGGGCGGCTCGATCCCCTTCGCCGAGACGCATGTCATGGAGCACGGTCTCTACGTGCTCGAGGGCAAGGGCGTCTACCGGCTCAACAACGATTGGGTGGAAGTGGAGGCGGGCGACTTCATGTGGCTGCGCGCCTTCTGCCCGCAAGCCTGCTACGCCGGCGGGCCGGGCCCGTTCCGCTACCTGCTCTACAAGGACGTCAACCGTCACATGAAACTGACTGCCGGCCCGCGGGGCCGCTAACAGGCCGCTTCGCCGCGAGCGGCGGAGCTTCGGGAGGCCGGTCGTGCGGGAGGAGCCTGACGACCGCCTCGCAGCCGGTGGCCCGATTGCCGCCGGCGCCTCGATCCAAAAGGGAGGAATTCAATGTCCGAGACCTGTCATCCGGTCGACGAGATGCTGCCGCCGGGCCGTCTTCTGACGCTCGGCATCCAGCACGTGCTCGTGATGTACGCCGGCGCCATCGCCGTGCCGCTGATCATCGGCCGTGTCCTGCACCTGGCACCCGAGCAGGTTGCGTTCCTTATTTCCGCGGACCTCTTCGCCTGCGGCATCGTGTCGATCATCCAGTCGCTGGGCTGCACGCCGCTCTTCGGCATCCGCCTGCCGGTGATGATGGGCGTCACCTTCGCCGCCGTCGGCCCCATGATCTCCATCGCGCTCGTGCATCCGGGCGTCGAGGGAGCGCGCATGATCTTCGGCGCGCTGATGGGCGCCGGGCTGATCGCCATGCTGCTCGCGCCGGTGATGAGCCGCATACTTCGATTCTTCCCGCCGGTCGTCACCGGCACCATCATCCTGGTCATCGGCGTGACGCTGATGCGCATCGGAATCGACTGGATCTTCGGGTTGCAGGTCGGACCGACGGCGCCGAAGGTCGTCGATCCACAGCAGGCGGAGTGGCTCAAGGCCGTTTCCGCGCTCGCCGGCCAGGCCGGCTCGCACGTGCCGCCGGTGCCGCAGGGACTGAAGCTCGCCGCCTCCCAGCCGAACCCGCTCTATGCCACCCCGGCCAACATCACGATCTCCGCGCTGGTGCTCGCGGTCATCCTCGGCGTGTCGCGCTTCGCAAGGGGCTTCTTCAGCAACATCGCCGTGCTGGTCGGCATCGTCACGGGCGCCGTCGCCGCCGCGTTGATGGGCATGATGCACTTCGGCCATGTCGCCGATGCCAGATGGTTCGCCTTCGTCACGCCCTTCCGCTTCGGTGTGCCGATCTTCGATCCGGTGATGATCGCGACCATGGTACTCGTGATGATCGTCGTGATGATCGAGTCGACGGGCATGTTCCTGGCGCTCGAGGAGATGACGGGAAAGCCGCTGACGCGCAGCGCCCTGACGGCCGGCCTGCGCACCGACGGGCTCGGCTCGGTGATCGGCGCGATCTTCAACACGTTCCCCTACACGAGCTTCTCGCAGAACGTGGGGCTCGTGGGCGTCACCGGCGTCAAGAGCCGCTATGTCTGCGTCGCGGGCGGCGCGATCATGGTGGTGCTCGGCCTCGTGCCCAAGATCGGAGCGCTGGTCGACGCCCTGCCGACGGCGGTGCTCGGCGGTGCGGGGCTCGTCATGTTCGGCATGGTGGCGGCGACCGGCGTGCGGGTGCTCTCGGGCGTCGACTTCAAGGAGAACCGGTTGAACCTCTACATCGTCGCCGTCTCCGTCGGCTTCGGGCTGATCCCCATGGTCGCACCGGACTTCAAGCTCTGGATGCCGCACGCACTTTATCCCCTCATCGACTCGGGCATCCTGCTCGCCTCGATCTCGGCAGTCCTGCTCAACCTCTTCTTCAACGGCGCCCGGGACGACACGCATGATGTGCGCGCCGCGGCGCTGGCGGCCGAGGCCGGGCACTGAAGACGGCAGCCGGCCGAACGACCGAAGGGGCCCGGAGCGATCCGGGCCCTTTCTTCTATTCGGCTTTCCTTCGGCAATGCCCTTGCAACCATGCCCGGCGCTTTTCCGGGCCGGGCCTCTCTCCGCCGTGAGATCGCTGGACAGCGAGAGAGGCCCGCGCGGGTGGCGCGGGCCTCTCCGGTGCTGTCCTCGGGTGCCCGCCACGGGCCGCCGTTCAAAGGTCCACTTGCTTCGCCATGCCGTTCTTCAACGCGAGATCGCAGGCGACGGAGGCGACCGCCAGATCCTGGAGCCCGACGCCCGTGCCGTCGAAAAGCGTGACCGCTTCGCCATTCCTGCGGCCAGGCCGGTCGCCGCTGACGACGGCACCGATCGGCGTGATCGCATCCGCCTTGACGAGGCCTGCATCAAAGGCGTGCTGGCACTCGCCGATGGCGGTCGCCTGGGCGATCTCGTCGGTGAAGATGTCCGCATCGGCGACGAGCGCCGCCTCGACCTCCTGCTTGCCCCTGGTGTCGGTGCCCATGCAGGCGATGTGGGTTCCGGGACGAACGTGCGCGCGCATCAGGAGGGGCGCGAAGCTCGAGGTGATCGTGACGATCACGTCCGCCACGGCTCCGAGTTCCTCGAGCGTGACTGCCCTGAAGGGAACGCCTTCCTCGCGGGCCACCGCTTCAAGCCGGGAAAGCATCTCGGGGTGCGGGTTCCAGCCGACGACCTTCTCGAATTCGCGCTGGCGAAGCGCCGCCTTCATCTGGAACGTCGACTGGAAGCCGGCGCCGACCATGCCGAGCACCTTCGCATCCCTCCGAGCGAGATAGCGGATCGAGATCGCCGAGGCGGCCGCGGTACGCATGGCCGTCAGGTGGTTGGCGGCGACCAGCGCCTTCGGCCGGCCGGTGTCCGGATCGAAGAGGACGACGGTGGACTGGTGATTGGTGAGACCGCGCGCCGCGTTGCCCGGCCAGTAGCCTCCGGACTTCAGGCCGAGCACAGCGCCAGCCCGGTCGAAGCCGGACTTGAAGCCGTAGAGCGCGTCCGCGTGACCCAGCGCCTCGCGGACCACCGGAAAGTTCCGCGCCTCGCCGCGGGCCATCGCCGCGAAGACGGCCTCGACGGCTTCGAAAGCCTGGGCGTGGCCGACGAGTTCGCGGCACGCCTCCTCGCTGACGACCAGCATGGCGGCGCCCTACCAGGCCAGGCCGCGGGCCGTCACGGGCCACAGGCATTCGACCTTGCCGTCCCGGATGCCCACATACCAGTCGTGGACATTGCAGGTCGGGTCGCAATGGCCGGGAACGAGCCTGAGCTTCTCGTTGAGCCTGAGCACGTTCTGCGGGTCCGCGATGACACCGTGCTCGTCGGAGCACTTGATGTACTCGACGTCGTCGCGGCCGAAGATCACCGGAAGACCGGAATCCACGCTCTGGGCCTTCAGCCCGGCATCGCAGATGGCCCTGTCGGCCTTCGTCTTCGACATGATCGAGGTCCAGATGAACAGGCTGTTCTCGAATTCGTGGATGAAGGCGCCGGTTTCGTCCTTCACGCGCTGATAGTCGGCGTCCATGAAGACGTAGGAGCCGCACTGCATCTCGTTGTAGACGCCGGAACCGCCCTCGAAATAATAGCTGCCCGTGCCGGCGCCGCCGACGATCGCGCAGTCGAGGCCCTCGGCCTTCAGCATGCGGACCGTCCTGGCCACCTCGGCGACGGCGGCATCGATCTTCGCCTTGCGCTCGGCGTAGTCGTGGACATGCTGCGCCGCGCCCTGATAGGCCTGCAGGCCGGAGAAGGTCAGCCCGGGCGCCGCGGCGATCTTCCGGGCAAGCGTCACGACCGGCTCTCCCCAGGCGACGCCGCATCGGCCCGCACCGCAGTCGATCTCGACGAGACACTCGATGGCGGTTCCATGCCGCATGGCGGCTGCGGACAGGTCGTCGACGTTGCCGGCGTCGTCGACGCAGACGAGGACGCGGGCCTTCCCCGCAAGCTGCGCCAGCCGGTCGATCTTCAGCGGATCGACGACCTGGTTGGAGACCAGCACGTCGCCGATGCCGCCTGCGACGATCGCCTCGGCTTCGGAGACCTTCTGACAGCACACGCCGACAGCGCCGCCGAGGTCCATCTGGATGCGCGCGATGTCGGCGGACTTGTGGGTCTTGGCGTGTGCGCGATGACGCACGCCCATTTTCCGGGCGAAATCGCCCATCCGCTTCACGTTGCGCTCGAAGGCGTCGAGATCGACGATCAGCGCCGGCGTCTGGACGTCCTCCAGCCGCATCCCGATCGTCGCCGGGACGGTCAGCCCGACGATCTCGGCAGCATTCCTGGTCATTGCGTTCATGGTCATGTCCTGCTCTTGATTGGTCCCGGGTTCAGTCGGCCGCCATCCACGGCAACCGGTTCAGATCGACGTTGCCGCCGGTGAGGATGACGCCGACGCGCTTTCCTGCAAAGACGGAGGGGTTCTTGAGGATCGTCGCCAGCGGCACCGAACTCGACGGCTCGACGACGATCTTCATGCGCTGCCAGATGAGGCGCATGGCCTCGACGATCTCCTCCTCGCCCGCCGTCAGGATGTCGGTCACGTGGCGCGAGACGAAGTGCCAGGTGAGGTCCTTGAGCGGCACCTTCAGGCCGTCGGCGATCGTCACCGGGGCGTCGTCGGCGATGATGCGGCCGGCCCTGAAGGAGCGGCAGGCATCGTCGGCCGCTTCGGGCTCGGCGGCGTAGATCCGCGTCGACGGGGCGATGGCGGAGAGCGTCAGGCAGCAGCCGGACACCATGCCGCCGCCGCCGATCGGCGCCACCACCGCGTCGAGCTCGCCGAGGTCCTCGACGATCTCCTTCGCGCATGTCGCCTGGCCGGCGATGATGCGCGGGTCGTTGTAGGGGTGGACGAATTCGGCGCCGGTGCGTTCCTGCACCCCGGCGAAGACCGCCTCGCGCGAGGTCGTGCTCGGCTCGCACTCGACGATCGTGCCGCCATAGCCACGCACTGCAGCCTTCTTCGCCTCCGGCGCTGTGCGCGGCATGACGACGGTGACCGGGATGCCGCGGCGGCCTGCAGCATAGCTCAGCGAGAGCGCATGGTTGCCGGACGAGTGCGTGGCGACGCCCCTTGCTGCAAGCGCATCGCTCAGCCCGAAGACGGCGTTCGAAGCACCGCGCACCTTGAAGGCGCCGGCCTTCTGGAAGTTCTCGCACTTGAAGAACAGTCTCGCGCCGGTCAGATCGTCGAGATAGCTGCTTGTCAGCACCGGCGTGCGATGGACGTGAGGCCTGATGCGCTCGTGCGCGGCGACGACATCGTCGTAGCTCGGGATTTCCATTTCCAGGCTCTCCTCAGGCGGCGTCGCAGACCGGCAAGGCAGTCCCGACGCTGCGGCTGGCGCGATAGTATTCCTGGGCCGCACCGACGCCCGCACCGAGCCGGACCGGGAAGCCGAGATCGGCCATGACCATCTCGGCCGTCGCAATGCCGGCGAGCGCCATGACGTCCGTCATGCTGCCGAGGTGGCCGATGCGGAAGACCTTGCCGGCGACCTCGCCGAGACCGACGCCGAAGGCGACGCCATACTTCCCGGCCGCGTGGTTGACCACTTCCGTCCCGTTGCAGCCGGCCGGCACGACGATGGCGCTGACGGTGTCGGAATAAAGGTTCCGGTCCTTCGCGCACAGCCTCAGCCCCCAGGCGTCGACGGCCTTGCGAACGCCCTCCGCGATGCGGAAGTGGCGGGCGAAGACGTTGCAGAGCCCCTCGTCCTCCAGCATCGCGATCGACTCGCGGAGACCGCGGAGCAGGTTGACGGGCGGCGTGTAGGGAAACCCGCCGCCGGCGTTGCTCTTCAGCATCTCGCGGAAATCGAAGAAGGCGCGCGGGCATGCGGCCGTGGCACAGTGCTCGATCGCCTTCGGGCTGAGCCCGAGGATGGCGAGGCCGGGGGGAAGCATGAATCCCTTCTGCGAGCCGGTGACAGCGATGTCGACGCCCCACTCGTCCATCCGGAAGTCCATCGATGCGATCGAGCTGACGCCGTCGACGAAGAGCAGCGCCGGATGCCGCGCCTCGTCGATCGCCCTGCGGATGGCGGCGATGTCGCTGCGCACGCCCGTTGCGGTCTCGTTGTGAGTGGCGAGCACGGCCTTGATCCGATGCGCCCCGTCGGCCTTCAGGATACGCTCGAATTCCGCGGCGGGCGCACCGGTCCCCCATTCGCCTTCGACGACCTCGACGTCGAGGCGGTGGCGCCGGCAGAGGTCGATCCAGCGGTGCGAGAACATGCCGTGGCGGGCGGCCAGCACCTTGTCGCCGGGCGAGAGCGTGTTGGTGACGGCGGCCTCCCAGGCGCCCGTGCCGGTCGCGGGAAACACGACGGCCTCGCCGTCGCCGGTCCGCAGGATGCGCTTCACGCCCGCCAGCACCGGCGGCAGGATCGCGGCGAAGGCCGCGGACCTGTGGTCGATCGAAGGATAGTCGACGGCGCGGCGCAGGCGTTCCGGAATGTTCGTCGGTCCCGGAATGAAGATCGGGTTTTGTGTCGACATGGCATTCAACCTCTGCGGCTGGATTTCAACGAAACCGAAGATACGCCGGCACGACCCGAACGGCAATTTTTTTGAAAAACTTTTTCAAAAAATGAATTACTGGTTTAAATATCTGTCTTTAATTGATTATCTTGTTTTTTGTCAGGCGCAAAATATTTTCGAAACGTTGACTTGCCTGCGCCCTCCGGCGTATGGTCCGCCCATGGCGAGCGCAACGAAACCGCATGGCGGAAGGGCCCGGGGACGCCCCCGGGCGTTCAATACGAAGACCGGCGACAATCTCGTCCAGTCGCTCGACCGCGCCCTTGTGGTGCTCAAGACGGTCGCCGCCGGCGGCGGGCTTTCGCTGACGGAGATCGCAGAGCAGGCGGGGCAGTCGCCCTCAACCGCGTACCGCCTTCTGCTGACGCTCCAGAAGCACGACATGGTCGAGTTCGACGAGCAGGCGCAGCTCTGGCACACCGGCATCGAGGCCTTTCGCATCGGCAGCAGCTTTCTCGGCCGCACGCGGCTCGTCGAACAGGCCCGCCCGGTGATGCAGCGGCTTATGACGACGACCGGAGAGACGGCCAACCTCGCCATCATCGACCGCGAGGAAGTCGTCTTCATCAGCCAGGTCGAGACCCACGAGCCGATCCGCGCCTTCTTCCGGCCCGGCACGCGCGGGCCGGTCCATGCCTCGGGCATCGGCAAGGCGCTGCTCGCGTTCCTGCCGGACGGGAAGGCCGCCGCGCTGATCGACGGAAGGCCGCTCGATGCCTTCACGCCCGGAACGATCACCGATCCGGACTTGCTGAGGAAGGAACTGCGGCTGACCCGCGAACGCGGCTGGTCGGTCGACGACGAGGAACGGACACTCGGCATGCGGTGCATCGCCTCGCCGATCTTCGACCAGTTCGGCGAGGCGATTGCCGGGGTCTCACTTTCGGGGCCGACGGTTCGGGTCGGCCGACACCGCGACGCGGAGTTCGGCGAGCTCGTCAGCGCCGCCGCCGCGGACATAACGCGCGCCATCGGCGGGCGCTTCGAGCATGCCGGCAGGCGGGACTGAGCGAGGCGACGGGCCCGGTCAGGGCCGTTCGCCACCGCCGACCCGCGCGGTTGCACCGTCGTACGGCTGCGCATCCAGCACGCTCTTTGCGGGGACGCCGGCGACATAGGTCTCGGCGACGGCGCGATCGTCGCCGAGGGTCTGGATGAGGAAGAGTTCCTCCTCCAGCGTCGAGACGGTCTCCATCCTCAGCCGCATGGCCGGGGTTGCGTTGGCGTCAAGCACGACGAGGTCGGCGTGGGTGCCCTCCTCCAGCGTGCCGATGCTGTCTTCCAGCGACAATGCACGGGCGTTGCCGAGCGTGATGCGGTAGAAACTCTGCAGCGGATCGAGCCTCTCTCCCTGAAGCTGCATCACCTTGTAGCCCTCGTCGAGGGTCCTGAGCATCGAATAGTTCGTCCCGCCGCCGACGTCGGTGGCGATCGCGATCCTGACGGGCGCCGCGCCGGAAGCCAGCCGGCCCCAGTCGAAGAGCCCGCTGCCGAGGAAGAGGTTCGACGTCGGGCAGAAGACGGCGACCGAGCCGCTCTCGGCCAGCACACCCGCCTCCCGGTTCGACAGGTGGATGCAGTGGCCGAACAGGCTCTTGCGGCCGAGAAGCCCGTAGCGGGCATAGACGTCCGTGTAGTCGATCGCCTCGGGATAGAGCTCGCGGGTGAAGGCGATCTCGGCCTCGTTCTCCGAGAGGTGCGACTGGACGTGCAGGTCGGGGAACTCGCGTGCGAGCGTCGCTGCCGCTTCCAGTTCCTCGGGCGAGGAGGTTATGGCGAAGCGCGGCGTTATGGCGACATGGTTGCGGTCCCGGCCGTGCCAGTCGGAAATCAGCGCCTTCGTATCGTCATAGGCCGATTGCGGCGTGTCGCAGAGCCCCTCGGGGGCGTTGCGGTCCATCATCACCTTGCCGGCGACCATGCACATGCCCCGCCTCAGGCTCTCGGCGAAGAAGGCTTCGGCGGAAGCCCTGTGCACCGAGCAGTAGGCGGCCGCCGTCGTCGTGCCGTGACGGACCAGTTCGTCGAAGAAGAGCACTGCGATGCGCGCGGCATGGTCCGGATCGCGGAAGCGCTGCTCCTCGACGAAGGTGTACGTGTTCAGCCACTCGAGCAGGCTGCCGGCCCAGGAGCCGATGACCTGCATCTGCGGGAAGTGGATGTGCGGATCGATGAAGCCCGGCATGATCAGGTGCGGACGGTGGTCGATCTCGGCGACGCCGGCGGGCGCGGCCGCCTTCACCGCCTCATACGGCCCGGCCTTCGCGATCCTGCCGTCGACGACGAGAAGCCCGCCGTCGCTCTCGTAGCGGTGGCTCCCCGCGTCGCCGATGCCCGAAGGGCATTCGAGAAACGTCAGCAGCCGGCCGCGCAGAAGGATGGTGTTCATCGAAGACTTGCCGCCTCCATCGCTGGTCACGCCGTCATACATCGCAGTCCTCCCGGATATCCCGTTGGTGTGCCAGATGAAAGGCCCCGGAAAAAGTGCTCGCAGCGTGCATCACTTTCAAAGAAATATGGATAATGCTATCCGATTTGCCATGTCGTATTTGAACAATATCCGCGTCTTCGTGCGCGTGGTCGAGCTCGGAAACCTGTCGGCGGCCGGCCGCGACCAGCGGATATCCCCGGCGGTGGCGAGCAACCGCATCAAGGAGCTGGAAGCGCATTTCGGCGTGCGCCTCTTCAACCGCACGACCCGCAAGCTGACGCCGACCGAACACGGGCGCATCCTCTACAAGAGCGCGCTGCGGATACTGGAGGCGGTCGACGAGGCGGAAGCGGCGGTCGCCTTCGTCTCCAAGAAGCCGAAGGGCGTGATCCGGGTGACGGCGCCGCTCGGCGTAGGCCGGAGGCTGATCGCCTCCGGCATTCCGGAGTTTCGCGACCGCTATCCGGACATAGAGGTGCGGCTGCGGCTCTCGGACCACAATGTCGACATGATGAGCGAGGCGATCGACATCGCCTTCCGTCTGGGCGCGCTGCCCAATTCCAACATGCGCATGCGCGGCATCGCCGACTGCGCGCGTGTTCTCGCGGCCTCGCCCGGCTACCTGGCGAAGCACGGCGAGCCCCTGACGCCCGGCGCCCTGATCAGCGACGACCACGCCTGCCTGCTGCTGCGCTTCCCCGGTTCGAAGGAATATTTCTGGACGCTGCAGACCGCCGACGGACCGCAGAAGTTCGAGGTCGAGGGCCCGTTCGATTCCGACGACGGCGACGTGCTGACGGAATGGGCGCTCAGCGGTCGCGGCATCGTCAACAAGCCGCGCTTCGAGATCGAGCAGCACCTGCGTTCCGGCGCGCTGGTACCGATCCTGGAGCAGACGCCGCCGGTTCCGGCGCAGTTCGCGGCGATCTTCCCGCACAAGAACTTCCAGGATCCCAAGCTCCGGCTCTTCATCGACTTCATGGTGGAGCGATGCCAGCGCATGATAAGGGAAATCCTGAAGGAGGACCGCGCCGGACCGGCGAAGGGGGCCGGTGCCTAGAACATTTCCGGTGAAGAGAGAACCGCCTTCAATGCTTCATCTCGTGGTTGTTACGCAATTCCGGACGCAAATCCGTTTCGCACTTTTGCTGGACTTGCTCACAGCTAGAGGACGGCGCGCAGCACTTCCGCAACGGCGAGCGCCGCTATGACCGCGGGACGCTTGTCGCGAAGCTCCGAGCCGCCGATCGGCGAGACCAGCCTTGCGAAGTCGGAGGGATCGCCGCCGGCGTCGCGGACATACCAGCGCTCGAAGGTTGCCCGCTTGGTCTTCGAACCGATCATCCCGACATAGGCGGCATCCGTGCGTGCGAGCGCGGCGCGGGCGATCAGGAAATCCAGCGAATGGTCGTGCGTGAGGATGAGGTAGGCCGAGCCCGGCGGCGCCTCCCCGACAACCGCTTCCGGCACGGCGGTCAGGCATTTGCCTGTTTCGTCTCCGAGATCGGCGAGCGCCTCGGCGCGGGTCTCCACGAGGACCGGACGGACGGGGAGCGGTGCAAAGGCCTCGGCGAGCGCGTGGCCGACATGGCCGGCGCCGAAGACATAGACATGCGGGTCGGCCCTTTCACGGGCTTCGGCGGCGTCTTCGAGCCGGCCGAGCCCGTGTTCGTCCATGCGTTCGAAGCGGAGGCCCACCCGGCCGCCGCAGCACTGGCCGATGTCGGGGCCGAGTGGAACCGACATCTCCAGGCCGGCATCCTCGCCGCCGATGATCGCGCGGGCTCGATCGATGGCCATGAATTCCAGCTGGCCCCCGCCGATCGTGCCGAAGGTCGCGTCCGCCGCGACGAGCATCCACGCGCCCGCCTCGCGCGGTGTCGAGCCCTTCGCCTCCGTCACCTCGATCCTGACGAGCGGCCGGTGGTCGCTCGCAAAGCGTCTGAGCCTGCCGGACGTCAGCGTCATGGCCTCTTCTGTCTGAGCCGCTCGACCGCCATGAGGATGCGCTCGGGCGTCGCCGGCGCATCGAGGCGCGGGCACTCGCGGTAGTCGGCGACCGAGGCGACGGCCATCGAGAGGGCCTCGAAAACCGACATCGCCAGCATGAAGGGCGGCTCGCCGACTGCCTTCGAACGGCGGACCGTCGCCTCCCGGTTCCTCGACCAGTCGGCAAGCGTCACGTTGAAGATCTTCGGCCGGTCCGAGGCGAGAGGGATCTTGTAGGTCGAGGGGGCGTGCGTCCTGAGGCGTCCCCGGTCGTCCCACCACAGCTCCTCGGTGGTCAGCCAGCCCATGCCCTGCACGAAGCCGCCCTCGATCTGGCCGCAGTCGATCGCGGGGTTCAGGGAATGGCCGACGTCGTGGAGGATGTCGGTGCGCTCGACCATGTATTCGCCGGTCAGCGTATCGACGGAAACCTCGGAGACGGCAGCGCCGTATGCGAAGTAGAAGAACGGCCGGCCCTTGCCGGTATCGCGGTCCCAGTGGATCTTCGGGGTCTTGTAGAAGCCGGCTGCCGACAGCTGCACGCGCGCCTGATAGGCAGCCTTGATCAGGTCGGGGAACGGCACGAGGTGGTTGCCGACGCGCACGTGGTTCGGCACGAACTCGATGTGATCGGCCGGCACGCCCCATTTCTCCGAGGCGAAGGCGACGAGGCGCTCCTTGATCTGCAAGGCGGCGTTGGCGGCGGCCATGCCGTTGAGGTCAGAGCCAGACGATGCCGCCGTCGCCGAGGTATTCGGCACCTTGCCGGTCGTCGTGGCGGTCACGCGAACGTGGTCGAGGTCGACCTGGAACTCGTCGGCGAGCACCTGAGAGACCTTGGTGTAGAGGCCCTGCCCCATCTCGGTGCCGCCGTGGTTCAGGTGGATCGAGCCGTCCTGGTAGACGTGCACGAGCGCGCCCGCCTGATTGTACCAGGTGGCCGTGAAGGAGATGCCGAACTTCACCGGAGTGAGGGCGATGCCGCGCCTGATCACCCGGCTCTTCGCGTTTTCCTCCACGATCGCCTTGCGCCGTGCCTGATAGTCGGAGGAAGCCTCGAGTTCCTCGACGATGCGGGCGACGATGTTGTCCTCGACCGTCTGGTGGTAGGGCGTGACGTCGCGGCCGGAACCCTCGCCGCCGTAGAAATTGACCTTGCGGATCTCCAGCGGATCCTTGCCGAGCGCGTAGGCGATCTCCTCGATCATGCGCTCGCCGCCGACCATCCCCTGCGGGCCGCCGAAGCCGCGGAAAGCCGTGTTCGAGACCGTGTTGGTCTTCATCGGCTTCGAGGCGAGGTGCACGTCGGGGAAGTAATAGCAATTGTCTGCATGGAAGAGCGCCCGGTCGGTGACCGGGACCGGAGAGGTCGGCGGAAAAACCGCAGCGCGCGGCGTAGGTGGCATCGACGGCGAGGATGCGGCCGTCGTCGTCGAAACCGACGTCATAGGCACAATGGAAGTCGTGGCGCTTGCCGGTCGCGATCATGTCGTCGTCGCGGTCCGGCCGGATCTTGACCGCCCGGTTGAGCTTCTTGGCGGCGATCGCGGCGATCGCGGCAAACTGGTTGCCTTGCGTTTCCTTGCCGCCGAAGCCGCCGCCCATGCGCCGCACATGCACCGTGACGGCGTTCGATGCCACGCCGAGCGCATGGGAGACCATGTGCTGGACCTCGCTCGGGTGCTGCGTGGACGACCAGACGGTGACCTCCTCGTCCTCGCCGGGGATCGCCATGGCGATCTGGCCCTCAAGGTAGAAGTGGTCCTGTCCGCCGATGCGCATCTCGCCCCGGATGCGCCGCGGCGCGCTCTCGAGCGCCTTGCGGCGCGTCGCCGCGCTTGCAGGGTCAGCGGGTCGGCGACCATCGGGCAGCCGCCCGCCACCGCCTCGACGACGTCGGTGAAGGCGGGACGGGGCCGGTACTCGACGCGCGCCAGCCCGCACGCCCGCCGGGCGGCGTCGCGCGTCCCGGCGATCACGGCAAAGATCGGCTGGCCGTGGAACTCGACGCGCCCCTCGGCAAGCACCGGCTCGTCGTGGCGGCCGGTCGGCGAGATGTCGTTGACGCCCGGCACGTCCGCCGCCGTCAGCACCGCGACGACGCCGGGGGCGGAGCGAACCGCCTCGACATCCATCGAGACGATGTCGGCATGCGCCTCGGTCGAGAGACCGAGACAGGCGTGCAGCGTGCCGGCAGGCTCGGGCATGTCGTCGATGTATTCGGCAAGTCCCGTGACATGCTTGTGGGCGGAATCGTGCCGGCGGGCGGCGTTGACTCCGCCCTCGATCGACCGTCTTCAACTCGATCCCGGGATTGTGCTTGTCCATGTCCTCAGGCCTCCGCCAGTTCGTGGCGCTGAATCTGCGCCTTCTCGCCACCCGCCTCCAGCACGAACCGGGACAGGAGGTTCCTTGCCGCCAGCATCCGGTATTCGGCGGTCGCGCGCCAGTCGCTGAGGGGTTGGAAGTCGGCGTCGAAGGAACCCCGCGCGGCCTCCGCCGTCTCCAGCGTGAGAGGCTTGCCGACGAGAGCTGCCTCGACCGTCTTCGCCCGCTTCGGCGTCGCCGCCATGCCGCCGAAGGCGATGCGGGCGGCGGTAACCGTGCCGTTACCGTCGAGGGTGACGCGGAACGCGCCGCAAAGCGCCGAGATGTCCTCGTCCCGCCGCTTGGATATCTTGTAGACGGCGAACCTGTCGCCTTCGGGAAGCGCCGGTATGAAGACGCTCTCGACGAACTCGCCCGGGCGACCGGTCCTGCTTGCCGTAGTCGATGAAGAAATCCTCGAGCGGGATCGTTCGCCGGGCATCGCCCTTCCTGAGCGTCAGTTCGGCATCGAGCGCGATCAGCGGCGGCGGGCTGTCGCCGATCGGCGAACCGTTGGCGATGTTGCCGCCGACCGTTCCCATGTTGCGGACCTGCTCGCCGCCGATGCGATCCCAGAAGGCAGCCATCGCCGGATAGCGTGCGCGCGAGGGCCGAGAAGGCCTCGGTATAGGTGACGCAGGCATTGAGGCGGATGCCGTCGTCGCTCTCCTCGATGCGATGAAGGTCGGCGAGGTGCCGGATGAAGACGGCCGGCGCGATGTCACGCATCTGCTTCGTCACCCAGAGGCCGACATCAGTGGCGCCGGCGACGATGGTCGCGTCCGGGCTCTCCTCCAGGACTGCCGCGAGATCGTCGACATCGGCCGGCACGACGACGCGCCCGACCTCGACGCGGGCACCGTCCGCAAGCCGGTGAAGTTCGTCCCTGACGCGCTCGCGCATGGCCGTCAGGCGGTCCGTCGACGCGTCCGGCCTCACGCGGCCCATGACCTCGGCGGCGCGCACGATCGGCGCATAGCCGGTGCAGCGGCAGAGGTTGCCCTGCAGGGCCTTCTCGATCTGCCGGCCGTTGGGCTTTTCGGTCGCCAGCCAGAGGCCATAGAGCGACATGACGAAGCCCGGCGTGCAGAAGCCGCATTGCGAGCCGTGCTCGTCGACCAGCGCCTGCTGTACCGGATGCAGCGCCCCTGCAGAGGCCAGGTGCTCGACGGTTACCACATGGGTGGCGTCGAGCGAGCCGACGAAGCGGATGCAGGCATTGACCGTCTCATAGACGATCTCGCCGCCGGCCAACCGGCCGACGAGCACGGTGCAGGCACCGCAATCGCCTTCCGCGCAGCCTTCCTTGGTTCCCGTCAGGCGCTGCCCGAGCCTCAGGTAGTCGAGCAGGGTCTCTCCGGGCTCGACGGAATCGAGCTCGACCAGTTCATCGTTCAGGAGGAAGCGGATCGTCCGGCGGACCGATGGTCGTCTGTCTGAAGGCATGTGGTCTCAACTCCCGAAGTGACCGGTTGCAAGAAAGCACTCTGCGCTGCAACGGACACGGACGGCAAGGATTTCCGGCAACCTCCCCCGACGTGCCCGGCCTCCCGGCGCGGCGCGACATCCAGCGCACCATTATTTCAAGATTTCCGGGACATAGAAGCCGCGAAGCGCCAAAAGGACTTTCAAGATTTGTTGGGGGAATCGTCGGCTTCGGTTGCCCCGGTACATGCAGCGGGCCCTTGCCGGCCGGGGACCCGCTGCGACGGCGCCATTGGTCCGCTTTTCCTGAAACAGCTTCGTCCCGATTGCGGGCAATCACCGGCTTGTCCGGGCCGGCCGGTCTCTCCACAATGGCGGACCGTCGGCTGCTGCGGGGAGCGGCGGCCGAGACCGGGAGGTTCCTCCAGTGCCGGGGCTAGATCCGTACGCATCCCGATGCGCGCGGCGTGTCGCCTTGCGCGCAAGCCGGAGGTTCCGGGATTTCAAGCCGCAGGGAGGATCAATGCTCGACAAACTGTTCCATCTGGAAAAGCACGGCACCAGCGTGCGCATGGAGGTCATCGCGGGACTGACGACGTTCCTGACGATGTCCTACATCATCTTCGTCAATCCGCAGATCCTGTCTACGACGGGGATGGACCGCAATTCGGTGTTCGTCGCGACCTGCCTCGCCTCCGCTCTCGGCTCCTTCATCATGGGAGCCGTCGCAAACTGGCCGATCGCGCTCGCGCCCGGAATGGGCCTGA
The DNA here is from genome assembly GCA_963760965.1 of uncultured Alphaproteobacteria bacterium. GTDB lineage: Bacteria > Pseudomonadota > Alphaproteobacteria > Rhizobiales > Rhizobiaceae > Pararhizobium_B. The sequence goes on from CAVXEW010000002.1 coordinate 70,016, forward strand.
ATGCGTTCTTCGCGTTCACGGTGGTCGCGGCGATGGGCTACACGTGGCAGCAGGCGCTGGGCGCGGTCTTCATCTCGGGCTCGATCTTCCTGATCCTGACCGTCACCGGCATTCGCTCGTGGCTCGTTGCCGGCATTCCGCATTCGCTGAGGAACGCGATCGCCGCCGGTGTCGGCATGTTCCTGGCGATCATCGCACTCACCAGTTCAAAGATCGTCGTCGACAATCCGGCGACCCTCGTCGGCATCGGCCATCTCAACGAGACCGGCCCGATGCTGTCGATCCTCGGCTTCTTCATCATCGCGGCGCTCGACGCCATGAAGGTGCGCGGCTCGATCCTGATCGGCATCCTCGCGGTGACCGTCCTCTCGATCCTCCTCGGCGTCAGCAAGTTCACCGGCGTCGTGTCGATGCCGCCGAGCCTTTCGCCGACCTTCTTCCATCTCGACATCATGGGTGTCCTCGGGACGGGCTTCATCCACATCATCATGGTGTTCGTGCTGGTCGAGGTGTTCGATGCGACAGGCACGCTGATCGGCATTTCAAAGCGTGCCGGACTCCTGCCGGAAGGCAAGCCGAACAATCTCGGCCGGGCGCTCTTCGCCGACAGCTTCGCCATCCTCGCCGGCTCGCTGATCGGCACGTCGAGCACCACCGCCTATGTCGAGAGCGCATCCGGCGTCCAGGCCGGCGGGCGGACGGGACTGACGGCAATCGTGGCGGCGCTGATGTTCCTGGCCGCACTCTTCGTCGCACCGCTGGCGGCGGCCGTGCCGGCCTATGCAACGGCGCCGGCACTGCTCTATGTCGCGGGCCTGATGATGCGCGAACTTGTCGATATCGAATGGGGCGACATCACCGAGGCGACGCCGGCGGCGCTGACGGCGCTGGTGATGCCCTTCACCTATTCGATCGCCAACGGCCTCGCCTTCGGCTTCATCAGCTACGTCGTGCTCAAGGCGGCCACCGGGCGATGGCGCGAGGTGCACGGGGCCGCATGGGTGGTCGCTGCGCTCTTCATACTTCGCTACGCCTTCTTTACCGGGGGCTGACACCCCCTCCCGGGAAGGGGCCGCGGCATCCAGGACGGTGGCCGCGGCCCGCCTCGCAGGGGGCGGGCGATGTCGCACGCAAGATACTCTCAGAATTTTCATCTAATTTAGCTTCTTCTATATTCAAATTTACATATAACGCAATGCGTTCAATCAATACTAGCGTATCTATATTCAGCACAACTTGAATTACAGAAAGTCCCGGTGTAGAATTTCCCCGATTTCGAGGGGAGGAAGTCATGCATCCGTCAACGCGGCGCGAAGTCGTGACTTTCACTGCGCGCGACGGGCTTTCGCTGAACATGGTTCGCTGCAGCAAGGATTCCGGCGCGCCGCTCGGTCCGGTCGTGGTCGTGCACGGCGCCGGCGTTCGGTCGCACATCTTCGAGCCGCCGCTCGAGACGACCTTCGTCGACGCCCTGTTGGAGGCGGGCTACGACGTGTGGCTTCTCAACTGGCGCGCCAGCATCGACCTGCCTCCGAACGAGTGGACGCTGGAGGACGCGGCGGTGCACGATCATCCGGCGGCCGTTCGCACCATTCTGGAGCGGACCGGAGCGACGACCCTCAAGGCTGTCATCCACTGCCAGGGTTCGACAAGCTTCATGATGTCGGCGGTCGCCGGCCTGCTGCCGGAAGTCACGACGATCGTCAGCAACGCGGTTGCCCTGCATCCGGTGGTGCCGCTACTCGCGCGGCTGAAGTCGCGCTACGCCACCAACAGCATCGGTCGATACATGGTCTATCTCAACCCGCAATGGGGCATTTCGGCGCCGCGCGGCTGGCCAGCGGCGGTCGACTGGTGGGTGCGCGCCATCCACCACGAATGCGGCAATGCCGTCTGCAAGCATTCGAGCTTCACGTTCGGTGCCGGCTTTCCCACGCTCTGGAGGCACGAGAACCTCGACGATGCCACGCACGAATGGCTGAAGGGAGAGTTCGCCCACGTGCCGATGAGCTTCTTCCGCGAGATGGGCAGCTGCATCGAGGCAGGACATCTCGTCTCCAGCGGGCGCTACGACGAACTGCCGCGCAATCTCGTCGCGCAGGCGCCGCGCACGGAGGCCCGCTTCGTCTTCCTCGCCGGCGAGCTGAACAGGTGCTTCGTGCCGGACAGCCAGGCGCGCACCTTCGATTTCCTTGATCACCATGCGCCGGGCCGGCACGCCTATTACGAACTCGCAGGCTACGGGCATCTCGACGTCTTCATCGGCAAGAACGCGGCGAATGACAACTTCCCGCTGATCATCGACGAACTGGGCAAGGGCTAAGGCGTCGCGACGGGAAAACCGAGGGGACCCCGCATGAACTTTCCGCAGCCTCCGGCACCCGGGCCGGAAAGGAAGCCGCGCCCGGAAGGCACAGGCCTTCCAGGCACAATCGAGGCTTCGGGCGCCCCGGGAGGACTGACGTGCCGCGAACGATCCTGCTGACGAACGTCCTGTTGCTCCTCGGCGCTTCCATCCATCTCGGCGCCGGGCTCCTGCTGGTGTTCGGCACCGCGCCGCCCGAGGCCGCGCTGTCCGCCGAAGTCTATCGCGCCCTCTTCTCCGCGCAGGCCAGCGCCACTTCGGGCATCTTCGCATGGATAAGCCTGGCGATGCTCGCCTGCGCGGTGCTGATGCTCCTGTCCGAATGGTTCTCCGGGCTACGTTTCGTCCCCGTCGTCGTCCTGGCCGCAATCGTCGCGGCGATGCTCGCGACCCGCGCGCTCGCCCTGCCTCTCGACCGGTCGCTTGCGGCCGGGGTCGCGGATCCGGCGCAGCACCTCCGGCCCCTCCTTGAGCGGATGGCCAGCCTGAACCGGATACGTCTCGCGCTGTCGGCGACAGAATGGACTGCAATGGCCTACTGGTTCTACCGAATGGCGCTGAAGGCGCGGGGCAACCGATGACCGGGAGGCACCAGGAATGACTTCCGCCGCGGCGAACCGGTCGAGTTTCCGTCCGGCGATCGCGCCCGATGCGCCAAACGGGCGCGCGCTGGTGCTGGCGGGAGGGGGAATGCGGGTGGCCTACCAGGCCGGTGCCGTCCAGGCGCTCTTCGAGGAGGGCCTGCGGTTCTCCTACGCCTGCGGCGTCTCGACGGGATCCATGAACCTCGCCGCCCTCCTTTCGGGTCATTCGCCGGAAGAGCTCTGCCGGCGCTGGCGCAACATCGACCTCGCCGACATCCTGGCGCCGCGAACGATCCGGGACCATCTCAGGCTCCGCACTCGCGGCGCAAGCGGCAATGTCGACGCGCTCCGGGACAGGATCCTCCCGCAACTCGGCATCGACGTCGCGAAGGTGGGCCGGGCCGACGGCATAGCGGCGAGCTTCGTGTTCTGCGACGTGGACGATGCCATCGCGGTTTCGCTTCGGGGCCCGGAGCTGTCGCCGGAACTGCTGCTTGCCGGGATGAACTCGCCGACGGCCTCCGCCCCGGCTGCCCCCGGGGGGCGCCGCTATTCGGACGCCTCGCCGATCGGCCAGTGCGACCTGACGGCAATCGTGCAGGCAGGGGCAAGCGAGCTCTGGATCGTCTGGCCGAACGGCGGACCGCCGCGCTTCCGGAACGGCCCGGCGGGACAACTCGTCTGGATGAACGAGATTGCTGCGCTCGGGGCCCTGCATCGGCAGTTTGCGCAGATCGCCGAGATGAACGCGCGAATCGAGGCGGGCGACAGGCCCTTCGGCCACGACCGGCCGATTGCGCTGCACCTCGTCGAGCCACGCTTCCCGCCGCCCTCGGAAATGTCGCTGGTGGCCGGCGCGGTCGACACGTCGACGCTGGTGGACAGCGGCTATCGCGACGCCAGCCGGTACCTCGCCCGCAGGGATCCGAAGGGCGTCGCGCTCGGGCCGGCAACGACGCGGATGCAGAAGCGCGGCCGGGGCATCGCGTTCCGCGAAAGGATGACCGGGCGCATAACCTTCGGCAACTGCGATCCGAGTGCCGGCTACGACGATCCGGCTGCCATGCCCTTCGTCCTCGAGGCCTCGATCGACATAGGCGACGTCGGCCGCTTCGTCGCCGACGAGAACCATGCGGGCGACCTGACCGGCCATCTCTATGCGCCGCGCGCCGGCTTCGCGCTGCCGTCGACGGCCGGCGCCTTCCGGCTGTTCTCGCCGGGCGGCGATCCGGCGACGACGCACATGGTCTACGAGACCGGATTTCGCCGCGAGGGCAAGTCCTACTGGTTCGCGGGCCGCAAGTACGTCCGGGTCGGAGCGCCCTGGCGGGCCTGGCGCGAGACGACGACGCTGCACGTCACCCTTCACGAAGGCGACGCCTCGGGACCCGTCATCGCTGCCGGCATCCTGCGGCTGACCCTGTTCGATCTCTGCGCCCTCCTCGGCACCCTTCGCGCGACGGGCTGCCGGGATGCCGGCGAGCGCCTGCAGGCCGTGGCGCGCTTCTCCGCCTTCTTCGCCCGCGAGCTCTGGCGCACCTACGTCCTGCGCCGCCCGCTTCAGGGCGAACCGTCGGAGGCGCGCACGTGACCTACGACGTCGTGATCGTCGGAAGCGGGTTCGGAGGTGCGGTCGCGGCCTGCCGGCTTGCCGCCGCCGGCCGGTCGGTGCTCGTGCTCGAACGCGGGCGCAGGTGGACGCCCGAAACCTACCCGCGCGACAGGGAGGAAGCCTGGATCTGGGACCAGAACAGGCCGGAGGAGCACAATGGCTGGATCGACATGCGCTTCCTCGACGACATGTGGGTGGCGCAGGGGGCCGGCGTCGGCGGCGGTTCGCTGATCTACGCGAATGTCTGCATCGACGCGAAGCCCTCCGCTTTCAATGCCGGCTGGCCTTCGCAGATCAGCTACGACGTCCTGCGGCCCTTCTACGAGAAGGTCGCGGACATGCTGGCGCCGACGCCGATACCTGACGGCCAGCTCACCGCGCGTTTCGACCTCGTCAGGCAGGCGGCCGACGCCATCGGCGCGGGCGAGCGCTTCCGCAAGGTCGAGCTCGCCGTGCGGTTCAGCGACGACTGGTCATACGCCCTGCCGGACGCCGTCAACCCGAAGCACTCGCGAAGCAAGGTCAACCGGTTCGGCAAGGAACAGGGCACGTGCTTTCACTGCGGCAACTGCGATCTCGGCTGTCCCGTGCAGGCGCGCAATGCGCTCGACCTGAACTATCTCGCCTCCGCCGAGTGCGACGGCGCGGAAATCAGGCCGCTTTCGCTCGCCACCCACGTCTCTCCGCACGACGAGGGCTGGCGGGTGCACTACGACGAGCTGAGGGACGGGCGCCGCCTCGCTCGGGAAGTTGTCGGGAAACGCGTTGTGCTTGCGGCAGGGTCGCTCGGGTCGACGGAGATATTGCTCCGCTCGCGCGACGAATACCGCACGCTGCACGACCTCAGCGCCTATCTCGGTCACAACTGGAGCTCCAACGGCGATTTCCTGACGCCTGCGTTCTACGGAGACCGCAAGGTCGAACCGTCGGTCGGACCGACCATTACCTGTGCCGTGGACTTCCTCGACGGTTCCGAGAAGGGCGCCCGGTTCTTCGTCGAGGACGGCGGCTTCCCGAACGTGATCAAGAACTATCTCGACGCCCGCATCAAGCGCGCCGGGAGGTTCGGCCCGGAGAGAAAATTCCTCAGGCACCTGCGCGACGCGCTCGAAGGCCTGGACGCGCTCGGCGGCATGATGCCCTGGTTCGGACAGGGGATCGACGGCTCGAACGGCCGGCTCTACCTGTCGCGCCTCTGGCATGCGCCCTGGCGGCGGGCGCTGGCGCTCGACTGGGACGTCCGCCGCTCGGAGGCGACGGTGAACGGACTGATCGAGATGCACGAGCGCCTGAGCGCGGCGACCGGGGGGCATCCGGTGGTGCCGCCGACATGGACGGTGCTGCGCAACCTCGTGACGCCGCATCCGCTCGGCGGCTGCGGCATGGCGGCCAGCCCCTCGGCCGGCGTGGTCGATCATGCCGGGCGGGTCTTCGGCCACCCGCTGCTCTACGTGCTCGACGGCTCGATCGTGCCGCGCGCCATCGGCCTCAACCCGTCCAAGACAATCGCGGCACTTGCCGAAAGGGCCGTCGCCGCCATGATCGACGAATGAACGACAGTGCCGGAGTGGCCCCATGAGCGCGACACCCCCGTCTCCCTCGACGAGCTTCGCAAGTACCCGCGGATGACCCGCTGGTTCAATCCGCTGCTCCTCGCCCGCCTGCTGCTGAAGGTCGTCGTCTCCGACATGTTCGGCCAATATGCCGACCGGCGGCTCATGGTCGCCGCGCTCGACGCCGTTCCGGAGGAGGAGCTGTTCGAGCGCACCCGGCTCGACCTGCCGCGCGACGCGGAGGGCAACCTCTGGGTGGACTATGTCGCCGATCTCGGGGACGGCTTCGATGCCACCTACGCCATCGCGACGCTGCTTGCCCGCGAGACCCTGCCGACCGGCGGCGAGGAAACCCGGCGCGGCTCGCTTCTCGTCATGGGAGGCGACGAGGTCTATCCCCTCGCCTCGCGGGAGAACTACCGCCGCCGCCTGCGCGATCCCTACGACTGGGCCTTTCCCGATCCGGCACCGGACTCCGACGAGGGGCCGCTCGTCTATGCAATTCCCGGCAACCACGACTGGTATGACGGCCTCGTCCAGTTCCTCGCCCTCTTCTCGCGCAAGGAACGGCTGCATCTCGGCGCATGGCGGTCGCGGCAGCGGCGCAGCTACTTCGCCCTGCAGCTGACGGAGAAATGGTGGATCTGGTGTTCCGACACGCAGCTCGGCGACGAGATCGACCAGCCGCAGAAGGAGTACTTCATGGCGATGGCGGCGCGGATGCCGGAAGGCAGCAACGTCATCCTTTGCGGGCCGGAACCGGGATGGCTCTACCTTCAGGAGCGCGACGACGCGCGCGCCGCTCTCGACTATCTCGGCTGGCTCGCCCGCAACGCGGACAGGGGGCACAGGATCGCCGTGGTGCTTTCAGGCGACACGCACCACTACAGCCGCTACAGCGGCGACGACGGTACCCAGTTCATCACGTCGGGCGGCGGCGGGGCGTTTCTCCACCCCACCCACCAGCTCAAGGACGAGATCGAGATGGAGTGGATCGGGCGAAAGGCAAAGCTGTCGCTGAAGACCGATCCGGGCGCTGGTCACGCGCCCCGCGACGCGGAAGCCTGCTATCCCTCCCGCAAGCAGAGCCGGAAGCTGCTTTCGGGAAACCTCCTCTTTCCCGTCACCAACTGGGACTTCGCGCTGCTGATCGGCGGGGTGTATTTCCTTCTCTCCTTCGCACTCGCGAACGCACAAGGGCCATCAGCCTACATCCTCGTCCTGATCGGGCTTTGCTGCGGCATTCTCGGCTATTTCGGCTACCAGGAAGGCTGGAAGCGACCACGCATCCATGTCGCCAGCTTCCTGCACGGCTGCGCGCACATGCTTGCGCTTCTCGCCGTGACCGAAGCCTTCTCGGCCGTGAACGCCCGGCTCGGGGTGGCGGGCTTCTGGCACCTCGCATTCGCGCGGGCCGTCGAGATCGTGCCGGCGGGCGGCGCCGCCGGCGGCCTGGTCTTCGGCATCTATCTGCTCGTGGCCTGCCGCTGGCTCGACATGAGCCACAACGACGCCTTCAGCGCGATGCGGCTGAACGGCTACAGGCATTTCCTGCGCCTCCGGATCGCCCCGGACGGCCGGCTGACGATCTTTCCGATCGGGCTGGCCGAGGTTCCGAGGCGCGGCGACTGGGTGGCGACCCCCTCGCGCAAGCCCGGCTTGCCGGGGAATCCCGCCTACCGGCCGCTCGCCGACCTCGAGCCGGCGCTCGTCGAACGCCCCATAGAGGCAGGCTAGAGGAGAGCGCGGGACGCCCGGCGATCGCGCCCGCAAATATCCATTCTGGACAAGTGTCCGTTTCAATCCCGGCCCGGAGTATGTGCAACTCCCTAGCGGCCACGTCGCTCGGGCGGGGCGGGCAAGAGGAGGAGATCATGGATCCGAAACGGCTTGAAGGGAAATGCTGCCTGATCACCGGCGCAGCGCAGGGCATGGGCGCGGCGGTCGCCGAATACTGGGCGGCGCAGGGCGCGAAGGTCGGCCTGTGCGACGTCAATCTCGAGGGATGCGACGAGGTTGCCGAACGCATCCGCTCGAAGGGCGGCGAGGCAGTGACGGCAAAGGTGGACGTCACCCGCCGCGACGAAATGCGCGCGGCGGTGGACAAGACCGCCGGAGCCTTCGGCGAGCTCAACGTCATGCTCAACAACGCGGGCATAAACAAGCCGCTGATGTTCCTCGACGTCACCGAGGAGAACTTCCGGAAGATCATGGACGTGAATGCGCTGGGCGTCCTCATCGGCATGCAGGAGGCGGCCAGGCAGATGATCAGGCAGGGCAAGCGCGACTATCCCTACAAGATCATCAATGTCGGCTCCATCCTGTCGCGGCAGGCCTTCGACGACGTCGTCCCCTATGCCTGCTCAAAGCACGCGGTACTGGCGCTGATCAACGGCGGCGCGAAGGCGCTGATCGAGCACAACATCACGGTCAACGGCTACGGGCCGGGCGTCGTACGCACGGAGCTCTGGGAACAGCTGGACAAGGACCTGGTCTCCATCGGCAAGTTCGAGAAGGAAGGCCAGTCGATGGACCAGCTCGCCGAGAACATGATCCTGATGAAGCGCTATTCCTACCCGGAGGACGTGGTCGGCACCGCCGCCTTCCTCGCATCATCCGAATCCGACTACATGACCGGCCAGCTGTTCATGATCGACGGCGGCATGATCATGCAATAGGCCCGCCGGGGTATGCGCGGGCGCGGCCGGCTGGCCGCGCCGGGCGCATGCCGCCACGGCCCCGGCGGCTCAGTCCCTCCCCCAGACCTCGGCCGCGATGTCGACGATCATGGCTAGCTTCGCCCATTGCTCGTCCTCCGCGAGCGTGTTGCCTTCCTGCGTCGAGGCGAACCCGCATTGCGGCGACAGGCAGAGCTGCTCGAGCGGCGCGAACCTGGAGGCTTCCTCGATGCGCGCAACGATCGCCTTGCGGTCCTCGAGGACTCCCGTCTTGGTCGTGACCAGTCCGAGCACCACCTGCTTTCCCTTCGGCAGGTGGCGAAGCGGCTCGAAGCCGCCGGCGCGGTCGCTGTCCCATTCCATGAAATAGCCGTCGATCGGCATTGAGTTGAACAGGACGTCGGCGATCGGCTCGTAGCCGCCCGAGGCGATGAAGGTCGAGCGGAAGTTGCCCCGGCACAGATGCATTGTGACGCGCAGGTCGTCGGGCTTGTCCTTCAGCGCTTCCCGCACCATGCCGGCGTAGATCTCCGGCTGGTGCTCGGGATCATCGCCGCGCTTCCTCAGCATCTCGCGCTGCTCCGGATCGCAGAGGTAGGCGAACGAGATGTCGTCGAGCTGAAGGTAACGGCAGCCGGCCTCGTAGAATGCGTGGACGGCCTTGTTGTAGGCCTTGCCGAGATCCGCGTAGAAATCGCTCATCTCGGGATAGACATCCGTGGAGATCATCTTCCGGCCGCCGCGGTAGTGCAGCATGCTCGGTCCGGGAAGCGTCATCTTCGGCGTAGAGCCGGGCCCGACGTTCTCCTTCAGGAACCTGAAATGGTCGATCATCGGGTGGCCGGAGAAGCCGAGCCGGCCGTCCACCCTGAGCGCCTTGGAAATGCCGACGCCACCCTTGAAGTTCATTCCGGAATCCGCCTCGATCGCCTCGACGCCGTCGAGGCCTTCGAGAAAGTCGAAATGCCAGTAGGCCCGGCGGAACTCGCCATCGGTGATGCCCTTCAGGCCGGTCAATTCCTGCCGGGCGATCAGCTTGCGGATCTCCTCGTCCTCGACGGACCTGAGGGCCGCAGCGTCGATCTCGCCACGGGCATGTTTCGCGCGCGCCTCCTTCAGCGGCTTCGTGCGCAGCAGGCTGCCGACCATGTCGGCGCGGAACGGCGGCTTGGTGTTCAGCATGGTTTTCTCCTCTGTTGCTTCAGGCGGAAGCGGCCACACGGGTGCCCGCGACGCCGAGGTGGCTTTCCAGAAGTCGGGCGTCCTCGGCAAGTTCCCGGCTTTCGCCCTGATGGACGATGGTTCCGCGATCGAGCACGATGGCCCGGTCGGTGACGGCGAGGATCTTGCGGGCCTTCTGCTCGACTATGATTGCGGCCATTCCCTCGTCCTGCACGATCCGCCGCAATGCCGCAAGAAGTTCGTCGACGATGATCGGCGCCAGGCCCTCCAGCGGCTCGTCGAGAAGCAGCACCTTCGGATTGAGCATCAGGGCACGGGCAACGGCCAGCATCTGCTGCTCGCCGCCCGACAGCTGGTTGCCCATGTTCGACCGCCGCTCGTTCAGTCGCGGAAACATCCCGTAGACGCGCGACAGGCTCCACGCGCCGGGGCGGGCGACGGAGGTCAGGTTTTCCTCCACCGTCAGCGAGCGGAAGATGTTGCGCTCCTGCGGCACCCAGCCGATGCCGAGATGGGCGCGGGCCTCCGGTGCGAGGCGGACGAGCGAACGGCCGGCGAGGGCAATCTCTCCGCCGCGACAGGTCGTGACACCGACGAGCGTGTTGATCAGCGTCGTCTTGCCGGTACCGTTGCGTCCGAGAAGGGCGATAGACTGCCCCTCGCCCAGCGAGAAGTCCATGCCGGAGAGGACGGTCGACGCGCCGTAGCCGGCCGAGAGGCCGCGGACCTCCAGAAGGTCAGCCATCGGCATCCTCCCCGAGATAGGCGGAGCGCACCCGCGGGTCGGCGCTGACCTCCGCGACCGTGCCTTCCGTCAGCAACCCGCCCGCGACGAGCACGGAAATGCGGTCGGCGAAAGAGAAGACGAGGTCCATGTCGTGCTCGATGAGCAGGACGGTAACGCTCGCCGGCAACCCCCTGACGATCTCCAGTATCCCGTGCCGCTCGTCCTCCGGCACGCCGGCGGCAGGCTCGTCGAGCAGCAGCACGCTCGGCCGGGTGGCAAGGGCAAGCGCGATCTCCAGCATGCGCTGGCGACCATAGGCGAGCTCGGAGGTTCGCGTGTCCATGGCGTCGGCGAGCCGGAAGCGGGCGAGTAGTTCGGCCGCCTCGTCGACGACCTGCCGGTTGCCCGCGACGGTTCGCCACATCTCCCAGCCCCGGCCGTCGCGCTCGCCGATCGCCAGGGCCACGGCTTCGAGCGGCGTCAGTTCCGCGAAGAGCTGGTTGATCTGGAATGTCCTGGCAAGGCCTCTCCGCACGCGGGCATGCGGGGTCTCGCCCGTGACGTCTTCGCCGTCCAGGAAGATGCGGCCCGAGCTCGGGCGGTTGACACCTGTCAACAGGTTGATGAAGGTCGTCTTGCCGGCGCCATTCGGGCCGATCAGGGCATGCCGGGCGCCAGGCGCCAGCGACAGGCTGACGTCGTTGGTGGCCACCAGGCCGCCGAAGCGGCGCACGAGGTTCTCGGTCCTCAGGATCGGTGGCGCCGCTTCCCGCTCCGCCGCGGACAGGGGCTGCATTGCGGGGGGCGTCATGGTCGCCACCTTGCGCGCAACATGCCGGAGAGCCCGGAAAGCGCAGCGCGCGGCCCCGCCGCCATGCGGTCGCGCCCGACCAGCACGATGACGACGAGGATGAGGCCGAGCCAGAACAGCCAGTACTGCGCGGTGATGCCTGAAAGCCAGTCCTGCAGGAGCTTGAAGATCACGGCGCCGATCAGACCGCCATAGAGGTATCCGCTGCCGCCGATGACGAGGACCAGCAGACCGTCGGCGGAGCGCTGGAACGACAGGACGTCGAGCGAGACGAACTGCGTCGTCTGCGCCAGCAGGGCGCCGGCGATGCCGGCATAGACGGCCGCGATCGTGTAGATCGCCACGAGCCTCCGGTTCGCCGTGATGCCGAGGGATTCCGCGCGCAGGACGTTGCCCCTGATCGATCGCAGCGACAGGCCGAACGGTGAATGGACCAGGCGCCGCGCCACCACGAACAGCACGAACAGAACCGTGAGGCTGTAGACATAGCCCGTCCGCCCCCGGAGATCGAAGTCGAACAATCCGAGTACCGGATCGAAGGTCATGCCGGGCAGGCCGTCGGCTCCGCCGGTAATGCCTGCGAGCCGGTTCGCTGCCTCGAGAAGCATCAGGGAAACGCCGAGCGTCACCATCAGGCGTGTCAGGTCCGAGCCGCGCAGCACGACGAAGCTCGAGGCGAAGCCGAGCACGCCGGCCACCATCCCCGCGGCGAGCAGCCCGAGGATCGGCGCGCCGCTGACATGCAGAGCGAAGAGCCCGGCCGCATAGGCCCCGAGGCCGAAGAAGGCGGCGTGACCGAGCGAGACGATGCCGGCATATCCGAGCAGCAGGTCGAGCGAGAGGGCGAAGATGCCGACGATCGCGATCTCGCTCATGAGCAGGAGCTTGCCCGGGAACAGGAAGCCGGAGGCGACGGCCGCGAGCCAGAAGGCCACCTCCCGGAGCTTCCAGGCCTGCCTTCGCGAAAGCATCCGCACCGCGGCGCTGCGCCCGGACTTGCCGCCGGCCTCCACGGCGACTGCGAGCTTCTCCTCTGCAGCCATCATCCGGCGCCCTCGCGGCTGACCAGGCCGGAGGGGCGCCAGAGCAGGATGGCGACGGTCACGGCATAGATGACGAAAGCGCCGGCGCCGGGCACGTAGTACTTGCCGGCGACATCGGCGATGCCAAGGATCAGCGAGGCGACGAAGGGACCGGTGATGCTTTCCGTGCCGCCGACGGTGACAACGATCAGGAAGTAGATCATGAAGCGCAGCGGGAAACTCGGATCGAGGGTCAGCATCTCGGAGCCGAGCGCGCCGCCGAGGCCGGCGAGTCCTGAGCCGACGGCGAAAGTGAGCGCGAACACCCGGTTCACCCGGATGCCGAGACCGCGGGCGACGCGCGCGTCGTCGACGGCCGCGCGCAGCTGGCTGCCGAAGCGCGTGCGCGACAGGACGAGCTGGAGCGCCGCGAGGATCACCGTGCAGGCCACGATTATGAAGAGGTCATAGACGCCCAGCTCGGCCCCGAAAAGGTGCAGCCGGCCCTGGAGGGAGGCCGGCAGGTGGACGATCTGCTGGCGCGCGCCCATGAAGTAGCTTGTCGCCGAGATCGCCATGAAGACCAGGCCGATGGAGAAGAGCACCTGGTCGAGATGATCGCGTCCGTAGAGATGACGGTAGAGCCCCCGCTCGAGTACGGCGCCGAGGGCTGCCGTGACGAGGAACGCGGTCGGCAGGCAGAGGTAGAAGGAAAGACCCAGGCGGTCCATCAGGATCACGGTGACGTAGCCGCCGGCCATGGCGAAGGCGCCATGGGCGAGATTGACGAAGTTCATCAGCCCGAGCGTCACCGCCAGCCCGCATGCCAGGACGAAGAGCAGCATCCCGTATGCGATGCCGTCGAACAGGATTGTCAGCATGCGTGAAACTCCGGTACCGGCGGAAGGGCGCCGCCGCCACGGGTCGCGGCGGCGATGGCCTGCTGCAGCCTACTTCAACTTGCCGGCCTTCACCGGATCCTTGACGTCCGGGATGGTGGCGAACTCGACATTGTAGAGCTGGCCGTCCTTCTTCTCGACCTTGCGCAGGTAGATGTTCTGGACGATGTCGCGCGTCTTCGGGTCGATCTCGATCGGCCCGCGGGGGCTCGTCCAGTGGGCTCCCTTCATGGCGTCGACGAGCTTCTTGCCATCCGTAGAACCGCCGGTCTTCTTCAGCGCATAGTAGACGAGATGCATGCCGTCGTAGCCGCCGACGGCCATGAAGTTCGGTCGCATTCCGTCGTTGGCCTTCTCGAATGCCTGAACGAACTCCTTGTTTTCCCTGGAATCATGGGCGGCGGAATACTGGTGCGCCGTGATGGTCCCGAGGGCGACGTCGCCCATGCTGTTGAGGATGTCGTCATCCGTCACGTCGCCCGTGCCGATCAGCTTGATGCCGGCGTCGGCGAGCCCTTTCGCCTTGAACTGCTGCATGAAGGCGGCGCCGACCCCCGAGGGCACGAAGACGAAGACCGCATCCGGCTTGTCGTCCTTCACGCGCTGGAGGAAGGGAGCGAAGTCCGGGTTGGCGACCGGCACGCGGATCTTCTCGGCGATCTTCCCGCCCGACTTCTCGAAGACCTTGGAAAAGGCCTTCTCCGCATCGATCCCCGGCGCATAGTCCGCCACGACCGTGACGACGTTGCCGATGCCATTCTTGTGCGCCCATTCGGCGAGCGGCACCGCGGCCTGGGCGATGGTGAAGAAGGTGCGTGCGATGTAGGGCGACTTCTCGGTGATCGACGAGGTCGCCGCGGAGGTCACGACCGTCGGAATCTTCGCCTTGGTGGCGAGCGGCGCGACGGCGAAGGCGAGCGGCGTCAATCCGAAACCGGCAAGCATCTTCACGCCGTCGTTGACGATGAGTTCCTGGGCCAGCCGCTTGGTATGGTCCGGCACGCCGCCGTCGTCCTTCAGGATCATCTCGATCTTCTTGCCCGCGACGGTGTCGCCGTTCTGCTGCATGTAGAGCCTGATGCCCGCCGAAACCTGCCGCCCGGTCGATGCGAACGGCCCGGTCATCGGCAGGATCACGCCGACCTTCACCGTATCTGCCGCTCTTGCGGGCTTCGACGCGACAGGCGCCACGGCGAGCGCGAGAGCGGCGGCAACGCCTGCCGAGACGAAGTTTCGCTTGCTGATCTTCATGATGGACTCCTCCCAGGAAACATTTGACGGGCGAAGGCGCCCCGCTCGCCCTGCCCGGCCGCCGGCCGGCCTTGCGTTACGACCGCCATCCTTCGCGAGCCGGCACGGCGTCGGCCGGTGCCGGCACAGCGTCGGCCGGATGAGGTCCTCAATGCCAAATTCGCCGATCCGCCGGAAATCAATTGCGAAGCGAGGCATATAAGTTTTTGCTACAACTCTTCTGCGCCGGCAAACCGGCTTCAGGCCGGCGTCTGCGCATCCCCGCGCATCAGGCCCTTTTCCTTGAGTTCCGCCCAGAGCCCGGCGGGGATCCCGGCATCGAGAATTGCCTTGTTGTCCTCGACCTGCGCCACCGACTGGCCGCCCGGGATGACCGAAACGACCAAATCGCTGAGCAACGGAAACCTAAGTGCGGCTTCGATCAGCCGGACGCCATGGGACTTGCAGACCGCCTCGATGCGGCCGACGCGATCGAGGATCTCCGGGGGAGCCTCGTCGTAGTTGTAGAAGGCACCGGGCTTCGGCCCGGTCGCGAGCACGCCGGAATTGTAGGGTCCGCCGATGACGATGCCGATGCCGCGCGAACTGCAGAGCGGGAAGAAGCTCTCGAGCGCCTCCTGCTCGAGAAGCGTATAGCGGCCGGCAAGCAGGAAGAGGTCGAAGTCGCCGCGCTCGGCGAGCGTCTGGCAGACCTGCCATTCGTTGATGCCGCCGCCGAACGCCCTGATGACGCCCTGGTCGCGCAGCGACAGGAGCGCGTAGTAGCCCGATCGCATGAACTCGTCGATGCGCGCGTCCGAGGCCTCCTTGGAACCATGCGTGAAGATATCGACGTCGTGGACGTAGAGGATGTCGATCCGGTCGACGCCGAGCCGCTCGAGCGAGGCCTCGAAGGAGCGCATGACGCCGTCATAGCTGTAGTCGTAGACTTCCCGGCGCGACGGGGTCTCGAAGAACTTGCCGATGCCCGTGCGCTCCTCCGGCGGGCACGCGCGCATGATGCGGCCGACCTTGCTCGACAGCACGTAGTCGTCACGCTTCCTGGTCCTCAGGAAACGGTTCAGCCGCGTCTCGGCGAGGCCGAGGCCATAGAGCGGGGCCGTGTCGAAATAGCGGATGCCGGAGGCCCATGCCGCCTCCAGCACGTCGTTTGCCTCGTCGTCGCCGATGGCACGATAGAGGTTTCCCAGCGGCGCGGTTCCGAAGCCGAGTTCGGTGAAGTCGAGCGGACCGCTGCCGGCGCGTTCCCAGTGGCGTGTCTTCATGTCTTTCGTTTCCTCCGCGTGCGTTGAACCCCCTTGCCGTGCGCCTATTTGATGGCGCCCGTCGAAAGGCCCTTGACGATGTAGCGTTCGAGCAGGATGCCGACGATGATGAGCGGCAGGATCGCGGCTGCCGAAAGCGCCGCCATCGACCACCAGTTGATGCCCTGGGAACCCGTCTCGCTGGCGACCATCACCGGCAGCGTCTTCGCGTCGGCCGCCGTCAGGAGGGCGGCGAAGAAATACTCGTTCCAGGTGAGCACGAGGGACAGGATGAAGGCCGCCACCATGCCCGGCAGGGTGATCGGCAGGATGATGCGGCCGAACACGCCCCAGATCGACAGTCCGTCGACCAGTGCGGCCTCGTCGAGTTCGACGGGGATCGTGTTGAACTGGTCGCGCATGATCCAGATGACGATCGGCAGGACAGTCAGCGTGTAGATGAAGATCAGGCCGATGCGCGTGTCGAGCAGCGCGAGCTCGCGGTAGAGCACCAGGAAGGGCAAGGCGAGGACGACCGGCGGGAGTATGAGCTGCGAAATGAAGAAGAAGAGGATGTCGTCGTTCTTCATCGGGCCGAACCTGTACCGGAAGCGGCTCAGGCCGTAGGCCGCGCAGGAGCCGAGGACGAGCGCCAGCAGCGACGCGCCGAGCGAGGCGAAGATGCTGTTGACGAAACGGCTTATGAACTGCTCGCGCGGCGAGGAGATCTGAGTGATCGTGTCCGGCGAAAGGCCGAGCGCCTGCCACCCCTTCCAGTTCGGCTGGAAGTCCACCCAGGGGACGAGATGGCCCCTGACCACGTCGACGGCGGACTTGAACGACGTCGAGAACGTCCAGTAAATCGGGAACAGGCATACGATCGCCCAGAAGATCAGCGCGCCGTAGATCAGCACGCGCATCAGCACGATCCTGCCGGCCTCTGACCTCCCGGCCTCAATGAAGGGTTCGTCGATTTCGGAAGCTGTGGCCAACTCTGTCGTACTCCCGTTTCGGCGGCGCGCTCAGGTCACGTTGCGGGTGAAGCGGCGCGCCAGGCGCAGCATGAGGACAAGGAAGACGATGATCAGGACAAGGTAGAAGACGGCGAGCGCCGTGCCGTATCCCACGTTCGAGCGGTCGCTGTAGACGCGGTAGATGAAGCTGGAGACCGTGTCCGTTGCGCCCCCCGGGCCGCCACCGGTGACGTTGATGACGATGTCGGCCAGTTTCAGCTTGAAGATGACGCGGATCAGGAGCGTCGTGATCGAGACCGGCAGCATCAGCGGGAAGACGACCTTCCAGAAGGTCTGCCAGGCATTGGCTCCGTCGACCCGGGCGGCCTCGAGCACCTCCCGCGACATCGCCTGCAGTCCCGCGAGCAGCAGGATCACCATGAAGGGGATCCACATCCAGGCGTCCATCGCCTCGATGGTGATGCGGGCGGACCAGGGATGGGCGAAGAAGGCAGGGGTCTGCCAGCCGAGATCGCGCGCGAGGCGGGCCAGCGGGCCGAAGCGGTACTCCATGAGCGACTTGCCGATCATCCAGCTGACCGCGACGGGGCTCAGCATGAAAGGCACCAGAAAGGCCACGCGGAAGAACTTGCGACCCCTGATCTCGGCGTTGAGCAGCAATGCGAGGCCGAATGCGATCGCATATTCGACGAGAACGGCCAGCACGTAGAAGACCATGTTGGCGAGCGCGTTCCAGTAGTAGGTGTCGTGGAACATCTGGACGAAGTTCCGGAAATCGTTGAAGTGCGGTCCGGCAGCGGAAGAGAGGTTCCAGTCCAGGGAGCCGATGTAGAACCCGAACAGCGTCGGGAACACCGCGACCGCCACGGTAAAGAGCGCCGCCGGCAGCACGAAAAGCGCCCGGAGCCCGGCCTCGCCGCGGGCCATGACCTGCCCGAGGCCGAGGCCGAGGCCCCAAACGGCGTAGGCGTAGAGCGTCGGGCGCCAGTTGGCGAAGCCGATCCGCACGGTCCCGGCAGCATCGAGTGCCTGCAGGACGATCACCGCCAGGAGCAGTGCGGACGTCAGCCATATAAGCGTCTTGCCGGCCGCCACGCGCGCGGGCGAGGCGACCTGCCCGGCCACCTCGAACTCGTCTCCGTAGTCGCGCAGCAGCGAAGCCGTGTCGGCCATGGCGCGGATCCTCTATACGGCCGGTCTCCCATGGCCGGAGACGGGCCCGTCGGCGGAAAGCTCGCCCGGCGGCACGGTTTGCCGCCGGGCGAGATTGCAAAACCGGTCGCCAGGTACGGTACGCGGCTACATGCCGAGCGCCGCCTTGTAGAGCTTGATCTGGCGATCGCGGCCGAGCTGGTCTGTGAGCTTCTCCCAGGCGGCCGCGATCTTGTCCGCACCCTCCTGGGGGGATTCCTTGCCGGCGAAGATCTTGGCCAGTTCGTCCTCTGCGAGGCTGTAGTACTGGAAGATGCCGGGGATGCGGGGTTCGATGGCGGCGTTCGGATGGTTGTAGGAACCCTTCTGCGAGTTCAGCCAGTCCTGGATGTAGGCCTCGTCGTAGCCCGCGCCGGTCCACTCGTCGATGTAGAAGTGGCTGTTCCGGTAGGGCTGGAAGCCCGACGGGTACATCACCGTCCAGAGCGAGAGGTCCCGCCCGCCGATGTGCGCGGCCGCGCTCCATGCGGCCTTGTGCTTCTTCGAGTCGCCGTCGACCCGCTTCGTCACGTAGACGCCCCAGCCCATGTAGGCGCAGTTGGGTGCATAGTTCGGGCCGCTCGGCAGCTTGTCCCACTTGCCGGTCTTGGAATTGTAGACGTCGTCCGACCCCGGCAGGATCGAGAAGCCCACGACGTCGCCGATGACCGAGGTGTCGCTGGTTCTCGCACCCTGCCCGACGTCGCCCCACCAGACGACCATCGAGCCCGTGCCGGCGAAGAACTGCGAGAAGCCCGTTTCGTTGGGATCGGCGTTGATCTGGTTTGGCGGCTCGGACGGAAGAGCGTCGACGACGTCCTGCATGGCGCGCACGAAAGCCGGGTTGTTGACCCGCGGCTTCATCGTGTCGACGTCGAAGAGCCAGGCCGGATCGTCCGGATGCTTGGCGTAGGCGGTCGCACGGCTCTCGAGGAAGTAGAAGCCGAACCCGCCCCATGGCTTGGGCGCGTCGAGGTAACCCCAGGCCGGCTGGCCCATCGGGTCCGTCTTGCCCTTGAGGAACTTGGTGACCTCCTGCACTTCCTGCCAGGTCTTCGGCACGCCCCACTCGCCCTTGTGGCCTTCGTCCTTCCAGGCCTTCGCGAGCTTTTCGTCCTTGAAGTAGTCGGTGCGGAAATTGAAGTTGTGGCAGTCGCCGTCGACCGAGATGCGGTAGAGCTTTCCGTCCCAGGTTCCGACCGGCGGCTGCAGGTAGTTCACCACGTCGTCGAAATGGATCTGCTTCTTGACCCAGTCCGGCATCTCGGAGAGCAGCCCCTTGCTGCCGGCGTCGCCCTCGAAGGGGGCGCCCATCTCGAGAAGGTCGAAGTCGACGGTGCCGGTCGCGATCGCCTGCTGGAAGCGCGGGTTGTAGTCGGCCTGGGCGAGGTCGATCCAGTTGATCTTGGCGCCGGTGTACTCCTCCCAGGGCTTGAGGAAGCCGCGGAACAGGAAGTCGTGCCAGCCCTGATTGTTCAGCCCCATGAAGGTGAGTTCGACGCCCTTGAACTCGCCCTCCTTGACGCTCTGCTTGGTGGCGCCGAGGCACATCTTGCCGACCCTCTGCCAGTCGGCGTCGGTGGGCGAGCCGTGGCCGACGCCCGGCTGCGAGACGAGTTCCTTGCGGAACTTCTTCTCGTCGGCAGTGAGGCCGCTGTCGGCGGCACGCGCCAGGGTCGGCGCCCCGCCGAGCCCGGCGGCGCCGAGAAGGGCAGCGGCGCCTGTCGCCGCCGATCCCTGCAGAAGCCGGCGCCGGTTCAACTGCGCCTGCATGATTCTGTTGTAGATGTCCTGTCTCACGATTTTTCCTCCCAGTGGACTTCTTGAAGGGCCATCGCAGCGACCGACGGCCCACCACAGGCGTCGCGCCGACGGCGCGACCCCTTGGACACTGAATCCGCGAAGCTTTTCTGTCTCAATCCTCCCTCGACCGACCGCCGCCAGTACTCCTCGGCCTCGGAAAATAAGTATGATTCAACCTTCGGCGAAGTCAACTGACCGTCAGCCTATTTTCTTCATGGAGACATAATTGCCTTCATATTTGAAACATGTATGTTTCGTGCCGGCCGGGGAATCGTGGTTGCGCGAACGAGCCGGCGGGGAGGCAGCGCAGTGGACAGCCGGTTGGGCGTCGTCTACTCATTCCGCTCTTGGGCGCTGCGGTCGCTCTCGGGCGATGCCGGGCAGTGGGAGGAGAAATGGCCAAGGTCACCATTCGCGACGTGCGCAAGTCCTATGGCAGCGTAGAGGTCATCCACGGCGTGGATGTCGAGATCGAGGATGGCGCATTCGTCGTGCTGGTCGGGCCGTCTGGCTGCGGCAAGTCGACGCTGCTTCGCATGATCGCCGGGCTCGAGAACATCTCGGACGGGATGATCGCGATCGGCAGGAAGATCGTCAACAACCTGCCGCCCGCCAAGCGCGACATCGCCATGGTCTTCCAGAGCTACGCGCTCTATCCCCACATGACGGTCTCGCAGAACATGGCCTTCTCCCTCAAGCTGCGCGGGATCGACGCCGCCAGGATCGCCGAGCGGATCGGGACGGCGGCCGACATCCTGGGCCTCACGCCATATCTCGACCGCTATCCGCGGCAACTCTCCGGCGGCCAGCGCCAGCGCGTAGCGATGGGGCGGGCGATAGTGCGCGAGCCGCAGGTCTTCCTCTTCGACGAGCCGCTTTCCAACCTCGACGCGAAGTTGCGCGTGCAGATGCGGACGGAAATCAAGCAGCTGCACCAGCGGCTGGAGACGACCACCATCTTCGTCACCCACGACCAGATCGAGGCGATGACCATGGCCGACAAGATCGTCGTCATGCAGAATGGCGTCATCGAGCAGATCGGCACCCCGCTCGAACTCTACGACACGCCGAAGAACCTGTTCGTCGCCGGCTTCATCGGCTCGCCTGCGATGAACTTCGTGAAGGGCGCGGTGCACCGCAACGGCGCCCTGACGGTCGCTTCGGGGGACATACGCCTGCCGGTGCCGGAAGGCCATGGCCTCGCCGAAGGGCAGGAGGTCGTCTTCGGCGTGCGCCCCGAACACCTCGAACTGGCCGACGAGGGCATTCCGGCGCAGATCGGCGTCATCGAGCCCACCGGCTCGGAGACGATGGTGTTCATGAAGGTGGGTTCCGAGGACATCGTCGCCCTGTTCCGCGAACGGCACGATTTCAGGCCCGGACAGTCGGTCCGGCTCAGGCCGGATCCCAAGCACGTACATCTCTTCGACGGCCAGACCGGCGAGCGGCTGGCGTGAAGACGACGACAGGAGGAACGACCACATGCTGAAGGGCATCAGTCCGCTCATCAACGCCGACGTGCTCCACGCACTGCGCGCGATGGGCCATGGCGACCATCTCATCATCGCCGACACCAACTTTCCTTCCGATTCCATCGCGCGGCAGACCAGGCTCGGGCACCTGCTGCGCATCGACAACGTGACGGCGGCTGCAGCGGTCGAAGCCATCCTGTCGCTGATGCCTCTCGACACCTTCATCGACGACGCCGCCGCGCGCATGGAGATCGTCGACGCGCCGGACGAGGTTCCGCCGGTACAGGAAGAGGTGCAGAAGGCCGTCGACGCGTCGCAGGGCAAGCACTGGCCGATGGCGTCGATCGAGCGCTTCGCCTTCTACGAGCACGCCAAGTCGGCCTACTGCGTCATTCAGACCGGCGAGCGCCGCTTCTACGGCTGCTTCTCGTTCACGAAGGGCGTCATCGCGCCCGACGCGGCCTGAGCCCGGGACACCAGCCCATGAGCGATAAAAGACCGATCGTCATACTCGGCGTCTTCGTCGCCGACACCGCCTATCGTGCCGAGCGCCAGCCGAGGATGGGCGAAACGATCCTCGGCAACGACTTCAAGCTCGGGCCCGGCGGGAAGGGCTCGAACCAGTCCGTCGCCGCAGCGCGGCTTGGCGCCGACGTCTCCTTCATCACCCGGCTCGGCGATGACGCCTTCGCCGGACTTGCGCGGGACACCTGGGCAGAGGCGGGCGTGAAGCCGGTCGTCACCAGCGACCCCGACAGCTACACGGGTGCAGCATACATCTTCATCGAGGAGGCGACCGGCAACAACGCGATCATCATCTCGCCGGGCGCAGCGGCCAAGATCTCCGCAGCCGACATCGAGCGCAACGCCGATCTCATCCGCACGGCCGCCGTCTTCGTCACGCAGCTGGAGCAGCCGCTGCCGGCGGCGGTCAGGGCGCTGGAGATCGCGCGCGAGGCCGGCGTCGCGACGATCCTCAACCCGGCACCGGCCGCCAGCCTCGAGGATCGCATCTTCGGGCTCTGCGACTACATCACGCCGAACGAGACCGAGACGGAAGCGCTGACCGGGCTCCCCGTGACGTCGGTCGAAGAGGCAAGGACGGCGGCCGAAGCGCTGCTTCGCAAGGGCGCCGGCGCGGCCATCGTCACCCTCGGCGAACTGGGTGCGCTCTACCACAGTGCCGGCGTGTCGGAACTGGTGCCGGCATTCGACGCCGGGCGCGTCGTCGAGACGACCGGCGCGGGCGACGCATTCAACGGCGGCTTCGCCACGGCGCTCGCGCGCGGCATGGAGCCGCTCGCGGCGGTGCGCTTCGGCTGCGCAGTCGCCAGCATCTCGGTCACCCGGCCGGGTACGGCGCCGTCGATGCCGGCGCTCTCCGAAGTGGAAAGGCTGCTCGCCGCCACAGGCTGACTGCGACGGCCGGTCCGGCTCAGCGCGACAGCCATCCGCCGTCGACGGTCACCACCGAGCCGTGGGCGTACGAAGCAGCCGCGGAGCAGAGGAAGACGACGGCACCGGCGATCTCGTCCGGCTCGGCGAAGCGGCCGGCCGGTATGCGCGACAGCAGCGCCGCCGAACGGTCCGGATCCTCGCGCAGCGCCTGCGTGTTGGACGTCGCAACATAGCCAGGCGCCACCGCATTGACGTTGATGCCTCTTGCGGCCCACTCGTTGGCGAGGGCACGCGTAAGGCCGACGACGCCGTGCTTGGCGGTGGCATAGCCGGGCACGAAGACCCCGCCCTCGAAGGACAGCACGGAGGCGATCGAGACGATCCGCCCGCCGCCGGCCGTCGCCATGTGCCGTGCCGCGGCCTGCGACAGCAGGAAGACGGAATCGAGATTGGTCGCCAGCACGCGGCGCCAGTCGGCGTAGTCGTGCTCCATGGCGGGCGCCCGATGGATGATGCCCGCATTGTTGACGAGCAGGTCGAGCCCGCCGAGTTCGTCGCAGGCCGCGGAGACCAGGCCGGCCGCCGTCTCCGGCGTCAGGTTCCCGAGGTCCACGGGAAGCGCGACCGCCTTGCGGCCGGCCGCACGCACGGCGGAGAGCGTGTCGTCGGGCGGCCGGCGATGCATCGTCACCGCGACGTCCGCGCCGAAATTCGCCAGGGCCGCCGCCACGGCGCCGCCGATGCCGGTCGCGCCGCCGGTCACCAGCGCCTTGCGGCCATCGAGACCGAACGCATCCGCCGACAATACCATTTCGTCCTCCTTCCCCCGGACCTTCGCGGGCACATGCTTCCAGCTTAGACCATGAGCGGAAGCGGGGCGCCAAGGACGAAATGTCCGGACTGGCCATTCGGGATCGCCGGCATCCGAGGCGAAACCGGACTTTCTGCCGGTCAGTCAGCTCAGATAGCGCGCCAGGCTTGCCTTCCGGACGTCGCGGAGCAGGCGCAGGAAGCCCTCGGCCTGGTGCCGGGCGGTCGCCTCCCCCTTTCCGGCGCTCGCGAGCGAGGCGTCGCCGACGGTGCCCGCGGGGTTGAGGTCGCTGGCGATCCAGGCGAAGGCCTGGGTGCCGGTCGGCCGCAGCAGTTCCAGCTCTTCCTCGGCCATCGCGGCGGCCGAACGGAAGTTCTCCGCCTTGTCCATGTCGACCAGGTCCGGGCGGAAGTGCAGCATGAGCGACGTCTCCATGTCGCCGCCGTGGATGCCGTGGCGCTTCTCCAGCTCCGGGTACATGCCGTCCGGCGTGCCGAAGCGCGACCAGCTCGTCTTGGCGACCAGCATGCCGTGGCGCACGCGAAGCTCGCGCGCGACGATGCCCATGATCTCCTCGTTTCCGCCATGGGAATTGACGATCACCACCTTGCGCAGGCCGGCGCGCGCGATGCTGGCCCCGAGCGCAGCCCAGTGCTCGATCAGCACGGTTGCCGGTATCGTCAGCGTTCCGGGCGCGTGCAGATGCTCGTTCGACTTGCCGACGGGCTGGATCGGCAGGATGCGGACGTCCATGTCCGCCGGAATTATCGGGATCGCCGTCTTCAGCATGCCGGCCATGATGGTGGTGTCGGTGGAGACGGGCAGGTGCGGCCCGTGCTGCTCGGTGGCGGCGATCGGCAGGACCGCGATCACCTTTTCCGGGTCGAGGCCTGCGAATTCCGTCGTGTGGAAGTCTCCCCACCAGACCTTGCGATGGCTCATGCTCAGTCTCCTTCAGCGGGCCGGCCCGGCGGCCACGACCTCGATCTCGACGGTGAATTCAGGCCGCGCGAAGCCCGACACGATCATCAGCGTCGATGCTGGAGCCGGGTCGGAGAACAGCCGGTCGCGCACCGCCATGTAGGGCTGCAGGTGCTCGCGGCCGGTAACGTAGGCGTTGATGCGGACGATGTCGGCGAGCCCGAGCCCGGCCGCGTTCAGCACCGAGCGGACGTTGGAGAAGCAGAGCTCCGCCTGGGCGCCGGTGTCGGGCGGGATGGACTCGTCCGGCCCGATGCCGAGCTGGCCCGAGCAGAAGACGAGGCGGTAGCCCTCCGGCACCTCGATGGCGTGGCTGTAGCGCGCGAAGGGCGTGCGGATATCGTCTGGCGTGAGCGGCTTCAACATGTCCCGGTCCTTGTCGTCGCGGCGTGCCGGCGCTCCTGAATAGCCTATTCACATGGCCGGTGGAATGGGGCACTGTTTCGGAGCAGACACGAATGCTGGCGAAACTTTAGGCATGCTGGGCGGCGGAAAGGCAGGGAAAGGACGCACGGCCCGCCAGCGGCGGAGGCAGGGATGCGCGGGCGGATGGCACGCCCCTTGCCTTGCGATGCCGTGGACGTATTCACGCAAAGCGGGCCGAACGGGCCCCGGAGGGGATCACATGACGAAGACCACGATCACGGCCGCGCTTGCCTTTGCGGCTGCGGCCGCAATGGCCGGACAGGCGCAGGCGGCCGACCTGACGAAGGTGACCTTCGGAACGAACTGGCTGGCGGAGCCCGAGCACGGCGGCTACTACCAGGCCGTCGCCGACGGCACCTACAAGGCCTGCGGGCTCGACGTGAAGATCATGCAGGGCGGCCCGCAGGTCTCGGGCCGGCCGCTGCTGCTTGCCGGCAAGATCGACTTCTACATGGGTGGCAACATGCTGGAAGCCTATTCGGCCGTGCAGCAGAAGCATTCCGCTCGTCGTCGTCGCCGCCGACTTCCAGAAGGATCCCCAGGTGCTGATGAGCCACCCCGGCGTCGGAATGGACAGCTGGAACGACCTCAAGAAGGCGGACAAGTACATCGTCGGCGACGAGGCCTATACGAGCTTCTTCCAGTGGATGGAGACGGCGGACGGCTTCGACGGCTCGAAGCGGGTGCCCTACACCTTCAACCCCGCTCCGTTCATCGCCGACAAGATGTCCGTGCAGCAGGGCTATGCGACGTCCGAGCCGTTCGCCGTGAAGAAGAACGGTCACTTCGACCCGAACGTCTTCCTGCTCGCCGACAACGGCTGGTCGACCTACGCGACGACGATCGAGACGATGCAGAAGACGATCGACGAGAAGCCGGAGGTCGTGAAATGCTTCGTGAACGGCTCGGCCAAGGGCTGGTACACCTATCTCTACGGCGACAACAAGGCGGCCAACGACCTGATCAAGAAGGACAATCCGGACATGACGGATGACCAGATCGCCTTTTCCATCGCGCAGATCAAGAAGTTCGGGCTCGTCGATTCCGGCGATGCCTACAAGAGCGGAATCGGCGCCATGACGGATGCGCGGATGAAGGACTTCTACGACAAGATGGTGGCCGCCAAGGTCCTGCCGTCCGGCATCGACTACAAGAAGGCCTATACGCTGAAGTTCGTGAACCAGGGCGTCGGCATGGACCTGAAGAAGAAGTGACGCCCTTGTCCCGCAGGAACGGGATGGAAGCGCCCGGGCCGGACGCCGGCGTCGCGACCACGGAGGGTCAACGCCCGCCGGCACTTCTCGTGCTGCGCGGGATCGGCAAGACCTTCGCCGGCGGAGTGACTGCCCTCGAGGGTGTCGACATGACGATCCGCGAAGGCGACTTCCTGTCGCTGCTCGGCCCCTCCGGCTGCGGCAAGTCGACCGCGCTGAGGATCATTGCGGGACTTTCGACGCCGAGCCGCGGCATCGTCGACTGGCGCGGAGCGCCGGTCGCCAAGAACGACATCGGATTCGTCTTCCAGGAGCCGACGCTCATGCCCTGGGCGAGCGTCTTCGACAATGTCTACCTGCCGCTGAGGCTACAGGGCGTCTCGAAAGCCAAGGCGGCGCCGGCGATCGCGGAGGTGCTGGAACGCGTCCACCTGACCGGCTTCGAGAATGCCGTGCCGCGCGAGCTTTCGGGCGGCATGAAGATGCGCGTCTCCATCGCGCGCGGACTGGTGACGCGGCCGCGCATCCTGCTGATGGACGAGCCCTTCGCCGCCCTCGACGAGATCACCCGTTTCAAGCTCAACGACGACCTCCTGGAACTGTGGGCCGCCGAGAAGTTCACCGTGGTATTCGTGACCCACTCGGTGTTCGAGAGCGTCTTCCTGTCCAACCGCGTCGTGGTGATGGCGGCCCGTCCCGGTCGCGTCCATCGGGAAATCGAGATCGACGCGCCCTACCCTCGCAACGAGGAATTCCGCACCTCGGCAGATTATGCCGCCCATTGCCGAACAGCGTCGGACGTGCTTGCCGTCGCCATCGACGTCGACCGTCGGTCGACCAGCCCGGAGGCCCGCAGTGTCCGCAATTGAGGAAACGACACGCCCGCCGGCCGCCGAGGTCGACGCGGAGGAAGCCCAGCGCATCCGCGTCCAGCGACTGGAGCGCATCGGCCGATGGGTCCTGCCGGCGATGATCATGCTGCTGGCACTCGTCGCCTGGGACCGCATCTGCGTCTGGAACCAGATACCGGTCTACATACTGCCGAGGCCGCTCGTCGTCTTCTCGACGATCTTCAGCGACCGCGCGATCCTCTTCCCGGCCCTGCTCTTCACCCTGAAGATCACCTTCTTCAGCCTGGCCCTCGCCGTGATAGGGGGCGTCGGGCTGGCGGTGCTGTTCGCGCAGTCGCGTCTCATAGAGATGTCGTTCTTCCCCTTCGCGGTCATCCTGCAGGTGACGCCGATCGTCGCGATATTCCCGCTGATCAACATCTATGTCGACAACCAGACGACCAAGCTGCTGCTCTGCGCCTGGATCGTCGCCTTTTTCCCCATCCTTTCGAACACGACGCTCGGGCTGAATTCGGCGGACCGCAACCTCGTCGACTATTTCCGGCTGAACGGGGCCAGCCGCTGGCAGACCCTCCGCTATCTGCGCCTGCCGTCGGCGATGCCCTATTTCCTCGGCGGGCTGAAGATCGCCGGCGGCCTGTCGCTGATCGGCGCCGTCGTGGCCGAATTCGTCGCCGGCGCCTCGGGGCAGCAGTCCGGCCTCGCCTCACGGATCATCGAGGCGGGCTACCGGCTGAACGCGCCGCGCCTCTTCGCAGCCCTGATCCTGATCTCGCTGACCGGCGTCGTCATCTTCCTCGTGCTGTCCCTGGTGTCGCACCTGATCCTGCGCCGCTGGCACGAGAGCGCCATGAAGCAGGAGCAATGAGAATGGCGCCGGTCTTCCCCGACAGCGGCGCCTACACGCTCGCGAACATCCGCGTCCCGGCATGCCTCGTCGAAGGCAGCGGCCTCTCGGCGGACGAGGACGGGCTCGCGGAGGCGGCGATCCGCGTCGCGGACGGACGCATCGCCGCGATCGAGGGCGGCTTTCCGGGCGGGGCGCTTCTCGACGGAGGCAAGGGCATCGTCTTTCCGGCCTTCGTCGATTGCCACACGCATATCGACAAGGGCCACATCTGGCCGCGACGACGCAATCCCGACGGTTCCTTTCGCGGCGCCCTCGACGCGGTGACGGAAGACCGGCAGGCGAACTGGAACACCGTCGACGTTGCGGCGCGCATGGAGTTCTCGCTGCGCTGCGCCCATGCCCACGGAACCAAGGCCGTCCGGACCCACATCGATTCGATCTCACCGCAGGACACGATCTCCTGGCCGGTCTTCGAAGGCGTGCGCGAACGCTGGAAGGGCCGCATCGAACTGCAGGGATCCTCGCTGATGGGGATCGAATCGGCGCGCGACGAGACATGGTTCGTCTCGCTTGCCGACCGGGTCGCGGGCGCAGGCGGGACGATCGGCGCTGTCACCTACATGGTGCCGGACCTGGACGCGCTGCTCGACAGGATATTCGCCGCCGCGAAGGAGCGCGGCACCGACCTCGACTTCCACGCCGACGAGACCGACGCGACGGAAGCGGTCTCGCTGAACCGCATCGCCGCGGCGGCGCTGCGCCACCGGTTCGAGGGGCGCATCCTCGTCGGCCACTGCTGCTCTCTGGCGCGCCAGCCGGAGCGGCAGGTTCTCGAGACGCTCGACCGGGTTGCCGAGGCCGGGCTGTCCATCGTGTCGCTGCCGATGTGCAACATGTACCTGCAGGACAGGCGCTTCGACGGAACGACGCCGCGCTGGCGGGGCGTGACGCTTCTGCACGAGATGAAGGCGCGCGGCATACCCGTGGCGGTCGCCTCCGACAATACGCGCGACCCATTCTATGCCTATGGAGACCTCGACATGCTCGAGGTCTACCGGGAAGCCACCCGCATCCTGCAGCTCGACCATCCGGTCGGCGACTGGCCGAAGGCCGTCGCCGAGACTCCTGCCAGAGTGCTCGGGCTCAACGACGCGGGCGTGCTGAAGCCGGGAGCCGTCGCCGACTTCATCCTCTTCAGGGGCAGAAGCTGGACAGAACTCCTGTCGCGGCCGGAATCGCAGAGAATCGTCATTCGGAACGGCCTGCCGATCGACACAGGCCTTCCCGACTATCGTGAACTCGACGACCTGATGGAGGCCTAGGAAATGGATCTCGACGCCCTCAGACGCGATCTCGAAGGCATCCGCATCGAGGACAACCCGGCGATCGTCAGGCAGAAGAGCCGCGACTTCTTCTGGTACTCGCCGGTCCTGAAGGACCAGCTCGACCATGTCACCGCCGACATCGTCGTGACGCCGAAGAGCGAGGCGGAGGTCGTGCGGATCCTCAAGGCCTGCCATGCGCACGAGGTTCCGGTGACGACGCGCGGCTCGGGTACGGGCAACTACGGCCAGGCGATGCCGCTTTCCGGCGGGCTCGTCCTCAATCTCGCGGAGATGAACGCGATCAGGCAGATCAGCCATGGCAGCGTCGTGGTCGAGGCAGGCGCGATCCTTGCCGACGTCGACCGGGCTACCCGGGCGCACTCACGGCAGGAGCTCAGGATGTCGCCCTCGACCTACAATCTGGCCACTGTCGGCGGCTTCGTGGCCGGCGGCTCCGGCGGCGTCGGCTCGATCCGCTGGGGAGGCCTGCGCGACCTCGGGAACGTCATGCGGATCCGGATCGTGACCATGGAATCCGAGCCGCGGACGATGGACCTCGTGGGCGACGACCTGATGAAGGTGATGCACGCCTACGGCACCAACGGCGTGATCACCGAGCTCGAGATGCCGCTGACGGCCTCCTACGACTGGGTCGACGTCATCGTCGGATTCGACGACTTCATGGACGCGGCACGCTTCGGTGCCGATCTTGCCGAGCAGGACGGGATACTCGCCAAGCTGGTGACGCCGATCGCCGCTCCCATCCCCTACGACTACTTCAAGCGCCATCGGAAATATTTCCGGCCCGGCCAGAGCATCTGCGTGACGATGATCGCCCCGCACGCCATGGCCTCATTCCTCGCATTCGTGGCGCGCGGCAAGGGCGAGATCGTCTTCCGTGCCGACACGGAGACGGACCTCAAGGGCCTGCCGCCGGCCTACGAGCTGGCCTGGAACCACACGACGCTCAGGGCGATCCGGGTCGACCCGACCATCACCTACCTGCAGGTGCGCTATCTCGGCGAGGATTATATCGAGCGCGTCGGGAAGATGGTGGAGACCTTCGGCGACGAGGTGCCGGGACACATCGAGCTGATCCGCTTCGACGGCGCGATCGGCGCGGCCGGGCTGCCGCTCGTGCGCTTCACGACGAAGGAGCGGCTGGAAGAGATCATCCGGATCCACGAGGACAACGGCTGCCTGATCTTCAATCCGCACCGCTACACCCTCGAGGAAGGCGGCATGAAGCAGACCGACGAGGTCCAGCTCGCCTTCAAGAAGCAGGTCGATCCGAAGGGATTGCTCAATCCCGGCAAGATGATCGCCTGGGACAATCCGGACTACGACTTCAGGTCGGGGCGGACCTATCTCTTCCCCGGCCTCCAGCGCGCCTCCTGAGGTCGCCATGCGGGTTCTCGTGCTGCACGCGCATCCCGTCGAAACGAGCTTCAACGCCGCCCTGCACCGGATCGTCGTCGAACGACTGACTGCGAAAGGCCACGAGGTCGACGACTGCGACCTCTATGCCGAAGGCTTCGACCCGCGGCTGTCGCGCGAAGAGCGGCTTGCCTATCACGACATTCCCGAAAACATCGGGCCGGTCGCAGGTCATGTCGAACGGCTGAGGGCAGCGAATGCCCTGGTGCTCAGCTATCCCGTCTGGAACTTCGGCTATCCGGCAATGCTGAAGGGCTATTTCGACCGGGTCTTCCTGCCTGGCGTAACCTTCAACATGGAGAACGGCAAGGTGAAGACCTGTCTTCGCAACATCGAGAAGGTCGCGGCCGTCACCACCTATGGCGGCTCGCGCATGCGCGCCTTCCTGGTCGGCGACCCGCCTCGCAAGGCCGTCCTGCGGGTGCTTCGCGCGGTGGTCGGAACTTCGGCCGGCTTCTCCTATCTCGCACATTACGACATGAACCGTTCGACGGACGCCACGCGGGCCCGGTTCAAGGTGCGCGTCAAGGCCGCGATGGACGCCTTCTAGGGACATGCGCGTTCTCGTCGTCTATTGCCATCCCGTCCCGGAGAGCTTCTGCGCCGCCGTCAGGGACAAGGCGACCGGCGCGCTCGAGGCGTGCGGCCACGAGGTGCAGCTCATCGATCTCTATGCCGAGGGCTTCGATCCTGTGATGTGCGCGGAGGAGCGGCGACGCTACAACACGATGAGCGCCGGCGAGCACCCGGCGCCGCATCATGCGGAAAAGCTGAAATGGGCAGAAGCCCTCATCTTCGTCTATCCCACCTGGTGGTATGGCCTGCCGGCGATGCTGAAGGGATGGCTCGACCGGGTGTGGACGCCCGAGACCACCTTCACCGTGCCGACGCTCGACCGGCCGATGACGTCGATGATGCGGCATGTGAAGCGTCTCGGGATCATCACCACCTGCGGCGCGCCGCGCTGGTGGTCCTACGTCGTCGGCCACCCGGGCAAACGCACGATCCTGCGCGGGATGCGGACGCTCTGTGCGGCACGTTGCAGAACCCTTTTCCTCGCCCACTACCGGATGGACACCTCGACGCCGGAGAGCCGCGCGGCCTTCCTGCGGCTGGTGGACAGGCGGCTCAGGCGCCTTTAGAGCACCGTTCGATCCGACAGAATCAGACCGGCGCTCCGGCTTGTTGTTTATCAAGCATAAGCTTGTCGATCCTTGCTTCGCTCCGGTCGGATCATGCTCTAGCCGGCATCACCCTGCCATCGGCATCGAAGCGATAGAGGCGCTGCGGGTCGGGGCAAAGATGCAGCACGTCGTCGGCGTCGTAGTTGCGTTCGCCGAACAGGCGGACCGCGACGAAGCCCGCCTTCTCGACGTCCATGTAGAGGATCGTGTCGGCTCCGAGATGTTCGGCGTGCAGCACCTTGCCTTTCCATTCGCCGCTTGCGGGATCGACGGTGATGTGCTCCGGGCGAACGCCGATGGTCGCGCAATCGCTTCTGCCGAGCCGCGCCGCCTCGATGAAGTTCATCTTCGGCGAGCCGATGAAGCCGGCGACGAAGAGATTGGCCGGCGAATTGTAGAGCTCCATCGGCGAACCGATCTGTTCGATCCGGCCTTTGTTGAGCACGACGATGCGGTCGGCGAGCGTCATCGCCTCGATCTGGTCGTGGGTGACGTAGATCATCGTCGCCCTCAGCTCGCGGTGGAGGCGGGCGATCTCGAGGCGGGTGTTGACGCGCAGGGCCGCGTCGAGGTTCGACAGTGGCTCGTCGAAGAGGAAGAGCTTCGGATTTCGCACGATGGCGCGGCCGATGGCGACGCGCTGGCGCTGCCCGCCCGACAGCTCGGCCGGCCGCCGGTCGAGGTAGTCGTCGAGCGAGAGCATCGACGACGCGGCGGCGACGCGCTGATTGATCTCCTCCTTCGGAGCGCCTGCCTGCTTCATGCCGAGGCCCATGTTGTCCGCGCGCGGTCAGGTGCGGGTAGAGCGCGTAGGACTGGAACACCATGGCGATGCCGCGCCTTGCCGGCGGCGTCGTGACCATCTCCTCGCCGTCGATGAGCACGGAGCCCGAGGTCGCGTCCTCGAGCCCGGCGATGACGCGCAGCAGCGTCGACTTTCCGCAGCCCGACGGGCCGACGAAGACGACGAACTCGCCGTCCTCCACCTCGAGATCGATGCCGCGCAGCACCTCGACGGAACTGAACGACTTCCTGATGTCCTTGAGCTTCAGCGATCCCAACTGGCTGTCCTGTCGTTTGCTGGTTTCAGAGGTCGACCGGCCGGCCGGTGCGCACGCTTTCGTCGGCGGCGAGGCAGATCCGGAGCGACTGGACGGCGTCGTCCATGTGGCGCGTCAGGTCGCGGTCCTTGCGGATCGCATCGAGGACGAAGGCCTGCTCGCGGTCGCAGAGCTCCTGGTGGCCCGGCTCGCCCTCCATGGTCATGATTTCGTCCGGCTCGGCGAAGCTGCCGTCGGCTGCCGTCCTCGCGCGGTGGATCTTGATGGTCGACGTCTTCGTGTGGGTCTCGATGTCGTCCGATTTCGCACCCTCGTGCATCACGATGGAGACGGCAGCCCTTCGGGGTCATGATGTCCTTCACGAAGAAGGCGCTGTCGGAGATCATCGGTCCCCAGCCCGCCTCGTACCAGCCGACGGAGCCGTCGTCGAAGATCACCTGCAGATGGCCGTAGTTGTACATGTCCTGCGCGATCTCGTCGGAGAGCCGGACGCCCATGCCGCGCACCTGCACCGGCTTCGCGTCGGTGATCTGGCACATGACGTCGACATAGTGCACGCCGCAGTCGACGATAGGCGAGGTCGTCTCCATCAGCGCTCCTGTGCGTTTCCCAGGTCTTGCCGGAGGACTGCTGGTTGAGGTTCATGCGGAACACGTAGGGCCCGCCGAGCGCCCGCGCCTCGGCGATCAGCCGCGTCCAGGACGGATGGTGGCGCAGGATGTAGCCGACGACGAGCTTCCGGCCGTTCGCCCTTGCCGCTGCGACGACGCGCTCCGCGTCGGCGACCGTGGTCGCCAGCGGCTTCTCGACGAAGACGTGGGCGCCCGCCTCCAGCGCCAGTATGGCGTTTTCGGCGTGGCTGTCGGAATAGGTGCAGATCGAGGCGACGTCGGGCTTCAGTTCTGCGAGAGCCTCCCGGAAGGCGGGGCGCACCCGGTGGCCCGACAGTTCGGCGGGAAGGTCGACCGGCGAGCGGTTCACGAGGCCGGCGATCTCGAAGCCGCCGTTCCCGGCATAGGCGAGCGCGTGGCTGAGCCCCATGTTGCCGAGACCGGCGACGAGGACGCGCAGGGGTTTTTCCGTTTCGGTCATTTGACGGCTCCCGAGGTGATGCCGCGGATCAGCTGCCGCGAGAAGACGAGGTAGAGGACCAGTACCGGGACGATCGCCAGCGAAAGGGCGGCAAGGACGGCGTTCCAGTTCGTGACGAACTGGCCGATGAACATCTGGGCCCCGAGCGTCACCGTCTTCGTCGCTTCCGACGGAGCGAGGATCAGCGGGAACCAGAGGTCGTTCCAGATCGGGATCATGGTGAAGACGGCGACCGTCGCCATTGCGGGCCGGACGAGCGGCAGGACGAGGCGGAAGAAGATGCGGTACTCAGACAGTCCGTCGATGCGCCCGGCGTTCTTCAGGTCGCCGGAGACGGAGTTCATGAACTCCGAGAGGATGAAGATGGAAAGCGGCAATCCTTGCGCGGTGTAGACGAGGATCAGCGCCGTAAGTGTGTTCACCAGGCCGGTCGCGACCATCCCCTGCAGGATCGCGATCGTGCCGAGGCGGATCGGGATCATGATGCCGAGCGCGAGATAGAGCCCCATCAGCCGGTTGCCGCGAAAGCGGTATTCCGAGAGCGCGAAGCCGGCCATGGCCCCGAAAAGAAGGACGAGAAAGACCGAGGCGACGGTCACGACAAGGCTGTTCTCGAAATATTTGAGGAAGTCGCCCTGCGAGGTGACCGTCCGGAAGCCGACGAGCGAGAACGACTTCGCATCGGGCAGCGACAGGGGCGAGCGGAAGATGGCGTTGCGCTTCTTGAAGGCGTTGACGACGATGACGAAGACCGGGAACAGCGCGATCACGGTATAGACGATCAGGATCGCGTGGGCCGCCGCTTCGCGCGGGATGGAGTGGGTCGCCCTGCTGGCCATCTCGTCCTCCCCTAGAGCTGGTAGCGCCTGAGGCGCGTCTGGATGCCGAACAGGTAGAGGCCGACGCCGGCGAGGATGATCAGGAACATGATCGAGGCGATCGCCGCACCCATGTTCGGATCGCCGACCTGCAGCTGGAAGCCGAAGAAGGTGCGGTAGAGGAACGTCCCGAGGATGTCGGTCGAGCCGTTCGGTCCGGCGAGCGCGCCCTGGGCCACGTAGATCAGGTCGAACGCGTTGAAGTTCCCGACGAAGGTGAGGATCGAGATGATGCCAATCGCCGGCAGGATCAGCGGCAGCTTGATCTTCCAGAACTGCGACATGCCGGTGATGCCGTCGCATTCGGCGGCCTCGATGACCTCGTCCGGGATCGAGAGCAGCGCCGCGTAGATCAGCATCATCGGTATGCCGACGAACTGCCAGACGGTGATCAGACCGAGCGTCGTCAGCGCGTATTGCTCCATGCCGAGCCAGGGATGGAACCAGTGCCTCAGGCCGACGAGCGACATGAGGTGCGGCGCCACACCCCAGAGCGGACTAGGATCAGCTTCCAGACGAAGCCGACGATGACGAAGGAGAGTATGGTCGGAACGAAGATGGCGGTGCGGTAGAAGGTCCGGAAGCGCAGCCGGTTGCTCGACAGAAGCGCCGCCAGCAGGATGCCGATCGGGTTCTGCACGAACATCACCACGATGAAGAACCAGGTGTTGTTCCAGAGCGCGTTCCAGAAGTCCTTCGACCAGCGCGGATCGAGGAAGAGCGTGCGGAAGTTGCCCCAGCCGACGAAATGCACGACGCCGTCCTTCACCTGGTAGAAGGACTGCTGCAGCGTCGCCGCCAGCGGGACGATCATCACGACCGTGTAGACCAGCACGGCCGGCGCCAGGAAAATGGCGATGTGCCAGCGGATCGGCGGTTTTCCGGTGGTGGCGCTCTTCACGTTGCTCCCCTCGAGCCTGCCCTGTCGATGCCGTTCAGGCAGTGACCCGGGCCGCGACGGCGCGGCCCGGGGATCGTGCGCCCGTTATTTCTGCTGGGGCTTGTACCAGCTCGCCAGGCCCTTCTGCAGCTTCTCGGCCGCCTGCTCGGGCGTCTCGGTGCCGTTGATGACGTTGGCCGAGGCCGTCCAGAGCTCGTTCTCGAGGTTCGGCGTGCCGCGCGACAGGATCTGGTAGGTGGCCCGGATCGTCGGCGTGCAGGTCTGGCGCCAGCTCAGGAACTCCTGGGCGAGCGGATCCTTGATGTCGACCTTCTCCTTGGTCAGCGGGAAGAAGCCGGGAAGCGCGTTGGCGTAGATCTCGGCGAACTCCTTCGACGCGACCCACTGGAGAAACTTCTTCGAGGCTTCGGGATGCTTGGTGTGGGCATTCATGCCGAGCGCGTGATCCGGCTGGTCGGAGATGTAGCAGGTGTCGCCCTTCTTCGGCACGGGCGGCGGGAAGGCGCCCATCTTGAAGTCGGCCTGCTTCTCGAACACGGAGATCTCCCAGGAGCCTGCGGGATAGATCGCGGCGCGGCCGAGGGTGAACATGTTCTGGCTGTCCGGATAGGCCTGTGCCTGGTAGCCCTCGCCCATGTAGGGCGCCCACTTGGCGAGCACCTTGAACGGCTCCACCCACTGCGGATCGGTCAGCTTCTCCTTGCCGGAGATCAGCGCCTTGCGGCCTTCCTCGCCCTTCCAATAGTCCGGGCCGATGTTCTCGTAGCCCATCGTCGCCGCTTCCCACTGGTCCTTGGTGCCCATGGCGAGCGGGACGTAGGTGCCGTCCTCCTTGATCTTCTTGAGGTCGGCGAAGAACTCCTCGTTGGTCTTCGGCGGCGTGATCTTGAGGTCGTCGAAGGCCTGCTGGTTGTAGATGAAGCCATGGATGACCGACGCCATCGGCACGCAGAAGGTGGTCTTGCCGTCGTCCGTCTGCCAGGCAACCTTGGCGACGTCGGAGAAGTTGTCCATGCCCTTGAGGTTGTCGAGAGAGGTCAGGTAACCCTTCTTGTAGAGCTCGAGCGAGGCGTCGAAGGGGCGGCAGGTGATGAGGTCGCCGGCCGAGCCGGCGGCGAGCTTGGCGTTCAGCGCGGCGTTGTACTCGGTGGGCGCGGCCGGCGCGAACTTCACCTTGATGCCGGGATTTTCCTTCTCGAAAGCGGGAATGATCTTGTTCTGCCAGACCTGCAGGTCGTCGTTGCGCCAGCTTTCGATCGTCAGCGTGACGTCGTCGGCCATGGCAGGCGCTACGCCCGCCAGCACGCTCGATGCCATCAGAAACAGTGCCAATGTGCTTTTCATGTCAACGTTCTCCCTTTCATCCTTGTGATTTGCCACCGGAGGGCCCGGTGTCTCCCAGAACCGCAAGCGCGGGACGCAGGCGCATGCCGCTCGCGGCGAGCAACCGCTCCGCCGCGGCGAGGTCGGAGGCGCCGGCGGCGATAAGGACGGCATGCTTCACCGAACCTCCGGCACGATCCAGAAACATCCGGGCCGACGCCTCTTGCGTTCCCGAAACGGCGGCGACGATGCGCGCTGCCCGGTCCCTGAGCTTTGCGTTGTCGGCCTTGACGTTGACCATGAGCCCGTCATGGACATGGCCGAGCTCGGCCGCCATGACGGTGGAAAGGATATTGAGCGCGATCTTCTGGGCGGTGCCTGCCCCCATGCGCGTCGAACCGGCCACGACCTCGGGCGGCGTCGGCAGGAGCACCGGCACGTCGGCGGCCCGCAGCATCGCCGCATCCGCGTTGTTGGCGAGCGCGACGGTCGCGGCGCCCTGCGCCTTGGCGCCTTCGAGAACGGCCAGCGTGTAGGGTGTCGAACCGCTGGCGGAAACGGCGACCAGGCAGTCGCCCGGACCGAGGCGGACGCGTTCCAGGTCGCGGCGGGCGAGGCCGGTGTCGTCTTCGGCGCCGCCGCGCATGTCGGCAAGGCTGTCCGGGGCGCCGGCAAACAGGATCTCGACACGGTCGCGCGGAATGCCGAAGGTGCCCGGCAGTTCGAGCGCGTCGGCGAGCGCCATCAGGCCGGAGCTGCCGGCTCCGGCATAGGCGAGGCGCCCTCCGCCGGCAAGGCATCCGGCCGCCAGTCGCGCGGCTTCGGCCAGCGCTCGGGAAGCCCCGCCCACGACCGCCGCAGCGGCGAGCTGCGCCTCCGCGAGAATCGCCGCGACGGCCTCCGGCTCGCGCATGTCGAGTCCTCGGGCCAGGTCCGGCGCCATCTCGGTACGGTTGAGCGGCATGCGCGTTTCTCCTCCTGCACAGATAATGCCAAAACAATACCAATTGTCCAGAAGAAATTAACAAGTTCGTCATCACGGGGAAACGTGGTTTCATTTTCCTCAAATATAACAGTATTTTAACCGAATTCTTTCGCGCCAACGCCCTTTCTGCTTGGTAAATGGTATTTTATTGGTATTATCAGGCAAGGAGGATGCTGCGGATGGACTACGTCGTCGGGATCGATGGAGGCGGAACCAGTTGCCGCGCGGCGATCGCGGACGGCGGCGGCCGCATCCTCGCGCAGGCGAAAAGCGGATCGGCCAATATCCGCACCGACATGCAGGGCGCGCTGGAGAACATCATGGCCGCCGTCCGGGAAGCCGCCGCGGCGGCGGGAGTGGAAGCGGCCGCACTCGATGGCGCCGTTGCCGTGCTCGGCCTCGCCGGCGGCAATGTCGGCGACTACTCCGTCCGGCTGAAAGCGCTGCTGCCGTTCCGCAAGAGCATCATCGTCAACGACGGCATCATCGCGCTTCACGGCGCGCTCGGCATGCATGACGGCGTCATCGCCATCGTCGGCACCGGCTCGGTCTTCGTCTCCCGCCGGGGTGCCGCGATCCGGTCGATCGGCGGCTGGGGGTTCCAGGTCGGAGACCTCGGAGGCGGCGCCCGCCTCGGCCGTCAGCTGCTCGAGGAAGTCCTGCTCGCCCATGACGGCGTGCGCCCGGCGAGCGCCCTTACCGCGCGGGTGATGGAGATGTTCGACGACGACCCGCGCAAGATCGTCGACCAGGTGCGGGACGCGACGCCGGGCCTTTATGGCAGCTTCGCGCCCCTGCTGGTCGAAGCCGGGGCGGCGGGGGATCCGGTCGCCGAGGAGATCCTCGCCGCCGGTTGCCGCGACGTGGAACGCATGCTCGACGCGATCGCGGAACCGGGCACCGACCGCGTCTGCCTGCTCGGCGGCCTTTCGGAGATGTATTCGCGGCGCATCGCCGCTCGCTACAGGTCGATCCTGGCCGCGCCGCTCGGCGACGGGCTGCGGGGCGCGGTGGCAATGGCGGCGGCCGAGGGCGGCGGCCGTGGCTGACATGCTCCAGACGATCTTTTCGCCGGGCGGGCTCTCGGGCGCGGGCGGACCCCGCTACCTGCAGCTCAAGCGGATGATCGAGGAGGCGGTGCGCTCGGGGGCGATCAGGCCCGGCGAGGCTCTCCCGGCCGAGCGCGAGATCGCCGCGCGCACGGCGCTCTCCCGCGTCACGGTGCGCAAGGCGGTGCAGGACCTGGTGCGCGAGGGGCTGCTCGTCCAGCGGCACGGCTCCGGCACCTTCGTCGCCCCGCGGGTCGGACGGGTCGAGCAATCGCTTTCGAACCTGACGTCGTTCACCGAGGACATGGCTTCGCGCGGCATCGCAGTGCGCTCGGTCTGGCTCGACCGCGGCATCTACGCCCCGTCGCCGGAGGAGTTCATCGCGCTCGGCCTGTCCTCGAGCGAGCGCGTTTCGCGCATCGCCCGGCTGCGCATCGGAGACGACGAGCCCCTCGCCATCGAGCGGGCGTCCCTCTCGGCGAGCGCACTGCCGGATCCTTCCGTCGTCGACAGATCGCTCTATGCAGCGCTCGAGAAGACCGGCATGCGGCCGGTCAGGGCGATCCAGCGCATTTCCGCCGCACTGCTGGGCGACAAGGACGCCGACCTTCTCGGCGTGCCGGCAGGCTCGGCGAGCCTCAACATCGAACGCACCTCGTACCTGGCCACCGGCAAGGTCGTGGAGTTCACCAGATCCATCTATCGCGCCGACGCCTACGACTTCGTGGCCGAGCTTCGGCTGTCCGGCGCGGATGCCCGAGAGGAGCCTTCATGAACGCCACCCCCGCCACATTCATGCGCCGCGAGATCGAGGAAATCCCCGCCGCGACACGCCGGCTTCTCGGCGAATCCGCGGATGCGCTCGCCATGGCCGGGGACATGCTGCGCAAGCGCGATCCGGCTGTCGTCACGACGGTGGCGCGCGGCTCCTCCGATCATGCCGCGACCTTCATCAAATACGCGGTCGAGATCTCCGCAGGGGTGCCCGTCGCCTCTCTCGGACCGTCGCTGGCGTCGATCTACAGGGTCGAGATGCACCTGCGGCAGGCCGCCTGCATCTCCATCTCTCAGTCGGGCCGCAGCCCCGACATCGTGGCCATGGCGAAGAGTGCGGGCAAGGCAGGGGCGGCGACGCTGGCGCTGACGAACGACGCGACCTCTCCGCTTTCGGCTGCCTGCGACCTCTCCGTCGACCTCAGGGCCGGCCCGGAAAAGAGCGTGGCGGCGACCAAGAGCTTCGTGACCTCCGTGGTGGCGGGGCTCGCCATTCTCGCCGACTGGAAGGGCGACGAGGCTCTGCATGACGCACTCGCCTCGCTTCCCGACCGGTTCGAGGAGGCGGTCGCCTGCGACTGGGTGGAACCGGTCGCCGCGCTCGACGGCAAGGACTCCCTGTTCATCCTCGGCCGCGGACCGGCCTTCGCCATCGCCCAGGAGGCGGCGTTGAAGTTCAAGGAGACCTGCGGCATGCACGCCGAGGCCTACAGCGCCGCGGAGGTGCTGCACGGCCCCGTCTCCATCGTGCGGGAGGGCTTCCCGGTCATCGCCCTGGCGGTGCGCGACGCAGCCGAGGCGGCGGTCGCGGAAACGGTCGCCCGGGTCGCCCGGCAGGGCGCCGACGTCTTCGCCACGTCCGCCGGCATTCCCGGTGCGCGGACGCTCCCCTTCACGGCTACCGGGCATCCGCTGACCGATCCCCTCGCTTTGATCGTCTCCTTCTATGCCTTCATCGAGAAGCTCGCGCGCCACCGCGGCGTCGATCCCGACGCGCCGCCCCATCTGCGCAAGGTGACGGAGACAGTCTGATGACCCGCGAGAACCTCGCCGGGAAGGCGGTCTTCGGCGCTCGCGTCTTCGACGGGGCCGAATGGCACGACGACGAGGCGCTCATGGTCGGCGAGGACGGCCGGGTGGCCGGCCTTTTGCCGGCAGGGTCCATTCCAGCGGCCGTTCCCCGCCTCGATCTCGGGGGCGAACTCGTCGTCCCCGGGTTCATAGACCTGCAGGTCAACGGCGGCGGCGGGGTGCTGTTCAACGACGCGCCGAGCGTCGAGGGGATCGGGACCATCTGCCGCGCGCACGGCCGCTTCGGCACGACCGCGCTCCTGCCGACGCTGATCACCGACACTCCGGAAGCGAGCGAACGGGCACTCGAGGCCGGCGCGGCAGCCGCTGCCGCGCGCGTGCCGGGCTTCCTCGGCCTCCACATGGAAGGCCCGCACCTGTCGACCGAGCGAAAGGGTGCCCACGATCCGGGCCTGATACGGCCAATGGAGGAGACCGACTTCCAGATGCTGGCACGGGCCGTGAAGGCGATGCCCGTCCTGATGATGACCGTTGCGCCGGAGACGGTCGGAACGGACGAGATCGGCCGGCTCGCCGAGATGGGCGTGCGGGTCAGCCTCGGGCATTCGAACGCAACCTGCGGCGTCGCGCGGGCCGCCGCCGGGGCGGGAGCCTCGATGGTCACGCATCTCTTCAATGCGATGAGCCCGCTCGGCCACCGCGAGCCCGGCATGGTAGGCAACGCGCT
Organism: uncultured Alphaproteobacteria bacterium; assembly: GCA_963760965.1. Taxonomy (GTDB): domain Bacteria; phylum Pseudomonadota; class Alphaproteobacteria; order Rhizobiales; family Rhizobiaceae; genus Pararhizobium_B. Next base: position 111,683 of record CAVXEW010000002.1, read on the forward strand.
CGACAATGGCGGGCTGAGCGCGGGCCTGATCGCCGACGGCATCCACGTCGATCCCGTCGCGATCCAGATCGCGCTCAGGGCCAAGCGCGGCCCCGGCCACATCTTCCTCGTGACGGACGCCATGGCGACGATCGGCACCGACCTGCCGTCCTTCACGCTCAACGGGCGCCCGATCCATCGCAAGGACGGAAGCCTCAGGCTTGCAGACGGGACGCTTGCCGGCGCCGACATCGACATGCTCGCCTCCGTGCGCTTCATGCACGATACCGTCGGACTGCCGCTCGAGGAAGCGCTCCGCATGGCCTCGCGCTACCCGGCAGAGGCCGTCGGCAGGGGTGCGGAGATGGGACACCTGAAGGCCGGAGCCAGAGCCTCCTTCGTCCATCTCACTGAAAGCCTGGAATTTGCCGGCGCCTGGATCGACGGGGTGGCTGCCGCTTCCTGACCGTTGACGCGCGCAGCGACGGCGCAAAGCGTCACCGGCTGGCCCGGGCCGCCGCGCGCTGGCGCCGCATGTGCCGGCCAGGCCGGTGGCTGCAGTCGAAACCGGCACGTCCGAGCACCTCGGCCGTGGCGTCGAGCAGCATGGTCATGCGCCGATAGGCTTCCGGACCGTCGCCGTCGCGAACCGCCTCGAAGACCCCGATATGCATGTCGAGGGCGAAAGGCGCGCGGTTCTCAGGGTCCGAACTGATCCAGATCGATGTCCGCAGAGCCTCCTCGACGACCGCGCCGAAACCGGACATCAGCATGTTGCCGCTGGCAGCCAGCAGGATGCGGTGAAAGGCGACGTCCGCCTCGATGGTCTCGGCGGTCCTGTCCCCGTTGCCGCGCGCCATGTCGAGAACGGTCGCCTGCAGGGAAGCCATCGCCGCCTCGCCGATGTTGGCGGCAGCAAGCGCCGCGGCCTCCGGCTCGATGAGCCTGCGCATCGCGAAGAGCTGCGGCACGAGCACGTCCCGGCTCACGAACTGCTGCCGCCAGCGCAGGACGTCGGCGTCGAGGAAATTCCAGTAGAGCGGCTCGCGGACGGTCGTTCCGATCCGCGGCTTGGATGTGACGAGGCCCTTGGCTCCAAGCACCTGAAGCGCCTCGCGCATGCAGGTGCGGCTCACCGCGAACTCGGAAAGGAGATCGGCTTCGGGCGGCAGCAGTTGTCCGGGAGCGTACTCGCCCTTCAGGATGCGCCCCGCCAGCGCCTCGGCGACCATCATCTTCGGTCGCCGCCCACGCGGAAGTGTCTTGCTCTCCATCGGACCTGCTTTCGCCACTACCCTGCAGCTGCAATATTCTAAATAGTAATATGATAGAGGCAAGACAAGCATTGTTTGCCAACAAAATGCCGGCGCTATTTCGTGGCCCGACCTCCCTTAAGATGGCGGCAATCGCGGCTGCGACCAGATATCACACTCCGACCGCCGCCTCCCATTTGAATTGATATCATCATACTTATAAACTATCGTCCGCGGGTGAAACGGGATGGCGCCTTCCGGCGGCAGTCCGAGGCGATCTCGAACGAGGCCGAAGCCCGTCGACAAGAGGAGGAAACAGGAATGACCAAGGACACGGAAGACGAACGGCAACCGCTTACCGCGACACGCAGGGCACTGATGCACGGCGCGCTCGGCGCGGGCACGCTCGGCGCACTGGCGGCGATCGGCGCCACGCCGGGCCTGGCCGCGGAGGGGGGCGAAGGGAACTTCCCGAAGCACCCGAAGTGGAAATTCACCTTCGTCAACCACGTGACGACCAACCCGTTCTTCGTGCCGACGCAGTACGGCATCGAGGACGCCTGCGCCCTCCTCGGCTGCGACTACCAGTGGACGGGCTCGCAGAAGTCGATCGCCTCGGAGATGGTGAACGCCATGAACACGGCGATTGCGGCCAACGTCGACGGAATCGCGGTCTGCCTTGTTGACCAGCACGCGTTCAACGCGCCCGTCGACCGTGCCCTCAAGGCCGGCATCCCGGTCTTCTCCTACAATGCCGACACCAAGGGCAACGACCGCCTCGCCTATATCGGCCAGGATCTCTACCAGGCCGGGCGCTCGCTCGGCGAACGGATCGTGAGCCTCGTCGACGAGGGCGACGTGGTCGGCTTCATCGCCACACCCGGCCAGCTCAACATCCAGCCGCGTCTCGACGGAGCCGCGGACGCCATCAAGGCTTCGGGCAAGAAGATCAACTTCAACCAGGTCGCGACCGGACCGACGGTCAACGAGGAGGTCTCCCGCGTCGATTCCTACTTCGTCGGCCACAAGGGGGTGAAAGGCATGTTCGCCGTCGATGCCGGCAGCACGATGGCGGTCGGCGAGACAATGAAGAAGTACGGGCTCCACGCCAAGGGCGTGCGCGCCGGAGGCTTCGACCTGCTGCCGAAGACGCTCGACGCCATCAATGCGGGCGACCTCGACTTCACCATCGACCAGCAGCCCTACCTGCAGGGCTTCTACACGGTGATGGAGATGTTCCTCTACAAGATGTCCGGCGGGCTGACCGGCCCCGCCGAGATCAATACCGGCCTGAAGTTCGTGACCAAGAGTTCGGTGAAGCCGTATCTCCAGACCCAGAGCCGCTTCGAGGGCAACTCCAAGAAGCAGAAGGTCATCAAGCGGTCCGGACCGATCGGCGGCTGAGCGACGGAAGATGAGCGACAAGACGAAGGCCGGGCGAAAGCCCGGCCAGGACCATGCCAGCCGCGATGCACGGGGATCCGCCGCGCGGCTCGGGTACTCCCTGCTGCGCCATCGCGAGGCCAGCATACTGATCGCCGGCATCCTGCTGGTCATCTACTTCCAGTTCTCGAGCGCGGCCTTCCTTTCAGGGGCCAACCTCGTCAACCTCGTACAGTTCTCCGCAACGACGGCGATCATCGCCGCCGGCGAGGTCTTCGTCCTCGTCTGCGGCGAGCTCGACCTGTCGGTCGGCATGGTCTACGCGCTGACGCCGTTCGTCATGTACTTCGCCGCGGCTGCCGGCCTGCCGATCTGGCTGGCGGTCATCGCCGGGCTCCTCGCGGCCGGGGTCGTCGGGCTGGTCAACGGAGCGATCACCACGCTCTTCCGCCTGCCTTCCTTCGTCACCACGCTCGGCATGCTCTTTCTCATCAACGGCTTCACGTTGACGATCTCGGGCGGCTTTCCCGTCCAGCCCCAGGCCGGCGCGGGCTTCACCGCCGTCTTCGGCGCCAATGCCATCGCCGAGATGGGCTGGGCTGTCTTGCTGGCTCTCCTGCTGCAGTTCGTGCTCAAGAAGACGCGTTGGGGCCTCCATACCATCGCGACCGGAGGCAATCCGGTCGGCGCGGCCGAGGTCGGCATCAAGGTGCGAATGATCAAGACCGGCAATTTCGTGCTTTGCAGCGTGCTCGGCGGTTTTGCCGGCATTCTCGACGCCTTCCGCATCGGCTCGATCGACCCGCTTTCGGGCGGGACCGAGATCATGTTCTCGGCCATCGCCTCGGCGGTGATCGGCGGCACGCTGCTGACTGGCGGGCTCGGCACCGTCATCGGCGCGCTGTTCGGAGCGATCGTCCTCGGCATACTGAAGGACGGCTTCACGCTGCTCGGCGTCAGCGCATACACGTTCGACATGATCCTGGGTGCCGCCATCCTGGTCACCATGGCCGTCAACATCAGGCTGACCCTGCTCAGGGAACGGGGGGACTCTGATGGCGCAGGCAGGCGGGACGGAAGTGCTTCGGGCCGAGCACATCTCCAAGTCATTCGGACAGGTGACGGCGCTCACCGACATCAACCTGCGCCTCGAGCGCGGCGAGGTGCTGGGCCTGCTCGGCGACAACGGCGCCGGCAAGTCGACGCTGATGAAGATATTCACCGGCTACCACCAGCCGACCAGCGGCCAGCTCCACCTGGACGGCAAGCCGGTGACGTTCCGCTCCGTCGCCCACGCACGCAGCCTCGGCGTCGAGTCGGTCTACCAGGACCTGGCGCTGATCAACGAGCTCAACGTCTACCGGAACATGTTCCTGCAGCGCGAGCCCGTCCGCGGCGGTCCGCTCGGCATACTCGACGACGCGCGGATGCGCCGGGCGGCGATAGAGCAACTCGACAGGATGGGCGTCAACATCCCCTCCGTCGACGTCGAGGTATCCAAGCTCTCGGGCGGACAGCGGCAGGCGATCGCCGTCGCGCGCTCGGTCTACCAGAAGGCCAATCTCCTGCTGCTCGACGAGCCGACGGCCGCCATGGGCGCGAAGGAATCGGCGCTGATCCTCGACGTGATCCAGCGACTGAAAAGGGAGGGCGACATGGCGATCATCATCATCGCCCACAACTACGCCCAGATCTTCGACGTCTGCGACCGGGTCAACCTTGTGCAGGGTGGCCGGATCGTGTTCGACAAGCGGACTTCCGAGACGTCGGTGCAGGAACTGACCGATCTCGTGGTCAACGAATACAGGATGGCCCGCGAAAGCATCCGCGGCGCGTGAACCGGCCGGGCGCCGCGCACGGGCGCCGAAGCAAGGAAGGGACAGAGGTGCCGGCGTCGCAAGTTCCGGCGCCTCAACGCAGTCCTTCGCCGACGGCATCCGGGCCGGGACTGGTTCGCTCCGCGCTCCGCGAAGCTGATCGACCGGCTTCCTCCCGACCGTCCGATGTGCTTTACAGACACTGGCAGAACCTGACGGGAGGAAACGCATGGCCAATGTCCTCTACGACGCCCTCTTCGCGCCGCACCGCGGCAGCGACCGGACATTCCTGCACCTGAAATCGGGTTCCCGCATTTCCTTCGACGACTTCCTCGGGACCGCGTCGCGGCTCGCCAACGCGCTGGCGGAAGTCGGCATCAAGCCGGGAGACCGGGTCGCCGTGCAGGTCATGAAAAGCCCCGAGGCGCTCGCGCTCTATGCGGCCTGCGTCCAGGCAGGCGCGATCTTCCTGCCGCTCAACACCGGCTACACGCCGGCGGAAGTCGCCTATTTCGTCGAGAACGCCGAACCCGGGCTGCTCGTCTGCGACAGTTCCGCCGAAGCCGCGCTGGCACCCGTCGCAGCGGCCGCGAACGCAGCGTTGCTGACGCTCGACGCCGATGGCGGCGGCAGTCTCATGGAACGGGCCGCGACGCAGCCGACGGACTTCGAGCCCGCCGGCCGGACCGGCGGCGACCTCGCGGCGTTCCTCTACACCTCCGGCACGACGGGGCGCTCCAAGGGGGCGATGCTGACGCACGACAACCTTCTGTCGAACGCCGTCTCGCTCGTCGAGGCATGGCGTTTCACCGCCGACGACGTGCTGCTCCACGCGCTGCCCATCTTCCACACGCACGGGCTGTTCGTGGCGACCAACACCGTTCTGCTCTCCGGCGGCTCGATGGTCTTCCTGCCGTCCTACCAGATCGACGACGTGATCGGCTGGCTGCCGGCGTCGACGTCCATGATGGGCGTGCCGACCTACTACACGCGGCTGCTCGACGACGAACGCCTGACGCGGGACCTCGTCGGCCACATGCGCCTCTTCACGTCCGGAAGCGCGCCGCTGCTTGCCGAGACGCATAATCTGTTCGAGGCGCGGACCGGACATCGCATCCTCGAGCGATATGGCATGACCGAGACGAACATGAGCACGTCCAACCCCTATGCCGGCGAACGCCGGGCGGGGACCGTCGGCTTTCCCCTTCCCGGCGTCGAGCTCAGGATCGTCGATCCCGAGAGCGGAACGCCGGTGCCGCAGGGCGAAGTCGGCATCATCGAGGTGCGCGGCCCGAACGTCTTCAAGGGCTACTGGCGGATGCCCGAGAAAACGAAGGAGGAATTCCGCGAGGACGGCTTCTTCATCACCGGCGACATGGCGACGATGGATGCCGAGGGTTACGTGCAGATCGTCGGCCGGTCGAAGGACCTCATCATTTCCGGCGGCTTCAACGTCTATCCGAAGGAGGTGGAACTGCTGCTCGACGAAATGCCGGAAGTTCTCGAATCGGCGGTCGTCGGCGTTCCGCATCCGGACTTCGGCGAGGGCGTCGTCGCAGCCGTGGTAACCGCCAGGGGACATGCGTTCGACGAAGCGGCGCTCGCCGCCGGCATCCGGGAGCGGATCGCGCGCTTCAAGCAGCCGAAGCGCATCTTCGAGGTCGAGGAACTGCCGCGCAACACGATGGGCAAGGTGCAGAAGGCCGCCCTGAGGGAGAAGTTCGCCGACGCCTTCAAGGGCTAGCTGGCCGACCCAAACAGACGGTACCCGCCGGTTTGGAAAAGTCAGCCCCCAAGCTATTGATCTGGCGGGGCGATTGTACTGGCAGATGGTACCATCTGTCAGATCGCACCACCAGAGCGACCGCTTCGGACGGTCGCGGCGCTGGGAAGAATGGAGAATACTGCCGAGCGAACCGCAAAGAGAGGTTACCGGTGATGACGATGCCTACGATCGGCCGCTTCCTCAGCCGGGCCAGGGAGCCCGACACCCATGCCCGCGAACGCCTCGTTCTTTCGGCCGGAGACCGCGCGGTCTACGTGGTCGGCGACGTGCATGGCTGCCTCGACGCCCTGCTCGCCCTCGAGGAGCGGATCATCGACGACGCCGCAAAATTTTCCGGCGACAAGATCATCCTCATGCTCGGCGACTACGTCGACCGGGGCCCTCACTCCGCCGAGGTCGTAGGGCACCTGCTCGGGGAGCCGCCCGCCGGCTTCGAACGCATCTGCCTGCTCGGCAACCACGAGGAGGCGCTGCTCGACTGTCTCGACGGCGGCATCGACCTGCTCAGCTGGCTCGGCCTCGGGTCGGAGGCTACTCTTGCTTCCTACGGCATAGACGCCCACGTGATCGAAGGCCTCCTCGGCAGCGGCGAGCGGGCGCGCAGCATGTTGCGCGAGGCCATGCCCGAAGCGCATGTGGAATTCATGCGCAACCTGCCGATCCTCGTCGAAACGGAACGCTTCGTCTGCACCCATGCCGGCCTCAGGCCCGGCGTCGCCCTGTCCGACCACAGCGACCACGACCTGATCTGGACGCGGCCTTCGGGCGACGACGTCGACTTCCCCAAGTGGATCATTCATGGCCACACGCCGGTCGACAGCGTGCGGCGAGAGGGACGACGGATCAATGTCGATACGGGGGCCTTCCATACCGGCCGCCTCTCGGCCCTCCGGATCTGGAACAGCAAGGCCCGCATCCTGTCGAATCTCGACTAGACGGCCTCCCGGAAAAGCTTCGCCAGGCGGGAGAGCCTTGCCGCCGGACCGCTCGCCGGCGGCGCGAAGGCCGCGCTGTAACCTTGCGTAACGATCGCCTGCAAGAATTTGATCCGGCTTTCCATGAGGTTATCGCAATTTTGTCGGCATTGTTTACTACATGACGCCCAAACGGTTCTTCGGATGATTCGCTCCTCGCAAGAAAAGCTGATCATCTCTTCATTACAAGGTATGTAACTCCAATGGGCCGCATCCAGACAATCGACGGGCTTCGAGGCTATTTCATCGTCTTCATGCTCATCAACCACCTGACGTTCACAGGTGGCTACATGCTGATCTATTTCAACCATGCCCAGCTGGGCTTCGTCGAGGATGCGCAGGGCTTCGTGTTTCTGTCTGGCCTCCTCGCCGGAATGGTCTATACCCGCAAGATGGCGCGCAACGGCTTTGCCGCGGGGGCCAAGGCACTTTGGCGGCGCTCGGCGGAACTCTATGCCTACGCGATCGGCTGCATCCTTGCGATCCTCGTCCTGCGGCAGTTGCTGCCCGACGCCCCGCACATCTGGGACCAGTGGCTCGGTGCAATCGGCCGGGGCGGTGCCGGCGCCCATCTCGAGGCGGCGCTGCTTCTCTACCAGGCGACCTTCCTCGACATCCTGCCGCAGTACATCGTCTACATGCTCGTCGCGCCCGGCGTCATCTGGCTCGTGCTGCGGGGCAAATGGCCCGCCGTCCTGACGGGGTCGCTGCTTCTCTGGCTGGCCGTGCAGACCGGCCTCAACCTTCCGCTCGCCTCGGCGATCAATGGCGGCCTGCGGCACATCTCCAGCCATGCGGCCATGCGGGTGCCCTTCAACGTGCTCGCATGGCAGATCCTCTTCATGAGCGCGATGACGATCGGCGTCCTGTTCTCGCAAGGCAAGATCGAGATCGGGCGGTTCTTCGATCCCGCCCGGCCGACGCTCGCGAGAATGCTGGCCTTCTGCCTGCTGTTCTTCCTGTGCTTCCGGCTCGGCTTCACGTTCGACCTGGTCCCCGACCAGGTGGCCGCGAAGTTCCGGATGCTGGAGAACCGGTCGGCCTTCAGCGCGATCTTCCTCGTCAACTTCCTGATGACGTCCTATGTGCTCGCCTGGCTGCTCATCGCGGGTCGCTTCGCAGCGGACGCGCGCGTGCGGCGGATCTCGGAAGGGCTCTACTGGCTCTTCAACCTTCCGTTTCTCCGCCTGCTCGGCCGGCACTCACTGCAGATCTACGCCTGGCACGTGGTGCTGGTCTATCTGATCTTCTGGCTGGACAAGCACTACGGGCCCTTCGACCAGTTCACGAAGACGGTCATCGCCGTCAGCTGCGTCGGCCTTCTCTCGCTGCCCGCGATCTATCGCGAACGCAGGGCCGTCGCGGTCGAAAGGGTCCCCCGGCCTGCCGGCGGCAACGGTGCCGCGCCCCTCTAGGGAAAAAATATCTTGCGGTGCGAGAGAAATTCTCTCGCACCGCGACCGTGGAAACGAAAATTTCAGACCTTCGGCCCCAAAAGGCGAGGGATGACTTCCTTAGCACTCAGGATCGGTCTGAAGGCCACAATCACCGCCGCACTGTCGGTGCTGGCCTCCTTGCTGATCACCACCCAGATATTCATCAGTACGGGCGGCCATTTCGATGGCCGCGCGATTGCCGTCGCGGTCCTTTCTCCGCTGTTCATCGCTTGGCCTGCGAGCGCGCTGCAGTTCTGGCAGAACGAAAAGCTGAAGAGAGCCCGGGACGAGGCGTCGTCTATGCATGCGCAGCTCGACGCCATGCACCGGTCGCTGGTCGCGGCCCACGCCGCCCTTGCCGAGCGGGCGCGTCACGATCCGATGACGGGCATCCTGAACCGCGAAGGGTTCTTCAAGGCTCTCCGGGCGGCCCGGCAATCGCCGGATCCGGCCTCGCTGCTCGTCATCGACATAGATCACTTCAAATCGGTGAACGACACCTACGGGCATCCGACCGGGGATCGCGCCATCCGCGAGGTCTCGAGAGCGATCGCGCACTCGGTCCGCAGCCGCGACCTTGTCGGCCGCATCGGCGGGGAGGAATTCGCCGCCTATCTCGTCCATGCAGACCTGCAGGAATCGCGGCTGGTCAGCGAGCGCATCCGCGTCGCGGTCGAGGAACTTCAGCTCCGGATGGACGACGGCAGGATGCTGAGCCTGACGGTCAGCATCGGCGGGACATGCGACGTGCCGGGGTCGGATCTCTCGGCGCTGTTCAGCGCGGCCGATCGCTCCCTCTACGAGGCGAAAAACGGTGGCCGGAACCTCGCGCTGTTCGATTCGGGGAATCGCCGGGTCGCCTGAAGCGGCTGCTCGCGCGCCCTTTCCGGAACTGCTGTCCGGCTCATCCCCTGTCGGCATGCCGCCGCAGGACGTTGCGCGCGACGGTGCCGAAACGGCCCGCTCCGGGCGCCTCGATTTCCAGCCGGGCGGGCCGGCGGAGAGCCGCCGCCTCGTCTATGTCCGGATGAAAGGCAGACTGATCCCAGACCGTTCGATACTGGGACGGCAGGGCAACGTTGATCGATTCGCTGTCATTGACCGACGCGATGCCGGCGAGGGAAAAGGCCGCCGCGGCAGCGACGACAAGTAGATCGCGCGTGGTCATCCTTCCTTGCTCCGCTCTCGCTCGCTGGCGTGCAGAGCCGGACCGGCCGCACCGCCGGCCTCCGGCCGCCATGAATGCGATCATATCGCCATGACGCAGTTAACAGAATACTAACATTTCGCCTCGAAATCGAATAATTTGCAGTCGCTTGTACAGCGATTGCCGGCCCTCTTGCGCGATGCCGGCGGTTTTGTCGAAAACTCCGCAAGGGACAGGTGGAACTTTGCGGCCGTACGCCCTATATGTCACGTCGGAGGGTCCGGCCGAATGTCGTCCGGTCCCGCTGTCGGCTCGGATTTCATGATCTGTCCCGCATCCGGGGCGGGCAGCCGGTCTTCGTCGATGTGACGATCATCAATCGGAACGCCGATTCACCCATATCGGCTCCGTCCCTCGGAACGCATCCATGCGGATGTGCGCGCGCCCAGGCAGGCGCCGTTCAGGAAACTTCGCGCTGGCGCGGCATTCCGCATTGCCGGCGCGCAACCAAAGGAGAGCCCATGCAGGTACTTGTCCGCGACAACAATGTCGACCAGGCGCTCAGGGTGCTGAAGAAGAAGCTTCAGCGCGAAGGCGTTTTCCGCGAGATGAAGGCGCGCCGCGCCTATGAAAAACCCTCCGAACGGCGTTCGCGCGAAAAGGCCGAGGCCGTCCGCCGCAGCCGGAAGGCTGCGCGCAAGCAGGCGCAGCGCGAGGGCCTGATTCCCAAGCGCAAGGCACGTTCGCGCTGACAATCGGGAATTGACGATCCGGAATTGCTTGAAGGGGCGCACGAGGCGCCCCTTTTTGCGTCGAGGCGGGCGAGATTCAATCCAGCGTGCGGCGGAAGCGCAGCAGCGCCAGCGCCCCGAACAGCGCGATGAAGCCGACCAGCACCGTGACTTCGGTCGAGACTGACGGCCACCGGGCGCCCTTCAGCATCACGGCCCGGACGACCCTGAGGAAATGGGTCAGCGGGAAGATTTCGCCGAGCGCACGCGCCCAGCCGGGCATGCCCCGGAACGGAAACATGAAGCCCGAGAGCATCAGCGACGGCAGGAAGAAGAAGAAGGTCAATTGCATCGCCTGCATCTGGTTGCGGGCGAAGGTGGAGATCATGTAGCCGAGCAGCACGAGGCCAAACACGAAGGCGAGGATGGCGAAGAGCAGCAGCGGCAGCCCGCCGAGGAACGGCACTCCGAAGAATAGCTTCGCCGCCACCAGCACGACGACGACCTGCACGGCGCCGACGGCGAGATAGGGCAGCACCTTTCCGAGCATGATCTCGGCGCCGGTCGCCGGCATCGCGAGGAGGTTCTCCAGCGTGCCCCGCTCGGCTTCCCGGGTCAGGGCCATGGCGGTCATCATCACCATCGTCAGCTGAAGTATGACGCCGAGCAGGCCGGGAACGATGTTGTAGCGCGAGACGCCCTCCGGATTGTACTTGCGGTGGACGACGATATCGAGCTGGCCGCGGTTGCGCTCGTCCACCGTGGCGCTCTCGCCCTGCTCCCTCAGCAGCGCCTGCCTGGCGATCGTGCCGAGGGTCGAGATCGCTCCGCTGGAGGCGGAGGGGTCCGTCGCGTCGGCCTCCACGAGGATCTGCGGCTGGTCGCCGCGATCGACGCGGCGGTCGAAGTCGGACGGGATCGTGACCACGAAGGAGACGTCGCCTTCCGTCAGGAGGCGATCGGCCTCCCGAGCGCTGATGCCGGCCTTGTCGAAGCGATAATAGCCCGTGGTGCGGAGCGCGTAGGTGACGGCGCGCGTGTAGTGCCCGTTGCCGGCGGCGACCAGCGCGGCGGGCAGGTGCCTGGGGTCGGTGTTGATTGCGTAGCCGAAGAGCGCGAGCTGGACGAGAGGCACGCCGAGCATCATGCCGAAGGTGATGCGATCGCGGCGCATCTGGATGAATTCCTTGACCAGCATCGCGCCGAGGCGACGCAGCGAGAACGCAATCCTCATTTCATGTTGTCCCGGGCGCCGGCCATGAACTTGATGAAGACGTCCTCGAGGCTCGTCTCGCCCGGTTCCACCTTGACGCCCGGCATGTCGGAAAGGCCGGCGAGGGCCGCGTCCAGTCTCGCCCGGTCGGTGCCGACGACGTGGAGCGAGGCGCCGAAGGAGGCCACCTGCTCGACGCCCGGCGCCCCTTCCAGACGCTGGTGCACCCGCCCGAGGTCGGGACCGCGCACGACGTATGTCACGAGCCCCGCACCCCGTACCACCTCTTCGACCGTGCCCGTGGCGAGCAACTGTCCGTAGGAGATGTAGCTGATGCGGTGGCAGCGCTCCGCCTCGTCCATGTAGTGCGTGGAGACGAGCACGGTCAGCCCGCCGGCGGCAAGTCTATGGATCTCGTCCCAGAACTCGCGCCGCGCCTTCGGATCCACGCCGGCGGTGGGCTCGTCGAGAAGCAGCAGCCTCGGCGCGTGCATGATGCAGGCGGCAAGCGCCAGACGCTGCTTCCAGCCGCCCGAGAGCGTGCCCGCGAGCTGCTCCCGGCGCTCCGTCAGGCCGAGGTCGGCGATGGTCCGTTCGACATGTTCGCGCAGCGGGACGAGGCCGTAGAGGCGGCCGACGAAGGCCAGGTTCTCGGCGATGGTCAGGTCCTCGTAGAAGGAAAAATGCTGGGTCATGTAGCCGACCTCGCGCTTGATCAGCCGTGTCTGGCTGACGAGGTCGTGGCCGAGCACGGTTCCCGAGCCGCCGTCGGGCGTTAGAAGTCCGCACATCATGCGGATCGTCGTGGTCTTGCCGGAACCGTTGGGACCGAGGAAGCCGACGATCTCGCCGGTGGCGACGCTCATGGAGACCCGGTCGACGACCGTGCGCGTGCCGAAGCGCTTGGTGAGGTCGCGAACGTCGATCGCGTTCATTTTCCGCCGCTTCCGAGGTCGACGTCGACGATCTGGCCCGGCTTCAGACCTTCCGCATCGGCGTCGGGACGCGCTTCGACGAGGTAGACGAGCTTCTGCCGGCTCTCGAGCGAGTAGATCACCGGCGGGGTGAATTCCGGATCCCTCGAGACGTAGGTGACGCGGGCCGTGAGGCCGGGCGGACAGCCGTCGCATTCGACGGAGAGCCGGCCGCCGACGTGGACCGCGGAGAGCTTCGCCTCCGGGACGAAGACGCGCAGCTTCGTGGCGCCGTCGGGCAGGATGGACAGGACCGGCGCGGTCGGGCCGCCGATCTCGCCCGGATTGCGGATGACGTCGTCGACCCTTCCGGGGCGGTCCGCCTTCAGGACGCGCTGGGAGAGCTTCCAGCGCGCCTGCGCAAGAGCGGTACGCGCCTGGTCCACGCGCGCCTCGGCCGCCTTGATCTCGTCCGGGCGGGCCGGCAATTGCGCGACGCGCAGGTTCGCCTTCGCTTCGGCCACCTTGGCGCGGGCGAGGTTCGCCTGGGTCTCGGCGTCGTCGAGGGCGGACTGGGCGGCGATGCCGCGCCCGACGAGGGCGCGCTGGCGGCTCAGGACGCGGGCGGCTTCCGCCTCCGAGGCCTCGGCCGAATTCAGGTTGGCCTCCAGCACAGCGATCTCTTCCGGCCGCTTGCCCTGCTTCAGATTGTCCAGGTTCGACTTCGCCTCGAGCAGCGCGGCCTCGGCGTTCTGCACCGCGATCTCGGCATCGGCCTTCTCGAAGGTGGCGACGGTTTCGCCGGCATGGACCCGGTCGCCGCGATGCACCGAGAGCGACAGCAGACGGGCCGGCTCGACGGGCGCCAGAAGCACGAAGTCGCCTTCCACGTAGCCGACGGCGAGATTGCCGTTCGGCACGCATGCCGAGAACAGTGAAGCAACGAGCGGCAGGGCGCAGACGAATGACGTCATTCCTGCGCCCTCTCGAGTACCGCGGAAAGGTTCCTCTCGAGCACGGCAACCACCTCGCCGGCCTCGTCGTCCCCCAGTTCCGCCCAGCCCATGCGCTTCAGCACGATCTCGCGGGCAAGGCGGAAATAGACCACCTGCCCGATCATCGCGAATACCGACAGAAGGGTGCGGGGATCGTCCTGCCCGGCACCCGTGGCATCGGCCCAGAGCCGGCAGAGGCGCTTGTGCACTGGTTCGATCACCTGAGCGTAGATCGTCTCAAGCGCTTCGGTCGGATGCGTCATCTCGCGCAGGATGAACGGAGCGATGAGCTGCGCCTCCGGCGTGGCCGTCAGGAAGGAAATCATGATGCCCGAGAGCCGCGAAAGCCGAAGGCGCGCCTCGTCCGGCTCCAGCTTCGCCCCGGCGTCGGGTGCGTCGATGTCGAAGTTCGCCCCGATCACGCCGCGCATCGTGGAGACGATGAACCCGGCGCAGGCGGCGTGGAGACCTTCCTTGCCACCGAAATGGTAGGAAATGCTGCCGATGTTCGCCCCCGCCGCCGCCGCGATCTCCCGCGTCGTCGTCGCCTCGAAGCCCTTCTCTCCGAAGAGCCTCAGCGCCGCCAGGACGAGCGCCCGGCGTGTCTCCGAGGCGGAGTCCGTTCTTTGCTGTGACATCATTTCTCCCACCTAGCACAAAAATTTAATCAATCGATTGATCAAGATCAAAGGCTTTCGCGATCCAGGTGCAGGCCGGCGGAAGAAGTAGTCCTTGCGCCGCCGTCCCGTCCTGCCATGATGGGCGGCACGGCTCGAAACTCGTCTGGGAGGAACGCGATGAGCAGCCCGAACGACCCGCACAGCGGGTCCGCAACCACATACGACGAAGGATGGGAGAGCCTGGACGCACTGCTGCGCCCGATCGACGGGATGTCGCGCGTGCGGGGCGAAACGGTCCGCCCGCTGATCGAAAGGACGATTCCGGACCTGCTCGCCGAGACCGTGCGCCGCTTCGGCGAGAGGGATGCACTGATCTCGCTCCACCAGGGGACGCGACTCAGCTGGACGGAGTTCGCGGCGGAAGTGGACGCGCTCGCTTCCGGCCTTCACCTTCTCGGTCTCGGGAAGGGAGACCGGGTCGGGATCTGGTCGCCGAACAGGACGGAATGGGTGCTGGCGCAGTTCGCGACCGCGCGCATCGGCGTCATCCTCGTCAACATCAATCCCGCCTACCGGCTGAGCGAACTGGAATATGCGCTCAACAAGGTCGGATGCACCGCGCTGATCACGGCGTCGAGCTTCAAGTCTTCGGACTATCTCGACATGCTGAACAGGCTGGCGCCGGAGCTGCGGGACTGCGCGCCCGGGGAACTCGCGTCGGAGCGGCTCCCGCGCCTGAAGACCGTGATACGCATGGGCCCGGAGAAATCGACCGGGATGCTGAATTTCGACGAGGTGCTCGAGCGCGGCCGCGCCGACGGGACCGTCAACCTCGACCGGATCACGAGGACGCTCGACCGGCACGACGCCATCAACATCCAGTTCACCAGCGGCACGACGGGGGCCCCGAAGGGCGCGACGCTGACCCACCGCAATCTCGTCAACAACGCCGACAACGTCACCTCGCGGATGCTTTTCACCGAGAAGGACCGGCTGTGCATCCCCGTGCCGCTCTATCACTGCTTCGGCATGTCGATGGGCACGCTCGGCTGCGTCACCAAGGGGGCAGCGATGGTCTTTCCGGGCGAGGGTTTCGAGCCGGCGGCGACGCTGAAGGCCGTCGAGCAGGAACGCTGTACCGGGCTCTACGGCGTGCCGACGATGTTCGTAGCCATGCTCAACGCGCCGGACTTCGAAAGTTTCGACCTGAAGAGCCTGAGGACCGGCATCATGGCCGGCGCCCCCTGCCCGATCGAGGTGATGAAGCGTGTCATCGACCGCATGCACATGTCGGAGGTCACGATCGCCTACGGCATGACCGAGACGGCTCCGGTCTCCTTCCAGAGCCACACGACCGACCCGCTCGACAAGAGGGTCTCCACCGTCGGGCGCATCCACCCGCACATCGAGGTACAGATCGTCGACGCCGGCGGTACCGTCGTGCCGGTCGGAGAGACGGGGGAGCTCTGCACGCGCGGCTATTCGGTGATGAAGGGCTACTGGGACGACGAGGAAAACACCCGGGCCGCGATCACCGAAGAAGGCTGGATGCAGACGGGCGACCTCGCGACGATCGACGAGGACGGCTATGCGGCGATCGTCGGGCGCGTGAAGGACATGGTGATCCGCGGCGGCGAGAACATCTATCCGCGCGAGGTCGAGGAATTCCTTTACCGGCACCCGAAGATCTCCGACGTGCAGGTCTTCGGCGTGCCGGACGAGAAATACGGCGAGGAACTGTGCGCCTGGATCGTCGTCAAGGAGGGCGAGAGCCTGACCGAGGAGGAGGTCAAGGCCTTCTGCGCGGACGAGATCTCGCACTTCAAGATCCCGCGATTCATCAGTTTCCGCGCGACGCTGCCGATGACCGTGACCGGCAAGCCTCAGAAATTCCTGATGCGCAAGGCGATGGCGGAGGAACTGGGCCTCGACGGACCCTAGAGAGCGTCAAGCGCCCTAGGAGGTATAGTCGCGCGCCTCCATCGGCGTCTTCCGGATGCCGGCGAGCAGCAGGTCGAGCACCCCGCGCTCGGCTCGATTGAAGTGGGTGCGCGGGTTGTGGACGACGTAGATGTCGATCGCCGGCGGGCTCTCGTAGGGCGGCAGGCGCCACAAGAGGCCCAGTTCCACATCCCGCTTGGCGACGTGGATCGGCAGCGGGCCGATGCCGAGCCCGGCGGTGATCATGCGGCGCACCTCCTCGAGGTTCGACGAGAGGCCGACGACGCGTTCCTCGAGTTGCGCCTCCGCGCGCACCAGAGCGACCGGCCTCAGGGCGTCGGTCAGCCGGTCGGTGCGGAAGGAGACCGACGTCTCGCCGCGCAGGTCCGCGAGCGTCAGCCCGCTCCGGCCGAAAAGCCGGTGGCCGGGGCCGCAGAAGAAGCCGAAATATTCCCGGAACAGTCGCGTGTATTCGAGGTTCGAACGTTTCTCGTGTACGAGGCAGACGCCAAAGCTCGCCTGTTTCTGCAGGAGGCGGGTAATGACGTCCTCGCTCGTCATGATGTCGATACCGAACGTCGCCGACGGGTGCATCCGGTGGAAGCGCGACAGCGTCTCGTCGAGGACAGGCGAGACGACGTGGCTCGCCATCGCGAGGTTCACGTGGCCGGTGATCTCCTCGCCCATGTCGCGGATGAGCACGCTGAGCCGCGCGACGCTGCCGAAGATCTCGACGGCCTCCGAATAGAGCAGCCTACCGGCCGGCGTGACCGCGAAACGTCCGGGCGCGCGCTCGACGAGCCGCTTCTCGAGGCGGTCCTCGAGCCTGCGCAGCGCATTGGAGACCGTCGGCTGCTTGAGGCGGAGACGGTTCGCCGCGGCCGTGATCCCCTCTTCCTCGACAACGACGAGGAAGGTCCTGAGCAGGTTCCAGTCGAGTTCCCACGGCAGCCGCTGCAGGCGGCTCGGCGCACTGGAAAGGGGGCGGTTCATCGAGACCATTCTCCAGAATTATTTTCTCCATTATAATTATCTATTTTGAGAATGACATCAAGCGGAGTCAAAGTGACGCGGAACCATCGGAGGCGCCGTCGCAAGGGGAGACAACGGCAAAAATGGCGATCGGCTCTGCCGGGCAACGGCCCTGGCTCCTGCTTTCACCGGCGCTCGCGACGATCGGGTTTCTGCTCGTGGTGCCGGTCATCTTCATCCTCGTCTATTCTTTCTGGCTGAGAACGGCGACGGGGGCCGACCAGGCGGGCTTCCACCTCGACAACTGGCAGGAGGTGCTGAGCGATCCGTTCTATCGCGACATTCTCTTCTCGACGCTCAGGATCGCGGCGATCACCACGGTGATCTGCGCGGTGACGGGCTATCTGCCGGCCTACTTCATCGCCATGTCCGAGAGCCGCTTCAAGACGCTGCTCCTGCTCCTCGTCGTGCTGCCGTTCTGGATCAGCTACATCATCCGCACGATGTCGTGGATCAACATTCTCGGCACGACCGGCGCGCTCAATACGCTGCTGATCGACGTCGGCATCATCCACCGGCCGCTCGACTTGCTCTACAACGAGGGCACCGTGATCCTCGGGCTGGCGCATTTCCTGCTGCCCTTCATGGTGCTCAACGTCTATGTCAGCCTCGAAGCGATCGACCGCAACCTGCTCGACGCCTCGCGCTCGCTCGGCGCGTCGGACCTGCAGTCCTTCTGGGAGGTGACGCTGCCGCTTTCCCTGCCCGGGCTCGCAGCCGGCGGGCTCCTCTGCTTCGTGCTGTCGGCGGGCACCTACATCACGCCGGTGATCCTTGGCGGCCCGCGCAACGCGATGTTCGCCAATCTCGTCTTCGACGCAATCATCACGCAGCTCAACTGGCCGCTCGGCTCGGTGCTCTCGATCGTCCTCCTGATCGTGCTCGGTTCGATCGTCGTCCTCTACAACCGCCTGGTCGGCATCGGCCAGTTCGCGAAATCGTTCGGGTGAGGCGCGATGAAAGGCTGGTCGCTCGTCAGGCTCTACACGATCTGCTTCTACGTGTTCATGTTCACGCCGATCGCGGTCGTCGTGCTTCTCTCGTTCAATGCCAGCGAATTCGGCATGTTTCCCATGACCGGGCTCAGCTTCCGCTGGTTCCTGGCGCTGTGGAACAACGACGCGATCGTGCGCGCCTTCCGCGTATCGCTCACGCTCGGAGCGCTGACGGCGGTGATCTCGACCACCTTCGGCGTCATGGCGTCGCTCGCCCTGGTCCGCTACGAATTTCCCGGCAAGTCGCTGCTGACGACCCTCCTGATCGCGCCGATCCTCATACCGGAGGTCGTGCTCGCGGTCGCGCTTCTCCTCTTCCTGCGCTGGCTGGCGATGCCGAAGAGCTTCGTGCTGCTTCTCTTCGGGCATGTGATCTTTTCGCTTCCGTTCGTGCTCCTGGTCGTCCAGGCGCGCCTCGTCGGCATAAGGAGGGAATACGAGGAGGCGGCGCTCAGCCTGGGGGCCGGGCCGATCCAGACGTTCTTCCAGATCACCTTTCCGCTCCTCATGCCGGCGATCTTCGCGGGACTGCTCTTCGCCTTCACGATCTCCTTCGACGACATCACGGGCACCATGTTCTGGAAGCCGGGCGGCGTCGAGACGGTGCCGACGCAGATCTACGCGATGCTGCGCAATTCTATCTCGCCGGAGATCAACGCCCTCGGAACGGTAATGATCGTTCTGACCGTCGCCCTGCCGCTCGTTGGCATGGCGATCGCACGCCAGATGTCGGTGAACCGCAAATGACCGAACCGACCAATCTCAAGAAACTGGGAGAGTGAAAATGGACGACACGAAACGGTATGAAAGGCTGCTCGAACGGTTCCAGTCCGGCGACGTCAGCCGGCGCACGTTCCTCGGCCTGATCGGAGCCTCGGCCGCCGCCTACGGCGTCGTCGGTGGCCCGTTCATGCGCTACGCGCGCGCCGCCAAGCCCGACAGCGTGCGCTTCGACGGCTGGGGTGGCGTCGTCTCGGAAGCCTTCGAGAAGCACGCCTTCAAGCCCTTTACCGACAAGACCGGCATCAAGGTCGTCTCCGGAACGTTCGGCAATGCCGACCAGTACCTCGCCCGGGTCAAGGCAAGCCAGCCGGGCGAATACAATCTCGCGCACCTTTCCGGCGTCTTCGACTACGTGCGCTACGACAAGCTCGGCTTCGCCTCGAAGCTCGACGAGAAGAACATCCCGAACCTCGACACCGTCATCCCGGCGCTGGTCAAGGTGCTGCGCGACATCTCCGGCGGCAGCCTTTCGGCGGTGCCCTACGACTACGGCACCACGGGGCTTGCCTACAATCGCAAGTACATTTCCGACGACGAGATCAAGGAGAAGGGCGCGGGCATCCTCCTCGACAAGAAGTACAAGGGCAAGATCGGCGCCTGGGGCGAGTGGAAGACACGCATCTGGTACGCGGCGCTGCAGACCGACCAGAACCCCAACGACATCAAGGACATGAACAAGGTCTGGGACGCCATTCGCACCAATCGCGACCTGCTTCTCAAGTACTGGAGCTCAGGTGCCGAGCTGATGAGCCTGCTCGCCAACCAGGAGATCTACGTCACCGAGGGGTGGTCCGGCCGCATCAAGGCCCTGCAGGACCAGGGCCACGACATCGGCTATCACGACCCGAAGGGCGGCCTCGGCTGGCAGGAGTGCATCTTCGTCATGAAGGGCAGCCCGATGGAGGCCTGCGAGGAACTGGTGAACTTCATGCTCAGGCCCGAGGTCGCGATCGCCGTCGCGGAGGGGCAGAAGTATCCGCCGTCGCTGAGCCCGAAGAAGGTCGACCTGCCCAAGGAGGTGCAGGACCTGCCGGCGTTCGACCCGAGCGGAACGCTCGAGGGGCTGAACTTCTACGATGCCAGCTACTGGAACGGCCACGAGCAGGAATGGTCGAAGAAGTTCGACCGCATCGAAAAGGGCTACTGAGGGGGCTGCCGCGGGCGGTACACCTCCTCCGCCCGCGGCGATCGTATCGGGAGTAACTTGTTTGGACACTGCAACCCACGCCGTAGACCTCAAGGGCATCGTCAAGCGCTTCGGGTCCTTCACGGCCGTCGAACGGATGAACCTCTCGATCGACGAGGGCAGCTTCGTGACGCTGCTCGGGCCTTCCGGCTGCGGCAAGACGACGACGCTCAGGATGATCGCCGGTCTGATCGACCCCAGCGAGGGCGACATCCTCATCAAGGGCCGGAGCGTCACGGACGTTCCGATCCACAAGCGAAACCTGGGACTCGTCTTCCAGAACTACGCGCTGTTCCCGCACAAGACGATCCACGACAACGTCGCCTTCGGCCTGAAGTACCGCGACATGCCGAAAAGCGAGATCGCCGGCAAGGTCAGGCGGGCCCTCGATCTCGTGCAGCTGCCGGACGTCGGCGACCGCTACCCGCGGCAACTTTCCGGCGGCCAGCAGCAGCGCATCGCCCTCGCGCGTGCGATCGTCATCGAGCCGGACGTGCTGCTTCTCGACGAGCCGCTGTCGGCGCTCGACGCGAACCTTCGCGAGGACATGCGCGTCGAGCTGAAGCGGATCCAGGCCCAGCTCGGCATCACCACCATCTTCGTCACGCACGACCAGTCGGAGGCGCTCGCGATGTCCGACAGGATCGTCGTCATGAGCAAGGGGCATGTCGAACAGGTCGGCGGACCGGAAGAGGTCTACGTCAACCCGGCCTCCGCCTTCGTCGCCCGCTTCCTCGGCAATTCAAACCTTCTGCCGGCGACGGTCGAGGCGCGCGACGGCGACGGCGCAAGGGTGAGCGTCGCGGGAATCGGGGAATTCCGCCTGCCGGCCGCGCGCTGCCACGCCGCGGCAAGCGCGGGCCAGCGCGCGTCGCTGGTCGTGCGGTCCGAGCATCTGCGGCTGACGGAGCGCGAAACTTCCGCCGCCGACGACGCGGTCGTCCTGCCTGCTGAAGTGACTGCGGTAGACTATCAGGGGCAGGCAGCCCGCTATTTCGTCACGATCGGCGGGCAGACACTCCAGGCGGTCAACCCGATCGAGGTCCATCCGCATCGCCAGGGCACGAAGGTGCGGGCCGTCATCCGTGGCCGCGACTGTGCACTCGTCCCGGCGGAATAGCCGAAGGCAGCCATGCTGAAGACATCGAAATCCAATCTCTTCTACCAGTCCCGGCAGCGCCGTCCGCTCATCGGCGAGGCACGCGGCATCTATATCTGGGACGTCGACGGCAACCGCTATATCGACGGCTCGTCGGGGGCGATGGTCGCCAATATCGGCCACTCCAACGAGCGCGTCCTGGCCGCCATGCGCCAGCAAATGGAGAAGGCAACTTTCGCCTACCGGCTGCATTTCGAGAACGAGGCGGCGGAAAGGCTCGCCCGCATGACGGCCGAGCGCATGCCGGCGGGACTGAACCGGATCTTCTTCGTCTCGGGCGGGTCCGAGGCGGTTGAGAGCGCGATCAAGCTTGCCCGCCAGCATGCCGTAGCCGTCGGCCAGCCGGGCCGCTGGAAAGTGATCTCGCGATTCCCCTCCTATCACGGCGCGACGCTCGGTGCGCTGGCATTGACCGGCATGTCGACCATGACGGAACCGTTCGCGCCGATGATGCGCGAGATGCCGAAGATCCCCTCGCCGACCTGCTATCTCGACCGGGACGAGCTGACGCACGAGGAGCGCGGCCTGCGCTACGCCGAGATGCTGCGCGAGAAGATCGAGGCCGAGGGCCCCGAGAGCGTGCTTGCCTTCATCATGGAACCGGTCGGCGGGGCGTCGACCGGGGCGCTGGTGGCGCCCGACAGCTATTACGCCCGCGTCCGCGAGATCTGCGAGGAGTACGGCGTCCTGCTCATCTTCGACGAGGTGATGACCGGAGCCGGCCGGACCGGTGCCTTCCTCGCGGCCGAGCACTGGGGGATCGCGCCCGACATCATCTCCCTCTCGAAGGGTTTTGCCGCGGGATATGCGCCGCTCGGCGCGATGGTCGCGCACGAGAGGCTGGTCGAGCCGGTACTCGCCGCCGGCGGTTTCGTCCACGGCTACACCTATGCCGGAAACCCGCTCGCCTGCGCGGCGGGCGTCGCGGTGCTGGACGAGATCGACCGCGGCGACCTGATCGGCAACGCAGCCGCCATGGGCGAGAAGCTCAAGATCGAGCTCGACGGTCTCAGGGCCCGCTTTCCCTTCATCGGAGACGTGCGCGGCAAGGGATTGCTGACCGCCTTCGAGCTGGTCTCCGACCCGGAGACGATGGCGCCGCTGCCGAAGGAGATCGACGCCCATGTCCACCTCGTCGAGGAGGCGTATTCGCGCGGCCTCATCATCTATTCGCGGCGCACGCGCGGCGGCGTCGAGGGCGACCACTTCATGGTCTGCCCGCCACTGATCGTCACGGAGCCGCAGATCGGCGAGATCATGGAGAAGCTGACCGACAGCCTGCACGCGCTCGCCAGCCGTTTCGGACTGCCGGAAGGCAACGCCTGACCATGTCCGAGAGCATTATCATAACCGCCGCGCTGACCGGCTCGATCCACACGCCGACGATGAGCCCGCACCTGCCGGTGACGGCCGACGAGATGGTCCGCCAGGCCGTCGACGCCGCGCAGGCCGGCGCATCGATCATCCACCTGCACGCCAGGGATCCGCAGACCGGGAAGCCGAGCGCCGACCCGGGTCACTTCATGGCGTTCCTGCCGCGGATCAGGCAGGCCAGCGACGCCGTGCTCAACATCTCGACCGGCGGTTCGTCGCAGATGCCGCTCGCCGAGCGGCTGGCTCCGGCGCTGGCGGCAAGGCCCGAGATGTG
The DNA here is from genome assembly GCA_963760965.1 of uncultured Alphaproteobacteria bacterium. GTDB lineage: Bacteria > Pseudomonadota > Alphaproteobacteria > Rhizobiales > Rhizobiaceae > Pararhizobium_B. The sequence goes on from CAVXEW010000002.1 coordinate 134,675, forward strand.
CTCGCTCAACATGGGCTCCATGAATTTCGGCATCTTCCCGCTCGCTGGCCGCTACGACGACTGGAAGCATGACTGGGAGCGGGGCTTCCTCGAGGCGACGCGCGACGTGGTCTTCAAGAACACCTTCGCCGACATCGAGGGCATCCTGGCGCAGCTCGGCGAAGGGTGCGGCACGCGCTTCGAGTTCGAGTGCTACGATGTCGGCCATGTGCGCACGCTCGCCCACTTCCTGGCGGAGGGGCGGATCCGGCCGCCCGTCTTCCTGCAGTTCGTCATGGGCGTGCTCGGCGGCATCGATGCCAGCCCGGAAAGCCTCATGGCGATGAAGGCGGCGGCCGACAGGCTGGTCGGGCCGGAAAACTACAGGTTCTCCGTGCTGGCCGCCGGGCGCCAGCAGATGCGGCTCGGAACGATGGGCGTCGTACTCGGCGGCAATGTGCGCGTCGGGCTGGAGGACAGCCTGACGGACGGCGCAGGGCGGCAACTCGCGCCGGACAACGCGCACCAGGTGGCGCGGATCCGGCGGATCGTCGAGGAGATGGGCTACGTGATCGCCTCCCCGCAGGAAACGCGCGATCGGCTGGCGCTGAAAGGAGGCGACCGTGTCGCCTTCTGACGCAGTCTCGATCCGCCGGGCCGGCCCGGACGACGCCACTGCCGTGCACCGGATGATCGCCGAACTCGCCGGCGTACTGCCGGGAGGAGAGACCATGCGCACGACCGAGGGCGAACTCGCGGCCGAACTCGGACGAGCCGACCCGCTCTTGCGCGCCGTCCTTGCCGAACGGGGAGGCACGGCCGTCGGCGTCTGCGTCTGGCTCTCGTACTTCTCCACCTGGAAGGGTCCGGGCATCTACATCCAGGACCTCTTCGTGGCGGAGAGCGAGCGCGGGTCCGGGCTCGGCGCGGCCCTGCTCGGCAGCGCCGTCCGTATCGCGAGGGCTGGCGGTGCGCGCATCGTACGGCTCGCCGTCGACGCCGCGAACGCGCGTGCCGTGCCCTTCTATCTCCGGCTCGGCTTCTCGGAAGACGAGGCCGACCGGATGTTCACGCTTTCGGGCGAGGCCTTCGGGCGGCTCGCCGCCGATCAACACGAAGAAGCGAAGAGTTCAGCATGAAATACGTGTTCACCGATCCGCAACGCATGCACGATCCGGTCCATTTCCTCTCCTCCGGCGCGCAGCAGAACAACCCGGAAGTTCCCGAGCGCGTCAACCGGCTGATCGCGGGAGCCGAGGCCGCCGGCCTGGAACGGGTCGCGCCGAAGGACCGCGGCCTCGCGCCGGTCGCCGCGATCCATACGCCGGAATATCTGCGCTTCCTCGAACGCATATACGAGCGCTGGCAGCGCATCCCGGACGCCTCGCCCGAGGTGATCCCCAACATCCATCCGGACCGGCGCGACTTCTCCTACCCGGCATCGGCCGTGGGGCAGGCAGGCTACCACATGGCCGACACCGCCTGCCCGATCGGCGCCGAAACCTGGGAATCGATCTACTGGAGCGCGCAGAGCGCCGCCCATGCCGCACAGCTTGTCCTCGACGGCGCGGCGGCCGCCTACGGGCTCAGCCGGCCGCCCGGCCACCATGCCTTCGCCGACATCGCCGGCGGCTTCTGCTTCCTCAACAATTCCGCGATCGCGGCGCAGCACCTGCGCGGGCGCCACGACCGCGTCGCCATCGTCGACGTCGACCTCCACCATGGCAACGGAACGCAAGGCATCTTCTACCGGCGCGACGACGTGCTGACGGTCTCGCTGCACGCCGACCCGATCCGGTTCTATCCGTTCTTCTGGGGCCACGCGGCGGAACGCGGAGAGGGCCGCGGGCTGGGCTACAACTGCAACCTCCCCCTGCCGCGCGGCTCCGGGGACGAGCCGTTCCTGGAGGCCCTCGCAAGCGGCATCGAGCAGGTCCGCGCCTTCGGTCCCGGCGCCCTCGTCGTCGCGCTCGGCCTCGATGCGTTCGAGGGCGACCCGTTCGGCGGCCTGACGGTGTCGACGCCGGGCTTCGCGAGGATCGGCGCGGCGCTCGCGGCGCTTGATCTTCCGACCGTCATCGTTCAGGAAGGTGGCTATGTCTGCGACGGGCTCGGCGGCAACCTGACGTCTTTCATGGACGGCTTCTGCAATCGCTGACCCGCACGAAAAGGAGGATCCCGGCATGACCATCGAACGCGTCGAGCCCGGCTCGCGCATGAGCCAGGCCGTCGTCCACGGCGACACGATCTATCTCGCCGGCCAGGTCGGCACGCCGGGCACGAGCGTCAAGGAACAGACGCGGGCCATCCTGGAAAAGATCGAGGGGCTGCTCGCCCGCACGGGCTCGGACAAGTCGAAGCTGCTGCAGGCGACCATCTGGCTCGCGAACATGGACGATTTCGCGGAGATGAACGCCGTCTGGGACGCGTGGGTCGATCCCGCCAACCCGCCGGCGCGCGCCTGCGGCGAATCGCGGCTCGCGACGCCGGACTACACCGTCGAGATCATCGCGATCGCGGCGAAGTAGGCGTCAGGCGACCGCCTCGCCCGTCTCGTCGATCCAGCCGTCCTCGGAGATCGGCTCCCATCTGTGGCCATGCTCGGCCAGGAAGTCGATCGAGTGGACCACGACGTGATCCTCCTCGATGAGGCAGACGTCGTAGGTCGGTGGCAGGCCGCCGTAGCCGAGCGCCTGCCGGCTCTGGAATTCCGGTACGCAAGGGTGGTTGGTGGAGCGCGGCGCCGACATCGGCACCCCGGCCACCGAGCCGGCGAGGATGTAGTGGCAATGGCCGAAGAAGATGTGGCGGACGACGTCGCGGTTCTCGCGGAGGATGGCCCGGAACGCCCCGCCCTCGACCATTCCGATGACATCGGCCGAACGCACGCCGACCGGCGCCGGATTGTGATGCATGAAGATGTAGGCGGGGACGCGATCCCTGCGGGCGCGGGCGAGTTCCGCCGTCAGCCAGTCGCGCCGCCGCGTCTCGTAATACCCCGCATGGGTCGGGCCGGCGGTGTCGAGATAGAGGAAGCGGGAGCCGCGGACGTCTTCCGCCCACTGGACGTAGCCGTTCTCGTCGGTGGGGGTCTCCGGAAAGACCTCGAGAAAGGTCGTCCGGTCGTCGTGGTTGCCTATGAGCAGGCGCGGTTCGAGCGGCGAAGCGTCCAGGATCGCCCGCAGCGTCCTGTAGCTGTCCTCGCGGCCGCTATGGGTCAGGTCGCCGGTGACGACGACGGCTGCGGCGTCGGCGTGATCGCGCTCGATATGGGCGAGACATGCCCGGAAATTCGAGACCGGCTCGCTCCCGAGGATCGCGGAGTCATGGATGTGGATGTCGGACAGATGGACGATCTTCATTGACCTGCCTCACTGGCTGCTCGCTCTCGGAACGGATAGCCGATCCGGACTACAGATCGGCGACATTCGCAAGAGAAATCCTCACGACGGGAAATCGCGACGAAGCCTCAGGGAGAGGGCAGCATGCCGATCTCGCCGAGGATCTCGTCGGTGTGCTCGCCCAGGCGCGGAACGCCGCGCGCTGCGACCGCATCCCGCCCGCCGGCGCGGATGGGCGTGCGCACGCCCGGCGTCGTGCCGCCGCGGGCGCCGGCATGCGGCCGGTCGATGCGCATCCGGCGGTAAACGACCTGCGGGTCGGCGAAGACGTCGGCCACGGTGTTGATCGGGCCGGCGGGCACTCCGGCCTCCTCGAGGAGGTCGAGAAGGGCGTCGCGCCCATGCTGCCCGGTGCGCGCGCCGATACGTCCGGAGAGTTCCGTCCGGTTCGCCACGCGCAGCGCGTTGGTGGCGAAGCGCACGTCCGCGGCGAGGTCGTCCAGTCCGAGCGCCCTGCACAGGCGGCGGAACTGGCCGTCGTTTCCGACAGCAATGATGAGATGGCCGTCTGAGGTCGGAAAGACCTGGTAGGGTGCGATGTTCGGATGGGCGTTGCCCATGCGGTGCGGCGGCTTGCCCGAGACGAGATAGTTCAGGGCCTGGTTTGCGAGCACCCCGGTCATGCAGTCGAGCAGCGCCATGTCGATGTGCTGGCCTTCACCGGTACGCTGCCGCTCGGCGAGCGCTGCCTGTATGGCGACGACGCCGTAGAGTCCCGTGAAGATGTCGGCGAAGGCGACGCCGATCTTCTGCGGTTCACCGTCCGGATCGCCGGTGAGGTCCATGATGCCGCCCATGCCCTGCACGATGTAGTCGTATCCGGCCCGCGCCGCATAGGGGCCGTCCTGGCCGAAGCCGGTAATCGAGCAGTAGACGAGCCGAGGATTGACCGCCTTGAGGCTCTCGTGGTCGAGGCCGTACTTCCCGAGGCCGCCGAGCTTGAAGTTCTCGACCAGTACGTCCGACCGGGCGGCGAGCCGGCGCACCGCCTCCTGTCCGTCCGCCGTCGTGAAATCGAGGACGACGGAACGCTTGCCGCGATTGCAGGCATGGAAATAGGCGGCGTCGAGATGTCCCCCCTCCTCCGCCTCGACGAAGGGCGGGCCCCAGCCGCGCGTGTCGTCGCCCGCCGGCGCCTCGACCTTGACCACGTCCGCGCCGAGGTCGGCGAGCGTCTGGCCGATCCATGGGCCAGCCAGGATGCGGGAGAGTTCGAGCACCTTCAGCCCTTCGAGCGGCTTCGACATGACCGGCTCAGAAGAATGCCTGGATGCCGGTCTGGGCTCGGCCGAGGATGAGGGCGTGGACGTCGTGGGTGCCCTCGTATGTGTTGACCGTCTCGAGGTTCGCCATGTGGCGCATCACCTGGTATTCCTCCGAGATGCCGTTGCCGCCGTGCATGTCGCGCGCGGCGCGGGCGATGTCGAGCGCCTTGCCGCAATTGTTGCGCTTGACGATCGAGATCATCTCCGGCGCCATCCTGCCCTCGTCGAAAAGGCGGCCGACACGCAACGACGCCTGGAGCCCGAGCGCGATCTCGGTCTGCATGTCGGCGAGTTTCTTCTGGAAGAGCTGCGTGGCGGCAAGCGGCTTGCCGAACTGCTTGCGGTCGAGGCCATACTGGCGCGCCGCATGCCAGCAGAACTCCGCCGCGCCCATCGCGCCCCAGGAAATGCCGTAGCGAGCGCGATTGAGGCAGCCGAAGGGCCCCTTCAGCCCCTCCACGCCCGGCAGCAGCGCCTCCTCGCCGACCTCGACGCCGTCGAGCACGATCTCGCCGGTGATCGAGGCGCGCAGCGAAAGCTTGCCCTCGATCTTCGGCGCGGAGAGGCCCTTGAGCCCCTTCTCCAGGACGAAGCCGCGGATCTTGCCGCCATGCGCCTCCGACTTCGCCCACACGACGAAGACGTCGGCGACCGGCGCGTTCGAGATCCATGTCTTCGCGCCGTCGAGAACGTAGCCCGAACCCGACTTCCGGGCGCGCGTCTTCATGCCGCCGGGATCCGAGCCGGCATCCGGCTCGGTCAGGCCGAAGCAGCCGATCCACTCGCCGGAGGCCAGCTTCGGCAGGTACTTCATCTTCTGCTCCTCGGAGCCGTAGGCGTTGATCGGGTGCATGACGAGCGAGGACTGCACCGACATCATCGAGCGATAGCCCGAATCCACCCGCTCGACCTCGCGCGCGATCAGGCCGTAGGAGACATAGCCCACGCCCGCCCCGCCGTATTCCTCCGGAACCGTCGGACCGAGAAGCCCGAGTTCGCCCATCTCGCGGAAAATCGACGGATCCGTCCTCTCCTCCCGCCATGCATCGATGACGCGCGGCTGGAGCTTCTCCAGGGCATAGGCGCGCGCCGTATCCCGGATCATCCTCTCGTCGTCGCTCAACTGGTCCTCGAGGAGAAACGGATCGTCCCACACAAACGGGGAAACGCCGGACTTGGCTTCCATTGGTTCAACTCGCTGTTCGTTCGGATGGTCCCGTTTATCGCTCGCCTGCCATGTGCGTTCAACCGAATTCGGGTCATGGCTTGATGCCGGAGCGTCATGGCGGCGCTTCGATCCGCATCGGCGGTCGCATCCCGCGCGCCCATTGTCTATTCTTGCCGGCAAGGGACCGGCACGGACTGTCCGTGGCCGGCGAGAGGCAAGCGGGGCGGAACGATGAAGACGGACGTCATTGTACTTGGGGCCGGGATCGTCGGCGTGTCGTGTGCGATCCATCTTGCCAGGCGGGGGCGCGAGGTGGCGCTCGTCGACCGGCGGCGGCCGGGCGAGGAGACCTCCTACGGCAATGCCGGGCTGATCCAGCGCGAGGGCGTTTTCCCCTATGGCTTCCCGCACGATTTCGGCGCGCTGTTCCGCTACGCGCTGAACAACACGGTCGACGCCCACTACCATGCCGCTGCACTTCCCGGACTGGCCCCGTTCATGGCGCAATACTGGTGGCACTCGGGGCTGATCCGCCATCGTTCGATCGCAAAGCTCTATGCGCCCCTCATCGAGCGCTCGATCGACGAGCATGCGGTGCTGATCGAGGAGGCCGGCGCGCAAGACCTCATCCGCAAGGACGGCTGGATCAAGGCGTTCCGGACGATCCACGCGAGGGAAGCCGCCTTCCGCGAAGCCGACATGCTGACGGAAGAATACGGCGTGGGCCACAGGAAGCTCTCGACGGCGGAGCTTCAGGAAATCGAACCGCACCTGCAGGACGGCCTCGCCGGCGGGCTGCAATGGACGGACCCCTGGTCGGTGCGCGACCCCTACAGCCTCGTCAAGGCCTATGTGGCGCTTTTCGAGAAGCTCGGCGGAACGGTGATGTCGGGCAGCGCGGCGACGATCGAGGCGATGCTGTCGGAGAAGGGCTGGCGCATCGCCACGCCGGACGGTCCTCTGGAAGGCAGGGAGGTGGTCGTCGCCCTCGGCCCCTGGGCGGACACGGTGACGCGCAAGCTCGGCTACCGGCTGCCGCTCGCGGTGAAGCGCGGCTATCACATGCACTACGGGGCGAAGCCGGGCGCCGTTCTCAACAACTGGGTCCTCGACGCCGAAGGCGGATATTTTCTCGCGCCGATGAAGCGCGGCATCCGGCTGACGACGGGGGCGGAGTTCGCCCGCCGGGACGCGCCCAAGACGCCCGTCCAGCTCGGCCGGGCGGAGAAGGTGGCCCGCAGGTTCTTTCCGCTCGGGGAGCGCCTCGACCCCGAACCCTGGATGGGCGCGCGGCCCTGCACCCCGGACATGATGCCGATCATCGGCAGGGCGCCGCGCCACGAGGGACTCTGGTTCGCCTTCGGACACGCCCACCACGGGCTGACGCTCGGCCCGATCACCGGCCGGATCCTGGCGGAGACGATGGCCGGGGAGACGCCGGTCATCGACCCGGCGCCATACCGGCCGGAACGCTTCAGGAACTGAGGCTCAGAGCGCGTCGAGCGCCCTGCGCTGCTCGTGCATGGCGAGGAAGACGCGGTAGTCGCGATCGAAGCGCTCGCGGGCGGCCGGGTTCGGGCGGCGTTCCGTTCCGCCGCGATGCATCTCGGCACAGGCGGCGGGCAGGCCCGGATAGAGGCCGGCCGCGGCCGCGGCGACCATTCCCGTGCCGAGGAGCACGGCGTCCTTGGTGGAAGGAAGGATCACCGAGCACCCCGTCGCGTCGGCATAGAGTTCCATCAGCAGCGGGTTCCTCGTGTGGCCGCCGGTGACGTGAAGGGTGTCGATGCCGTAGCCGTTCTGGTTCAGCCAGTCGAGGATATGGCGCACGCCGAGCGCGATGGCGACGGCAGTTCGCCAGTAGAGCCGGCACAGGCTGTCGAAGGAGGCGTCGAGCGTCAGCCCGCTGATGACGCCGACGGCATGCGGATCGGCGAGCGGCGAACGGTTGCCGTGGAAATCCGGCAGGACGTGCAGCCGGCCGGCGAGGTCGTAGCCCTCGACGCTCCTGAGTTCCTGGATGCGGGCGACGATGCGCTCGTGCAGCGCAGCCGTCGGCTCGCCGCCGGCGCCGTGCCAGCGCAGGATGTGGTCGAGCAGCGCGCCGGTCGCCGACTGGCCGCCCTCCACGAGCCAGCCGTCCGGGAGGGCGGCGCCGAAATACGGCCCCCAGATGCCGGGGCTCGCCATCTCGCGACGCGACAGCGCCATCACGCAGCTCGAGGTTCCGGCGATAAGCGCCATGTGCCGTTCGATGCTGTCCTGCCCCTCCGCAAGGCCTCCCAGCACGCCGAGCGCTCCCGCATGGGCGTCGATCAGACCCGCGCCCACCCGGCAGTCGCGGTCGAGGCCCAGGTCCGCGGCCGCCGATGCGGACAACGGCCCGAGGTCGGAGGCGATCGGACTTGCCCGCTCGGGAAGACCGCCGCGCTCGACGAGGTCGGCGACGCCCATTTTTTCGAAGAAGTCGCGCTGCCAGCCCGGCGTCTCGTGGGCGAGGTAGGTCCACTTGCACGTCAGAGTGCATTGCGAGCGCGCCGTCGAGCCGCTCGCCCGCCAGGTCAGGAAATCCGCGAGGTCGAAGAAATGCCCGGCCCTCTGCCATGTCGCCGGGTTGTTCCGCTTCAGCCACATCAGCTTCGGCGTCTCCATCTCCGGCGACATGACGCCGCCGACGAAATCGAGCACCCTGTGTCCCCCGGCCGTGCACTCGTCGGCCTCGGCGAGGGCGCGGTGGTCGAGCCAGACGATCGTGTCCCAGTTGTCCGCCCCGCCGGGCGAGACCGGAAGCTGCTCGCCCGAAGCGCCGCGCACCACCAGCGAGCATGTGGCATCGAAGCTTATGCCGGCGATGTCGGAGGCGGCCACGCCGGCATCGGCGCAGGCCTGCCGTACCGCCCTGCAAACGGCGAGCCAGATATCTTCGGAATCGTGCTCCGCGAAGTTTTCCTCCGGCCTGTTCATGGAAATGGGATGATCGGCGCGACCGCAAAGCATGCCCGAGCGATCAATCACGCCGGCGCGCGCACTCCCCGTGCCGACATCGACTGCAACGACATATTGGCGCATCGCTTCACTTTCTGGTTGGCCGTCAGCCGGCAATCAGACCGGGCAATGCCTTCATATCGTCGAAAATCAGGTCGGGCTCAAGGTCGCGCATCGCAGACAGATGGGCGGGGCGTGCCGCATGGGAGCCGCCGACGAAGCCGAAAACGCGCATTCCGGCCGATTTCGCGGCCGAAACGCCGGCCAGGCTGTCCTCGATCACGAGACAGGCGTCGGGCGTCTTTCCCATCGCCTCGGCGGCGTGAAGGAAGAGGTCGGGAGCCGGCTTCCCGCGGCGAACCATTGACGAGGAGAATATGTGATCGCCGAGATCGTCGATCAGGCCGGTGACCGTCAGGGAGAGACGGACACGCTCGACCTGGCTCGAAGATGCGACGCATTTCGCACAGTTGAGCGCGCGGACAGCCGCCTTGACGCCGGGAATCGGCTGCAATTCCTGCGCAAAGCGCGTGTAGAGCTTCTCCCGCATCGCCGCGAGATGGATCGGCTGCATGCGCAGTCCGAAATCGGCCCGGAGAACGTCGCAGATCGAGGCCATGCTCTTGCCCAGGAAGCGGTCGTAGGCTTCCTCCTCGCCGATACTGCCGCCTGCCGCGTCGATCATCTCGATCAGGACGGCCATGGAGATCGGCTCGCTGTCGACAAGAACGCCGTCGCAGTCGAAGATGACGAGATCGGGCGGCGCCATCGTCTAGGTGCTTTGCGGAACGCCGCCCGTCCAGTCGACGGCGGCCGTGCCCTTCAGTCCGAGATCCATTCGTCCGCCCCCTGTCTCACTTTCGAACCCTGCGGGCCGGCTCAGAGATTGTCCGCCAGATAGCGGGTCAGGGTTTCCCTGGTGCCGACCTTCCAGAGCGTGTCGAGCGAATGAGCGAACGCCTTGCGGAACACTTCGGACCTGCCGACCTCGCCGAAGATGTCCTCCATGGCGAGGAACGCCATCGGGTCGCTCCTGGCGGATTTCGCATGGGCCTGCAGGCGATCCCAGTTCGGGTCGTTCGGCGCGATCTCCCTGCCGCTGTCCGTTTCGCCGTAGCAGTAGCGGCACCAGAGAGCGGACTCCAGGGCGAGGCCTGTGATGGACAGGCCCCGCCCCAGTCGGTCCGCCGTCGAAGGCAGGATGAACTTCGGCTGCCGGTTCGACCCGTCGAGGCAGAGGCGACGGATCGTGTCGCCGATCTTCGGATTGGCGAAGCGGTGCCGGACCTTGGCGAAGTACTCGTGGAGGTCGGTGTCGGGCACCGGAGGGACGATCGGGATGATCTCCTCTGTTTCCATCTTCTCCAGGAAGTCGACGATGAGGGGCACCTCCATCGCCTCGTGGACGAAGTGGATGTCCATGAGGCCGGCCGGGTAGGCGATGATGGCATGGCCGCCGTTGAGGATGCGGATCTTCATCCGCTCGTACGGCTCGACGTCCTTCGTCATGGTCACCCCGACGGTCTCGAAGGCGGGCCGGCCGGCGCTGAAGTGGTCTTCCAGCACCCACTGCCTGAACTCCTCGCAGAAGACCGGGAAATTGTCGTCAATGCCGAATTCCTCGGACACGATCTTCAGCTCGCGCTCGCCGGTCGCCGGCGTGATGCGGTCGACCATGGCGTTCGGAAAGGCCACATTCTCGCGAATCCAGGCTCCGAGATCGGCATCGGCGATGTCGGCGAGACCGGCGACGGCATCGCGTGCGACCTCGCCGTTGCCAGGGATGTTGTCGCAGGACATGACCGTGAAGGGCACGGTGCCGGCTGCGCGGCGGGCCCCGAGGCCGGCGACGATCAGGCCGAAGACGGTCTTCGGATCGTCGAGGTTGCCTCCGTCGTGGGCGATGTCCGGATAGGTCGGATCGAAGACGCCGGTGGCCGGATTGATGAAATAGCCGCCCTCGGTGATAGTCAGCGAAACGATCCGGATCGCCGGATCGGCCAGCTGCGCGACGATCGCCGCCTTGTCATGCGGAGACAGGAAGCCGATCATCGCGCCCGTGATGCGGGCGGCCGAGCGGTCGTTGTCCTGCTCGACCACCGTCGTCAGCCAGTCCTGCCTTTCCAGCTTCTGCCGCATCGTCTCGTCCGACGGCAGGACGCCCGCGCCGATCAGCGCCCAGTCGTGGTCGCGGCCGGTGTTGAACAGGTCGTCGAGATAGACGGCCTGGTGGGCGCGATGGAAATTGCCGACACCGAAATGCACGATGCCGGGACTGAGGCTGTCGCGCCGGTATTGCGGTACGGCGGCGTTGCCGGCGATGACATCGAGGGTGGCGAGCGACAGCTTGGTACTCATGATCCTTCCGACTCCCTTGCGGGGTTGCATCAGGGACCCGGCGGGTGCGGCCGGTCCTTCTTCGACAGGCGCAACGTCAACTCATCCAGTTGCCGCCGTCGACGTTGTAGGTCTGGGCGACGATGTAGTCGGCCTCCGTCGAGGCGAGGAAGACCGCCATGCCGGTGAGGTCCTCGGCGGTGCCCATGCGGCCGTAGGGCACGGCCTCGCCGACGAGCTTCTTCTTCTCCCCCAGCGGCCGGTTCTCGTACCTTGCAAACAGCGCGTCGACGCCTTCCCAGTGCTCGCCGTCGACGACGCCGGGGGCGATGGCGTTGACGTTGATGCCGTGCTTCACGAGATCGAGGCCGGCCGACTGGGTGAGGCTGATGACAGCGGCCTTCGAGGCGCAGTAGATCGCCACCAGCGGTTCGCCGCGGCGGCCGGCCTGGCTTGCCATGTTGATGATCTTGCCGCCCCTGCCGCGGGCGATCATCGACTTCGCCACGGCCTGCAGGGTGAAAAGCGTGCCGGCGAAATTGATCGAGAAGACCTTCTCGTAGCTCTCGCGGCTGATCTCGACGATCGGAGCGAGGTCGAAGATGGCGGCGTTGTTGACCAGGATGTCGATGCCGCCGCAACGGTCCTCGACCGCTTTCACGGCGGCGTCGATCGAAGCCTGCCGCGTCACGTCCATCCCGACCGCGAAGCAAGCCTCGCCGATCGCCTTCGCCGAGGCGTCCGCACGCTCGATGTCGATGTCGCCAATGGCGACAGTCGCCCCCTCGCGCACATAGGCTTCGGCGAAGGCGCGGCCGATGCCCCGGGCCGCTCCCGTGATCAGTGCGGTCCTGCCGGCCAGCCGGTTCATCTGATGGCCTTTCCGTTCTGGTCGAAGCGGTGCATGCGCGACTGGTCTGGCGTCAGCCAGACCGGGTCGCCATGGCTCAGGACCACGTCGCCGTCGGCGCGGGCCGTCACCGGGCCGATGCCGTCGACTTCGATGTGGATGAAGGTGTCGGAGCCCAGGTGCTCGGCGACGCCGACCTTGCCTTTCCAGGCGCCGCTCTCCGACGAAAGCGTGATGTGCTCGGGACGGATGCCGATGGTCTTCGCATCGTGCTTCCGCGCTTCCGCGCCGTCGATCAGGTTCATCTTCGGCGAGCCGATGAAGCCGGCGACGAAGAGGTTGTCGGGACTGCGGTAGAGATCGAGCGGCGAGCCGACCTGCTCGATGTTGCCGCGGTTCAGGACGACGATCTTGTCGGCCATGGTCATGGCCTCGACCTGGTCGTGGGTGACGTAGATCATCGTCGTCTTCAGTTGCTGGTGCAGTTCGGAGATCTCGAGGCGCATGTTGACGCGCAGTGCGGCATCGAGGTTCGACAGCGGCTCGTCGAAGAGGAAGGCGTCGGGCTCGCGCACGATCGCGCGGCCGATCGCCACGCGCTGGCGCTGGCCGCCGGAAAGCTGGCGGGGCTTGCGGTCGAGATAGTCGGTCAGGTTGAGGATGTTGGCGGCGTCCTCCACCTTCTTGTCGATCGCCGCCCTCTCGAGGCCGGCCATCTTCAGCGGGAAGGCGATGTTGCCGCGCACGCTCATGTGCGGATAGAGCGCGTAGGACTGGAACACCATCGACAGGCCGCGCTGTGCCGGAGGCAGTTCGGTGGCGTCGCGCCCGTTGATGAGGATCTGGCCGCCGGAGACGTCCTCCAGCCCGGCGATCAGCCGCAGCAGGGTCGACTTGCCGCAGCCGGAGGGCCCGACGAAGACGACGAACTCGCCGTCCTCGATCTCGAGGTCGATGTTCGGGATGACCTTGGCCTCGCCGAAGACCTTGGAGACGCCCTTGAGTGAAATGCTGCCCATCGGGGCCCCTCCCTATTTGACCGCGCCGAACGTCAGGCCGCGGACGAGTTGCTTCTGCGAGAACCAGCCCATGATGAGGATGGGCGCGATCGCCATGGTCGAGGCCGCGGACAGCTTGGCGTAGAACAGGCCCTCGGGCGCGGAGAACGAAGCGATGAAGGCCGTCAGCGGCCCGGCGTTCGCGGCGGTCAGGTTGAGCGTCCAGAACGCCTCGTTCCAGGCCAGGATGATGTTGAGCAGCAGCGTCGAGGCAATGCCGGGGATCGCCATCGGCGTCAGGATGTAGAGCAGTTCCTTGCCGAGCGTCGCGCCGTCCATGCGGGCCGCCTCGAGGATGTCGTTCGGGATCTCCTTGAAGTAGGTGAACAGCATCCAGACGATGATCGGCAGGTTGATCATCGTCATGACGATGACGAGGCCGGTGCGGGTGTCGAGAAGGCCGGTGTTCTTGAAGATCAGGTAGATCGGCACGAGGACGCCGACGGCCGGCAGCATCTTCGTCGACAGCATCCACATCAGGACGTCCTTGGTGTGCTTCGTCGGCGAGAAGGCCATGGCCCAGGCGGCCGGGATGGAGATGATCAGTCCGATGATGGTCGAGCCGACGGAGATGACGACCGAATTGTAGAAGTAGAGCACGTAGTTGGAGCGGTCCCAGACCTCGGCGTAGTTCTCCGTCGTCCAGTGGAAGAACAGGAAGGAGGGCGGCACTGAAACGGCTTCCCCTTCCGTCTTGAAGGACGTCAGGAACGTCCACAGGATCGGGAAGAAGATAAGGAGCGCGATGACCCAGGCGATGATCGTGAAGGTCCACTTGCGGCGATTGCTGACTGCACGTGCCATGGCTCAGGCCTCCAGGTTCTTGCCGACGAGGCGGATGAGGAAGATGGCGACGATGTTGGCCAGGATGACGGCGACGATGCCGCCTGCCGAAGCGCCGCCGACGTCGAACTGGAGGAGCGCCTGCGAATAGACCAGGTACGTCAGGTTGGTGCTCTGCGTGCCGGGTCCGCCGTTCGTCGTCACCAGGATCTCGGCGAAGACCGAGAGAAGGAAGATCGTCTGGATGAGGATCACCACGGTGATGGCGCGGGCGAGATGCGGCAGGGTGATGTAGATGAACTGCGACACGACGCCCGCGCCGTCCATCTCGGCGGCCTCCTTCTGCTCCTCGTCGAGCGACTGGAGCGCGGTCAGGATGATCAGCGTGGCGAAGGGCAGCCAGCCCCAGGCGACGATGATGACGATGGAAAACAGCGGCACCTGTGCCAGCCAGTCGATCGGCTGCATGCCGACGAGATGCGCAAGCCAGGCGAAGAGCCCGTTGACCGGGTTCATGAACATGTTCTTCCACACCAGCGCAGAGACCGTCGGCATGACGAAGAAGGGTGCGATCACGAGGATGCGCACGATGCCCTGCCCGAACATCGGCTGGTCGATCAGCAGCGCCAGCGCGATGCCGCCGACGACCGTGATCAGCAGCACGCCGCCGACGAGCAGCAAGGTGTTCCAGATCGAGGTCAGGAAGGCCGGGTCCGTCAGGAAGTACTTGTAGTTGGTGAACCCGATGAAGTTGTGCGCACCGGGCATCAGCAGGTTGTAGTTCAGGAACGAGTAATAGATCGTCATGGCCAGCGGAACGGCCATCCAGATCAGGAGCAGGACGACGGCCGGCGACATCATCAGCCGGGCAGCTGCCTTCGTGTGGGTCGTTGCCATGGGATCCCCTCCCGTTGGATTTCAAATGGGCCGGCAAGGGTCCCACCAGAGAAAAGATCGATCAAGCGATTGTCGGCGGATCTGGCCGGCGGACGCGGAGAACGACGCGTCCCGGCACCCGGAATTTCGGTCTTGAACGGTCTTTGCCCTTCGAGACCGGGCCGCCGACTTTCCGGCGGCGGCCCGGCGCTTCATGCAGCCCGGGAGGGGCTACTTGATATAGCCGGCCTTGGTCATCTCACGCGTGGTGATCTGCTGGGCGCTCTTCAGGGCCTGGTCGACAGACTCCTGTCCCGCAACGGCGGCGGAGAACTGCTGGCCGACGGCCGTGCCGATACCCTGGAATTCCGGGATCGAGACGAACTGGCCGCCGGTATAAGGCACCTTCTGCACCGACGGGTGCTGGGTGTCGGCGGCCTGCATCGCCTTCAGCGTGATCGCGGCGAAGGGAGCGGCCTTCTGGTACTGCTCGTTCTGATAGAGCGAGGTGCGGGTGCCGGGCGGCACGTTGGCCCAGCCGTCCTTGCTCGCAACGAGCTTCTCGTAGTCCTTGTTCGTCGCCCAGTCGATGAACTTCTTGGCGGCATCGACGTTCTTCGAGCCGGCCGGGATCGCCAGGCTCCACGACCACAGCCAGTTGCCATGGTTCTTCAAGTCGCCATGCGTCGGGAACAGCGCGAAGCCGACGTCGCTCGCTACCTTCGACTGCTTCGGGTCGGAGATGAACGAGGCGGCGACCGTCGCATCCATCCACATGCCGCACTTGCCCGACTGGAAGAGGGCGAGGTTCTCGTTGAAGCCGTTCGAGGAGGCCCCGGGAGGGCCGTCGTTCTTCATCAGGTCGACGTAGAACTTGGCGGCTTCCTGCCACGGCTTGGAATCGAACTGCGGCTTCCAGTCCATGTCGAACCAGCGGGCGCCGAAGGAGTTGGCGAGAGCCGTGACGAAGGCCATGTTCTCGCCCCAGCCGGCCTTGCCGCGCAGGCAGATGCCGTAGATGCCGTTCTTCTTGTCGGTGATCTTGTCGGCCGCCTTCTTGATGAAGTCCCAGGTCGGGCTCTCCGGCATCTTCAGGCCGGCCTTCTTGAAGAGGTCGGTGCGATACATGGTCATCGCGCTTTCGCCATAGAAGGGCGAGGCGTAGAGCGTGCCGTCGTAGGACAGCGACTGCTTGATGGCCGGAAGCAGGTCGCTCTCGTCGAAGTCCTTGCCGAGATCGTTGAGGGGCACCAGCCACTTCTGCTTGGCCCAGATCGGAACTTCGTAGTTGCCGATCGTCATCACGTCGTACTGGCCGCCATGGGTCGCGATGTCGGTCGTGACGCGCTGGCGCAGGACGTTCTCCTCGAGGGTCACCCACTTCAGATCGATGTCGGGGTTCTTCTTCTTGAAGTCGTCGGTCAGTTTCTGCATGCGGATCATGTCACCGTTGTTGACGGTGGCAATCGTCAGCGTCACCGCGTTGGCGCAGGTCGCAAAACCCATGGCCGCGCAGGCGCCGAGCAACAGCGTCTTGAAATTCATGGAAAGCCTCCCAAACAGGTATGACACCAAAACGAGCATTTGCCTTGGTCGTGGGCAATTACCCACTCATTGTCGCCCGGAGTCAAGGCGGAATCGTCGCTGCGGCGCAGCATCCCGCGCTCCCGAAAGAAGCGCGAGAGACGGGAAATGCCTTTCTTTTCAGGGTATCAGAGCTTGAGAAGGGCCCGCGCCGTCGCCTCGTCGGTGATCAGGCCGTTGATGAGCCGACCTCGCAGGGCGCCGGCGATCGCCCTGGTCTTCTTCGCGCCCATGGCGATGGCGGTCACCGCGGAGGTCTCGCGCGGCGGGATCGGGGCGCTGGCCACGCTCTTTCGGGTCAGCCCGTCGAGCAGCCTGCCGTCGGCGTCGAAGACCCAGCCGCAGATCTCGCCCACGGCGCCGGCCGCCTCGAGCCTGGCGATCTCACCCTCGTCGAGAAAACCGTCGAGGCGCAGCGGTGCGGAGGGGCCGAGTTCGCCGATGCCGACGAAGGTGACGTCGGCCCTGGCCGCAAGCGCCAGGGTGGAATTGATCATGGCCTGCTTGTGGAGAAGCTCGCGCTCCTCCGCCGAGGAGACGAAGACCGGAAGGGGCATGGGGAAGTGGCGCGCCTTCACCGCGTCCGCCATCGAGAAGATGACGTTGTAGTAGGCCGCGGAACCGTCGGGGCCGATGTTGCCGGTCAGGGAGACGATGCGGTGCTGCGGGCACTCCATCGGCGGCAGCTGGTCGATCGCCGCCTTCAGCGTCCTGCCGGTGCCGACTGCCATGATCAGCGGCTCCGACTGCTTCAGCCAGCGCTCGATCTCGGCCGCCCCCGCCTCGGCGAGCCCGGTCGTCGTCGAGCTCGACATCGGATCGCTCGGCACGATTTCGACATGCCTGAGGCGATAGGCCTCCCGGAGCCTTGCGGCAAGCTCCAGGCACTCGGCGATGGGATGATCGAGGCGGACCTTGATCAGGCGCTCCGACACGGCCAGCGAGACGAGCCGCTGGGCGGACTGGCGCGAGATGCCCATCGAGGCTGCGATCTCGTCCTGGGTCCGCCCGGCAACGTAGTAGAGCCATCCGGCCCTTGCCGCGTCGTCGAGGCGATTTCCCTGTTCCGTCCGCTTTGCCATGCGCTGTCCGCCGTCCATTTTCCCGGGGCCGACAACCGCGCCGCCGGACACCGGAAACCGTTTCTTGCGCGGCGCGGCGCGATTTTCAAGAGCCCATGCAATTGCAGGGGCGGGACCGCCGGCGCGGAGGCCCCGGTTCAGGCGGTCCCGGACGCGAAGAAGCGGCGCGCGGCGTCGATCTCCTCCTGCCGGATCTCGTGCCCGCCCTCGTGCCAGAGCATCTCCACGCCGGTGCCCTGGGCACGCAGCCACTTTTCCAGCCGCTCGGTGTTCGGGACCGAGCAGATGGTATCGCGGCGGCCGGCAGTGATCAGCACCCTGTGCCCGGACAGCCCGGGCTGGGGGTCCGGATCGAACGGGATCAGCGGGTGCATCAGAACCGCCGCGTCGAACAGGTCCGGATCCTGCATCATGGTGATCGCGATGATGTTCGCGCCGTTCGAGTAGCCGATGGCGATGACGCGCTTCGCGCCGAGGCGCTCGATCTGCCTCGCCACGAAAGCGGCCATCCGCTTCTTCTGGCGGTGCACGTCCTCCATGTCGTAGATCTGCTCGGTCTTGCGCCTGAAGAAGCGCCGGAGCCGGCCGTCCTCCATGATGTCGCCCCGGGGGGCGATGATGTCGGCCTCCGGCACGGTCGAGCGAGCCAGGTCGAAGATCTGGTTCTCGTCGCCGCCGGTGCCGTGGAAGACGAACAGAAGCGGTGCGCCCGCCGCGCCGGTCCGCTCCTCGCGGAAGAAATAATCGGATTGCTGCTGCATGACCGTCTCCCTAGCCGGCAATCGGTTCGAGCGATTTTTCGAGAGTGCCGCGCAGATGCTCGTGCTGCGTCGGCAGCTTCAGCGCCTCGCCGAGATGCGCGAGGTCCTCGTCGCGCTCGAAGCCCGGCTCGGCGGTGGCGATCTCGAAGAGCACGCCGCCTGGCGCGCGGAAATAGATCGCCCAGAAATAGTCTCGGTCGATGACGGGCGTGACCATATGTCCGGCGTCCACGAGGGCCTCGCGTGCTTCGAGCTGGGCAGCGCGGTCGGCGACCTCGAAGGCGATGTGATGCACCGAGCCCGCGCCCTGCGCCGCCTCCTGCGCCTCGGCGTGCGTCTCGATATCGATGACGTCTGCGCCGTTGCCGCCTTCCCTGACGAAACGGCGCAATGCGCCCTCGCGCCCGGCTTCCGAATAGCCCATGAACTCCAGCAGTTCGCCCGTTGCCCCTCCGTCGCGCAGGCGCAGCATCGCGCCCCGGAAACCGCGTATGGCGATGTCGGCGCCGACCCCGCCGCCTGTCCACGGGACGCGGGCATCGTCCGCGACCTCGACAAGCGCCAGGCCGTCGCCGTCCGGTCCGGCGAGGTGCAGCCGGCTCTCGCCGAAGGCCGTCTCGCGCCCGAGACCGGCGACGCCGGCCGCCGAGAGGCGCTCCTCCCAGGCGGCCAGCGCACCTTCCGGGACCGCGAACATGGTCGTGCCGACCTCGCCGGCACCCGGCCGGCCGCGGCTCGCATGCGGAAAGGGAAAATAGGTCATGACGGTGCCGGGGGTGCCCCGCTCGTCGCCGTAGTAGAGATGGTAGACGTCCGGAGCGTCGAAGTTGACCGTCTTCTTGACCCTGCGCAGGCCGAGCGTGCCGGTATAGAAGGCATTGTTCGCGTTCGCGTCGGCGGCGATGGCCGTGACGTGGTGAATTCCCTTGATCTGCGTCAGCATGACGAGTCTCCCTTCATGCGGGCAACGGCCGGGCGCTCTTCGGGCTCCCGCCGGTCCGGGCATGTCCACTTCTTACAGAAGCATTGCGGAATACGCCAACCGGTTGCGCAGGCCGGAGGGACGGAACCGGAACCCGCTATCCGCGACGATCCTTCGATGCCGTAGCCTTGCCGCTGCAGCGGGAATGTGGTTCGAAGGGCAGGAAAGAAACCCGCCATCACGGAACCGACGCCATGCAGTGCTTCTTCATCGAATTCAAATGCAAGCTCGGAAAGGCCTACGAGGTCGCGGACGAACTCGCCGAGCGCGAGATCGCGTCGGAAATCTATTCAGTCAGCGGCGAGTTCGACCTGCTGGCGAAGTTCTACGTCGGAGACGACGTCGACATCGGCCACTTCGTCGCCAAGAACGTCCACACGATCGACGGCATCGAGCGGACGCACACGATCCTGACCTTCAAGGCCTTCTAGGAGAGGCTTTCGGGCGGGGTCGGAGACTCGCAAAAGTTGACAGCTGTCAACTCTCCTGCACCGGTTCGGCCTCCCGCGCCCGGATGCTTCCGGTCGTTCCGAAGAGGCGGCCGGTCCGGGTCTGCAGGAAGTCCTCGAGCGGTATCGACTCCTGCTTCAGGAAGCCCCTGGCCGGCAGCCTGCCGTCGCGCACCATCTCCATGACGGCGACGACGGAGGCCGACGTCGTCCAGGCGATCGCCGTGCGATGGCTGCCGGCGATGTCGAGCGGGCGGTAGGCGCGGACGAACTCGCGCCGGCCGATGCGGCCGTTCGTCCAGCCCTCCGCGGAGACGTGCACGTAGACGACATCCTCGTCGACCGGGGGCTTGGCGTTGGTCAGGATCTCACCGGCGAGATCGCGCCGCTCGCGCATCAGGAGTTCGTGGAAGAAGAAGTTCATCAACTGCGCGTGGCCGGGATAGCGCATGGTCTTGTAGTCGATGTTGGCGACGCGCCCGTGATAGGTGTCGCACATGGTGCCGAGGCCGCCGGACGTCGTGAATGCCTCCAGCCGGACGCCGTCGACATAGACGGTCTCCATCCACTCCATGGGCGAAACCCACTTGCGCTGCCCTTCCTCGATGACCTCGCAGTCGTTCAGGTACT
This sequence comes from uncultured Alphaproteobacteria bacterium, assembly GCA_963760965.1. Lineage (GTDB taxonomy): Bacteria > Pseudomonadota > Alphaproteobacteria > Rhizobiales > Rhizobiaceae > Pararhizobium_B. The sequence goes on from CAVXEW010000002.1 coordinate 154,865, forward strand.
CGTTGACGACGCCTTCGGGCGACCAGTTGAAGGCGTAGCCGAGAAGCCCGGTCGGATGCTGCGGGAGGGCGCCGACGCGCATGCGGATCGACCGGCACGTGTCGAAGCTCTCCGCCAGATGGGCGCCGACGATACCGACGAATCCCGGCGCAAGGCCGCATTGCGGCGCCATCAGGCCGCGCGACGTCTGGCTCATGGCCTCGATCGCCTGTGTCGTCGGTACGTCCTCGGTCAGGTCGAAATAGTGGATGCCGGCCCTGTGGGCCGCTGCGGCAAGGTCCTTGTTGAGGCTGTAGGGAAGGCACGAGAGCACTGCCTCGAAACGCCCGGCAATGCCCTCGAGCACCGTCGCATCCGACAGGTCGGCGCGCTCGACCGGCACCGGCAGGCCGCCCGCCGGCTCCCGGGCGTCGATCCCGGCCACGTCGAAACCGCTTTCGGCAAGGAGCGTCGCGGCAAGCGTGCCGACCTTGCCGAGGCCGAGGACGGCGATCCTCTTGAACGTCATGGCCGTGCCTCCCGCCCTCAGATATCGAACCTGATGCCCTGCGCCAGCGGCAGGTCGCGCGAATAGTTCACGGTCGCGGTCTGGCGCCGCATGTAGCCCTTCCAGGCGTCGGAGCCGGACTCGCGGCCCCCGCCTGTTTCCTTCTCGCCGCCGAAGGCGCCGCCGATCTCGGCGCCGGACGGGCCGATGTTGACGTTGGCGATGCCGGCATCGGATCCGACGGCGGACAGGAAGGTTTCCGTCTCACGCACGTCGGTGGAGAAAATGCAGGAGGAAAGCCCCTGCGGAACCGCGTTGTGCATGGCGAGGGCCTCGGCGAAGTCGCGATACTTCAGCACGTAGAGGATCGGCGCGAAGGTCTCGCGGGCGACGATGTCCGTCTGCGCCGGCATTTCGACGATCGCGGGATGGACGTAGTGCGCCTCGGGGAAATCTCCGGCCAGGGCGCGCCCGCCGCCGTGGACCGTGCCTCCCTGCTCGCGGGCCATCGCCAGCGCCTTCTCCATGGCTTCGAAGGCCGCGCCGTCGATCAGCGGCCCGACGAGCGTACCCTCCTTCAGCGGATCGCCGATCGGCAGGCCCCCGCAGGTCGAGACGAGCCGGGGGACGAGCGCGTCGTAGACATCCTCGTGCACGATCAGGCGGCGCAGCGACGTGCATCGCTGCCCGGCCGTGCCGACGGCCGAGAAGACGATCGCGCGCAGTGCCATCTCGAGATCGGCGGAGGGCGCGACGATCATCGCGTTGTTACCGCCGAGCTCGAGGATGAGGCGCCCGAAGCGCCCGGCCACTTTGGGGCCGACCGCAGCGCCCATCCGCGTCGAGCCCGTTGCCGAGACGATGGGGACGTCGCGGCTGGAAACCAGCGTCTCGCCGGTCTGCGGCCCGCCGACGACGACCTGCAGAAGCCCCTCGGGTGCCTCGCCGAAGCGTGCGAGGGCCTTCCGGAAGATCTCCAGCGTCGCCAGCGCGCAGAGCGGCGTCTTCTCCGACGGCTTCCAGATCACGGGATCGCCGCAGACCAGTGCCAGCGCCGAGTTCCATGCCCACGGGGCGACGGGAAAGTTGAAGGCCGTGACGACGCCGCACACGCCCATCGGGTGCCAGGTCTCGCGCATGGCGTGACCGGGGCGTTCCGAGGCGATCGTGAGGCCGTAGAGCTGGCGCGAGAGGCCGACCGCGAAGTCGCAGATGTCGATCATCTCCTGCACCTCGCCGAGCCCTTCCTGATGAATCTTGCCGCATTCGAGCGACACGAGGCGGCCAAGCGCTTCCTTGGCAGACCTCAGTTCCTCGCCGAGCAGGCGAACCAGCTCGCCGCGCCGCGGAGCCGGCACCGAACGCCACTCCTGGAACGCGGCCTTCGCCTTGGCGATCATGGCAACCACGTCCGCCGTCTCGTGCGTGGCGAGCCGCGCGATCACCGATCCGTCGACGGGGGTGCGCACTTCGAGCGCGCCGGCCTTCAGAGCGGCGGCATTCAGGCCGCAGGCCTTGAGAACTTCTTCATGGGCCATGTGTCGGTGTCCTTTCAGCTGTTCCCGGCGCGCAAGGCCGACAGTGTCGTCGTCGGCGTGATCGCCTCGGGGTCGATCCTGAGATGAATGATGGCCGGCTTGCCGCTCGCCCGCGCGCGCGCAAAGGCCTCCGGAAACTCGCCGTCGTCGAGGACGGTCTCGCCATGGCCGCCATAAGCGCGTGCAAAAGCGGCGAAATCCGGGTTGACGATGTCGGTTCCGGAGACGCGGCCGGGATGGGCGCGTTCCTGGTGCATGCGTATGGTGCCGTACATTCCGTTGTCGACGAGCAGGACGACCACCCCGGCGCCGGCCTGCACGGCAGTGCCGAACTCCTGGCACGTCATCTGGAAGCAGCCGTCGCCGGCAAAGCACAGGACGTCGCGCCCGGGGTGCCGAAGCCTGGCGGCGATCGCCGCCGGCAGCCCGTAGCCCATCGATCCGGAGGTCGGCGCGAGCTGCGTTCCGAAACCGCGGAAGCGCCAGAACCGGTGGATCCAGGTCGCGTAGTTGCCCGCTCCGTTGGTCAGTATCGCAGTGTCGTCGAGCGCGTCGCGCAGATGCGCCATTACGGCGCCCATCTGCACCCGTCCCGGCGACGCGGGCAGTTTCTCCGACCATGCGACATAGTCTTCATGGGCCTCGGCCGCCTGGCCGCTCCCGCGGCCCTCTAGACCGGCAGCCGCCCGCAGGAAGGCGCCCGGCGTGGCGTTCAGGGCGAGGTCCGCGCGATAGATGCGGCCGAGTTCCTCAGGTCCTGGATGGACGTGGACGAGCGTCTGCCTCGGCCGCGGAATGTCGAGCAGGCTGAAGCCCTGGCTCGGGATTTCGGAGAAACGGCCGCCGAGCAGGACAAGGAGATCCGCGTCGGACAGGCGCGCCCGCAGTTTGGGGTTGATGCCCAGGCCGACATCGCCGGCATAGTTCGCGTGCGCATGATCGAAGAGGCCCTGGCGCCGGAAGGAGACGCCAACGGGCAGATCATGCCTTTCGGAGAAGGAATGGACCCGGGCAACGGCGTCGTCGTCCCAGCGCGAGCCTCCGAGGACGAGGAACGGACGGCTCGCTCCCCTGAGGAGCGTTTCGAACCTCCCCATGGCGTCGGGCGCCGGCGCCGGCTCGGCGACCTCGACGCGGGGTCCGGGCGCGGCTTCGGCGGTCTCAGTCAGCATGTCCTCCGGCAGCGCCAGCACGACCGGCCCGGGCCGGCCGGACATCGCGACATGGAAGGCATGGCTGACGATCTCGGGGATCCGCGCGGCGTCGTCGATCTCCTCGACCCATTTCGCCAGGTCGCGAAATGTCTGGCGGTAGTCGACCTCCTGGAAGGCGTCCCGGCCCTTCATGCCTCGGCCGACCTGGCCTACCAGCAGGATCATGGGTGTCGAATCCTGCCGTGCCACATGGACGCCGGAGGCGGCGTTCGTCGATCCGGGACCGCGCGTCACCATTGCGATGCCTGGCCTTCCGGTCATCTTCCCGTCGGCTTCGGCCATCATCGCCGCGCCGCCTTCCTGGCGGGCCACGACCGTCCGGATGCTGCTGTCGCGCAGGGCATCCAGAACCTCGAGATAGCTTTCGCCGGGAACGCAGAAGGCGCGCTCGACGCCCTGCGCCTCGAGACACTCGACCAGAAGCCTTCCGCCCGTTGCCATCGTCATTATCACTGTCCTCTGCCGTTCGGGGCGATCTTAGTCTCCCGGCGGCCCGGTTGCAGCCATGAATTAGCCGAAGGGACGGGATTGCGGGAATGCTCCGGAAAGGCGAAATGAATTCATCCCGAGACGACCGGATGGAATGACCATGCCCACGCCACGCCGCTTCCTGCCCTCGACCGCCGCCCTCGCCGCCTTCGAGGCGGCGGCACGACTTGCGAGCTTCTCGCATGCCGCGCGTGAACTCTCGCTGACGCAGAGCGCCGTCAGCAAGCAGATCCGGGCGCTGGAGGACAGCCTCGGAGTCGATCTCTTCGTCCGCGAGCGGCAGGCGGTGCGGCTGACCGCGGCCGGCGAGGCCTATGCCCGCGAGATCGCCGACGCGCTGCAGATCATCAGTCGCGCCTCGCTGAACCTCAGGGCCAATCCGCTCGGCGGCATCCTCAACCTCGCTATCCTTCCGACCTTCGGCACGCGGTGGCTGGCACCTCGCCTGCCGGCATTCCTGTCGGCCAACCCGGGCGTGACGATCAACCTGACGACGCGCCTGAAGCCCTTCGACTTCACCGGCGAGAGGCTGGACGCCGCGATCCATTTCGGCCTTCCCAACTGGCCCGGCACCGACTCGCGCTTCCTGATGAAGGAGACGGTCCTGCCGGTGACTTCCCCGGAGTTCGCCGCCGCGCGCGGGCTCGACCGGCCGGCGAAGCTGCGCGAGGTACCGCTCATCCATCTCGCGACACGGCCGGACGCATGGGCAAGGTGGTTCATGGAAAACGGAGTCGACGATATCGACACGGAGGGCGGGATGGTCCTCGACCAGTTCGCGACTGCCGCGCAGGCGGCGACGCACGGGCTCGGAGTGGCGCTGTTGCCGGATTTCCTCATCGAACGGGAACTGGCCGAAGGAATCCTCGTCACCGCGCCGGACCGTCCGATGGAGAACCGCGAGGCCTATCACGTCGTCTGGCCGCGCGGGCGGGGCAACTATCCCGTGCTCGCGTCGTTCCGGGACTGGCTGGCCGAGGAGGCGCGCATCTCCGCCGGGGCCCCTCAGGCCCCGAGATAGGCCTCGCGCACCGCGGGATCGTCCGCCAGCTCGGCGACCGGCCCCTCGCGCGTGATCTGCCCGGTCTCCATCACATAGGCGCGGTCGGCCACCGAGAAGGCGGCGAAGACGTCCTGCTCGACCAGGAGCACGGTCACGCCGCGGCGACGAATGTCGGCGAGCACCTCCAGCAACTGGTCCACGATGACGGGTGCAAGGCCCAGGCTCATCTCGTCGATCATGAGCAGCTTCGGGTCAGCCATCAGGGCGCGGCCCATGGCACACATCTGCTGCTCGCCGCCCGACATGTTGCCGGCCAGCTGGCGACGCCGCTCCTTGAGGATGGGAAACAGCCTGTAGACCTCGTCGAGACTGGCAGCGACCCCCTCCCTGTCCGTCCGCCGGAATGCGCCCATGCCGAGGTTCTCCTCGACGGTCATCTTGCCGAAGAGCTGGCGGCCCTCCGGCACCTGGACGAGCCCCTTCGAGAAGGCGGTTTCGGGCGGCATCGGCAGGAGGCTCTCGCCGGCGAACTCGAGCGTTCCCTCTGCCTTGATGATCCGGGAGACCGCGCGCAGCAGCGTCGTCTTGCCCGCTCCGTTGGAGCCGACCAGCGCGACGATCTCTCCTTCGCGCACTTCAAGGTCGACGTCGAAGAGGACGGGCGCGGCGCCGTAGCCTGCCGTCAGCTTTCCGATGTTGAGGACGGTTCCGCTCATGCTCGCCTCTTGCCCAGATATGCCTCGACCACGTGGGGGTCCTCTAGCACGGTCGCCGGGTCGCCCTCGGCGATCTTCTCGCCGTGGTGCAGCACGAGCACCCGGTCCGAAAGGCTGCGGATCGCCTTGATGACGTGCTCGATGACCAGGATCGTCACGCCCCGCTCCCTGATCTTCTTGATGAGGTCGACCACTTCGTCGACCTCGACCGCATTCAGGCCGGCCATCACCTCGTCGAGGAGCAGGAGCTTCGGCTCCATGGCCAGCGCCTTGGCGAATTCGAGCCGCTTGCGGTCCGGGCCGCCGAGCGCGTCGGCCTGCGCCTCGACGCGGTGGCCGAGCCCGGTGAACTCGAGCCATGCGCGCGCCTTCTCCCGTGCCTTGTGGCGCGACTTCTCCCCGCCGCCCGCGCCGAAGAGCGCGCCGACGGCCACGTTGTCGAGTGCCGAAAGGCCCGGAAAGGGCTTCATGACCTGGAAGGTGCGGGCGATGCCGAGGCGGGCGCGCCGGTAGGGCAGCAGGTGGTCGATGCGCCCGCCGTTGAAGAGCAGTTCGCCCTCGTTCGGCCGTAGCGTGCCCGAGATCATGTTGACGAGCGTCGTCTTGCCGGCGCCGTTCGGGCCGATCAGGCCGAGGATCTCGTTCTCGCGGAGCGAAAAGCTGACGTGGTCGACCGACACGAGCCCGCTGAAGCGCTTCGTGAGGTCGCGGGCCTCCAGTATCGTGCGTGCCTGCGCAGCGCTCATAGACGGTTCTCCCGGATGTTCCGCATCAGGTAGCGCAGGCCGGACTTGCGCATGCCGGTGATGACGTCGGCGATGCCGCGCGGGGTGAAGATGACCGCAAGGACGATGACGATGCCGAAAAGGAGCGCGGCGGCGGTGGAGATCCAGCTGGAAAGCACCTCGTAGACGGCGGAGAGGAGGAAGGAGCCGGCAAGGGGACCGAGCACGGTGCCGGGCCCGCCGAAGACGGCCATGATCACCATGCGCACGTTGAGCGTCGGATCGAAAGAACTCGCCGGATCGATGAACGAGATCCAGTAGGCGTAGATGCCGCCGGCGACCGAGGTGAAGGACGCCGAGAGCATCAGCGCGGCGATCTTGAAGAGCGTGGTGTTGACGCCCATCGTCGCGGCGGCGTCCTCGTCCTCACGGATGGCGACGAGCCCCGCGCCGAACCGGCTGCGAGACAGCCAGTAGACGGTCAGGGTACAGGCCAGCAGCAGCGCGAGCGCCAGCCAGTAGAACATCGGGTCTGCCCGCACCAGCGGCAGGATCAGGCCGGTGTTGGCGCCTGCGATGCCGATGTTGGAGATCAGCGCTCCCATGGCCGCCGACAGGCCGAGCGTGGCAATGGCGAAGTAGGGCCCGCGCAGGCGCAGTATCGGCAGGCCGATCAGAAGCGCGCAGACCAGCGCCAGCACGAGGCCGAGCAGGAGGCCGACGGCGAACGGCAGCTGGAACTGGGCCATGGCGATCGCCGTGCCGTAGATGCCGAGCCCGTAGAACACCGAGTTGCCGAACGAGACGTATCCCGTGAAGCCGCCGATGATGTTCCAGGACTGGGCCAGCACCGCAAGGATCAGCGCGTTGATGGCGAACTGCATCATCACGTCGCTGGCGAAGAAGGGGACGAAGGCGAGCAGGGCAGCGCCCGCGAGGACTATCCCGAGTGTGACGGCGGGTCTCATCACGCGGCCCTCAGCGAGCGGGCCGGACGGACGACGAGGATCACGACCAGGAGGCCGAAGCTGATCACGTCGATGTAGGTCGGCCCGAGATAGAGCGAGGCAAGCTGCTCGGCGACGCCGACGACGATGCCGCCGAGGATGACGTTGAACGGGTTGCTGAGGCCGCCGATGATGGCGATGACGAAGGATTTCGCGGTCAGGCTCGCCCCGACATAGGGCGTCAGGTGCGTGAGAACGCCGAAGAGCCCGCCGGCAACGCCGGCGAGCGCCGCGCCGATGCCGAAGGTGACTGCATAGATCTGCCGCGGATCGACGCCGTAGAGACGGGCCGCCGTCAGGTTCTGGGACGTCGCCCGGATCGCCCGGCCGAGCGGCAGCCGGTTCAGCACCGACCAGAGAGCCGCCGCGAGGGCGACGGCGATCACGAAGGCCGCCAGGCTGACGAGCGGGATGGTGACGCCGCCGAGTTCGAAGTTGGTGCCGGAATAGGATGGGTTGATCGTGCGGAAATCGGCGCTGAAGAGCAGCTGGGCCAGATAGGTGATGACCACATTGAGCCCGAAGGTTATCAGCAGCGTGTTCAGCATCGCCGACCGGACGATCAGGTTCAGGATGAATCGCTGCAGGAGGTAGCCGAGCGCGAACATGACGGCCGCGGCGATCGGCAGCGCGACGAACGGGTCGATGCCGAGCCAGGTGAACAGGTAGTAGACGACGTAGCCGCCGAGCATGATCAGCGCGCCATGGGCGAGGTTGACGACGTTGAGAACGCCCCACACCAGCGCCATGCCGAGGGCCATGAGGCCGTAGAGCCCTCCCAGCAGAACGCCGTTCACGAGAATTTGCATCAGAAGCATGATTGGTATCTCCCCGCCGGCGCCCCGGCGGCACGTCGCACCGCAACCCTGCCGGTCACCGGAACACCACGGCGCACGGCAGATCGGCCGGCGAGGACTGCCCCGCCGGCCTGCCTGCTGATATCAGCGCTTGTCCCAGGCGGGAATGGGGTACTGCGGCTTGTTCAGGATCTTTGTCGTGTAGACCGGGACGAGCTTGCCGTCCTGGATCTGGACGACGATCTGCGGCAGGTCGATCTGGCCGTTCGCGCCATACTTGACGTGCGCGTAGAGGCTCTCGAAGTCCGACTTCGCGATGGCGTCGCGAACCGCCTTCGGATCGAGCGATCCTGCCTTCTCCACGGCATATGCGAAGGTCTCGACGTCGGCCGCACCCGAAGCGGCGTGGTAGTCGGGCTGGTAGCCGTACTTCTTCTGGTAGGCGTCCGCGAACTGCTTGGCGTCGCCGAACCACTTGTCCTTCAGCTGGTCGCTGGGCAGCCAGGAGGTCATCCCGTACGCATAGTTCGCATCCTTGCCGAGTGCCTTGCGGAAATCGGCCGTCGGCACGCCGACGGTGAAGGAATAGAAGTCCTTCGGATTGACGTTGAGGCTCTTCGACTGGCGGATGAAGTTCAGCGCGTCGGTCTCGTGGCCGCTCCAAAGGATGGCGTCGACGTCCTTCGACTTGATCTGCGAGAGGATCGAGGAGAACTCGCCGCCGCCGTCGCGGAACTGCTCGTCGAGCACGATCTTCATGCCCGCGTCCTTGATGTGCTTGCGCGTGCCCTTTGCGACCGACACGTCGAAGCTGTCGTCGGCCGAGACCAGCGCGACGTTCTTCGGCGACGGATCGAGGTTCTTCAGCATGTCGATCGTGGAGGCGAAGTAGTCGTTGGCGGGCGGCAGGGTGCCGAAGACGAACTTGTAGCCACGGCTGAATATCTGTCCGGAAGCGCCGCCGCCCTCGACCATCGGTACCTTGTACTTCTCGGCCACGGAGCTGTCGTTCAGCGCGAAATTCGAGGCGAAGGGCCCCAGCAGGAAGTTGACCTTGTCCGACGTCAGGAGCCGGACGTACTGGCGCACGCTCAAGTTCACGTCCGACTGGTTGTCGAGGATGTCGAGCTCGAGCTTGTAGGTCTTGTCGCCGACCTTGACGCCGCCGGCCGCGTTGATCTTGTCGATCGCCAGGTTATACGCGTCACGGTAGTAGCGGCCGGTATTCGCGTTCGAGCCGGACAGCTGGACCGACGCGCCGAGCTTGATGACGTTGTCGGCGGCCGACGCCAGAGACGAGGACGCGGCGAACGCGGCGACGAGAGCCGCAAGGCAGATAGTCTTTTTCATCGATTTCCTCCCGATGAAGCTTGATTTGTCGTCAGCCGACCCGGAACGCCAGGCATCGCGGCCATGGTCGGCGCCCTACCGAACGATCCGATACGCCGGCTGTCGGTTCAGAAAGACGTTCCTGTATCTGGAACGCAAGGGAAAAAAGGAAAGTCGGCCGCTAGATCGGCAGTTGAAAGCAAAAGACGTGTCGGAAACGTTACAGTTGCCTGAAAACGATGTGTGGAAATCTCCCCTTCCGCGCCGCTGTCGATCGGCAGGCCGCCATCGCCGTTCCCGCCGTTTCCTTTCATCCCGAGAAAGAACACGGAATATCAGCGTCTTCGGCCCGGGGACACGGCCTTTTCCGTGAATCTGAAAATTTCCCGTTCAATAGCGCGAGCGGCTTTCCTTGTCGATTTCACCCCCTGGAGGCGTGGCGTTCCGTAAGATTCCCCGACTGCCACCGGGGACAGCCGCAACGGAGCTTTGACCGCGCCATTTCCCGCGTATATGAGGCGATGCGGCGCTCTGCCCGAAAGGACCCTCCGATGCCCCACGTCTTCGATCCGCCCCCGGTCGTCGCCCTGCCTGTCCGCGGCAGTGACGAAACGTTCCCCGTCCGGCGCATATATTGCGTCGGACGCAACTATGCCGAGCACGCCGTGGAGATGGGGCACGACCCGGACCGGGAACCGCCGTTCTTCTTCCAGAAAAACGCGGACAACCTCGTGACCGACGGCGTATTTCCCTATCCGGCCGCGAGTTCGGACGTCCACCACGAGGTGGAACTGGTCGTCTGCCTCGCGCGCGGCGGCGAGGACATCGCGGTGCGGGACGCGCTCGAGCACGTCTACGGCTACGCGGTCGGCCTCGACATGACCCGGCGCGACCTGCAGGGAGAAGCAAAGAAACTCGGGCGGCCATGGGAGATCGGGAAGGCCTTCGAGAAGTCCGCGCCGGTATCGCCGGTCGTTCCCGCGGCGGAAATCGGGCATCCGGAAGCGGGCGCGATCCGGCTCTCCGTCAACGGCACGCTGCGCCAGGACGGCGACATCGGCCAGATGATCTGGAAGGTGCCGGAGGCGATCGCCTATCTCTCGGGTCTCTTCCGGCTCGCGCCCGGCGACCTGATCATGACCGGCACGCCGGCCGGCGTCGGGCCGGTCACGCGCGGGGACCGTCTCGAGGCCCACATCGACGGCGTCGGCGACCTTGCCGTCAGGGTCGCCTGAGCGATGGCCGGAAGAGTTCGGCCGGGCAAGCCCGGAAGCGGCCGCGGCGTACGCTCCGCGGTCGCTGCGGGGAACGGCGCCGGGCCGTGCTCGACAATATGTCTCACCTCGCCGGCCTTCCTTCTGCCGCGCAGAGTGTTAAGTGCCCGCAGCATGGCGCGTCGAAGACCAGCCTGCCCGACATGTCTGCCGCATACCCTGCCGCCGCGACCGTCGATGCAAATCACGAGTGATCCCGCATGGCTTTCCAAATTCTGATCTCGCACAAGTTTCTGACCGTGATGGCGCTCTTCTTCGCCACCTTCATCCATGAGGACGTCGCGATCATCGGCGGGAGCTATCTCGTATCGAAGGACCAGTTCTCTCTTCTCCTCGTCCTTGCGGTGACGTTCAGCGGCGTGTTGCTGGGCGACCTCGGGATCTACGGCCTCGGCGTTCTTTGCGCGCGAAGCGAACGACTGCGCTCGTGGGCCGAACGGCGCTTCCCGGACGGCAAGCCGACATGGCTCGGAAAGAACCTGATGATGACGGTCATCGGCTGCCGGTTCATTCCGATCGCCCTTTTCCCGACCTTTGCCTCGTGCGGGCTGCTCGGCGTGCCGTTCCGGCGCTTCGCCGCGCTCGCCACCCTGTCGGCCGCAATCTACGTGCCGCTGATCTTCTCGATCAGCATGCTTCTCGGCCGGGAGATCACCGAGACGATCGGATCATGGAGCTGGCTCTTTTTCGCCGTCGCGGTCGTCGGGTTCGTCTTCGCCAAGCGCAACCTGCCGGATGTCTTCGCCAGCCTCGGGAAGCGCTCGCCGGCGCGCGGCACCGGCGTGCTGAGAGTGCACCAGGGCATGCCGCCGCTGCCCGCCTCCAAGGTGCGCGTGGCGCTGCAGGAGCGCTTCAGCGAAAAGATCTACTACATCCCGATCGTCGTGCACTGGCTCTGCATGGCGGTGCGCTTCCGTTCGCTCACGCTTCCGACGGTGGCCAATCCGCACATCGAGGCCGGCGGATTGCTCGGCGAGTCGAAAACGGCCTGCCTGTCGATGGTGCCGGCGGCGATGCGGCACCGGATCGCCGCGACGACCTCGATGGACATCCGCCGGGCGACGGAGGAACCGGAAGACGCGGTGCGCCGCGCCCTCCTCGCTGCCGGCGGCGCCGGCCTCTCATTTCCGATGATCGTCAAGCCCGACGTCGGCTGGCGCGGCTTCGGCGTGCGCAAGGTGCGCGACGAGCGCGAGCTGCGCGACTACCTCGCCGCCTGCCCCGACGGGATGCGCGTCGTGTTTCAGGAATACGTTCCCTACCACGGCGAGGCGGGCGTCTTCTACGTTCGCCGCCCCGGCGAGGCTGAGGGATCGATCTTTTCCCTGACGTTCCGCTATTTCCCCTTCGTCGTCGGCGACGGGACGTCGACGCTCAGGCAGCTCATCGAGGCGGACCCCCGCAGCCGCTGGAAGTCAGCCCATCACTTCGAGACCAACGCGCATCGGCTGTCGACGGTGCCGGCAGACGGCGCGGTCGTCCGGCTCGGCGTGGTCGGCAGCAACCGCGTCGGCGGCCTCTACGTCGACGGCCGCGGCATGATCACCGAGGCGATGCGCAGGTGCTTCGACGAAATCAGCCGGTCGCTGCCCGAATTCTACTTCGGACGCTACGACATACGTTTCGACACGATCGAAGCGCTGCAGGCGGGCGAGAACTTCTCGATCGTGGAGATCAACGGCGCCGGCGCCGAGGCGATCCACATCTGGGACCCGGACTTCTCGATGCTTGCCGGCTACGCGACGCTGATGCGCCAGCAGCGCCTGCTGTTCGAGATCGCGGACGACAACCGGGCGCGCGGCTTCGCGCCGCTGAGCGCCCGGGAACTGATCGGCTACCAGCGTCTGCAGAACCGGGTGACGCGCAGCGTTCCCAGTTCCGCCTGATTCCGCGGGCTCGGGCTTCAGACAGGCCTCTCGCCGACATAGGCGGAGGCCGGCCGCAGCAGGCGGCCCGTTCTCTGCTGCTCCAGCGCGTGCGCCGTCCAGCCGGCCGCGCGCGCCGTGGCGAACACTGGAGTGAAGGCCTGGCGGGGGATCGAAAGGGCGTCGAGCAGGATGGCCGTGTAGAACTCCACGTTGGTGTCGAGCTTTCGGCCTGGCCTCACGCGCGCCAGAGCCTCGCGCGCGTAGGCCTCGACTTCGGCCGCCAGTCCGAGGTCTGCGAGCCTGCCGCCGAGCGATTCCACGGCCCGCCTCAGCACATCGGCGCGCGGATCGCGCACCCTGTAGACTCTGTGGCCGAAACCCATCAGGCGGTCGCCGCGCGCCAGCGCCGCGTCGACCCAGGGCGCAATGCGCTCTCGCCGGCCGATCGCGTCCAGCATGTCCAGCACCGGCCCGGGCGCACCGCCGTGCAACGGGCCGGCAAGGGCGCAATAGGCGGCGGTAACCGCCATGAACAGGTCGGCCCGCGTCGAGGCGACGACCCGGCCGGTGAACGTCGAGGCATTCATGCCATGGTCGCTGACGGTGACGAGATAGACATCCAGCGCCCTTGCCTCGGCAGCGGCCGGCGCCTCGCCCCGCATCATCTTCAACATGTCCGCCGCGTGCCCGAGGCCGGCCTGCGGCGCAACAGGGTCCTTGCCGGCCAAGCGGCGCACGAGCGCCGCCGCTATCACCGGCATCGCTCCGACGAGGGCGGCCTCCTGGGGGATGCCCTCGACGGGCCGCAGCGCCGCGATCGCCGCGCGGAAGCCTGCGACGACGCCCAGGCCTTCGGCTGCGGCGAGGATGGCCGGCAGGCGCTCGAATGTGGCCTCCCGCGCATGGCCGACCGCGGCTCGCGCCTCGCCTTCGTCGACCGGCTCGCCGCGGGCGATCGACCAGAGGCGTGCGGCAAGCAACTCGAAGCCGACCTCCAGGGCGAGGTCGTCGACGCGCTCGCCGGCGATGATCAACTCTCCTCTGTCGCCGTCGATGAATGAGAGCGCGGTCTCGGCGGCGGCGACGCCGTCGAGCCCTGCCGGGGATTTCGTCCGAACCGTCATGGCGTTTTCCTTTCTGCAGTGCAGCAAGGATGAAGCCTCTTTTTATATTGATCAATCTTGATTAACCTGATCAATATGAAAAAAGTATCCGAACCCCTTTATCTCTCCGCCGCGGAAGCAGCCGGAGAGCTTTCCATATCTCCGGCCACGCTCTACGCTTATGTCAGCCGCGGGCTCGTTCGCTCCGAGCCGGTCGCCGACAGCCGCGCGAAACGCTACCGCGCGGACGACGTGCGCGCCCTCAAGGGCAAGCGCGGCGCCGGGACGCGGGGCTCCGACGAGGGTGATCTTCCGGCGCTGGACTCCTCGATCTCGACGATCACCGAAGAAGGTCCCGTCTACAGGGGCGTCAAGGCGGTGTCGCTGGCCCGCACCGCGACGCTCGAGCAGGCGGCGACGCTGCTGTGGGACGCGAACGAGACCGATCCCTTCGCGCCCGACAACCTTCCCGTCGTCAGTCCGGCCATGCGGGCAGTCGCGGAGGCGACCCGGGAGGAGGCGCCGCTTTCCCGCGCCATAGCGGTCCTTTCGCTCGCGAGCTCCGCCGACCCGCGCGGCTTCAACCGCTCGCGGGAAGGACGCGCGCGGATCGGTGCCCGCGTCATGCGGCTTGCCGCTTCGGCGGTGCTCGGCACGGAACCGTCGGCGGCGCCGCTGCACCGGCAGGTCGCCGCCGCATGGGCTTCCGGCAACGGGGCGGCCGAAGCCCTCGTCCGGCGCGCCCTCGTGCTCCTTGCCGACCACGAACTCAACCCCTCGACCTTCGCGCTGCGCTGTGCCGTCTCGACCGGCATCAGCCTTTACGACGCGACGGTCGCCGGCCTCACCGCCCTGAAGGGGCCGCGCCATGGCGGCGCCGGCGTGCTCGCTGCACACATGGTCACCGAGCTTGCCGAGGGCGACCTCGCCGCCCGGGTGCGCGAGCGAGCGGCTCTCGGCGAGACCGTTCCGGGCTTCGGCCACTCGGTTTACAGTCATGGCGACGCGCGCGCGGAGGACCTGCTGGCGGCACTCGCGCGCGCCGGATTCGACCTGCGGCTGTCGGTGGAGGCACCTGCGCTGGTCCGCGAGGCGACGGGGCTCCATCCCAACATCGACTACGCGCTCGCCGTGCTGGTCCGCGGGCTGGGGCTTCCGGCGGGCCACGAGCTGGCGCTGTTCGCCGTGGCGCGCACGGCTGGCTGGATGGCGCATGGCATGGAGCAGCTGCAGTCCGGCCGGCTGATCCGGCCGCGGGCGCGCTACACGGGCCCGGCACCGGCGCGCGGCGCCTAGTTCCCGGCGGCGTTCTTCGGTCTCGCGGCCTCGAGCGCGGCGCGAAGCGTGGCGAGATCGCCGACCTGGTTGGCAAGCAGCAGCACGAGACGGGCGTTGAGCGCGGCGCTCTCCTCCAGGGTCAGCCCGTTGTGCGCGGCCAGCAGGTCCTCGTAGAAATCGTCGCCGGCAGGTCCGAGCCTGTCCGTTCCCAGGTCGATCATCGTGCATCCTCGCTTGCGCACAGTGCGCGATCGCGTGCCGCGATCGCCGCACGGCGATCCGGAACCGCAAAGACCGCGCAGACATGCTGGTCGGGGCGAAAGAGATAGGTCAGACCCTCGCCGTAGCGCGAAAGCGCGTGACCCTCCCGGTCGACGAGGTCGCCGGCGTTCCTGCCGACGCGGAATGCGGGGAAGCCGGGATCGGGAAGCGGGTCCCCGTCCCCGAACGCGACGAGGACGAAATCGCCGCCGAGCCTCTCCAGGAGCCACACCCGGCGGCCGTCCTCGTCGAGCGGCGCGTCGGGCGCAGCGAACCCCGGCCGCACCCGCGCGGGCACCGCCGCCTCGTGCAGGCAGAAGGGATCCAGCGAACACGGAACCGAGAGCCGGCCGGAATTGATCAGCTTGCGGGCAAACGGCAGGTCCTCGGCGAGATCCAGCACCGCGCCGCGCAGCATCCTTTCCATCGCCGATTTCGGCGTCATGAAGTTCGTCGTGCGCGCCGAATTGCGGATGTTCTCCCGCGCGCCATGGACGCGCTCGCGGTCGTATGTCTCCAGCAGGGCCTCCGGGGCCCTGCCCTCGAGCACCGCGGCCAGCTTCCAGCCGAGATTGTCGACGTCCTGGATGCCGCCATTGCCGCCGCGCGCACCGAAGGGGGAGACGACGTGGGCGCTGTCGCCGACGAAGATCACGCGGCCATGCACGAAACGCTCCAGCCTGGCGCAGCGGAACGAGTAGACGGAAACCCAGTCGAGTTCGAAGGGCCGGTCGCCGATCGCGGCCCGGATGCGCGGCAGGACGTTCTCCGGCTTCTTCTCGACCTCGGGGTCGGCATCCGATCCGAGCTGCAGGTCGATGCGCCAGATGTCGTCCGGCTGCTTGTGGAGCAAGGCCGATTCGCCCTTGTGGAACGTCGGCTCGAACCAGAAGCGGCGCTCCGAGGGAAAGTCGGCCTTCATCTCGACGTCGGCGATCAGGAAGCGCTCCTCGAAGAGTTGCCCCTCGAAGGCGAGGCCCAGCATCGAGCGCAGCGGCGAGCGTGCGCCATCGCAGGCCAGCACGTATCCGGCACGGAGCGAGTAGGACCCCTCCGGCGTCTCTACCGACAGCGTGGCACCGTCAACCGCCGGCTCGATGCCGGTCACCCTGTTCCTGAAGCGCAGATCGATCAGGTCGGGGAAGTCGCGGGCCCGGTCGACCAGATATTCCTCGACATAGTATTGCTGGAGGTTGACGAAGGCCGGCATCTTGTGGCCCTCCTCCGGCAGCAGGTCGAAACTGTAGATTTCCCGGTCGCCGCGGTAGACCCGGCCCACCTTCCAGGTAACGCCCTTTTCGACCATGCGCTCGCCGATCCCGAGCCGGTCGAAGATCTCCAGCGTGCGCTTGGCCCAGCAGATCGCCCGCGAACCGGCAGAGACGGTGTCGTTGTCGTCGAGCACCACCGAGGCAACGCCCCTGCAGGCGAGGTCGATCGCCATTGCGAGCCCCACCGGACCGGCCCCGACGATCGCGATCCGGTATGCCGGGATCTTCCCGCCCGAAAGCTCCGGCGGGCGCTCATAACCGAAGGACCGGTATTCGTAGCGCGGCATCGCTCCTCCCAGGGCGGCCGTCGTGCAGGACCGCGGCTAGCCCTGCAGGGCCTCCCACATCTGCCTGTCGCGCTCGGCCGTCCAGATACGCGGCGTGTCGATGCCGCGTGCCTCGTCATAGGCGCGCGCGACGTTGAACGGAAGACAGTGCTCGTAGATGGCGTAGTCGCCGAACTTCGGGTCGCAGGACGCACGCACCGCTTCCCATGCTTCCTTGAGCGTTCCGCCGCGGGCTGCCACCCGTGCAGCAGGAAGATAGGTACTCTCGAGGAAGTCCCGGGTGCTCTCCACGGCCGTTTCCACCATTTCGGCGCCGACGAGCGCATCGCCGCGTCCGGGCGCGATGGCACGCGGCCGGAACGCCCGGATCGCATCGAGCGTCGTACCCCAGTCGCCGAAGTGGCCGTCGCCGCAATAGCAGGCCGACCGGTGCTCGACGATGTCGCCGGTGAACATCACCCCCTCGTCGGGAACCAGTGCGACGATGTCGCCGGCGGTGTGGGCGCGCCCGAGATGCATGAGGTCGACACGGCGGCTGCCGAGATAGAGGCTCATCCGGCCCGAGAACGTCATCGTCGGCCACGTCAGGCCGGGAATGCTCTCGTGTCCCTGGAAAAGTCGCGGAAAACGCTGGAACTCGCTCTCCCAGTCCTCCTGGCCGCGTTCGGCGACCTGTGCGCGGCCGACGTCGGACATGACGATCTCGGAGGCGCCGTAGGCCGAGGCCCCGAGCACGCGCACTGCGTGGTAGTGCGTCAGCACCACGTGCCTGATCGGCTTGTCGGTGACCGCTCGCACATGCTCGACCACCTTGTTCGCCAGCCGCGGAGTCGCCTGCGCATCGACGATCATGACGGATTCGTCGCCGATGATGACGCCGGTGTTTGGATCGCCCTCGGCGGTGAATGCGAAGAGGCCCCTGCCAACCTCCGTGAACGAAATCTTCTTTTCAGCGAGATCGCCTTGCGAGGCGAAAGCCTTGGCCATCGGGGTGGCCTCCCTTCCTGTCCAGGTTCTCGTCGTACGGGGATAACCCCGTGCCGCACGGCCTCTGCCGCGCAGATTTCATTGCATGTGTAACTGTCCTTTTTGTAACCATCAACGAGGAGGGCCTTGCACGGACGGGACGAGGCGACGGGAGAGGACATGCCGGAATACGCAAACGCCGAAGAGCACGACGGACCGCGGCTGGTGCTGGAAGACTTCCTGCCCTACCGGCTGATGAGGGCCTTCGAGCTCGTCAGCCGCGACTTCGCCGGCGTCTACGGCGAGCGCTACGACCTCAGCCGGCCCGAATGGCGCTGCCTTGCCACGATCGGGCAGTTCGGGAGAATCACCGCGACAGGTATCGGCCGGCATTCCTCGATGCACAAGACGAAGGTGAGCCGGGCCGTCTCGGCGCTCGAGGAGCGCAGATGGCTTCGGCGGGAAAAGGATCCGGCGGACAGGCGCAACGAATACCTGACGCTGACCGACAAGGGCCGCAAGGCCTATCGCGACCTCGCGATCGCCGCGCAGGCCTACCAGCGCGCCCTGCTGCAAGCGCTGGGCGACGCGGCACCGAAGCTCGGCGAAGGCATCGGCGGCCTCGAAGCGGCGCTCGGGGCGAGGAAGAGCCGCTAGGGCAATTCCCCGCGCCGGATGGATCGCCGGCCTGCGCTGCCGCGGGCCTCCCTCAGAAAAATCCGTAGGCGCCGAGGCCGAGCAGGATCACGCCGAGGGCGATGCGGTAGTACGCGAAGGCGGTGAAGCGGTGTGTCTGGATGTATCCGAGCAGCCACTTCACCGCGACGAAGGCGGTCACGGTGGAGACTACGAAGGCGACCGCCAGCGCGCCCCAGTCGGCATGGGCTCCGCCGTGCCTGTACTGGCTGAAGAGTTCGTAGGCGCTCGCGGCGTACATGGTGGGTATCCCCACCAGGAATGCGAACTCGGTGGCGGCGGCGCGGTCGCTGGTGCCGGTGAGCATGGCAGCGAAGATCGTGGCCGCCGAGCGTGACGTGCCGGGAAAGATGCCTGCGACAATTTGCGCCACGCCGACGACGGCCGCAACGAGCCAGCTGACCTCGGTGCGCTTCTTCTGCCGGGCGGCGATCCATTCGGCCGCGATCATCCAGAAGCCGCCGATGATCAGTGCCCAAGCGATCGGCCGCAACTCCTCCGGCAGCTTGAAGCCGAGCTTCTTGGCTATGAGCCCCAGCACCGCCGTGATCAGGAAGGCCAGGAAGAGCTTGCCGGCATAGCTGCGGTTCTCGGGCAACCGCCAGCCCACCAGCAGCGACACGATGCGCCGCCAGTAGATGATGGTCACGGCAAGAATGGCACCCGCCTGGATGACGACATTGAAGGTTTCGCTGCGCTGGCCGACCCAGTGCTCGGCAATGAGGAGGTGACCGGTGCTCGAGATCGGCAGGAATTCGGTGATCCCCTCGATGACGCCCAGTACGATTGCATTGAGATAGTCCAAGCTCGTCTCCTTGGTATGGCAGACCGGCGGGTGACTGCAGCGCGCGCGAGCCCTTTCGTCGGAATCGGCCACTCGCTGCACGTCGGCTCTTACCCCTTTTCAAGGCGGCGCAACAGGCCGGAGCGGGAAAACCCCGGCGGAGGCTTGTGCACCGAAGCGGGAGGACTTACTTTGCATTGCAGAGTGGAACCGGACACATGCGGGAACTGGACAAGGCGCTCGCCGACATCGGCACAATCCGCAGCCAGATCGCTGCGAACACGACCTTCCGCGGGCTCGGCCCCGGCGCGCTGATGGCGACGGGTGCGGTGGCGCTCGCCACGTCCGCCGCCCAGGCCGTGCTGCTCGTCGATCCGACAGCCCATCCCGTTCAATATTTCGCCGGCTGGGTCGCGGCCGCCGCGCTCAGCGCGGTCATCGTCGGGCTGGAGATGCTGACACGATCGCGCCGCCACCGCTCGCGGCTCGCAGACGCAGTCATCCATAACGCAATCGAGCAGTTTCTGCCGTCGGCCGTAGCAGGGATCTTTCTCGGAGTTCTCTTCGCCCTCTTCGCTCCCTCGACCAACTGGCTGCTGCCGGGGCTGTGGCAGGTTCTGACGGGACTGGGGATCTTCGCCTCGGCGCGCTCCCTGCCGGGACCGATACGGGTCGTCGGCGGATGGTATTTCCTTGCAGGATTCTGCGTTCTGGTCGTATCGAGCCAGACACACGCGCTTTCCCCATGGGCCATGGGCCTTCCCTTTGCGGCCGGGCAGGCACTGGCGGCGGCGATCTTCCACTTCTCTTCCGGGGACAGCGATGAACGGCCGTGACGTCAAACCGGCGCCCTTCGCCTATGACGGGCTTGACAGGGTGATGCACGAGAAGGCGCGCCTCGGCGTCCTGACATCCCTCATGAGCTATCCGAAAGGACTCGCCTTCAACGATCTCAAGCAGCTCTGCGGGCTGACCGACGGAAACCTCAACCGCCACCTGCAGGTGCTCGTCGAGGCCGGCCTGATCGAGACCGCGAAGCTCGTCGACGGCAACCGTCCCGTGACCCGCTGTCGCCTGACCCGCCAGGGGCGGCAACGCTTCGTCGATTATCTCGAGGTACTGGAGAAGGTCGTGCGCGATGCCGCCGAGAGCAACGACCGCAACCCGGCCCCGGCCCGGCAGCAACCCCGAACCGCATGACGTTTTTTTGAGAGGTCACTCTGCAATGCAAAGCAACGGATCCGCCAGGCTTCACATCGGCATCATCATGGACGGCAACGGGCGATGGGCTGCCGCCCGCGGACTGCCACGCACACGCGGCCACGAGGCCGGCGTGAAGGCGATCCACCGGACCCTCGAGGCCGCGCGGGATCTCGATATCGGCACGCTGACGCTCTATGCCTTTTCGATCGACAACTGGAAGAGGCCCGGACCGGAGGTCGCCGCGCTCATGGGACTCCTGAGGCGGTATATCGAGGCCGAACTGGAGCGTCTCGTGGAAAGCGGCGTCCGGCTGACGGTGATCGGCCGGCGGGACCGCCTGCCGGCGGGTCTCGCAGACAGAATCGCGCATGCCGAGGGCAGGACGGCAGGCGGTCGCAGGATGCATCTCAGGATCGCCGTCGACTACTCGTCGCGCGACGCCATACTCGCCGCGGCGCGCAGGCTCGCGGAGGCCGGCGAGATCAGCCGCAATGCCTTCAGCCGCCTGATCGCGGGCGACACGGACACACCCGACGTCGACCTTCTCATCCGGACGAGCGGAGAGCAGCGCCTGTCGGACTTCCTGCTGTGGGAGAGCGCCTATGCCGAACTCCATTTCACCGGGACTCTGTGGCCCGATTTCGGCGAACGCGACCTGAGGGCGGCGGTCGAGGCATTCTCCCGCCGGAACCGGCGTTTCGGCGGCCTGCCGGCCGCCCGCGCGGAGGAAAACGAGGTGGCCGGCCTCGAAAAAGCGCACGTCGCCTGACCGTCCGGCCCCGGACGGCGGTCTTCCGCAAGAGCGCTCTTGTCCTGGCGGCGGCGCGCATGGCAACCTAGTGGCCCGACCCAAACAGACTGCACCCGTCCGTTTGGAAAACTCAGCCCGAAAGCTTTTGATCTGGTGGGGCGATTTTCCCGACAGACGGTACCATCCGTCAGGATCGCACCACCGGATACCTGGACCGGTCCCCGCCGCCGCCCGACAAACAGGAGATATTCCATTCCCGCATCCCTCACGGCAATGCTCGCCGGCTACATCACGGCAGCGATATCCGCGCTGGGCTATTCCGGCATCGTCTTCCTGATGGCGATCGAATCGGCCTGCATCCCCCTCCCCTCCGAGATCATCATGCCGTTTTCGGGCTATCTCGCCTCGACCGGCCGCTTCAGTCTCGTCCTCGTCGCGACGGCGGGGGCCGTCGGCTGCAACCTCGGCTCCACCCTCGCCTACGCGGTGGGCGCCTATGGCGGGCGCCCCGCCGTCGAGAGATGGGGGCATTACATCCTGCTCAGCCGGTCCGAACTGGATCGCGTCGACGGCTACTTCGAGCGGTTCGGCACGGCTACCGTCCTTGTCGGGCGGCTGCTGCCGGTGGTGCGCACGTTCGTCTCGCTGCCGGCGGGAATCGCCCGGATGCCGTTCTGGAAATTCCAGCTTTATACGTTCGTCGGCTCCTGGCCCTGGTGCTTCCTGCTTGCCTATGCCGGCGTCAAGCTCGGGCAGGCATGGGACAGCAGCCCGGCCCTCAAGCGCATCATGCATTCGCTGGACTTCGCCGTGATCGCGGTGATCCTCGCCGGCGCGGTCTGGTATGCGGTCCGCCTCTGGCGCAACCGGTCGGACAGCTAGGCCGTCCGGCTGCCACCGGCCGCGACTTGACTTCCGTCAAGGCAGGCTCTGCGATGGGCCGCAAAGATCGGCACCGCCGGCGGCACGCCCGTCGTCGTCGCAGGATCGATTTCCCCAAGCTTCGTCCAGGCAAGACGGCAGAGACCCCGGAACCGCATGACCAAACCAGAAGATGCCCCGCCGGCCGCCCTCGCGCCTCATGGCGCAGGGGTACCGGAAAACCCCCATGCCGCCACGGCGGAGAGCGTTCTCGCGGCGCTCGGCGTCGTGCCCGCGCAGGGCCTTGCCGAGGAAGAAGCAGAAGGCCGCGCCCGGATCTTCGGAGCGAACACGATCGCCGTCCGAAGCAAGGCTTCGGCCCTGCGCGTCGCCCTTCACCAGTTCCAGAGCCCGGTCGTCTTCCTGCTCGCGGCCGCAGCGGCGCTTGCCGCCATGTTCGGCCAATGGAAGGAAGCGGCAACCGTCGCAGCCGTGCTCGCGGTCAACGCGCTGATCGGGTTCGTGACGGAAATCAAGGCGGCACGGTCGATCGAAAGCCTTCGCACGCTCGGAACCCGCAGCACCCGCGTGCGCCGCGGCGGGCATACCCGGATGGTGCCGGCCGAAAGCCTGGTGCCGGGCGACATCGTGATCGTCGAGGCGGGCGACCGCCTCTCCGCGGACATGCGACTCGTCGAAGCGGCGGGACTGGCCGCCGACAAGTCCGCGTTGACCGGGGAATCCGTCGCGACCGACAAGCAGGCGGCGCCGGCAACCGCCGGCGCCGCGCTCGGCGATCGCCACTCCATGCTCTACAAGGGAACGGTCGTGACCCGCGGGAGCGGCCTCGGCGTCGTCGTCGGCACGGGGCTTTCCACCGAACTCGGCCGCATCTCGAAGCTGGTCGAGCAGGCGGAGACAGGGCGCTCGCCGCTCGAGAAGCGCCTCGCGAGGCTTTCTGCGGAACTGATCTGGGTGACGCTGGCGATGGCCGCGATCATCGCCGTCGCGGGCATCCTGTCCGGCAAGGATGCCCTGCTCATGGTGGAAGCGGCGATCGCGCTCGCCGTAGCGGCGATCCCCGAAGGCCTTCCGATCGTCGCGACGCTGGCGCTGGCGCGCGGCATGTGGCGCATGGCGCGACAGAATGCGCTCGTGGAACGGCTTTCGGCTGTCGAGACGCTCGGCGCGACAACGCTGATCCTGACGGACAAGACGGGAACACTTACGGAAAACCGCATGACGGTGCGAAGGCTCGTGACGCCCTCCGGGGAAACGCGTTCCGGCGGTGACGGACCGGCCGGCGATCCGGCTGGCCGCGAAGTTTCCGAAGACACACTGAGGTTGCTGGAGGTGGCGGTTCTCTGCAACGACGCCACGCTCGGACGGAAAGAGAGCGAGGCGTCGGGGGATCCGATGGAACTTGCGCTGCTTCGCGCGGGACGCGCGTTCGGCCTTCTTCGCCGGGAACTGACCGAGCGCAAGCCGGTCCTTCGCAAGCATGCCTTCGACATGGAGGCGCGCATGATGGCGACGCTGCATGCCTGCGGCGAAACGAAGATCTGGGCCGTGAAGGGAGCGCCGGAGCGCGTGCTGGCTAAGGCTGCACGCATCGCCGCGCCCGGCGGCGACCAGCCGCTGAGCGACGCGATCCGGGCCGAATGGCTCGAGAAGGTCGAGGAACTCGGTCGCGACGGTCTGCGTGTCCTCGCCTTCGCGTCGCGCAATGCCGGCTCCATGCCAGGAGAGCCGTTTGCCGACCTGACCTTTCTCGGCCTCGCCGGGCTCGAGGATCCGGCACGCGCCGACGTGCCGGATGCGATCGCCGCATGCAGGGACGCCGGCATACGTGTCGTGATGGTTACCGGCGACCATGCGGTCACGGCGCGCAGCATCGGCCGCGCGGTCGGCCTCGGGGATGCGGAGGATGCCGTCGCGGTCGGCGGCGATCCGGAGCGGCTTCGCAACGGCAACGGCAACGGCCTCGGCGCGATCGGAATTTTCGCGCGCGTCAGCCCGGCCGAGAAGCTCGCGCTCGTCCGCGCCTACCAGGAGGCCGGCGAGGTCGTCGCCATGACAGGCGACGGCGTCAACGACGCGCCGGCCCTGCGGCAGGCCGACATCGGCGTCGCAATGGGCCGGCGCGGCACCGACGTCGCGCGGGAGGCGGCGGCGATGGTGCTTCTCGACGACGCGTTCCCGACGATCGTGCGCGCCATCCACGAGGGCCGGGTCATTTTCGACAACATCCGCCGCTTCGTCGCCTATCTCCTGTCCTGCAATCTCAGCGAGGTGCTCGTGGTGGGGCTGGCGGTCGTCGCCACGCTGCCGCTGCCGATCCTGCCGCTCCAGATCCTCTACCTCAACCTGATCACGGACGTCTTTCCGGCGTTCGCCCTCGCCATGGGCGAAGGCGATCGCGAGGTGCTCCTGCGTCGGCCGCGGCGTCCGGACGAGCCGGTCCTGGGGCGCCCGCAGTGGAGGCGTATCGTCGTCCACGGGCTGCTGCTGACCGCGGGCACGTTCTCGGCGCTCGCCGTGGCGCGGCTCGGGCTCGACCTCGATGGCGAGGCCACGGTCACGGTCACGTTCCTCACGCTCGCATTCGGGCAGCTCTGGCAGGTCTTCAACATGCGCGGCAGCAAGAGCGCGCTGCTGGCGAACGAGATTACCCGCAATCCGTGGGTGTGGGCCGCGCTGGCCTTGTGCTCCCTTCTGCTGATCGGGCCGATCTACGTTCCGCCGCTCGCCGGAATCCTCGGCCTTTCCAGGCCGGATGCAGGAATGTGGGCGCTCGTCGCGGCGGCGAGCCTGCTGCCCCTCCTTCTCAGCCAGGGGGCAAGCCTTCTCCTCGGCCGCCGCGGAAACGACGGAGGGACATGATGTCCGCCGCCTGGGCCTGGTCCGCATTCCTCGCCTGCGGGCTTGCGATAGGCCTCGCCGGCCCCGTGCTGGTCCGCGAGAGCGAGGAAATCGCCCGGATCACCGGCCTGTCGCGCTCGTGGGCCGGCCTCATACTGCTCGCCACGGCAACGTCCCTGCCCGAGCTCTTCACCGGCGTCAGCGCCGTCGCCGCCGCCGGCGCGCCGAACATCGCCGTCGGCGACGTGCTCGGGAGCTGCATCTTCAACCTTGCAATGCTCGTCGTGCTCGACGCGCTGAGCCGCGAGGAGCCGATCTACCGCCGCATCGACCAGGGGCATCTGCTGACCGCCGCCTTCGGCATCGTCCTGCTCGCCTTCGTCGGCGGGCTGGTGCTCCTCAGCCGCAACGGCGACGGCGCAAGGTTCCTGCACATCAGCGGCTACTCGCCCGTCATCGTCATCGTCTACCTTGCCGCGGTGCGTGCCGCCTTCGTCTACGAGCGCCGCCTGCATGCGACGCCACCGGACCGGACGGAGGGCAAGACCGCGCTCGGCCCGGCGGTGCTGCGCTACCTCGGCGCAGCGGCGGTCGTCGGGGCGGCCGGTTCGCTGCTACCGTTCGCCGGCGTGGCTCTCGCCGAGACGATGGGCCTGCACAAGACGTTCGTCGGCACCCTGCTCGTCGCCGGCGCGACGTCGCTGCCGGAACTGATCGTGGCGGTCAGCGCGATGCGCCTGGGCGCCGTCGACCTCGCCATCGGAAACCTCCTCGGCAGCAATCTCTTCGACATGCTGATTCTCGCCGCCGACGACGTTGCCTACACGAAGGGCCCGCTGCTCGCCGACGTCTCCGCCACCCACGCCGTCTCCGCATTCGCCGCGATCGCCATGTCGGGCATCTTCATCGTCGCCGTGATCTACCGTTCCGAGACGCGGCTGAGGGGAACCATCGGCTGGGCGAGCATCTCGCTCGTGGCCGTCTATCTGTTTGCAACCTACCTCGCCTATCTGAGCGAGCACTGAGGGAGGCAACATGCCTCCGTCGGCGAAATTGATTCTGCCGCCGACATCATCCATACCGGTGCCGCGGACGGAACCGGCTATCGAACGGGAGCGCAATCCGAATGACATCGAAACTCTTCGACCTTTCCGGCCGACATGCCCTCGTGACCGGATCCAGCCAGGGCATCGGCCTTGCGATCGCGCGCGGGCTTGCCGCGCACGGGGCCTGCGTCCTGATAAACGGCCGCCGGCCGGGGCCGGTCGACGCCGCGGTGGAGGACTTGCGGCGGGAAGGCCTGCAGGCGCATGCATTCCCGTTCGACGTCACCGACGTCGATGCCGTCGGCGCCGCGGTGGAGCGGATCGAGAAAGACGCGGGCCCGATCGAAATCCTCGTGAACAACGCCGGCATGCAGCACCGGGCGCCGCTCGAGGACTTCCCGCACGACAAGTGGGACGAGATCCTCCGGCTCAACGTCACCAGCGTCTTCAACGTGGGCCAGGCAGTCGGCCGGCGCATGATCGCGCGCGGCCGCGGCAAGATCATCAACATCGCCTCGGTGCAGAGCGAACTGGCGCGACCCTCCATAGCACCCTATACGATGTCCAAGGGGGCGGTGCGCAACCTGACGCGCGGCATGGCGACCGACTGGGCCCGCCACGGGATCCAGGTGAACGCCATCGCGCCCGGCTACTTCAAGACGCCGCTCAACCAGGCCCTGGTCGAAAGCGAGGAGTTTTCCGACTGGCTGGCGAAGCGTACGCCGGCAGGGCGTTGGGGCGAAGTGGAGGAACTCGTGGGCGCCGCCGTCTTTCTCGCCGGCGCCGGCATCGTCATTCGTCAACGGACAGGTACTCTATGTCGACGGCGGAATCACAGCATCGATCTGATCTCGGCCCCGTCGTCGTGATGGGGGTCGCCAGTTCGGGGAAATCGCTGGTCGGGCGCGCGCTCGCGGAGCACTTCGGAGTGCCCTTCATCGAGGGCGACGATCTGCACGGATCGGCCAATGTCGAGAAGATGCGCCACGGCACGCCGCTCACCGACGAGGACCGGTGGCCCTGGCTTTCGCGGGTGGGCGCGGAGCTGCTGAAGGCGGCCTCCGAGGCAGGGGGCGCAGTGGCGAGCTGCTCCGCCCTCAAGAGGGCCTACCGCGACAGGTTGCGCGAGGCCGTCGGTCCCGGCCTGCGCTTTCTCTTCCTGGAGGGCGACAAGACGCTGCTGGGCCGGCGCATGGGCCAGCGCGAGCGCCACTTCATGCCGGTGTCGCTGCTCGAGAGCCAGCTCGCGACGCTCGAGTCACCGCTGACGGAGCCGGACGTCGTCGCCGTCGGCATCGACGGCACGAAGGAAGAGGTGCTGGCGCGAGCTCTCGACGCGTTCGGCGCGGGCTGAAACCGACCGGCACCGGCCTGTCCGGCGAGGCAGGAGGTCGCCCTATTCGCCCGCAGCGCGGTTCATGCCGTGGTCCTGCCGGATGTCGGGAAATGGTACGGTTGGGTGGATTCGAACCACCGACCTCAGGAGCCACAATCCTGCGCTCTAACCAACTGAGCTACAACCGCACTTGGCCGCCGGGCGACCGCCCGGGTGAAGTACAGCGCGTCCGGACGATTTGCAAGGGCAGAGTGACGGAGCGCGGACATGAAAAGGGCCGGACATCGAAAATGTCCGGCCCCGGGAGATGCGTGATGAAGGCGCCTCAGGCGGCCTTGAATTCCTTGACGACCTTGTCGACGGCCGACTTGCCCGGCTTGGTCACGTCTTCGGCGACCTTGCGGGAAGCGTCCTGCAGCGTCTTGGCCTGATCGACGCCGAGCTCCATCTGCTTGCGCATGAAGGACGTCTGCAATTCGACGGCCTCGGAAAGCGACTTGACGCCAAGCAGCGCCTCAAGATGCGAGAAGGAATTCTCGGTGTTGACGCGCATGAAATCGATGGTCTTGAGGCCGATCGCGACACTGCCGGCCTGAGCGCTCTGCAGCGTGGCTTCGACCGTCTTGGTCGCATCCTCGGCGGCGCTCTTCATCTTCGCGTAGCTGTTCTTCGACTGCGCGAGGCTCTTCTCGGCGAAATCCCGGTAGTTGTCGGTCACCTTGGCCGGGTCGAAAGCGGAAAAGGCGAAGACGTCGGCGGTTTCGGTCTTCTTCGTGTTCGTCGTGGTAGCCATATCATGCACTCCTTGGTATGAACCCTCTTCGAGGCGTTCGATTGCGATGCCTCCTACATAGGCGATCTTTTTGTGCATTGCAACATTTTTTTGCGATGCACCATGGATTAACCTTGCGGCCAGATATTCCGGAGGCCGGGACCCGGGCTTCTGGACCGCTGGCGCGGGCAAAGCTATTAATGAATCGTTAAGCCCCGAGGGCAGATACGACACAATAGCGCAGGACTTGCATGCCGGCTGGACAGCATCCCTTCATCGACGTCGCTGTGCATCGGCAGGTCCGGTCGCGCTTCGCCGCGGGCGAAGGGCTCGTGCTGTTCGCGGCCGACCTCGGCAGCGTCCTCTGGGCGAATGGCCGGGGAGCGAGCCTGTTCGGCTTCGCCACGCCCTATGAACTGATGGACGAGTGGCACACGGCGCCGGCGACCGTGCGGCGGCAGCTCGATGCCGCTGCGTCCCGCCTGTCCGGCGGCGAGGGAGAAAAGACGGTGTCCCTCCGGGTCGCCGCCGGCCTGCGGAGCCGCACCGTTTCCGTGACGCTGATCGGCCTCGCACTCCACGACGGCACGCATGCCCTGCTTCTCGCCGACGGTTCCCCGGCCGGGAACATGGATGTGCAGGTTCGGGCCGAGCGGATCATTTCAGGCCTCGGGGACACCGGCACGCACGTGGCCGTGGTCGATGCCGCCGGGCAATACCTGGCCGCCTCGCCCGGCATTTCGGCGCTCGACATCGGTCTTCAAATGCGGCGCGACCTCGTCGACCACGTCGCCGAGGGAGAAAACCGGCTCGTCAAGCGCATGCTCGCGGCAGGCGGGGCAGCGGCGGCCCTCGCGCGGTTGAGCGACAAGCCGGCACTTCACCTGCTCTTCGTCGTGGAGACGGGCCAGGAGCCGCAGCGACACGACGACGACGCGGCTGCCGCACCTGCCGGCAGCGGCCGGGCGAAAGCTTCGGCGGCTCCACCACCGGTCCCGGCCGTGAACGCCTGGTCGCTCGCGCCCGGCGGGATCCGCCGCACGCCGTCGACGGCCGCAGGCGAGGCCTCGCCTGCCGCAGCGGAAGGCGAACCTGGATCGGCGCGCGACGCGGCCGACGGCGCGCAGGGGCAACCGGAGCCTGAGTCTTCCCCGGCGGAGGAAGCCGCGCGCACCCCGGGCTTCGTCTTCGACGCTGCGGCCAAGCCGGTCCGCTTTGTCTGGCGGATCGATCCGCAGGGTCGGTTCAGCGACCTTTCGCCGGATTTCGCCGCCGCCGTCGGCCCGAATGCCGCCGACATCATCGACCGGCGCTTCAGCGATGTCGCCAAGGTCTTCGGCTTCGACCGGGACAACCAGATCTCGGACCTGCTCCGCCGGCGCGACACATGGTCGGGCAAGACCGTCTCCTGGCCGGTCCAGGGCACAAGCCTCTCCGTTCCGGTCGATCTCGCGGCATTGCCGATCTACAGCCGCACGCGGGAATTCGAGGGATTTCGCGGCTTTGGAATCGTTCGCGTCGGCGACGCCCACGAGGATCCGGAAGCCATAGGCCTTTCGCTGACGGATGTTCCGCACGAGCTGCACGGGGCCGACGCACAGGCACCCGCCGACGCAACTCCAGGACGGCAGGAAGGCGTGCCCGACCTGTTGCCCGACGTTCCCGAAGAGATCAAGGCGGAGAGCTCGCCGGCGGCGGAAGAGAGCACGGAGACCCCGGTCGCCGACGGGGACGATCCTTTCCGCGGCGAAACCCCCGCCCTCAGGATCGTCAGGCCCTTCGGGCGGCGCCAGAACGACAAGGTCATCGACCTGGACCAGCGGCGCTCGCGCACGAGAGAGGTCCTGTCGAACGGCGAGCAGCAGGCCTTTCGCGAGATCGGCGAGCGGCTCGCAAAGAGCTTCGGCAAGGACGCGGGCGGCGAAGGGACAGGGAAGCCGACCGGCCAGGAAAGCCAGGCAGAGAGGGTAGCGCAGGCCGAGCCGGAACCGGCGAAGGAGACTCCTGCCGCCGGCCCGCCTGAAGAAGCGAAACCGGCGGAGCGTTCGCCCGCCACTCCGGCAGAGGAAGAGCCGGTCGCGGCCGAAAGCCCGGGAGGATGGCAAGACGGCCAGGCCCGGGCGACGACTCCAATTCCTTCCGCCTTCGCGACGATCGGCGCCGCCTCCGCGCCGGCGCGCCTGTCACCCGACATCATCGACGATCTTCCCGTCGCCCTCCTCCTCCACGACGGTCACGACGTCCACCATGCCAATGCGGAGTTCTTCGGCCTGACTGGCTACGCGGATCTCGCGGCGCTCGTCGAGGCCGGGGGGCTCGCCAATCTCTTCGCCGCGCAGGACATTGGCGAAGGGATGTCCGCCGGCGCCCTCCCGGGGACCCTGCAGCTGGTTCGCGCCGACGGCGGCGAGGTTCCGGTGCACGCGCGGCTGCAATCCGTTCAGTGGAACGACAAGCGCGCGCTGATGCTTTCGCTCATGCCCGCGCAAAGCTCCGGCATGGACGACGCGGCGGCCATGCCGCCGCAGGGCGGCGACGACAGCCGCTCGGACGGCGGGCCGGCGGCCGGGGACGCTGCCCGCGTCGCCGCGCTGAAGATCGAGGTCGAGGAGCTGCGCTCGATCCTCGAGACAGCGACGGACGGGGTCGTCATCCTCGGCGAGCAGGGCGACATCCGCTCGATGAACCGGTCGGCGAGCGCGCTGTTCGATTACGACGAGTCGGAAATCCGAAGCCAGCCCTTCGCCAAGCTCTTCGCTCACGAGAGCCAGCGCGCAGTCATGGACTATCTGAACGGCCTCAGCGAGCACGGCGTCGCAAGCGTGCTCAACGACGGGCGCGAGGTGATCGGCCGGGAAGCCTCGGGCGGCTTCCTGCCGCTTTTCATGACGATCGGCCGCCTGACCGGCTCGAACGGCTACTGCGCGGTGATGCGCGACATCACCCAGTGGAAGCGCACCGAGGAAGAACTGCGCGCCGCGAAATTCGCGGCGGAGCAGGCGAACTCTCACAAGAGCGAGTTCCTTGCACGCGTCAGCCACGAGATCCGCACGCCGCTCAACGCGATCATCGGGTTCTCCGACATGATGGCCGAACAGCGCTTCGGACCGATCGGCAGCCCGCGATATCTCGAATACGCCCACGACATCGGCCGGTCGGGCAAGCACGTGCTCGACATCGTCAACGACCTCCTCGATATCTCGAAGATCGAAGCGGGGGAGATGGATATCTCCTTCGCGGCAGTGGCCCTCAACGACACGATCGCCGAGGCGGTCTCGCTGCTCCAGCCGCAGGCCAACAGCCAGCGGGTCATCATCCGCACGAGCCTGTCGTCCTCGGTGCCGGAAATCGTCGCCGACCAGCGCTCGATCAAGCAGATCGCGCTCAACCTGCTCTCCAACGCCATCCGCTTCACGCCGGCCGGTGGCCAGATCGTCGTCTCGACCGCCTACGAGACCAACGGCAGCGTCGTGCTGCGGATCCGCGACACCGGGGTCGGCATGTCGCAGGGCGAGCTGGAGCAGGCGATGAAGCCCTTCCGGCAGATCAGGGGATCGAGCCGCCCCCGCGGAGACGGCACGGGCCTCGGCCTGCCCCTGACCAAAGCCATGGTGGAGGCGAACCGCGCGCAGTTCGAAATCCGTTCTGCGCCGAACGAGGGCACGCTGATCGAGATCGGCTTCCCGCCACAGCGCGTGCTCGCCGACTGAAGAGTGCCGGCCGCAGGTGCGAGACACAAAAAAAGGGCGCCGACGGCGCCCTTGAGTTTCGGTAGTTTGCTGAACAGAATCGGGCTGACGGTAGGCGCCTCCAATCCAAGAACGGGAACAGAGGCGATCCGCTCCAAATTCACCCGGAGATTGCCCGCAGCGACTTAACAGGACCTTAATTGGAACGTTAGAGTTTAACCAATCGGAACATTTCGTTTCGTCTTAGTTAATTTCCGCGAAACCTTTCGTTAACCACGCTCCGGCTGGCACGGTCCCTCTCAGGAGCGCAGATCGGGAAGGTCGGCAAAGAGGTCGAGGGCCTCCGGATTGGCGAGTGCCTCCCTGTTCTTGACCGGGCGGCCGTGGACCACGTCGCGCACCGCGAGTTCGGTGATCTTGCCCGACTTGGTGCGGGGAATGTCCGACACCGCGACGATCTTCGCCGGAACGTGACGCGGCGAGGCGCCGCTGCGGATTCTGGCCTTGATCGCCCTCGCAAGCTCCTCGTCGAGCTCGACGCCCTCGGCCAGCCGGACGAAGAGGACGACGCGCACGTCGTCGTCCCAGTCCTGCCCGATGCAGAGCGCCTCGACGACCTCGGGCATCAGCTCGACCTGGTTGTAGATTTCGGCCGTGCCGATCCTCACGCCGCCCGGATTGAGCGTCGCGTCCGAGCGGCCATGGATGATCATGCCGCCATGGCGCGTCCACTCGGCGAAGTCCCCGTGGCACCAGACGTTCTCGAAGCGCTCGAAATAGGCTGCCCGGTACTTCGCGCCATCGGCATCGTTCCAGAACTTCACCGGCATCGAAGGGAACGGCCTGACACAGACGAGTTCGCCCTTCTGTTCGCGGACGGGACGGCCATCCTCGTCCCAGACGTCGACGGCCATGCCGAGGCCCGGGCCCTGGATCTCGCCGCGCCAGACGGGCTTGGTGGGAATGCCGAGAACGAAGCACGACACGATATCTGTTCCGCCGGAGATCGAGGCGAGATGCAGGTCCTCCTTGATGCCCTGGTAGACGAAGGTGAAGCCTTCGGGCGCCAGCGGCGACCCGGTCGATGTCATCAGCCGGAGCGCGCCGAGGTCGTAGCTTTCGACCGGCCTGAGGCCGCTCTTGCGCACTGCGTCGATGTATTTCGCGGATGTGCCGAAGATGGCGAACCTCTCCTCCTCCGCATACTCGAAGAGGGCGCTCGCACCCGGATAGAAGGGCGAACCGTCGTAGAGGCAGAGGGTCGCGCCGGAAGCGAGGCCCGAAGCCAGCCAGTTCCACATCATCCAGCCGCAGGTCGTGAAATAGAAAAGGCGGTCGCCGTCCCTGATGTCGCAGTGCAGCCGATGCTCCTTGAGATGCTGGAGCAGGACCCCTCCGGCCGAATGCACGATGCATTTCGGGATGCCGGTGGTGCCCGAGGAAAACAGGATGTAGAGCGGATGATCGAAGGGAAGCCGCTCGTACTCGAGCGGCCGGGCCTCGTAGGGAGCGACCAGGTCGTCCAGTGTCACGCCGTTGAAGGCCTGCGACACGAGCGCGTCGGCCTCACCGACATATTCGACCAGGATCGTCTTTCTCGGCGCCAGTTCCTTCGTCACCGCGGCAAGCTTCTCGGAGACGTCCTGGAGCCTGCCGTTGTACCAGTAGCCGTCGCAGGAGACGAAGAGCACCGGCTCGATCTGGCCAAAGCGGTCGAGAACACCCCTCTCGCCGAAATCGGGCGAACAGGAGGACCAGATGGCTCCGATGGAGGCCGCGGCCAGCATGCAGGCGATCGTCTCGGGCATGTTCGGCATCATCGCGGCGATACGGTCGCCCCGTTCCACGCCGGCGTCGCGGAAGGCCTGCTGCAGGCGAGAGACGAGCGCATGCAACTCGTCCCAGCTCATGCGCCGGCGCACCTTGTCCTCGCCACGGAAGATCAGCGCATCGTCCGGACCGGACTTGCGCAGGAGGTTCTCGGCGAAATTGAGCTCCGCCTCCGGGAAGAAGCGCGCGCCCGGCATCCTTTCGCCGTCGAAGAGGACTGCGCTGCCCTTCCTGCCGACGACGCCGCTGTCGTCCCACAGTTCAGACCAGAAGGCCTCGGGCTCGGCCACCGACCAGGCGTGAAGGCGCTCGTAGGTGTCGAAGACCTGGCCGGCGGCGTCACCGGAGCGGCGCATGAAGGCAGCCATCGCACTCGCTTCGACGCGGTCGCGGTGCGGAGTCCACAGCGGAATTTCGGACGGCATCTCGTACTCCTCGATCTCGTTCCCGAGGCTTAGCACCGCCCGGCAAGCCAGCGGAAGCCGGCAATTCGAGATTCTTGCGCCGCGCCGATTTCCGGACCGGGCCGATTGCATTGCGGTCGACGACGAACTAACCGAAAATGCAGTCGGTTCAGCAGTGTGAACAGGAGAGCCCAGTGTCGAGGCGGGACGCGCGAGAGGGACATGCAATCAGGTGGGTGCTTTCGGTCGCCGCGTTGCTGGTGGCCGTCTCCGCGCTGGCAGCCGTGGCAGTACCGCTGGTGGTGTCGACGGAACTCGTCCGCGACCGGCTGGAGAACGACATCTCGCAATGGACCGGACAATACGTCGTCCTCGGAACGAGCCCGAAGCTCGCCTTCTGGCCCGTCCCTTCCGTCACATTCAACCATGTCTCGATCATGTCGCGACAATCGTCGCGGTCGCAGCCTCTGGCGGTTGCCGAGAGCGTCACGGCCGACTTCAGCGTCATCTCGGCCCTGACCGGGCGACCGAGGTTCAGCAACTTCCGCCTGCGGGCGCCGGTATTCACGATCGAGCGCGGCCTTGACGGGCACCTGAACTGGCAGACCGGCTCCGGCCATATCGCCCGGGCCGCCGAGATCGCCGCGGCGAACGTGGCCGCGGCCGACAGCGGCTCGAAGGCGAAGCAGCAGAAGGTGCCCGACTATTCGATGGGTATCATCTCGATAAGCAACGGCACCGTGCGGTTCATCGACAAGCCGAACGACGACGTGGAAACGGTTTCCGCGCTCAGCGGGCAGATCAACTGGCCGGAAGTGAAGGGGCCGGGACAACTGGATCTTACCGGCAGCTTCCGCGGCGAGACCGTGCACATCACGGCCTCGTCGGACAAGCCCCTCATGCTGATGGCCGGCGGGAACGGGCCGCTTGCGGCCAGTTTCGATTCGAAGCTGATGTCCGCCTCGTTCTCGGGCTCCGCCATGCTGACATCGCGCTCGTTCTTCAAGGGCAAGCTGAGCCTGCAGACCCGCTCGGTGCAGAAGGTCCTGCAATGGGTGGGGACCGACATCCGGCCCGGCGAAGCGATCGGGAAGCTTCGCGTCGACGCCGACCTGACGACGCAGCGCGACCGCCTCAACCTCGACAACCTGATCATCGACATCGACGACAACCGCGGCATCGGCGTCCTGGACGTGCAAATGCCCAAGCCGGACTTTCCGGTCGTCGCCGGCACGCTCGCCTTCAACAAGCTCAACATCACGTCCTTCCTCAGGGCCTTCACGCCGCTGCCGAAGCCGGGCCAGAACATTGCGACGACGATCGACACGCAGTTCCTGCACCAGCTCGGCCTCGATCTCAGGCTCTCGGCGCAATCGGCCACGCTGGGCGACGTCGGAATGAGCGATCTCGCGGCCGCCGCCCGGATCGACCAGGGGCGGGCGAGCTTCGAGATCGGCGATGCCAGCGCCTATGGCGGGTCGCTGACGGGCAAGGTCCAGATTTCCGAGAAGGGCCTCGACGGCGGCGGCGTGGTCCAGGCCTCGGCGCGGAACGTCGATTTCGGCGCCTTGTTCGACGCTCTCAAGCTCAAGGGTCCGCTGCCGCGGGGAAAGGGCACCCTCGACCTGCAACTCAAGTCGAGCCATCCGCTGTGGGCGACCAGCAGCCAGGACATCACGGGCACACTGAACCTGAAGATGCAGAACGGGACCATCCCGTCCTTCGACATCAATGCCTTCCGCTCGCTCAGCGCCAAGCAGCGCTTCTTCGACCTCAGCCGGGCGGCTTCCGGTTCGCTCGCCTTTTCCTCCGCGCAGTTCCAGGGGCAGTTCGCCGACGGGCTTGCCGAGATCAACAAGGGCGAGATCAGGACGAAGAACTGGGTCATCGACCTGAACGGCGTGCTGCCCTACCGGAAGGGAAGCCTGGCGATGGCCGGAAGCCTCACGCCCTCCAGGCCGGCCGCCAAGGCGGCGGAGAACAAGGGAGGCGGCGGCAAGCAGGAAGAGGCCGCGAAGCCGGCTCCGCCGCAACCGGCGCTTCGCTTCTTCATCGGCGGCTCATGGCCGTCGCCCGTGATTTCGCCGGTGATCAGCCAGTAGGGACCCTCAAGCCACGAAGGCTGCCCGCTCGTCGCGCAGCCGCTGCACCTCGCGACGCTTCGTGATGATCGACGCCGCTATGACGCCGACCGTCACCAGGGCTATGAGGATGGTGCAGACCGCGTTGATCTCCGGCGTCACGCCGAGGCGGACCTGGCTGTAGATCTTCATAGGCAAGGTCGTCGCGCCCGGACCCGAGGTGAAGCTCGCGATGACCAGGTCGTCGAGGGAGAGCGTGAAGGCGAGCATCCAGCCCGAGACCACGGCCGGCAGGATGACCGGCAGGGTGATGGCGAAGAAAGTCTTCACCGGCGAAGCTCCAAGGTCCATGGCCGCTTCCTCGAGCGAGCGATCGAAGCTGACCAGCCGCGACTGGACGACGACGGCGACGAAGCAGAGCGAGAACGTGATGTGGGCGATCGCGATCGTCCAGAAGCCCCGGTCGAAGTTCATCGCCACGAACAGGAGCAGCAGCGACAGGCCCATGATGACGTCCGGCATGACGAGCGGTGCATAGACCATCCCCGAAAAGAGGATGCGCCCCCGAAATCGCGGGAACCGCACAAGCGTGATCGCCGCCATGGTGCCGAGGACGGTCGCCACCGTCGCCGAGAGAAGCCCGATCCTCAGCGTCACCCACGCCGCATCGAGGAGGCTCTGGTCGCGGAAAAGCTCGAAATACCATTTCGTCGAGAACCCGGCCCAGACGGTTACGAGCTTCGAAGCGTTGAAGGAATAGACGACAAGGAGCACGATCGGCAGGTAGAGGAATGCGAAGCCGAGCGTGACGGAGACGATGTTGAAGCGGCTCCAGCGTTCCATCGGATCAGTCCTCCCCCTGGGCGCGCGCCTGCGCCTGCTGGAAGAGAACGATCGGCACCACGAGCAGGAGTAGCAGGATCATCGCCACGGACGAGGCGAGCGGCCAGTCGCGGTTGCGGAAGAACTCGTTCCAGAGCGTCTTGCCGATCATGAGCGTTCGCGAGCCGCCGAGCAGGTCGGGAATGACGAACTCGCCGACGGCCGGGATGAAGACCAGCAGGCAGCCGGCCACGATGCCCGGGATGGCGAGCGGGAAGGTGACCTTCCAGAAGGCCTTGACGGGTGGGCAGCCGAGATCTTCCGCCGCCTCGATCAGGGAGTAGTCCATCTTGTCGAGGGCTGAGAATATCGGCAGTGTCATGAACGGCAGGTAGGAATAGACGATGCCGATATAGACTGCCGTGTTGGTGTTCAGGATCGACAGCGGGTGGTCGATGACGTGCAGCCAAAGAAGGAGCTGGTTGAGAAGTCCTTCCGGCTTGAGGATGCCGATCCAGGCGTAGACGCGGATCAGGAAGCTCGTCCAGAACGGCAGGATGACCATCATCAGCAGCGTCGGGCGGATGGTGGAGGGTGCGCGCGCCATGCCGTAGGCGAGCGGAAAGCCGATCAGCAGCGTCAGGAAGGTGGAGATCGCCGCGATCTCGAGGCTCGACACATAGGACAGGAAATAGAGGTTGTCCTGGGTCAGCCAGAGATAGTTGTCGAGGCTGAACTGCCGTGCCTCCTGCCAGAGATGGCCGAGCCCCTTCGTCAGGTCGAAGGCCGGCGTGTAAGGAGGCATCGCCAGCGCCGACTGCGAGAACGAGAGCTTCAGAACGATGACGAACGGCACCAGGAAGAATATGCCGAGCCAGAGATAGGGCAGGATGATCACAAGGCGGCGCAGGAGGCCTGCGGCGAGACGGCCGAGCATGGCTCAGTCCCTCAGGATGACGCCGGCATCCGGCTCGAAGGAGATCCAGACCTCCTCGTCGTAGCCGAGCGGTTCGTCGAGCGCCCGCACGGCGTTGAGCGTCGAGGCCTTGACCACCTTGCCGCTGCCGAGCTTGATGTTGAAAACGGTCATGTCGCCGAGATAGGCGATGTCCCAGACCTCGCCCGCCACCGCGTTGAAGCCCCTGTCCGGCTTCGTCCGGGCGACCCTCATCTTCTCCGGCCGGATCGCAAAGCCCGTCTTCTGGCCGATGCCGGCGATGCAGTCGCCGACCGCGCGGATGGCGAAGCCGTCGTCGCCGGCGATCTCGACCACGCCGCCCTGCTTGCTTTCGACCGTCCCCTCGAAGAAATTCACGTCCCCGATGAAGCCTGCCACGAAGCGCGAATTCGGCGCCTCGTAGATTTCGGCGGGGGTCGCGGTCTGGATCACCTCGCCGTGGCTCATCACGGCTATCCGGTCGGCCATCACCATGGCTTCCTCCTGGTCGTGGGTCACGACGATGAAGTTGAGACCGAGGTCCTGCTGCAGGTCCATGAGCTCGAACTGGGTCTCCTCGCGCAGCTTCTTGTCGAGGGCGCCGAGCGGCTCGTCGAGGAGCAGCACCTTGGGACGCTTCACGAGGGAGCGGGCGAGGGCGACCCGCTGGCGCTGGCCGCCGGAGAGCTGTTGCGGCTTGCGCCTTGCGAACTCCTCCATCTTGACCATCCGGAGCATCTGCCGGACGCGGTCGGCGATTTCGGACCTGGCCATCCTGTCCTGCTTCAGCCCGAAGGCGACGTTCTTCTCGACACTCATGTGCGGGAACAGCGCGTAGGACTGGAACATCATGTTCACGGGCCGGCTGTAGGGCGGGATCCCGGCCATGTCCGTGCCGTCGAGCATGATCCTTCCCGCCGTCGGCGTCTCGAAGCCGGCGAGCATGCGCAACAGGGTCGACTTGCCGCAGCCGGAACCGCCGAGCAGGGCGAAGAACTCGCGCCTGTATATGTCGAGCGTCAGGTTGTTGACGGCTGAGAACTCACCGAACTTCTTCGTGACGTTCTCGAAAGAGATGAACGGCTTTTCCTGAGGATCGGCCCAGGGTGCGAAACTGCGACGAATGCTGCCCAGGGGTTTCATCTAGAGCTTTCCATGGTCTCCGGCTCGGAAGGAGCCCGGCAACTCTCGCTGCTGCCGGGCCCGGCCCGGTCACTGGCCGGTGAGCACCTTGGTCCAGGTGCGCGTGTAGAGACGCTGGGTATGCTGATCCTTGGGCGACGTCGTATAGAGCCGGCCCATCGTGTCCTTGTCCGGATAGATCTCCGGATCGTTCAGCACGCTCTTGTCGAGATACTGCTTCGAGGCGGCGTTGCCGTTGGCGTAGTTGACGAAGTCGGATGCCTTGGCGATCACCTCGGGGCGCATCATGTAGTTCAGGAACTCCAGCGCGTCCTGCGTATGCGGCGCGTCGGCGGGGATCGCCATGTTGTCGAACCACATGTTTGCGCCCTCCCTGGGGATGACGTACTGGATGTGGACGCCCTGCTTTGCCTCCTTGGCGCGATCACGCGCCTGGAGCACGTCTCCCGACCAGCCGACCGCCACGCAGATGTCGCCGTTGGCGAGCGCGTTGATGTATTCCGAGGAATGGAACTTCTTCACATAGGGCCTGACCTTCAGGAGCAGGTCCTCGGCCTTGGCGATGTCCTCGGGCTTGTTGGAGTCCGGGTTCAGGCCGAGATAGTTGAGCGCCGCCGGGATCAGCTCGTCCGGGGCATTGAGAAAATAGATGCCGCAGGTCGACAGCTTCTTGGCGAGTTCCGGCTTGAAGACGAGATCCCATGAATTCAGCTTCACGTCCGGTCCAAGCGCCGCCTTGGCCTTGTCGGTGTTGATGCCGAGCCCGGTCGTACCCCACATGTAGTTTATCGCATGCTCGTTGCCCGGATCGAAGTTCGCGAGCCGCTTCAGGATCGAGGGATCCATGTTCTTCAGGTTCGGCAGCTTCGACTTGTCGAGCTTCTGGAACACCCCGGCCTTGATCTGCCGGGCGAGGAAGGTGCCCGTCGGCACCACGACGTCATAGCCGGTGCCGCCGGCGAGCAGCTTGGTCTCCAGCACCTCGTTGGAATCGAAGGTGTCATAGACGACCTTGATGCCGGTCTCCTTGGTGAAATCCGTCAGGATCGTCGGGTCGATGTAGTCGGACCAGTTGTAGACGTTGACGACGCGATCCGCCGCACGCGCCGGCACCGCGGCGCTCGTCGCCAGCAAGCCGCCTCCCAGCAGCGCAACCCCCAACGCAATCAGCTTTCCTCGGAGCATGCCATTCCCTCTCTCTTCGCGTGTTCTTCTGTTCTTTGTGCCCATGCAGGGGAATGCGGGCCGCGCACTATCGGCAACGCCCGGAAAGCCCCCGTCGAGCGGGAGCCTAAAATCGTTTTGGAAGGACGACAAGGCCTTTTTGCCGCCGGTTTGTGCAGTGCATGCGTCTTGATCACAGGGCGACCGGCGGGCGACGTCCGGGCCCGGCGGAAGCTGCGATGCAAGTGGCGCCGCGGCGGCAGGAGGGGCTATCGGTGCTTCTGTCCCGCGCCGTAGAACATCTTCTCCCAGGCCTTGTGCGCCTTGTAGCCCTCGCGGATGAAGGGGGTGAATACGGCGAGGTTGAGTACCGCCCTGTTCGTCAGGTTCGCCGGAAAGGCCGTGGGCTTGACGAAGTCGACGAAAAGCACGACGCGGACCTCGTCGGAATGGTTCCAGGCTTCGTGCTCGTAGGCGTCGTCGAAGATCAGCGCCTTGCCTTCCTGCCAGTGGCAGACCTCGTTCTCGACGCGAATGCCGACCCTGTCCGGCTGGTCGGGGACGATCAGTCCGAGGTGGAAGCGCAGGACGCCGTTGTAGGGGCCGCGATGCGGAGGCAGGTGCTTGCCGGGCTCGAAGATGGAGAACATCGCCGACTTCAGGCCCGGGATCTTCTGCAGGATCCGCCAGGTCTCCGGGCACTGGCGGATCGCCTCCTCCGACTTGATGCCGTAACCGCAAAGGAAGAACGTCTTCCAGTTCTGGTCCGAGGAAATCGAGCGCACCTCGGTGGAGATCTCGTGGAACGCCGGCAATTCCCCCTTGCGCACGAGAACGTTGTCGAGTTCGCGGCGGATCAGCCGCCACTCGGCCTCGACCTCGCGGGCCCAGGGAAATTCGTCGTTGTCGTAGACGGGCGGGTTGCCGTGCGAGGCGAACCGGAGGTTCAGTCGCTCGGCGCCGTCGACCATCTTCTGCACGGACCGGGCGACGATCCCCTCGCGGGTCATCGTGTCGTCCAGTCCCTCTGTCTTCATCTTCTGCTGGTGATTGTCTGCCATCGATCGGTTCCTGCCGCGGCCGGCGTCCGCTCCGTCCCGGGACCGGCCCCGTCTGAGGCCGGAAGCCGAGAGAGGCACGGGAATCGCGCCGGATGAATGGTGTCCGGGTTACTGATAGTCGAAAGCACTGAGGCCTGTCACCATCTCGTCGAGACCCAGGGGCCGGGTCACCGGCGGTTCCGCCCGTGCGAGGCAGCCGCGCCGCTCGCAGAGCCGGCAGGCCGCGCCGACGGCGACGGGCGCAAGCGCGGCGTGGACGGCATAGGCAGTCTCGCCCGCCTCGGCCAGTTCGCAGCCGAGGAGAAGCGCGGTGCGGCGCAGTCTCTCGCCGTAGCCTCCCTGCGCACCCTCCAGCGTGCGCGAAATCGTCAGGAAACCCTCTCCGCCGGGCATTTCCACCGGCTCGACGATCACCTGGCCGGGCTGCCCGAACGCGGCATGCAGGCCGAGCTTCGGGCAGCCGCCGCCGAAGGCGGCTTCCGGGAAACCCCGTGCCCCGGCGCGGCGGATGCGGTTGCCGGCATTGTCGGTCTCGAGAAGGAAGAACGGAACTCCGGCCGCACCCGGCCTCTGCAGGGTGACGAGCCGGTTCGCCGCCTGCTCGTAGGAAACGCGGAAGCGGGCGCGCAGCACGTCGATGTCGTAGCGGGCGCGCACCGCCGCCGCGCGAAAGGCCTCGTAGGGCATCATCAGGGCATGCGCGGCG
Source organism: uncultured Alphaproteobacteria bacterium (assembly GCA_963760965.1). GTDB lineage: Bacteria > Pseudomonadota > Alphaproteobacteria > Rhizobiales > Rhizobiaceae > Pararhizobium_B. The sequence goes on from CAVXEW010000002.1 coordinate 196,626, forward strand.
TAGCGTGCCAGCTCGAAGCGCGCGATGCGCCGGGCCTCGTCGCTCCCGAGGGGCAGCGCGCGAACTTCTCCGGCAAGCGTCTCGCCGAGGGCGAGCTGCGCCGCTTCCACCGCGATCTCGCGCAGCTGGTCGAATACCGAGAGACGCTCCGAGAGGAACAGCCGCATCGAATGCCGGTCGTAGCGGCGCCTGAGGTCCGGCATGACGTGGACGGGCAGGCTGCGCACGGATATTCCGTGCTCCGAGCGAAGCCACGCCTTCAGGGCGGGGCCAAGGTCCTCGCCCGCGTCGAGGCCGGCATGGAAGGCTTCCGCCTGCTCGTCGATGCGCGCGAAATAGGCCGGCCGGCGCTCCAGCACCTCCCGAACCTCGTCCATCGGCAGACGGGCGCCGGTCAGCGCGGCTGCGCGCCCCTCGCCGGACAGGAGCGTGGCGAGATCCGAGAGACGCGCATTCTGCTCGCGATAGGCGCGATAGAGCTTGACGATGCCCGCTGTCGCGTTCGGCGCCGCTTCGACCACCTCGACCAGTTCCTGGTCTCCCGGGAGTTCGCCGGCAAGGAGGGGATCGCCGAAGACCGACTTCAGCGCGTCGAGCGAACCGCTGCCCTCGCCCTGCAGCTCCTGCAGGTCGACCTTGTAGACACTCGCCAGCTTGAGAAGCAGCTGGACGGTCAGCGGGCGCTGGTTGCGCTCGATCAGGTTCAGGTAGGACGGCGAGATGCCGAGGCCCTCGGCCATCGCCGTCTGAGTCAGGCCAAGCCCGTTGCGCACCCTGCGCACGCGCGGCCCCGCGAAGATCTTCCGGTCAGCCATCGACAAGACCTTTACAAGAAAGCACCACGCAATCCTTTTACAATCTTTACATACCGACAGCGCTGCCCTGTCAAGCCCGTGACAGCATGACCTCTTTCTCGACCATATTTTTCAGAGTGTTATGGCGTTGCGCTGGGTCGGTATGTAAAAAATGTCACATCGAACTTATGCCCCGGCTTTGCACAGGGGCGCCTTCAAACGAGGAGCGCGTCGTCTCATGACTGAATTTTACAAACTCGTCCCCAACGCGCCGTCGAACCGTTTCGACGGAATAGAGAGGCCCTATTCGGCGGAGGATGTCAGGCGGCTGCGCGGTTCGCTCGATATCCGCTACAGTCTTGCCGAAAACGGCGCCAACCGTCTCTGGCAGCTTCTGCGCTCCGACGATTTCGTCAACGCGCTCGGCGCGGTGACAGGCAACCAGGCGATGCAGATGGTTCGCGCCGGCCTGAAGGCGATCTACCTGTCCGGCTGGCAGGTCGCCGCGGACGCCAACACTGCCTCGGCGATGTATCCGGACCAGTCGCTCTATCCGGCCAATGCCGGGCCTGAACTGGCGCGGCGCATCAACCGGACACTCCAGCGGGCCGACCAGATCGAGGTCTCGGAAGGCAACGGCCTCTCGGTCGAGACGTGGTTCGCACCGATCGTCGCCGACGCGGAAGCCGGCTTCGGCGGCCCGCTGAACGCCTTCGAGATCATGAAGGCCTACATCGAGGCCGGAGCGGCCGGCGTCCATTTCGAGGACCAGCTGGCTTCGGAAAAGAAGTGCGGACATCTGGGCGGCAAGGTGCTGATCCCGACGGCCCAGCACATCCGGAACCTGACGGCAGCCCGGCTCGCAGCCGACGTGATGGGCGTGCCTTCCCTCGTGATCGCCCGCACGGATGCGGAAGCGGCGAAGCTGATCACCTCCGACATCGACGAACGGGACCAGCCGTTCGTCGACTACGAAGCCGGGCGGACGGCAGAAGGCTTCTATCGCGTGAGGAACGGGCTCGAGCCCTGCATTGCGCGAGCCATCGCCTACGCGCCGCACTCGGACCTCATCTGGTGCGAGACGTCGAAGCCCGACCTCGAACAGGCGAAGAAGTTCGCCGAGGGTGTGCGCCGGGAATATCCGGACCAGATGCTCGCCTACAACTGCTCGCCCTCGTTCAACTGGAAGAAGAACCTGGACGACGCGACGATCGCGCGGTTCCAGCGGGAACTCGGCGCCATGGGCTACAAGTTCCAGTTCATCACGCTCGCCGGTTTCCACCAGTTGAACTTCGGCATGTTCGAGCTGGCGCGCGGCTATCGCGACCGCCAGATGGCTGCCTACTCGCAACTGCAGGAAGCCGAGTTCGCCGGCGAGGCCGACGGCTACACGGCCACCAAGCACCAGCGCGAGGTCGGGACCGGCTATTTCGACGTCGTCTCCATGGCGATCTCGGGCGGCCGGTCGTCGACGACGGCGATGGGCGAATCCACCGAAAGCGCCCAGTTTTCGGGCGACAGGTTCCGCCCGGCGGCGGAATGACCTGCAACGCAACGAAAAGGAGAGCGAAGATGACATCCGTCGCGCGTGTCAAGGAAAGGGCCGAGGAGCAGTCCTCGTCCATGAGCCCGGAGCAACAGGCGATCATCCGCATGGTCGCCAACGACCTGCACCGCCTCAACCAGTCGGTCATGAAAGCGGTCGAGGCCGGAGTGTCGGTCGAGATCGTGCGGTCCGCCCGCCACCACGGCGGCGAGGGCAACTGGGGCGACCTTCTCATCCCGGTGATCGTCACCCAGGGTCGCTGCAGCGGATTTCGTCCGCGGCCCGCAACCTTTGGCCCGCCGGCACGTTTACTGCCGGAAGGCCTCCAGCCTTTGAAGTTGCGACGCCCGCCGTAGTCCCTGACGGCGGGCGTTCGTGTTTCGGATCGGCTTCAGAGCCGGATGCGACGCCAGATCGCCTCTGCGAAGGAGTAGGCAGCGAAGCCGACGAGGCCAAGGCCGGTCGCGGCGAGCAGGACATGACCGGCGGGCAGACCCTGGATGAACTGCAGCGCGGCGCCGATCCCCGGATTGCCACCGCCACCGACACTGACGCCCCGATAGGCGAAGAGCAGCGCGATGACGAAGAAGACAATCCCGCGGGAGACAAGACCGCCCTTGGCAAGCGGGTGCACGAACCTCATCACCCGCAGCGAGGCGTCGAAATAGCGCGCATACCGCTCCTTCACGGCCTTGAAGACATGGGCGGCGCCAACGCCGATGAAGACGGCGACGAGCACCCAGGAGATCGCGCGAGTGCCGACGAACCCGGCGAGCGCGGTGGCCACGGCGCTATGGCCTCCGGAGGACGACTGGCTGCCGTTCCAGAGCGCGAAGGTATAGGCGAGAAGCGCAGCATAGGTGCCGGCGGACGCGAGCAGCCCCGCCCTGATGGCGAGGGCCTTGAGGTCCGATCCGTGATTGTCGGTATCCAGGATCGATTGCGCGAGGCGCCAGAGTGCGTAGGAAAGCAGCGCGACCATGAGGATCCAGGCCACGGTCGTTCCGGCGCCGTGCTGCATGATCGTCTGGATGGCGTCGTGCGGATCTTTCTTGGGGCCGTTCCCGAAGGCGGCAAGAACTGCGAAGGCTCCGATGACCAGATAGATCATGCCGCGCGCGGCATAACCGGCGCGCGCAAGCGGCGCTACTGCTTCGCGCAGGCTGCGGGTGCCGACTGCATGTGTGGTTTTTGTGTGCACATCCGTTCTCCCGGTACGGGGAACGCGTCTGTGCGGGGTCGGTTCAACCGAAAGAAAAATAAAGCGCGCCACGAACAGCGCGAGAAAGCGCGCATGCGACTACGCCCGTCGCAGCATCCCTCTCAGATGCGGCCGGCAATCAGAAGGACGAGAAGGATCGCGCCGATGGAAGCGAAGCCTGCCGCCTGCAGCATGACCGTGCGCGCGGACTTTTCCGCGATGGCGATGGCACGGGCCCGCTCGGCGGCCTCGGGTTTGATCAGTCTCTGTCTCATCGGCTTTCTCTTCGCAGGTTGATCAAGACTTGCCCTGTAGACCATAGTTATGCGATTCACCCGGCCATACAAGGCTGCCGGCCACAATGATCCGCGACGACCCGTGAAATTTGCGTGAAGAGGTGCAGAACTGCATCGCCGGCGCCACTCGCAATTTGGCCGCCACGCGTTATGATGCGGCCAGCCCTTGCGGGTCGCGGCAACAGCATCCGGTGATCGATGACGTCGAAGAAGAAGCAGACCAGCACAGGCGGCGCGTCCCGCCCGAGAGCTCAGAAGATCCCCCCTCACATCGTTCAGACCCGCGGCGTGCAAAACTGGAAGGAGGCCTCCGACTGGCTGAAATCCCGCGGCATCGAGGACATCGAATGCATCACGCCCGACCTCGCGGGCGTGCCGCGCGGCAAGATGATGCCGACCTCGAAATTCGTGTCGAACACGTCGCTGTCCCTGCCCTCCGCCGTGTTCCGCCACACGATCTCGGGGGAATATCCGGAGGAGACGGAGAATTTCCGCTACGACCCGCATGACGGCGACCTCAAGCTCCTGCCCGATCTGTCGACGCTGTCGGTGGTCCCTTGGGAGACGGACCCGACGGCGCAGGTGATCTGCGACATCGTGGACACCGACGGCAAGACGGCGACCTACACGCCGCGAAACGTCCTCCGGCATGTGCTCGATCTCTACGCGACGCGCGGGTGGCGAGCGGTCGTAGCGCCGGAAATCGAGTTCTATCTCGTCGCCCAGAACGACGATCCCGACTACCCGCTGCGCCCGCCCAAGGGCCGCTCCGGGCGGGCGATCGTCGGCGGGCAGTCCTATTCGATCAGCGGCGTCAACGAGTTCGACGAACTGATCGACGACATCTACCATTTCTCCGAGAAGCAGGGGCTCGAGATCGACACGCTGATCCACGAGGAGGGGCCGGCGCAGCTGGAGATCAATCTGCGGCACGGAGACCCGGTGGAACTGGCCGACCAGGTCTTCTTCTTCAAGCGCACCCTGCGCGAGGCCGCACTGAAGCATGGCATGTACGCGACATTCATGGCCAAGCCGATGCAGGGCCAGGCGGGATCCGCGATGCACATCCACCAGTCCGTGGTCGACATCGAGACAGGTCGCAACGTCTTCTCCAATCCCGACGGATCCCCGTCGCAGGAGTTCTTTCACTTCATCGGCGGGATGCAGCACTTCGTGCCGCGGTCGCTCGTCATGATGGCGCCCTACGTCAACTCCTACCGGCGTCTGACGCCCGACATGGCCTGCCCCGTCAACAACGCGTGGGGCTACGACAACCGCACCACTGCTTTCCGGGTGCCGACGTCGGACCCCGCCGCGCGCCGCGTCGAGAATCGCCTCCCCTCCTCGGACGCCAACCCCTACCTCGCGCTTGCGGCCTCTCTCGCCGCCGGCTGGCTGGGCGTGGAGCGCTCCATCGTGCCGTCGAGCCCGACCGACAAGTCGGCCAACGAGGGTGCGATAGACCTGCCGCGCGGCCTGCTCGAGGCCGTTTCGCTGCTTGAGGACGAGCCGGCGTTCAAGGAGGTTTTCGGCAGCGAGTTCGTCGGCACCTATTGCGGCGTCAAGCGGGGCGAGTTCGAAACCTTCATGCAGGTGATCAGCCCCTGGGAGCGGGAATTCCTGCTCCTGAACGTCTAGGGCCCGGCAATGTCCTACCAGAGCCCCATCTCGCCCGGAATCTCCTGGTACGAGGCGACCGCCGGGGAGCGGCCGGAATACGCCCCCCTCGACGGCTCGCGCAAGGCCGACGTCGTCGTGGTCGGCGGCGGCTTCACCGGGTTGCAGGCCGCCTGCCGGCTGGCGGAAGGCGGCAGCGACGTCGTGCTCATCGACGCGGCCCGCTTCGGCGACGGCGCCTCCGGCCGGAACGGGGGCCAGCTCGGCACGGGACACCGCACGTGGCCCGAGGAGCAGGCGGAAGCCTACGGCTATGCGGCCGCCAGGGCGCTGTTCCGGCTGGCGGAGGATGCCAAGGCGCATCTTCTGGACTTCGCAGGCAGGCACGGCATCGAGATCGACTACCGCCCGGGTCAGATGTCCGTGGTTCACAAGTCCCGTTATATCGACGACTACCGCCGGCATGCCGACGTCATGGCGGAGAAGTACGACTACCCGCACATTCGCTTCATGGAGGGCGAAGAGACCGCCCGGAGGCTCGGGTCGAAGCGTTACCTCGCCGGCATCCGCGATACCGGCACCGGGCACATCCATCCGTTGAAGCTGCTCGTCGGCACGGCGAAGGCGGCCGCAAGGTCAGGCGCGGAACTCCACGAGCACACCCCGGCCACGCGCATCCGGTCGGAGGGCGGCCGGGTGTCCGTCGACACGCCGCGCGGCACGATCACCGCCGAACGTGCGCTCATCGCCTGCAATGGCTATATCGGGGGGCTGGAGCCGACGACGGCGGCGCATGTCATGCCGATCCGCTCTTTCATCGGGGCGACGGTGCCGCTCGACGAAGCATTCGGAGTGCTGCCGGGCGGCGAATCCGTCGATGATTCCCGCTTCGTGGTGCGATATTTCCGCAAGAGTGCAGACGGGCGACTGCTCTTCGGCGGCCGCGAAGCCTACACCTCCGACAACCCCCGCGACATTTCGCATCATATCCGGCGCCAGATCAGCGAGCTCTATCCGGCTCTCGGCAACATCGAGATCACCCATGCGTGGGGCGGGTCCGTCGGCATCACGATGCCGCGCGAGCCCTTCGTGCGCGAGGTGCTGCCGGGCGTGACCTCTATCGGCGGCTTTTCGGGCCATGGCGTGATGCTTTCCAACTACACCGGCAAGCTCTACGCCGAAACGGTGCTCGGCAACCGCGACCTGCTCGAGCCACTGGAGGCACTCGAGGTCCCTTCGTTTCCGGGCGGCCCAAGGCTGCGCAAGCCGCTGCTCTTCCTCGCCATGAGCTGGTTTGCCCTTCGCGACCGGCTTTGAACCGGGCTGCAACCGGTCTGCGAGCGCAGTGATTCCCGGTGCTAGCGGTTTACAATTGGCGGCCGCGCCATAAGACTCACCCAGGATGCGCGGATGTCCGGCATTCTTGATCTGGCATTATTTAATCGATTAGATTATGACGTACGCCATCACCAATCGAAGGCACATCGAATGACCAGTCAGATCATTCCCGTCGATCCGTTCGACTATGTCGTCTTTGGCGGCACCGGCGACCTGGCCGAGCGAAAGCTCCTGCCGGCTCTTTTCCATCGCCAGATCGCGGGCCAACTGACCGATCCGACGCGCATCATCGGCGCGTCGCGCTCGGAGATGAGCCATGACGACTACCGCGCATTCGCGCGCGACGCCCTGCGGAAGCATCTCGGCGAAGACGAATGCGGCGAAGCCGACATCGAGACCTTCCTCGAGCGGCTGCGCTATGTCTCGATCGACGCGACGACCAACCGCGGCTGGGAGGATCTGAAGGAACTGCTCGACGAGGATCCGCAGCGCATCCGGGCGTTCTACCTTGCGGTGGGTCCCGCCCTCTTCGGCCAGATCTCGGAGGGGGTGCGCGATCACGGGCTCATCACCGACAGGACGCGCATCGTCGTGGAGAAGCCCATCGGCCGGGACCTGGCGTCCGCCATGCATCTCAACGACACGATCGGCCGGGTCTTCGCCGAGGATCAGATCTTCAGGATCGACCACTATCTCGGCAAGGAGACCGTGCAGAACCTGATGGCGCTGAGGTTCGCGAATGCGCTCTACGAGCCGCTGTGGAACTCCGCCCATATCGACCATGTGCAGATCACGGTCGCCGAATCCGTCGGGCTCGAAGGCCGTGCCGGGTACTACGACAAGGCCGGTGCGCTGCGCGACATGGTGCAGAACCACATCCTGCAGCTCCTTTGCCTCGTCGCCATGGAACCGCCGTCGTCGATGGATGCCGCGGCAGTGCACGACGAAAAACTGAAGGTGCTGCGAGGCCTGAAGGCGATCGACGCCTCGAACGTCGACAAGCTCACCGTGCGCGGCCAGTACAAGGCGGGCGCGTCTGCCGGCGGGGCCGTGCGCGGCTATCTGGACGAGCTGGGAGACAGCCAGTCGAACACCGAGACCTTTGTCGCGGTCAAGGCCGAGATCGGCAACTGGCGCTGGGCCGGGGTGCCGTTCTACCTGCGCACAGGCAAGCGCATGCCGGAACGCGTCTCGGAGATCGCAATCACCTTCAAGCCGATCCCGCATTCGATCTTCGACGACGCGGCCGGTCGCGTCATGGCGAACCAGCTCGTCATCCGGCTGCAGCCGAACGAGGGCGTCAAGCAGTGGCTGATGATCAAGGACCCGGGGCCCGGCGGCATGCGCCTCCGGCACGTGCCGCTCGACATGAGCTTTGCGGAGAGTTTCAAGGTGAGAAACCCCGATGCCTACGAAAGGCTCCTGCTCGACGTCATCCGCGACAATCGCACGCTGTTCATGACGCGGGACGAGGTCGAGGCGGCATGGCGCTGGGTCGACCCGATCCTGAAGGCCTGGGACGAGACGGGCCAGGGCGTCCAGGGCTACGTGGCCGGGACGTCGGGACCGAGCCAGGCGATCGCGCTCATCGAACGCGACGGCAGGACGTGGCATGACGGAAAATAGCGCAAGATCCATCGAGCTCCACGAATTCCCGGACCGCGAGGAGCTGGCCGCGGGGCTGGCGGAGACGGTCGCCGGCCGGCTTCGTGCGGGCATCGAAGAGCGCGGCGCGGCCCTGATGGCGGTTTCGGGCGGATCGACGCCGAAGCAGTTTTTCGAGGCGCTGTCCACCGCCGACCTCCCCTGGGAGAAGGTGACCATCACGCTGGTCGACGAGCGCTTCGTGCCGCCGGACGACGAGCGCTCGAACCATCGGCTCGTCGCGCTGCACCTGCTGAAGAAGGCCGCCGGGCGGGCACGTTTCGTGCCGCTCTACCAGCATGTCGAGGACGTCGACGCCGCCGCGGCCCTCGCGGCGGGGAAGATCGACACGCTCGGCCTGCCCTTCGACGTCGTCATCCTCGGCATGGGCGGCGACGGCCACACGGCTTCATTCTTCCCCAATGGCGACAACCTCGCGACCGCGCTCGACCGAAGCGGATCGCGATCGGTGGTTTCCATGCATGCGCCCCACGCGGGCGAGCCCAGGCTGACGCTGACACTGCCGCTCGTCCTCTCGGGCCGCATGCTGGCGCTTCACATCGAGGGCCAGCCGAAAATGGATGCGCTCGACAGGGCGCGCGGGAGGGGAGCGGCATCCGAGATGCCGATCCGCGCGGTGCTCGACGGCGCACCGTCGCCACTCGCGGTCTACTGGGCGCCCTGACGGCCGGCCCGACCGAAGATCAAGACGCGGAAATCGACAGGATTCACGAACATGGCTGCAGACAACCGCATCGAAGCAATCACCAGACGGATCGCCGAACGCTCCAGGCCACATCGCGAGGCCTACCTCGACCGCGTGCGCAGGGCGGCCGACGAGGGGCCGCACAGGACGACGCTCTCCTGCGGCAATCTCGCCCATGGCTTCGCCGCATGCGTCGCCGGGGACAAGGAAGCGCTTGCGGGCGACCATGTGCCGAATGTCGGGATCATCACCGCCTACAACGACATGCTTTCGGCGCACCAGCCGTTCGAGACCTTTCCGGCCTTGATCCGCGAGGCCGCGCGCGAGGCCGGCGGGGTGGCACAGGTCGCGGGCGGGGTGCCGGCGATGTGCGACGGCGTCACCCAGGGACAGCCGGGCATGGAGCTTTCCCTGTTCTCCCGCGACGTCATCGCCATGGCCGCGGCGGTGGGACTGTCGCACAACATGTTCGACGCGGCGCTCTTCCTGGGCGTCTGCGACAAGATCGTGCCCGGGCTGGTGATCGCCGCCCTCACCTTCGGTCACCTTCCGGCCGTGTTCGTGCCGGCCGGGCCGATGACCAGCGGGCTCGCCAATGACGACAAGGCGCGCGTGCGCCAGCTCTATGCCGAAGGCAAGATCGGCCGTGACGCGCTCCTCGAGGCGGAATCGCAATCCTACCACGGCCCCGGAACCTGCACCTTCTACGGAACGGCCAATTCCAACCAGATGCTGATGGAAATCATGGGCCTGCACCTGCCCGGCGCCTCCTTCATCAATCCGGGCACTCCGCTGCGCGACGCGCTGACGAAGGAAGCGACGAAGCGGGCGCTGGAGATCACTGCGCTCGGCAACGAGTTCACTCCGGTCGGCGAGATGATCGACGAGCGCTCCATCGTCAACGGCGTCGTCGGTCTGCACGCGACCGGCGGCTCGACCAACCACACGCTGCACCTGGTCGCCATGGCGCGGGCGGCGGGGATCCAGCTTGCGTGGGAGGATATTTCCGAGCTCTCGGACATCGTACCGCTGCTCGCACGCGTCTATCCGAACGGCCTTGCGGACGTGAACCATTTCCACGCGGCAGGCGGAATGGGATTCCTCATCGGTCAGCTTCTGTCGAAGGGCCTGTTGCACGATGACGTGCGCACCGTCTTCGGACACGGACTGAAGCCCTATGCGATCGACGTGAAGCTCGGAGACGACGGGGCGGTCGCGCGCGAACCCGCGCCGGAGCGCAGCCACGACCCGAAGATCCTCACCTCCGTGGACGCGCCATTCCAGTCGACCGGAGGGCTGAAGATGCTGACCGGGAACATCGGCAACGCCGTCATCAAGGTTTCGGCCGTCAAGTCCGACCGGCACGTGGTCGAGGCGCCGGCGAAGATATTCCACGACCAGGGGGAGCTTCAGGAGGCATTCAAGGCGGGCGAACTCGACACGGATTTCGTCGCAGTGATCCGCTTCCAGGGCCCGAGGGCCAACGGCATGCCCGAACTGCACAAGCTGACGCCTGTCCTCGGCATCCTCCAGGATCGCGGCCACAGGATTGCGATGGTGACGGACGGACGCATGTCCGGCGCATCCGGAAAGGTGCCGGCGGCGATCCACGTCACCCCGGAGGCGATCGACGGCGGGCCGCTCGCCCGCATACGCGAGGGCGACATGATCCGCGTCGACGCCGTCACCGGCCATCTCAACGTGCTGATCGACCCGGCAGAGCTGCTCGCCCGGGAGCCGGCGCACGCGGACCTTTCGCGCAATCAGCACGGCATCGGACGCGAACTCTTCGCTCCGTTCCGCGCAATGGCCGGGCCTGCGGATCACGGGGCGAGCGTCCTGTACTGACCCCCTCCTTCGCACGGCGCATCAGCCACGGCACGCATCGCGCGCCGTGCCTGATGCAGAGAAGCAAGCATTCGCCCCGATCAATCGAGGGACTTCAGCGTCATCGACGTGCCCGTGGCGGCGACGTTCAGACCGACCTGCCCCTGGACGCTGACGGGCTGGAGCTGGACGGAGCCTTTCGTGCCACCGTAGAGGATGTTGGTTCCGACGCCGAGACCCACCGTCGCCTCGGCGGATGCGCCGTGGTAGACGCCGCCCAGGGAGCCCTGGTGATAGCCCGCCGTCGGCGCGAAGACAGCCCAGACCATGCGGCCCTCGCTCGTGAAGCCGAGATCCACGCCCACCTTGCGGATGGTGCCGGCATAGCGGTCGGACCGCTCGTGTCCGACGGTCGAGTGGAAATCGCAGTCCACCGACTTCGCCGACCCGAAGACGTAGCCGACACCGCCCCCGATCGCGCAGTCGAGGTAGCCGATTTCGAACTCCGTTGCGGGCTTCAGCCTGCCTTTGTGGCTGCGGCGTCCGGTAGGTCGTCGGCATGTCGGCCGCGTGGGCCGCGGATGCTCCTGCAAGGGCAAGCAGGCCCGAGGCGGCAACGACGATCAAGTTCCTCATTTCCTTATCCTTCCTGACGATCGGGAAAATCCCGCGCGGCCTCGCTGCGGGAAGCCGGCGGTTCGTAGCGCACAACGATCTCGGCGACGATTCGATCCCGCGACAATTTCGTCCGGGGGGACCAGCCGCCTGCGACCCGCGTTCAGACCTCGCCGAGCGCCTTGAGCGCCAGCAGGTCGCGCCTGACCCAGGCCTCGTCCTCGGCGAACTTCTCTCCGGTCATCCCGGGCTGGCGGTAAAGGGTCAGCATGACTTCGGCGCCTTCCTGGTTCTCGACGATCCTCAGCGGAACATGGATCGGCTGGCCCTCGGCCGGCAGGACCCGATGGTCCATGACGCCGAAGGCGTTGCACGGGGTGAAGTCGATCCGGACGGGACCGCCGGGGCCCTGCGCCGACCAGTGGTCGCCATGCCTTTCGAGCGAAGCCTCGCTCAGCCCCGATGCCCACCGCGGGAAAGCCTCCGGCATCCAGAACTCGTCGTAGAGCTCGCGCCAGTTGCGGCGCACTGAAACGCTGACGATCTTCGCCTCGAGCATCGGCACGTCTCCTTCCAGCCAGCCGGTCGCGCTGCCTTCGTCCTAGCAGCTGCAGGCGGCGGAAAAAAGAAAGGCGCGGGCCGGACGGCCCGCGCCTTCCAGACGGACTGGTCGGAAACCTATGGCAGGAGGACGTGGTTGATGACGTGGATGACGCCGTTCGACTGGTTCACGTCAGCCGTCGTGACGACGGCGGTGTCGCCGTGCTTGTCCTTGACCGCTATGCCCTTGCCGTAGGGCTCCACCGTCAGCATCTCGCCATTCACCGTCTTGAGCATATACTTTCCGCCATGCTTCTTCGCCTCCATGAGGAGCTCGGGTCCGGTGTGCTTGCCGGGCACGACGTGATAGGTCAGCACGCTCACGAGCTTCTTCTTGTTCGCCGGCTTCATGAGCGACGAAACCGTGCCCTTCGGCAGTTCCGAGAAAGCCTTGTCCGTCGGCGCGAATACCGTGAACGGGCCGGGGCCTTCCAGGGTCTTCACGAGGCCGGCCTGCTTGACGGCGGCAACGAGGGTCTTGTGGACGGGGGAATTGACCGCGTTCTGGACGATGTTCTTGTTTGCGTACATCGCCGCCCCGCCGACCATCGGGTTGGCGTTCGCGGCGATCGGGGCGCTGGCGATGGCCGCCCCGCCACCGAAGACGATTGCCGCCGAGACGAGAGCCGAACCGAGTGATTTTCTAAACATGTCACCTCCACTGAAGCTGGGTTGGTTTACCCTTCGCTCTACGGAGGCGCCGGCCGGGGAGTTTCGCCCGGCCGGTCACATTGCGATCAACCCGGCGTGATCACCGGCCAGCCGGAGTGCCCGAACTATTTGCGATAGGTCCGGCCGTCGGGGTTGAACAGGTGCATTCGCTCCTTGTCGGCCGTGAAGCGGACCTTCTGGCCGCGTTCGAAGCTCAGGTTGCCGGGCAGCTTGATGATGATCGGCTCGTCCTCGGTCAGCCCCTCGATGTAAAGCAGCGTCACTTCGCCGAGCGCCTCGATGATGGAGATCGCGCCCTCGAACAGGAAGTCCTCCCCATCGGCGGGACGCAGGTCCTCCGGGCGGACGCCGAAGCTGACGGACTTGCCCTTCTCCGAGGCCTCGGTCGGAATGTCGAGCACCACCGACTTGCCGCCGGTCAGCGTGACACGCGTGTTCGGACCCGTCTCCTCGATCGTTGCCGGGATGATGTTCATCGCGGGCGAACCGATGAAGCGGGCGACGAACAGGTTCGCCGGACGCTCGTAGAGTTCGAGCGGCGCGCCGACCTGCTCGATGTAGCCCGCCGACAGCACGACGATGCGGTCCGCAAGCGTCATTGCCTCGACCTGGTCGTGAGTGACGTAGATCATGGTCGTGTCGGCCATCGTCTCGCCGAGCTTGGCGATTTCGATGCGGGTCGCCACGCGCAGCGCGGCGTCGAGGTTCGAGAGCGGCTCGTCGAAAAGGAAGACCTTGGGGTCACGGCAGATGGCGCGGCCGATCGCGACGCGCTGGCGCTGGCCGCCGGAAAGGGCCTTCGGGAGGCGGTCGAGATAGGGGGTCAGCTGGAGGATGCCGGCGGCGTTCTTCACGCGCTTGTCGATGTCTTCCTTCGACATCTTCGCTATGCGCATGCCGAAGGCCATGTTGTCGTAGACCGTCATGTGCGGATAGAGCGCATAGGACTGGAAGACCATCGCGATGCCGCGCTTCGACGGCGGGATGTCGTTGACCACCTGATCGCCGATCTTGAGCGTGCCTCCGGTGATCTCCTCGAGGCCTGCAATCATCCTAAGTAGCGTCGACTTGCCGCAGCCGGAGGGACCGACGAAGACGACGAACTCGCCGTGCTTGATCTCCAGGTCGACGCCGTGGATGACGTCGACGCTTCCATACGACTTGCGAATGTCCTTGAGACTCAGTCCGGTCATGAGGATCCTCCCTGGGAACGCTGCTTTCGATCAGCCCATGCGCGCGAAAAAGGCGTCGTAGGGCGGCAGTTCAATGTCGTCGTCGCGCAACATACCCGAAAAGCCATGATGTTCCAGCACCTGCAATTTGCCTTCGGGTCTCGCGACGAACTGCTCGGTGCCGGCGATGTTGAAGGCGCAGAAGACGGCCTCGCTGGCATGGCGACGAAAGAAGGACAGGACCGGCCCACCGGACTCGACGAACTCGATGCTCCCCTTGGCGAAGGCGGCATGGGCCTTGCGGAAGGCGATCAGCCGGCGGTAGTGGTTCAGCATCGAGGCGTTGACATGCTGCTGGGTATCCACCGCTCGGTGCCTGTGCTCTGCCGGCACCGGCAACCATGGCACGCCGGCGGAAAAGCCGGCCGACTGTCCGTCCTTCTCCCAGACCATCGGCGTGCGGCAGCCGTCGCGCCCCTTGAAGTCGGGCCAGAACTGGATGCCGTAGGGGTCGCGAAGGTCCTCGAAGGCAATATCCGCCTCGGACAGTCCGAGCTCCTCGCCCTGGTAGAGGCAGATCGTGCCGCGCAGCGCCAGCAGGACGCCGGCAACCAGCCTGAGATATTTCTCGCGCTCATGGACCTGGTCGCCCCAGCGCGAGGCGTGGCGCATGACGTCGTGGTTGGAGAAGGCCCAGCAGGCCCAGCCGTCCGGCGCGGCCGCGCCGAAGCCGCCAACGATGGAGGAGATCCGCTGGGGCGTCGGCATCTCGCGCGCCAGGAAATCGAAGGAGTAGCACATGTGCATCCGATCGTCGCCGGAGGTGTAGTCGGCCATCAATTGCAGACCGTACTGGCCGTCGCCGACCTCGCCGACGGCCGTAACCGCCGGATATTCGTCGAGCACAGCCCGGAATCGCTTCAGGAATTCGACATTCGCCGGCTGGTTCTTGTCGTAGATGTGGTCCTGGTAGTTGTAGGGGTTCACGCTCGGAGCGGCGACCGAAGTGCGCATCTGCTCGGCCAGAGGCGGGTTGTCCCGCAGTTCGTTGTCGCAGAAGTAGAAGTTGATCGTGTCGAGCCGGAAGCCGTCGACCCCGCGCTCGAGCCAGAAGCGGGCCATGTCGAGCAACGCGTCCTGGACATCCCGGTTGTGAAAATTGAGGTCGGGTTGTGAGGCGAGGAAATTGTGGAGGTAGTACTGACAGCGGGTCGTGTCCCAGGCCCAGGCAGAACCCCCGAAGATCGACAGCCAGTTATTGGGCGGCGTGCCGTCGGGTTTCGGGTCGGACCACACATACCAGTCCGCCCGCGGGTTCGTGCGGCTCGAACGGCTCTCCGAGAACCATGCATGCTGATCGGAGGTGTGCGAGATGACCAGGTCGATGATTACCCGCAAGCCCAGCCGGTGCGCCTCGGAGATGACGTGATCGAAATCCTCCAGCGTGCCGAACATCTCGTCGACACCGTAGAAATCCGAGACGTCGTAGCCGAAATCCTTCATCGGCGACGTGAAGAACGGCGATATCCACACGGCGTCCACGCCGAGAGAGGCGACGTATGGCAGCCGCTTGGCAATGCCCAGAAGGTCGCCGATGCCATCGCCGCTCGTATCCTGAAAGGAGCGCGGGTAGATCTGGTAGATGACTGCCCCGCGCCACCAGTCGCGATCGGGCTCTGCGCCCGCCGGGAACTGGCGGGCGCCGGAATGGGGGTCTGCCGATGACTTCACCTTCAATCAGCCTCCCTTGACCGAACCGGCGAGCAGTCCCCTCACCAGGAAGCGCTGCAGCGAGAAGAACACGATCAGCGGCACGATGATGGTGATGAAGGCAGAGGCCGTCAGGATCTCCCAGTTGTTGCCGCGCGATCCGAGAAGGTTGACGAGGCGCGCCGTCAGCACGAGCTTGTCGTTGCCGGTGCCGAGGAAGACGAGGGCCACCAGCAGGTCATTCCAGGTCCAGAGGAACTGGAAGATCGCGAAGGATGCGAGCGCGGGAAACGACAGCGGCAGAATGATCTTCATGAAGATGTCGAAGTCGCTGGCGCCATCGACGCGCGCCGACTCCATGATCTCCCTCGGCAGGCCCGCGATGTAGTTCCTGAGGAGGTATATCGCGAGCGGCAGGCCGAAACCCGTATGCGCGAGCCAGACGCCGACATAGGTCTGGGCCGGGACTCCGAAGGCCTGTCCGATGTCGTTGTAGAGCTTCAGGAGCGGTATCAGCGACATCTGCAGCGGCACGACGAGCAGGCCGACGACGATCGCTATGAGCAGCGAGCGACCCGGGAACTTCATCCAGGCAAGGGCGTAGGCCGCATATGCGGCGATCAGGATCGGGATGATCGTGGCCGGAACCGCGACGGTCAGAGAATTGAGGAAGGACTGGCCGATGCCTTCCGCCGTCAGCACCTCCCTGTAGTTGGCGAGAGTGAATTTGGGCGGCACCACGGAGGTATAGAAGATGCGGGCGTTGCCGGCGTCGGCCTCCGGCTTCTGGTTGAGCACCAGATTGTAGCTGCCGTCCTTCGCAACGTTCAACGTGCCGGCGTCGCCGCGGAACTTCGCGGTCTCGCCGGGCTTGTAGGCTCTCGGCTTCATGATCGAGTCGCCGAAACTGGAGATGCTCCCGGATCCGTCGCCGAAGACGTTGCCGGACAGCACGTATTTCCCGTCCTTCTGCGTGGCCTTGCCGAGGTCGGGAGTGCGGAACGTCTCGTTCTGCGAGGAAGACGACAGCGCCGTCCACCAGCCCGAGACGGCGATCTGGTCCTTGTCCCTGATGGAGGAAATGAACAGGCCGAACGTCGGCACAGTCCAGATCACCACCAGCAGCAGGACGGAGAGATGGACGACGAGTGTGAGCGGCGATAGCCGCGCGGACGAGGAAAACATCTCAGCGGCCCTCCATCTCTTTGCGTGCGTTGCGGATGTTCCAGACCATGATCGGAATGACGAGCACCATGATCACGAGCGCGATGGTGGCTCCGCGCCCGAAGTCGCCGCCGCCGCGGAACATCCACTCGAACATGAGATTGGCGAGAACCTGAGTGTTCCACTGGCCGTTGGTCATGGCCAGCACGATGTCGAACACCTTGAGGACGAGGATGGTGATCGTCGTCCAAACGACCGCGATGGTTCCCCAGATCTGCGGCACCATGATCTTGAAGAAGATCTGCAGGCCGTTCGCACCGTCGATGACGGCCGCCTCTATGGTCTCGTCGGGGATCGAGCGCAGGGCCGCCGAAAGGATGACCATCGCGAAGCCGGTCTGGATCCAGATCAGGATGATCATCAGGAAGATGCTGTTCCAGAACGGCACCGTCATCCAGGCGTGCGGCTGGCCGCCGAAGAAGACGACGATCGCGTTCAGCAGGCCGATCTGATGCGATCCGGCAGGGCGGAAGTCGTAGATGAACTTCCAGATCACCGATGCGCCGACGAAGGAGATCGCCATCGGCATGAAGACCAGCGACTTCGCGATGTTCCCCCACCAGATGCGGTCGGCGAGCGCCGCGACGATCAGCCCGAAGAAAGTCGACAGCGACGGGACGATGAGGAGCCAGAGGAAATTGTTGATCAGCGACTCGCGGAACTCCGGATCGCGCAGCAGCCAGCGGTAATTGAAGAGGCCGACGAATTTCTCGCCCGACTTGCCATGAAAGCTGAGCCACACGGAATCGACGACAGGGTAGACGAGATAGACTCCGAGTATGACCATCGCCGGCAGCATGAAGAGCCACGGGCGTATGGCATTGGCCTTCTGCAGGTTTCGCGATGCGGTCAGGCCGTCGCGCCCCTTGTAGGGCAGGACCCGGTCGAGCGCGATGTTCGTTCCGTAGAAATAGGCTATCGCCCCTCCCACGCCGATCAGAACGGTGAGAACCGCCGTGACTAGATGCTGCATGATCCGTCCCCTCTCCGGCACTCGGCCAGGAAGTGCCCGAACCTCCCGTTCGGCGCGGCACTTCCAGCCGCCTCCCCTTCCCGGACCGCAGGATCGCGGTCCGGGCAAGTCGTCAAGATGCCTTCAGCGCAGCTAGTTCTTGTTCTTGAGGACGTCCCACGCCTTCTGGACCTCCTCGGCCGCACCCTTCGCGGATTCGCCGCCGACGAAATTGACCATCGCCTTCCAGAACGCACCGGCGCCGATCTTGCCCGGCATCAGGTCAGAGCCGTCGAAGCGATAGGTCGTCGCGTTCAGCAGGATCTCGTCTTCCTTCTTCTGCACGTCCGTCTGGTAGACGTCGGTGTTGACCTCCTTGAAGGGGGTGAGGAAGCCCGTCTGCGCCATCCAGATCTCGTGCGCGATCGGCGTCTCGAGGAAATGGATGAAGGCCTGCGCCGCCGGGCTGTCCTTGGTGATCATCGCCAGCGTACCGGCACCCTCGACGGGCGGCCGAGATCCTTCTTGTCGGCGTAGGGCGGGAAATAGAAGAAGTTCACGTCCTGGCCGAGCTTGACGTTCTTGGGGAAGAAGTCGGCGATGAACTGTGCCTGCTTGTGCATGAAGCACTTCGGCGGCACCGAGAACAGGCCGTTCGGCGCGTCGCGGAAGTCGGTCGTCGCAACGGCCTGCGGACCGCCGGCGACGAACTTCGGGATTCTTGGCGAACCAGCCGAACTCCTTGATCGCGTCGACGATGCGCGGATCGGTGAACTTGATTTCGTTCGTCGTCCACTTGTCGTAGACGCTCGGCGGCTGCTGGCGCAGCAGGATGTCCTCGACCCAGTCGGTCGCCGGCCAGCCGGTGGCGTCGCCGGAGCCAAGCCCGATGCACCACGGCGTGCCGCCGTCGGCGACGATCTGCTTCGTCAGAGCCTTCAGCTCCTCCATGGTCTTCGGGAACCTTGTAGCCGGCATCCTTGAAGTTCTGCGGCACATACCAGACCAGGGACTTCAGGTCGGCCTTGTAGGGGAACGCGTAGAAGTGTTCCTTGCCGTCCTTGCCCGGATACTTGCCGAACCCGACCCATGAGTCGCCGGCGGCGTAGTTCTTGCGCACGAACTCCTCGGCATCCTTGCCGAGAGGCGTGAGCAGGCCCTTCGAGGCAAGGTCCGCAATGAGACCCGGCTGCGGCAGGATGGCGATGTTCGGCGGGCTCCCGGCCTGCGTGTCGATGACGATCTGCTGCTCGTAGTTCTCGGAGGAGGAGTAGTCGACCTTCGCTCCGGTCGCCTTTTCGAAATAGGCGACGACCGACATGAAGAGGTCCTGGTCCTGACCGCGCCACGGCCCGAAGATGGTCAGCTTCTGGCCTTTCAGGTCGTTCTTGCCGGCGAAGTCGTGATAGCTCTTCCAGTGAAAGTTCGAGTCCTTGTCAGGCTGGAACTTGAGATCCGCCGCCTGCGCGAAACCAGTCAGGAGCGCAGCGGCTGCCACACCCGCGAAAATTGTCTTCAGCATCAAATCATCCTCCCGGAGACCCACTGCGGGCCAGCCTCATTGTAAGCCGCTCGCGAATTGTTCGAACAGCCCGATCTTCATGCGACCGCATCGCTCAAAGCGTTTTGGCTGCCTCGAAGACTCCTATCGAGGGCCCGCCGGAGTCAAGTGTTAAACGATTGAAACCCGAAAATTGGCGGAGGATTCCCGCACCCGGCCCCATCTTCCAGAACAGATCGGTTGTATTTTTGGCTTTTGCGGCGGGTAATCCTGTAGTTAGATGAACGGGCCCGGGCGCGCAGGCAGGGCTGAAATCGTGAAGTTCTCCAAACCGCTTTGGCTTACGAACTGGACCTGCAACCGTGAACCTCAAGGAACTGGCCAAGCTTCTCAATCTGTCGCCGACGACGGTCAGCCGGGCATTGAACGGCTATCCGGAAGTCAGCGAGGCGACGCGGCAACGGGTCCTGCAGGCTGTCAAGACGACGGGCTATCGCCCCAACACGGCGGCGCAGAGGCTGGCGACGGGGCGCGCCGGCTCGATCGGCCTTGTTCTGCCCATCGGCCCGGGCCGCGACACCGACCTCCACTTCGCCGAATACATTTCGGGGCTGGGCGAGGTGGCGACGGCCAGCGGGGTGCAATTCGTCGTCTGCCCCAGCCGTCCGGAAGACGAACCGGAGACGTTCGAGCGGCTGGCGGCCAGCGGAAGCGTCGATGCGCTTTCGCTCTCGTATATCCGCAGCGAGGACCCCAGGCTGTCCGTCGTCAAGAAGCTCAACATCCCCTACGTGGTCCATGGGCGCCATGTCGGGAGCGTCCCGGACTATCCCTTCCTCGACATCGACAACGAAGGCGCCTTCCGCGATGCGACGCGCCTCCTCCTGCAACTCGGGCATCGGCGGGTAGCAATACTCAACGGGCCGGAGGTCCTGGCCTTCGCCCGGCGCAGGCACGCGGGAATGGCGGAGGCGCTGGCCCGGGCAGGGCTGCCGGCCGAGGATCGCCTGTGCCGGAACATGGCGATGACGGAGGAGAACGGCTATCGCGGGATGGTGCGTTTCCTGGACCAGTCCGATCCGCCGACCGCCGTCCTCTGCTCCAGCATGATCCTGGCGCTCGGCGCGACCCGCGCCATCAACCAGCGCAACCTGAAGGTGGGGGTCGACGTTTCGCTGATCGCGTTCGACGACGTCTTTCCCTATCTGAAGCCGGAAAACTTCTCGACACCGCTGACAACGACGACCTCGTCGATCCGCAGCGCCGGTGCGCGCATCGCCGAGAGGCTGATCAGCGAGGCCGCCGGTCGCCGCTTCAGCCCGCAACAGGAAATCTGGAAGGCCGACCTCATCGTGCGCGCATCCACGGGGCCGGCACCGCCGTCGCGGGCACGCCGCTGGACACGGAAACAGCCGGCCGCGGCCGGCTGACGGCCGCCGCTCAGAATTTCGGTGCGGGCCGGCCGGCCTGGCGGCTGGCGGCGATCACGGTGTTCGCCATCAGCATGGCGATCGTCATCGGCCCGACGCCGCCCGGCACCGGCGTGATTGCGCCGGCCGTATCGCGGCATTCCTCGAACGCCACGTCCCCGACCAGCCGCGTCTTGCCCTCGCCGCGCTCGGGAGCGTCGATCCGGTTGATGCCCACGTCTATGACCGTCGCCCCGGGCTTCACCCAGTCGGCCCTGACCATCTCGGCCCGTCCGACGGCAGCGACGAGAATGTCTGCATTGCGGCAGATCGCGGGAAGATCGCGCGTGCGCGAATGAGCGGTCGTCACCGTCGCGTTGGCGGCAAGGAGCAGCTGCGCCATCGGCTTGCCGAAGAGATTCGACCGGCCGATCACCACCGCGTCGAGGCCCGAAAGGTCATCGCCGCGCACCGAGCGCACGAGAACCATCGCGCCCGCGGGCGTACATGAAATCAGGCCTCCCTCCAGGTCGCCCGTCAGGAGCTTCCCCGCGTTGACCACGTGCAGCCCGTCGACGTCCTTCTCCGGAAGGATCGCCTGGATGACCGCTTCGGAATCGAGATGCTTCGGCAGCGGAAGCTGGACCAGGATCCCGTGAACGGAAGGATCGCCGTTCAGTTCGCCGACGAGATGGAGGAGGTCCGCCTGGGCCGTCTCTTCCGGCAGCGTGTGCTGGATGGACTTGAAGCCGCATTCGCGTGCCTTGCGCCCCTTGGAAGCGACGTAGACGTGGCTTGCGGGATCGTCGCCGACGATGACGACCGCCAGGCCGGGCTGGACTCCTGCCGTCTTCTCGAGTTGCCGCGTGGCAGCCTTGACCTTCTCCAGCACCTCGGCAGCGGCCGCCTTTCCGTCGATGATTGTCGCCACGCGCGCTTCTCCTTCGTGCTACCAGTCCGAACGCCGTCGATCCTCCAAGAAATGGAACCTGTGCGGCAAGGAGGATCGCCCGGCTGCGCCCTTCCCTGTCGGAATGGGAAAGCCCCGGCTTCTCGCGACCCAGTAGACGTGCAGGGAGCGCGGCGTCAAGCCGGCCAAAGACGATGGAAGGCACCGCGGCCAGGCGCGCCCGCGCCTCCTTCTCAGGCGATCAGGCCGAGGCGAATGGCCTTGGCGATCGCCTGTATGCGGTTGACCGAATCGAGCTTCGCGGTCGCCGACCCCAGGTAGGCGTTGACAGTGTGCACGGACAGGCCCAGCCGGTCCGCAATCGCCTCGCTCTTGCAGCCGTCGCCGGCCCATTGCAGGCACTCCAGTTCCCTTTCGCTGAGGTTCTGCTTTGGCGTCGACCTGCCGATCTCGGCCTTGAACAGGTCGCCCATCAGCCGATAGGCCATGCGGTGAAGGGCAAAGACGCTGCCGGCGGCAAGGTCGACATTCATGCCCTCGAACACGATCAGGCCGTTGCCGACGCCGCCGAGGCGAACCGGGAACGCGATGCCCGGCACCGCGGCATCCGCCAGGTTCAGTCGAGCAACCATGGCCTGGTGGCGAGCGCCGCCCGACGGACCGTCAGCGCCGGCGCCTTGCCAGGCGGCGGGGCGCACCGACCGCTCGCAATGTGCCAGCAGCTGCCGTCCGCACGCGGAGTTCGCCCGGATGCCGCCCGCACCGTAGCCCTCGTCGTGAAAGACGAGCGACATCTGGCCGCCGACCATGCTGCCGACCGCGGGACACGCGAACACGGCCGACCCCTCGGCCCCGGCCAGGCGCCGCATGGCGCCGAGCCGAGGAAAGAAGTCCTTGAACACCGGATCGGTCGAACCGGGATCCGCTCTCGCCGTCCCGATCCTCTCTATGCGTCCCCCTCGTTCGCTTTGTGCGATGGACGCATGCATCTCCAAGGTCATTCCCCGTTCCTTTCCTCAGTTCGCCGGCCGCCGCGGCCGGCAGTTCCGCCGCTTCAAATCAGCCTCTTGCGCACGGCAAGGGCGATCGCCTCCGACCGGGTCCGGGTTGCCGTCTTGCGCATGATGCTCGTGATGTAGTTGTTCACCGTGTTGCGAGAGATGCCGATGATCATCGACACCTCGTCGCTCGTCTTGCCTTCGGCGATCCATGCCAGGCACTCGATCTCCCGGTCCGTCAGGTCGAGCGGACGCTCGGCCGGCACCTGGTCCGGAGGCACATCGACCAGGTAGGCCGCCATCAGGGCGGCGTCGCCGAGGCGCTCGTGTGACAGCACGATCCCCTCGCGGAAGAGCAGAGCCATGATCATGCGCGCGGACCCGCAATTGAACGGAACAACGCAATAGCGCCTGCTCAGCCCTTCGCCAGGGGTAACGTCGCTGCCGCAGGTTTCGAGCACCGGCTGCAGTGTCGTCAGGCAGCGTTCGAACTCGTTGAGCTTCGTCTGGTCCCGCATGAGCCCCAGGCCGAAGCTGCGGACGAGATCGAAAGGCCAGTCCGACGTCACGACATGGCACAGATCGTTCTCCGCCAGGCCGTCGCAACGGGCCACCAGGTAACGTTCGGCGCCTGCGTAGGCCGCAATCCGCGCCATGCCCCCCGCGAGGTCGGCGCTCTCCAAAGCGCCGTCAAGTCGTTCCAGAAGCGCTTCACGCGCGATCATGTCATGCCCCCGGGCTTGGCGGGAGACGGCAGGTCCGAAGGAGGGAATCGTCGCTGGTTCGTCCGGAAACGTCCGAAACCACCTGATATACCACGGCGGGCGGTACGCCCGTGCCCCCAGCTAGACTGCAGTCACCCGACCAGCGAGTACGATCTACGCATGGAACACGGTACCCTCGAAACTGGATGCGATTCGTCTGATTCGCCGCACAAACGAAGCCTACGCGAAATATGGCAGAAATAATATCGTAAAGTTTTGGGTCTTTACTTTTTGGCAAGGATTGCGTTGATTTAAGACGGTTTCGATTATGCAGCATATCTCGATCGGGGCGGCCACCGTCGGATACGGCCTCCCGGGCCAGAAGCCCGGCAGGCGGGGTTTCGCGGCGGTCTCCGGCGGGTGCCATTTCGATGGCAGATCGGCGGACACAGAGACTGTGCCTGACATGAGACCGGACTACCGCGGAGACGTTGCCGGTCACGGCGAGCGATGTCTCTTTCCTTTTTGCCGGAGGCACGAATGTTTCGAATTTCGACGGAAAAGTCCCACGACGCGAGCGGCGGCGCCATCTGGGCGGGTATCGATCCGACGACCGTCGAGCTTCTGTCGCGTTTCTGCGTGGTCGACAGCTGGTCCGCCAATCTCGACACGGCGGTATTCACGCTCGGCGACGCGGCCCGGAGGTTCCACGGCCTCGATCCGCGTTCCTCGCGCTTCGGCCTGCTCGAATTCGTGCGCTGCTACGATGCGCGTTCCTCGCATGAGATCATCAATCTCTTCGAACAGGCTGCGGCAAGCGGGCGTCCTTTCCAGTACACGGCGGAACTGAAGTCCCGGACGGCCGAGAAGAGACTCGTGCATTGCTTCGGCGACTTCACGATGACGCCAGGTGGGCCGACCGACGGCGAGCTTTCGGGGATCTTTCTCATTGCCCGGCACGAGTTCGTGCGCTGCTGATCGCTCCCGGGACAGCTCAATCCAATTCTAACCATTCCAGCTATTCTTCGTTAACTCTTTGAAACTTCTCTATATTTCCCAGTAGAGAATTGCTTCGCAGCTGCACTAGCCTCTCGGCAAAAAGCCATACCGCCGAGAGAATGCATGATCCTTACGGTCACCCCCGAAAGCCGCCCAGCGCACACGGCGCTGATCGACCAGTATCTCAAGATTCGCAAGCAGGTCTTCCACGATCGTCTCGGCTGGGACGTCGTCGTCACCGACGAAAGGGAACGCGACCTCTACGATCGCCTGCCCTGCTACTATCTTCTGGCGCTTGCGCCCGATGGAACGGTGCAGGGCGGGCTGCGCCAGATGCCGATGACCGGCCCGACGCTCACATGGCAACGGTTCTCCGACATGATCGACGACCCGGCGGCTCTCTTCGCCGACGACGTGTGGGAGACGACGCGCTTCGCGGTGCGCCCGGAGGACCGGGACAGCCGGATCACCAGCGGCGTCAACCGCCTTGCACTGGACCTGTGCAGCGCGGCGCTCCAGTTCGGGCTCAGCCGCGGCGCCCGGCGCCACGTCGCCGTATGCGAGGAGCGGATCGTCGATCTCACCAGGATCTTCGGGGTCAGATGCGAAACAATCGGTCGCAAGACGATGCCTGCGGGTGAGGACGTGATCTGCGTCGCGTGGGAGGTCAGTGACGAGTTTGTCCGACGCCTGGCAAGGATCTCAAACCACCTCCAGGCGGCATAGGATCGCTTTCGTCCAGGAGGCCGAGAGACAGTGCGCGCGAGACGGCCTGCATCGAGTTGCCGCAATCAAGCTTCTCCAGGATGCGGCTCATCATGTCGGCGATCGACTCCGGCCCGGTGTCGAGCATGAGCGAGATTTCCCCGAAGCTGTGCCCGTTGGCGAGCGCTTCGAGGCACCTGCGTTCCCGCTCGTCCAGATCCGTCGACATTCGCATGTTCGAGGTCAGGCCGCGCACCGAGAGGATGTCGAGATGAATCTGTCGCGCGGCGCGCTGAAGGCGTTCCTCGTTCTTGCGGAAAAAGGATGCAAATTCCGCCGGTTCAATGTCGAAGGAGAACATGACGCTTCCCGGAAGGTCCGAGGAAGGCATGATGGAGAAGGAGACGAAGCTGCGGCCGATGCCGAAGCGCCGCGCATCGGTAAGCATGTCCTTGACGCGCCGGTCCGAGCCGGTCAGGTCGTCGAGGATGATCGGCCGGGTCGTGATCTCGGCGTGATTGACGACTGGATCGATCGAGAAATAGCTGCGCAGGCCGTAGTTGATCAGCCACTTGCCCGGATACGTCACGGAAACGAAGGTCTCAGGTCTTCCCTTGGCCCGGCGCACGAGAACATGGCCGACATGGCGGCAGCCGACGGAATTTCGGCAGGAGTTCAGCAGACGTCCGACCTCGTTTTTCTCGCGGCTGGCAAAGATTGACAGGGGTTTGATGCCGGCAAGTACAAGGTCCATCGTTCATTCGCCCTTCCCGAGGTCGCTCAGCCCTGCACGATGGCTGGACAACATGTCGGCAGCGAACATGGGACGTTTCATTCGGCATCCGGCTCGCCGGAAGGCCGGCCCCGCAATCTGACCTGCGAAGCCTGCATCCCGAGAGCCGAGCGCCCGCCTCCACGACAGGAATCGCCACAGCGCCTCTGGGAAGACTATGATGGACGTGAAACCGTTTCGTCAATCAGCCAAAGCCCGGAAGACCGCAGTTCCCGACCGCAAGCAGGCGCCGGACGCGCCGGCGCCGGCCGGTCAGGCGGCCCTTTCCGTCACCCACTTCCGCAGGATCTTGGCCGCGCGCTCCTCGTTGATCTCCACCATCCGCGCAAGGCGCTTCTCGGGCCCTTCCTTGACCCTGCGGTTGAAGTTGTTCCGGTCGTTGCCTTCCTCCATCATCAGCAGGCCTTCCTGCTGGTCGAACGCAAAGCCGCTGCCGAAGCCTTCCATCGACGCGCCGCTACCGGAGACCGCCGCGGGCGAATAGTCGGGAAGTTCGAGGCCGGATGCCCCGCCGTTCGCATCCTCGAGCCGCGCCTGCTCCTGTTGCGGGGCGGAGATCGACCGTGCGAGCGGGCGCATCCCGAACCAGACGACGAGGAAGGCGACGGTGACGAAGGCCAGGGCATTGATGATGCCGCTCATGTGGGCGGTCAGCCCGTCGAGGATGCCGGAGCCCGCCACAGCCGATCCCGCCGGCGCCTGATCGAGGAAGTCCATGACGGTCAGGTTGACCTGGTCGCCACGCTTCGCATCGAGCCCCGCAGCCGTGGAAACCGTCTTCTGCAACTGGGCGACGTACTTGTCGAGATCGGCCTGGCTCGGCTTTCCGCCGAGCATCCTGGCAAGGCGGGCTTTGTTGATCACCACCGCCACCGACAGCTTGTCGACGCGATATCCGTTCCGCGTCGTCTGCGTGGTCGTGCTGTTGATCTCGTAGTTGATCTCCTGCTCCTTGCGATCGTTGGATTCCTTGCTCTTGGGCCCGCTCGCCTGCGGCGTCTGCGTGGCCTGGGGCAGGTTCGACTGCACCGTGGCCGGAGCGCTCGCCTGCGCCTTGTCCGACTGCTGGTTCTCCTTGGTAACGCGCATCGACCGCTCGACCTTGGAGTTCGGGTCGAAGACGACGGCGCGGATCTGCTGTGCGTCCGTGTTGAGGTCGGCCGTCACGCTGGTGCGGAAATTGTCGACCCCGAGCACCGGCGAAAGGGCCTTGTCGATGTTCTTCTCTATCTCCGACTCAACCGTCTGGGTGACATCGAGGGAGCGCGTTGCGGAGCTGTTGGCCGGGTCGTCGCCGGAGGCCAGCAGTCGACCCGTCTGGTCGAGCACCGTGACGTTGTCGACGCTGAGGCCGGGTACGGAAGCTGCGACGAGGTGGCGCACGGGAGACGCGGCATGGCGGGCGACGTCGCTGCCGGCGCGGATGACGACGGACGCTGTCGGCTTCTGTTCGCCTGTTCGGAAGTTCCCCCGCTCGGCCATGACGATGTGGACCCGCGCGTCGGATATGCCGTCGATCGATTTCGATCGTGCGGGCGATTTCGCCCTCGAGCGCACGCACACGCGTGATCTGCTGCATGAAGGAGGTGAGGCCGAGCGAGCCCACGTGGTCGAACAGTTCGTAACCGGCGGTGGAGCTGCGCGGCAGGCCGCGCTCGGCGAGAAGCATCCGGGCGCGGTTCTTCGTGTCGGTGGGCACACTGATGCTCGCGCCATCGGCGCTCATTCGGAAGGGGATATCGGCGGCCGCGAGCGTCGTGCTCATCTGCGTGGCGTCGTCGCCCTGCAGACCGACATAGAGGGTTTCGTAGGTCGGCTGCCCCAGATAAAGGGCCGCGCCGACGATCATCGCGAGAGCCAGTGCCGCTCCGCCGATGATCGCCAGCATCCTGTACTGGCTGAGGGAGGTGACGTTCCTTGCAAGGACGCCAAGCTGGTTCAACAGATTCATTCTGTGTCCGATATGTGCAATCGCCTGGTCCGGGCACCCGGTCGCGACGAACCTAGGCGGCGAAACTTGTGCGAGGGTGTCGGAGCACCGGGGAGGCGAAAAGGCGAAAGCATTGCGCAAGCTTCGCGCAAGCTCCGCGAACTATCCTCACAGCGTTGACGATGTTGTCAGCTTAGGAACGAGCAATGATTGTTCTCGGCATCGGCGCCGACCTGATCGCCGCCGCGACCTTCACGGTCTTTTCACTTCTCATCGCAGCAAACTACGGACGCCGGGGCAATTCGCTTCCGAGGTAGGGCCGCGCGAGTTCGTGCGGCTGCGCAGGGAAGACGGCGGTTCGGATACGGGAAGAGGCATTGCCGCCGGGAAGCCGGTGCGCGGGCCCCAAATTCTCCATGGGGCTCGTGATTGAAGAAGCCGGGACCCGCGCGATCCCCTCGCTTTGAAGGGATGCCGGGAGTAGACGGGATATTGCAGTGCGAGACATTGACTTGCGTCAAGCCGCAGCCCGGACTTACGTGCATCCGTCACCGTGCGCTAGCGCGCTGCGCTTACACGCCAGATCGTGCCTGATCCGTCGTCGCTGACGAGAAGCGATCCATCCTTCGCCATGGTGACGTCGACCGGACGGCCCCACACCTTGCCGCCGTCGATCACGAAACCGGTCATGAAGTCCTGGTAGACGCCGGTCGCCCTGCCGTCCCGGAAAATCAGCCGTACGACCTTGTAGCCGGTGCGGTGGTTTCGGTTCCACGAGCCGTGCATGGCGACGAAGGCGTCTCCGTCATAGTCGCGTGGAAACATCGTGCCCGTGTAGAAGCCTATCCCGAGCGGCGCCGAATGAGCCTGGAAGAGAACGTCGGGCACCGTTGCGCGGTTCGCAAGATCATTGCGGGGCGCATCCTTCCAGCGGGGGTCGGGATGATTGCCGATGTAGTACCAGGGCCAGCCGAAGAACTGTCCCTTCTCGACATGCGCGGCATAGTCCGGCGGCAGATCGTTGCCCAGCATGTCGCGCTCGTTGACCACGCACCAAAGGGCACCCGTGCGCGGCTGTACCGCCATGCCGGAGCAGTTCCTGAGGCCGGTGGCGACGATGCGGCGGTTGCCGCCGTCCGGATCGAAGGCGAGAACATCGGCCCGCCAGCGCTCCTTTCCCCAGGTTGCGCCAGGAGGATTGCCGGCGACGAAGCCTTTCGGCGGCCGGGGGCGCATGGTGCCCCTGGCGTCGTTCGATCCGGAACCGACGGAAACATACATCGTGCGCCCGTCCTTCGAGAACACGAGGTCGCGGGTCCAGTGGTGACCGGTCGGCAGATTCGGGACCACAGTCTCCGGCCGGCCGGCCGCCTGCATGTCGCCGCTGCGATAGGGGAAGCGCAAGACGCTGCCTGTGTTGGCGACGTAGACGTATCGCGGGTCGGGCCCGGGAGGATAGAAGGCGATGCCGTAGGGCTGGTCGAGACCGCTGGCGAAAACCGAGGATTTCGCCACAGGCCCGTCCTTGCCCATGCGATAGACATGGATCTTGCCGGCACCGCTGTCGGCAACGAAAACGTCGCCGTTCGGTGCCACGGAGATGACGCGCGGCTCTTCGAGGCCGCCGGCGAAGCGAGAGACCGAAAATCCCTTCATGACTTTCGGCATCGCGCCGGAAGGTCTTTCGACGAGGCCGGGCGCGTTGCTCGCCGGACGGCTCGCCATCGGCCCCGGCATGTCCGACGGCCGGATCAGCAGCTTTCGCCCGGGGCTGTCCTGCTCCCAGCTCCCATAGGCCGACTTGCCGGTCACGACATCTCCGGAGGCACGGGCGCCCGGGGAGGACACAAGGCAAAGCAGGCAGGCGAACAGAACTCTCGCGGCCAGTTTCATCGTCGATCTCCATGGCGAACCGCCTCCACGAAAGGCTAGGCCTATCGGGAGAAAGGTAAACGCTACCGCCGGGAACTGCGTTCCTGTGTTCAGGGAGCCACCCTCACCTTCATGTCGACGGCCGCCCCCTTCGCACTCGCGCGCTGGTCGATGCTGCCGCGCGGCTCGCTGCTGGTGGCGATCCGGATCTTCGCGCTCGTCCAGATCTTGGTGCGTTTCCGCTACTTGCCGCACATCGATCCACCCGGGCAGAACAATATGGATTCCCGCCAATCTGGCGGCGCGGATGACCTTTGGCGCGACAGCCAGCGGACGGACGATGCCGCGGGAGCCGGTCATCACTGGCAGATGCTCTTCCTGATGGATGCTGAACGGCCCGAGACATAGGTGACGTTTTGTACCGGACACATGGGTAACACTTTCCCTTTTTCGGGGGAGATGTTGATGCCGTGGAGAGAGTGTTCGGTGATGGAGGAACGTATGCGCTTTGTCGCTCGGCTTCTCGAGGGAGAGGGCATGAGTGACGTGTGCCGGGAATTCGGCATCTCGCGGAAGACCGGCTACAAGATTTTCAACCGCTACAAGGAAGACGGCCTGGAGGCGCTCGCCGACCGGTCGCGGCGGCCGGTCAGATACGCCAACCAGTTGCCCGGCCAGATCGAGCGGCTGATCGTCGAGACGAAGCGGGAGAAGCCGCACTGGGGTGCCAGGAAGATCCGGGAGCTCCTGGTGCGCCGACTGGCCGGCGACGTGCGCATTCCGGCCAGGAGCACGGTGCACGCGGTGCTCGACCGCCATGGCCTTGTGAGCCAGGCCCGCAAGAGGCACCGGGCTCGCAAGGCCATGGGCACGCCGCTCTCGCAGGCGGTGGCGCCCAACGACCTGTGGTGCGCCGACTTCAAGGGCGAGTTCAAGCTCGGCAACGGCCGCTACTGTTACCCCCTGACGGTCACCGACCAGGCCTCCCGCTACCTGCTTGTCGCCGAAGCCCTTGAAACGACGAAGGAAGCGCCGGTCATCGAGGCCTTCATCCGCCTCTTCAGGGACCGCGGCCTGCCGCAGGCGATCCGAAGCGACAATGGTGTCCCCTTCGCCAGCCCGAACGGCCTCTACAATCTCTCCAGGCTGTCGGTCTGGTGGCTGAGGCTCGGCATCGCAATCGAGCGCATCAGGCCGGGGCGGCCCCAGGAGAACGGCCGGCATGAGCGCATGCATCGAACCCTGAAGCAGGAGACCGCCCGGCCGCCGGCCATGAACGCGCTCCAGCAGCAGGCACGGTTCGACGCCTTTATCAGCGAATTCAACGATGAACGCCCCCACGAGGCGCTCGCCATGAAGCTGCCGGCCGAGCGCTACGCACCCTCTTCACGGCCCTATCACGGCCTGCCGGACCTGACCTACCCATTCCACGACAAGGACATCATGGTCACCGCATGCGGACGCATCTGCATGCACCGCAAGAAGATCAACATATCGACGGTGCTTGCCGGTCAGAGGCTGGGAATCAAGGAGGTGGACGACGGCATTTGGCTGATAAGCTTCATGCAGTACGATCTCGGTTATATCGACCTGGAACAGAGGACATTGCAAACCATCGACAGCCCGGACGGCACGAGGCTGTCACCCATGTCTCAGGTACGATCTGTTACCCATGTCTCCGGGATGTACAATGCGATGAATGGTGCCCAGAGGCGGATTCGAACCACCGACACGCGGATTTTCAGTCCGCTGCTCTACCAACTGAGCTATCTGGGCTTTCCGGCGAGACCGGCGTTGCCGTCCCGGAAACGCCGCGGGTTATAGCATCTTGCCGGACACTGTCCAGCACCCGCGGCCGACTTTTTTCGACTTCTCCGGACAAACCGCTTCCCGCGTGGAGGCAGCGCGAGCTAGGCGTCCGATCCGTCTCCGGGCTCGGTGTTCTCCTCTTCCTCCGTCACGGGAATCGCGTAGGAGCCGGACAGCCAGCGATTGAGGTCTACGTTTCGACAGCGTTCGGAGCAGAAAGGGTAATCGGCCCGCGACGAGGGGCGGCCGCACTCGGGACACGGCCTGGGCGGGCGCAACGGTTCGACATTGGTTGCCTTGCCGGACTGGCCTCTGGAAGTCACTTTCAATGCGTCTCCAGCCATTTGTAATGGACGTCGTAACCCTCCCCTGTCAGGAGAGCGACGGTTTCGTAGAGCGGAAGGCCGACGACATTCGTGTAGGAGCCGACCATCTTCGCGACGAAGCTCGCCGCAAGGCCCTGGACCGCGTAGCCTCCGGCCTTGCCTCGCCACTGGCCTGAAGCCAGGTAGCTTTCGATCTCAACCCGCGACAGGCGCTTGAAGCGCATACGGGTCTCGACGACCTTGTGCCGCACCGCGCCCTTCGGCGTCGCCAGGCAGATGCCGGTGAACACGCGATGGCTGCGACCGGAGAGCAGATAGAGCGCGTTGGAGGCCTCGTCGAGACGGTCGGGCTTCGGAACAATCCGCCGGCCCACGGCGACCACGGTGTCCGCGGCGAGAATGAAATGCCGGTCCCAGGCGGGATCGCCCCGGACCGCCTTGCGGGCCGCCTCGGCCTTCTCGGTCGCCAGCCGTCGGGCCAGCGAGCGCGGATGCTCGTTCTTCTTCGGCGTCTCGTCGAGGTCCATCGGCATCAGCCGGTCCGGCTCGATGCCTGCCTGGCCGAGGAGTTCGAGCCTGCGCGGCGAACCGGATGCGAGAATGAGTTTCTTGGACAGGGCCATGGCGTCGGATCGCGCGCTCGGGAAAGGAGAAGGCGGAGAGCGCTACTTGAAGCGATAGGTAATGCGGCCCTTGGTCAGGTCGTATGGCGTCATCTCGACCAGCACCTTGTCGCCGGCAAGCACGCGGATGCGGTTCTTGCGCATGCGGCCCGCCGTATGCGCGATGATCTCGTGGTCGTTTTCCAGCTTCACGCGAAAGGTCGCGTTCGGCAGCAGCTCGGTAACGACACCGGGAAATTCAAGGACTTCTTCTTTGGCCATTCAGTTCTTCGTCTTTCTTCTGGATGATTGCCGGCAAGCGCCCGGCGAAATTTGCCGGAACCTACACAATCGTCGACCCTTTGTGAACCGAATTGATCGACGCACGCGCCGGCGCCGCCTTCAACCGAAGCGCGCTTCGATCAGAGCCTCCAGATGGTCGCGAACCTGCCGGTAGGCAGCCAGTATCTGCTCGCGCGTGCCCGTGACCGCGCTCGGGTCCTGCGTCGGCCAGTACACGACGTCGACGGCGTTCGCCCGGTTCATGTCGAGCGCGGTGTGATGGGCTTCCGGCGCCAGGGTGACGATCAGGTCGAAATAGTCGTCCTCGAGCTGTTCGAGCGTCTGCGGCTGGCGCCGATCGAGCGTCAGCCCGATCTCGGCGAGGACCGCGTCGACAAAGGGATCGCGCTCGCCGGCCCGAACGCCGGCAGAGGCGATATAGGTGCCGCGCGGCAGGATGCGGCGGGCAAGCACCTCGGCCATCGGGGAGCGGATCGCGTTCATGCCGCAGACGAAGAGCACGGACCCGGGCAGAGCGGGCTTGCCTGGGCGCAGGCTGCCGGCCGCCGTCATCATCAGCCGCGCCAGTGCAGGACACAGATCAGCGTGAACAGCCGCCGGGCCGTGTCGAAGTCCATCTCGATCTTGCCCCGGAGACGGTCCACGAGGGTCTGCGATCCCTCGTTGTGCACGCCGCGACGCCCCATGTCGATCGCCTCGATCTGGCTCGGCGTCGACGAGCGGATCGCCTCGTAGTAGCTCTCGCAGATCATGAAATAGTCCTTCACGATGCGGCGGAACGGCGTCAGGGAGAGAATATGGGTGGCGACCGGGCTCCCCTCTTCCGTCGCGATCTCGAAGACGAGCTTCGAATCGACGAGGGAAAGCCGGAGCCGGTACGGGCCGCCCTCGTGGCCGACCGGCCGGAAGCTGTTCTCCTCGATCAGGTCGAAGATTGCGACCGCCCGCTCATGCTCGACATCGGGCGTGGAGCGCCCGATGCTCTCGTCGAGCACGACGTCGATCAGGCGAAATGGGTCGGCCCGCGCCATGCCGCCCGTCCTAGAGGTTCAGCCGTATTGCGACGGAGCGGGCGTGCGCCTCCAGGCCTTCGGCCCTGGCGAGGGTGACGGCCGCGGGGCCGAGAGCGCGCAGTTGCTCCGGCCCGAGACGCAAAATGGAAGTGCGTTTCATGTAGTCGAGCACGGAGAGGCCCGAGGAGAACCTCGCCGACCGCGCCGTCGGAAGGACGTGGTTGGAGCCGCCGACATAGTCCCCGATGACCTCCGGCGTGTGGCGCCCGACGAAGATCGCACCGGCATTGCGAATCTTCGGGAGAAGGTCCTCCGCCGCGTCGAGCGCCAGCTCCAGGTGCTCCGCCGCGATGCGGTCGGCCAGCGGCACTGCCGCCTCGAAATCCGGCACGAGGAGGATGGCGCCGAAGTCCCGCCAGCTCCGGGCGGCCGTCGCAGCGCGCGGGAGAGTGGTCAGCTGCCTTTCGACGGCTTCCTCGACCGCATCCGCGAACGCGGCGTCGTCCGTAATCAGGATCGACTGGGCCGCCGGGTCGTGCTCGGCCTGGGCCAGAAGATCGGCAGCGATCCAATCGGGATCGTTCTTCGCGTCGGCGATGACGAGAACCTCGGAGGGACCGGCGATCATGTCGATGCCCACCGTGCCGAAGACCCGGCGCTTGGCCGCCGCCACATAGGCATTGCCGGGACCGACGATCTTGGCGACCGGCTCGATCGTCGCGGTGCCGTAGGCGAGCGCGGCAACGGCCTGCGCGCCGCCGATGCGGTAGATCTCGCTGACGCCGGCGATCCGCGCTGCCGCCAGCACCGCGGGGTCGTGGCGGCCGTTCTGCGCGGGCACGACCATCACGATGCGGTCGACACCGGCGACAGCCGCCGGGAGAGCGTTCATCAGCACGGAACTCGGGTAGGCGGCGGTGCCACCGGGCACATAGAGACCGACCGCCTCTATCGCCGTCCAGCGACCGCCGAGCCCGACGCCGGTCGCGTCCACGTAGACATCGTCCGCCGGAAGCTGCCGGGCGTGGTGGCGCCGGATCCGCTCGGCCGCGAACTCGAGCGCCGACAGCGTCTCCCGGTCGACCCCGGCCACCGCCTCGTCGACTTCGGCACGCGTGACCGCCATGCCCGCTTCGGCGAGGTCGATGCCGTCGAAACGGCGCGTGTAGTCGGCCAGCGCGGCGTCCCCGCGCGCGCGCACGTCGGCGATAATGTCGCGAACAGCCGCGTCGACGTCTTCGGAGACCTCGCGCTTCGTAGACAGGAAGGCGGCGAAGTCCGCTTCGAATTCCGGGTGGCTGCGGTCAAGCCTGATGGCCAATGTCTGCTCCTGGGCGTCCTCGGGCGGCTGCGGCCGCGATGGTCGTTCGGCCCCTTCCTTAAAGCGAGTTCCGCCCGATTGGAATTGTCCCGGAGGCGAAGCGGGCGATTTCCGCTCAGGGATGCCTCGGACGAAAGCGCGTTTCCCAGGCGCCCGCCTGGTCTGCCAGCTGCACTTCGATGCATTCCACGTCGAGCAGGATGGAGGCGGCGCCGGCGAAGATCAGTTCGATTTCTCCCGCCGGCGGCGTCGTGCCGGGCTCGTATCGCAGCGACAGCAGCGAGAGCACGTCGTCGGGCCTGCTGCGATCGATGCCGAGAGTGCGCACGGCGCCGACGCGGCCGAAATGCAGGACGGAGCGGCGGCGCTCGTATGATTTCCGCCGGATACCGCCGGCCTGTTCCCACACGAACCGGTTGCCGACCAGCAGGAACTGGCGCCGGCGCGGGACGTATTCGAGATCGCCGACGCGGAAGACCGCGTCCTGCACATGGGCGGAGATTACCTCGAGGTCCTCTGCGTCGAGGCCCACGAGCCTGAGGCGTTCGTCTGTCGTCACGGTTCTTGTCCTCGTCTGCCCGGACAGCGTGCAGGCAGACATAGGCATGCGCGCCGGATCGTGCAACGCATTCCGCGGCGCCGCATCCGCGCGATCAGCCGCTGACGCGCTCGACCTCGGCGCCGCAGCGCCCGAGCTTGGCCTCGAGGCGCTCGAAGCCGCGGTCGAGGTGATAGACGCGGTTGACGACGGTTTCGCCTTCCGCGGCGAGGCCGGCGATGACCAGGGACACGGATGCGCGCAGGTCCGTCGCCATGACGGGCGCGCCCTTGAGCCGCTCGACGCCCTCCACCGTCGCGGTCTGGCCGGACAGCGAAATCCTGGCGCCCAGCCGGGCCAGTTCCTGCACGTGCATGAAGCGGTTCTCGAAAATGGTCTCGGTGATGTGCGAGGTGCCCCTGGCCCTCGTCATCAGCGCCATGAACTGGGCCTGCAGATCGGTCGGGAAGCCCGGGAACGGATCGGTGCGCACGTCGACCGGGAAGAGCCCGGCGCCGTTGCGCCGCACGCGAATGCCCGAGTTCGTCTCGGTAACCTCGGCGCCGGCGGCCCTCAGCGTGTCCAGTGCCGTCTCGAGCAGGGCGCCTTGGGTGTCCTGCAGCATGACGTCGCCGCCGGTCATCGCGACGGCCATGGCATAGGTTCCTGTCTCGATGCGGTCGGGCAGGACGCGGTGCCGGGCTCCGGCGAGCGAGGTCACGCCCTCGATGGTGATCGTCGAGGTGCCGGCCCCGGAAATCCGGGCGCCCATGGCGTTCAGGCAGTTGGCGAGGTCGACCACTTCGGGCTCGCGCGCCGCGTTCTCGATGAGACTCGAGCCGTTCGCCAGCGAAGCGGCCATCATCAAGACGTGGGTGGCACCGACGGAGACCTTCGGGAAGGCGTAGTGTCCGCCGGTCAGTCCTTTCGGTGCCCTGGCGTCGACGTAGCCGTTGTCGATGTCGATCTCGGCCCCGAGAGCCTTCAGTCCGTCGATGAACAGGTCCACCGGCCGCGTACCGATGGCGCAGCCGCCGGGCAGGGAGACCCGCGCCTCGCCGGTGCGCGCCAGCAGCGGTCCGATCACCCAGAAGCTCGCCCGCATCTTGGAGACCAGCTCGTAGGGGGCCGTCGTCTCAACTATGCTGCGCGCGGTGAAGTGGATCGTGCGCGAGTAGCCGTCGTTCTGGCGTTCCCGGCGGCCGTTGACCATGATGTCTACGCCGTGGTTGCCGAGGATCCGGATCAGTTGCTCGGTGTCGGCCAGATGCGGCACGTTCTCCAGCGTCAGCGTGTCGTCGGTGAGCAGCGACGCGATCATGAGCGGCAGGGCCGCGTTCTTCGCGCCCGAAATCGGTATGGTCCCGTTCAGCGGATGACCGCCGACGATTCTGATTCGATCCATGTGATTCCCTGCCGGACGCGAAGGCCCGCCTTTCCTGTCGAACGTCTGGGCGCAATCGGCGAAGCCTGCGCCGCGAATGGTAAACGAGCCCCTAACGCGCTTGACCGTCCCCTGGCTCGCGATCCGGCGAATCCGTGCCGGGACTCTCCTCCGCAGCACCGGCTCGGCGCGCCTTTGCCTGGGCCTTGCGTCGCTTCAGGTTGGCCCGCAACTCGGCCGCGAGGCGCTCCCGCCTCGCGTCTGCACCCGCACGGCCCGCCCCGGCCGGTTTCTCCGCATCCTCACGAGTCATCGCAGCGGCATACCCGAAAGCCGCGAGTGAAACCAGCCCTTCCGGCCGGCCGGAAGTCCGGCGCCGGCCATTTGCGGCTTGCACTGCCCGAAAAGCTATGGCAAGAGGCGCCCCGTCCGGAGACGCCCACCGCGCGCGTCCCGACGGCTGCCGTAGCTCAGGGGTAGAGCACTCCCTTGGTAAGGGAGAGGTCGAGAGTTCAAATCTCTCCGGCAGCACCAGTTTTCCGGCATTTTCGCACATTGTCCGCGTCACATGGAGCGCGGCGGATTGCCTGTGCGAGGGTGAAGGTTGCGTCGCGGGCTTGTCATTTCCGCTGCCGGGCGGCTAGAAGCTCTGCTGGAGGAAATTTCTTTGACTTTCAGGGTGCTTCACACGATCCGCCGGGGCGATGCGGCGTCCCGCTCCCGGGGAGGAACGACCGGCGGGGCCGGGCCGGGCGGGGAGTGCATGTGATGCCGGCGGGCGCAACGGGAAGCGCGCCGGCGAGCAGCGCGGAGGCCATGCCGCCGGCGGCA
Source organism: uncultured Alphaproteobacteria bacterium (assembly GCA_963760965.1). Taxonomy (GTDB): domain Bacteria; phylum Pseudomonadota; class Alphaproteobacteria; order Rhizobiales; family Rhizobiaceae; genus Pararhizobium_B. Next base: position 234,488 of record CAVXEW010000002.1, read on the forward strand.
GTGAAGCTCGACGGTGTGTCGATCGAGTTCCCGGTGGCCGGCAGGAGCTTCTTCACGGCGGTCGAGCGTACCGACATCGCGGTCGCAGCCGGGGAGTTCGTCGCCATCGTCGGCCCCACGGGCTGCGGAAAATCCACCCTGCTCAACGCCGCGGCTGGCCTCGTGCGTCCCGCCCGGGGCGAGATCGACATCTTCGGGGTCCGGCTCGCCGGCCTCAATCTCAAGTCGGGCTATCTCTTCCAGCAGGATGCGCTGATGCCCTGGAAGACCGCGATAGAGAACGTGGCGATCGGCCCGGAGATCGCCGGGACGCGGCGCAGGATGGCGCGCGAGAAGGCGCACGAGTGGCTTGGCCGCGTCGGGCTCGCACCGTTCGCGGACCGGTACCCGCACATGCTCTCCGGTGGCCAGCGAAAGCGCGTGGCACTCGCGCAGGTGCTGATCCGCGATCCCGAGATCATCCTGATGGACGAGCCATTCGGACCGCTCGACGCGCAGACGCGGCTGATCATGGGCGATCTCCTGTTGCGGCTGTGGTCGGAGAACCGCAAGGCCGTCATGTTCGTCACGCACGACCTCGAGGAGGCGATCTCGCTCGCCGACCGGGTCGTCATCATGTCCGCCGGACCCGCCGCCCGCATCATCGGCGACTTCCCGATCCCGCTCGAAAGGCCGCGGGATATCAGCGAGATCAAGCTCGACCCTGCCTTCCAGCAAATTCACCGGGAAATCTGGCACATGCTGAAGACAGAGGTTCTGAAAGCCTATCCCGGCCTGCCCGCAGGAGGCTCGGCTTGAACCGCACATCGCTCGTCGCCGCACAGATCGGCGTCGCCATCGTCATCGTCGCGTTCTGGCAGGTCGCCTCGACCACCCGCCTGATCGGCGATCCCTCCTCGATCGCCTTCTTCTTCGCCACGCCCGGCGGGGTCGCCGCGCAGATTTGGGACTGGTTCTCCGGCGGATCGATCTGGTACAATCTATGGATCACCCTGCTCGAATCCGCGCTCTCCTTCATCATCGGCTCGCTCGCGGCGATCGTCGTCGGATTCTGGTTTGCGCGAAAGCCGCGGCTGGCCGCGATCTTCGATCCCTACGTGAAGGGCGCGAACGCCTTGCCGCGCGTCGTTCTCGCGCCGATCTTCACGCTTTGGTTCGGCCTCGGCATCTGGTCGAAGGTGGCGCTCGGCTTCACGCTCGTCTTCTTCATAGTCTTCTTCAACGTCTACCAGGGCGTCAAGGAAGTGGACACGACGGTGCTGTCCAACGCGCGCATGCTCGGCATGAACGAACGGCAGTTGCTGCGGCACGTCTACCTGCCTTCGGCGCTGTCCTGGATGTTTTCGTCGCTGCACACCTCGATCGGCTTCGCCGTGGTCGGCGCGGTGGTCGGCGAATACCTCGGATCGGCGGCGGGGCTCGGCTACCTCATCCAGCAGGCGGAAGGCATGTTCGACGTCGCGGGCGTCTTTGCCGGCATGTTCGTGCTGGCCGCCTTCGTGCTGGTCATTGACTGGTGCGTCACCCTGGTCGAACGTCGGCTGCTTGTCTGGCGGCCGCCGAGCCCGGGCGATCGCTGACATGAATCGGAAGAAGGAGGAGACAATGAGGACATTCGGGAAACTGATCGCAGCAGGCGCTGCGCTACTGGCAATGGGTGGCATCTCGGCGGCGCAGTCCAAGGTAACGCTCGCGATCGGCGGCGCCTCTTGCCTGTGCTACCTGCCGACTGTGCTGACGAAGCAGCTCGGCAACTTCAAGAAGGCCGGCGTCGACGTCGAGATGGTCAATTTCAAGGGCGGTTCGCAGGCGCTGACCGCCGTCATCGGGGGGAGCGCAGACGTGGTTTCCGGCTATTTCGACCATACGGTCGAACTCGCGGCCAAGAACCAGCACATGCAGGCCTTCGTCGTCTACGACCGGTTTCCCGGCCTCGTGCTCGTCGTCGCGCCGGGCGAAAGCGAGAAGATCACGTCGATCAAGGACCTCAAGGGCAAGAAGGTGGGCGTCAGCGCTCCCGGTTCCTCGACCGACTTCTTCCTAAAGTACCTGCTGAAAAAGAACGGCCTCGAGACGGATTCCGCCTCGGTGATCGGCGTCGGTCTCGGCGGCACGGCCGTCGCCGCCATGGAGCAGGGGCGCATCGATGCGGCCGTCATGCTCGACCCGGCGGTGACCATCCTGCAGAACAAGTACAAGAACCTGCGGATCCTCACGGACACCCGCAGCCAGAAGGATACCGAGGCCGTCTTCGGCGGCGACTATCCGGGCGGCGCGTTCTACACCAGGGTCGCGTGGCTGAAGGACCATCCGAAGGAAGCACAGGCGATGGCCAACGCCGTCGTGAACACGCTCAAGTGGATCCATTCGCACTCCGCCGAGGAGATCATGAGCAAGATGCCCAAGGAGATGGTCGGCAAGGACAAGGATGCCTACCTCGCCGCACTGAAGAACACGATCCCGATGTATTCCAAGGACGGCGCCATGGATCCGAAGGGAGCGAAGGCCGTTCTCGCGGTCTTCAGCGTCGGTTCGCCAGACGTCGCCAAGGCCAACATCGACGTCACCAGCACCTATACGAACAAGTTCGTCGAGAAGGCCGGCGCCAACTAGCGGGGCACCAAGCCGCACCGGCGATGCGGAGGACCGGCAGCCAGCCGGGCCTCCGCCTTCGCCCCGAAACCGTCGCAGAGGTTCAGGACTTGCCGAAGCCGAGCCATGGCTCCAGGTGCTGCCAGCTCCTGTCCATGGCGTAGGTGCGCGAGAGATACGGGATGCCGATGTGCCCGTAGCGTATGGAAAGCTCGCTCTCCGACGCAAACTCGCCAGCCTTGCGGACCGCCGCCATGTAAAGGGAGGATACGAGGCCGCTGCGGTCCGCCCCGCCCTGGCAGTGCACGAGTATCGGTTTCCTGGCCTTCTCCATGATGCGGATCAGCTGCTCGGCCCGGTCCTTCGTCAGCAGGACGCCCGCCGACATTCGGAAGTCGACGTGGGCGATGCCGAGGTCGTGCGATGCCTTCACCTCGCGCCGGTACCAGGCGGACTGGGGATTGGAGCCCCGAAGGTTTATGATCGTCCGGATGCCGTAGGCGCTCTGGAATTCCATCAGCTGCCCGGCGGAAAGCTGGCCGGAGCGATAGAACTGGCCCGGGACGACCGTGTGGAAATTCCCCGACGCGTCCTGGGCAAGGAGCAGTCCCGCCGCCAGGACGAGAAGAACTCCCGCTACGGCCGCGCCGCGCTTCAATATCCGCTTCATGCGATCTCTTGCTCCCTTTGAAGGCGGCAGAACCTGCGCGGGCCTCGCCTTCGCGGGAGCCGCAACCTCGAACGCATGCTTCAGGACGGACGTGACAGGAAGCTGAAAGCGGCAGCGCCGGCGGCCGTCACAGGGCGGCGAAATAGGAGGCGAGGCGTCCGGCCGCTTCCTCCACCTGGTCGAGGCGGCGCAGGAAACAGGCGCGGAAGAATTTCTCGCCGCCCTCGCCGAAGGCCACGCCGGGGGCCAGCCCCACGGCTGCCCGGTCGACGATGTCCCTTGCCGTCGCCATCGTGTCGTCGACGCCGTCGACGGTGAAGAAGGCGTAGAAGGCGCCGTCGGGCTTCCGCATGGCGATGCGGTTCGTCGAGAGCAGCGCCTCGCAAAGGACGTCGCGGGCGCGGCTTGCGCGGGCGATGTTCTCCTCGACGAGCAGGTCCCCCTGCTCCAGCGCGGCGACGGCGGCGCGCTGGAGGAACGGCGCGACGCCGGACGTCGAGTACTGGATGAGGTTCTCGATCACCTGGCCCATTTCAGGAGGCGCGACGATCCAGCCGACCCGCCAGCCCGTCATCGACCAGTTTTTCGAAAACGAGTTGACGAAGATGATGCGGTCGTCCTCCTCGCGAAGGTCGAGCAGCGACGGCGCTCGTCCGCCGGCGTAGTGGAAGCGCGCATAGATCTCGTCGGCGATGATCCAGAGCCCATGCCGGCGCGCGATGTCGAGAATGGACCGGAGCTCGTCCCGGCTCGCAGTCCACCCGGTCGGGTTCGAAGGCGTGTTGACGAAGAGGCATCGCGTCCTCGGCGAGATCGCCGCCTCGATACGGTCGACGTCGAGCGACCAGCTGCCCTCTTCGTGGACGAAGCGCACGGGCCTCGCAACCGCACCCGAAAGGCCGACGGCGGCTGGAAAGTTGGGCCAGGCCGGCGAGAAGAAGAGAACCTCGTCGCCCGGCGACGTGACGGCCTCGATCGAAAGCTTGATCGCCTGCATGCCGGAGCCGGTCACGAAGAACATCTCCGGCGAGAACGGCCCCTGGTAGAAGCGCGCATGATAGCGGGCCAGGGCAGCACGCAATTCCGGAATGCCGCGCTGCCAGGTGTAGAAGGTTTCGCCAGCCGCCAGGGAGCGACTCGCCGCATCGCCGATGAAGGCAGGCGTCGGAAGGTCGCCCTCGCCGGCCCACAACGGAATCAACCCCTCGCGCAGGCGGCCGTGGTTGACGACGGCGACGATGCCGCTCTCCGGCGCGTTGGCCGCGCGGGGACTCAGGGAAGAAAGGTCGAACAAGGCCGTCTCCAGGCTGCAGTTTTGACCATGGAGGAATAGCGCCGTTTGATGCGACGATCACGTCACAAGCGTTGATCGATCCATGCAGATCCGTGATCCTGCAACGCCGGCCGTCGGCCGGCGCCGGAAAGCGCCCGTCAGGCGCGCCCCTTCAGCAGGTCGCGAATTTCGGTCAGCAGCTGCACGTCGGCCGGCGGTGCGGGCGGGACTTCCGGGGCGGGCTCCTCGTTGCGTTCCATCCTGCGACGCAGCGTGTTGACGCCCTTGACCATCAGGAAGATGATCCACGCGAGGATGAGGAAATTGATGACCACCGTGATGAAATTGCCGTAGGCGAAGACCGCGCCCTGCTTGCGCGCCTCCGCAAGTGTCTGGGCCGTAACGCCGCTCGACAGTGCCAGGAAATAATTCGAGAAGTCGAAGCCGCCGAAGATCGCGCCGACGACCGGCATGATGACGTCGTCGGTCAGCGACTTCACGATCAGGCCAAAGGCGCCGCCGATGATCACACCGACGGCAAGGTCCATGACGTTGCCCTTGGATATGAATTCCTTGAACTCGTTGAGCATGCAGGTCTCCCCTTCCAGAAGCGCCCGTCTTGAGAGCCCCGAAGCGGGCGACGCACCGAGAACGGGCGGACGTTAGCACAACTCCTGCGGTATGGCAGCGCAATTTCGCGGCCGGGTACGGCGACCGGCAAACGTCTGCCGGGAACGGCGCGCCGAGTTGCGCTCGCCGTCGCCACGTCTATTCTAGGTCCCACGCCGAAACGGCGATCCACGGGCTCCGGGAGGGAGCATGCTGCCTGGCTGGATACTCTTCGCAACGGCGCTGACCTACCTGCTGCTGCTTTTCGGCGTGGCGAGCTACGGCGACCGGCGGAGCGCGCTGCGGATGCCCGGCACGGCGCCGCGGCCGATCATCTATTCGCTGAGCCTGGCGGTCTACTGCACATCCTGGACCTATCTCGGGGCCGTCGGCCTGGCAACGCAGCACGGGCTCGAGTTTCTGGGCATCTATATCGGCCCGGTAATCATGTTCACCGCCGGCATGCCGATTCTCCGGCGCATCGTCGGGCTCGCCAAGGCGGAGCGCCTGACGTCGATCGCCGACTTCATCGCGGCGCGGTACGGCAAGAACCCAACGATCGCGGCCCTCGTGGCGATCATCGCGGTCCTCGGCACGATTCCCTACATCGCGCTGCAGCTCAAGGCGGTCTCTGACTCGGTCGCGACACTGACAAACGCGACGTTTCCGGCCCGTCCCTCGACCATGCACGTCGTATTCTCCGACATCTCGTTCGCGGTGACGATATCGCTCGCGCTCTTCGCAGTGGTCTTCGGCACGCGCCATACCGACGCCACCGAGCACCAGGACGGGCTCATCCTGGCAATTGCGACGGAATCGATGGTCAAGCTCGTCGCCATCACGACCGTTGGCCTCGTCGTCGTCTTCGGCATATTCGACGGCTTCGGGGATCTCGTCGCCACGGCGCGTGCGAGCCCGGAGATCATGGCGCGGCTGGGCCACGAGACGCCGCTCGCGCGCTGGATCGTGCTGACCGTGCTGTCGGGCTTCGCAGTCCTGATGCTGCCGAGGCAGTTCCACGTCACCGTGGTGGAGAACCGGTCGCCGAGCGAGCTGCGGCTCGCGGGCGTGCTGTTTCCTCTCTATCTCGTCGCGATCAACCTGTTCGTGGTGCCGGTCGCCATCGCAGGCCTCTCCACGTTCGCAGGGGTCGGCGACCGCGATCTCTACGTGCTGACCGTCCCTCTCGCCCACGGCCTGCCCTTCGTGACGCTGGCGGCGTTTCTCGGCGGCTTTTCAGCGGCGACGGCGATGGTGATCGTGGCTTCCGTGGCGGTGGCGATCATGGTCTCGAACGACATCGTGATGCCGCTCTTCCTGCGCCCGAACGTCGTGCGCCGAGGCGCCGTGCCGGGCGATTTCGGCTCGACAATCCTGACCGTCCGGCGCACGGCCATCCTCGGCGTGATGCTGCTCGGCTATTTCTACTACAGCGCAGCCGACCTCAACGGCGGTCTTGCCTCGATCGGGCTCCTGTCATTCGCCGCGATATCGCAGTTCGCTCCGCCTCTCCTCGGCGGCCTCGTCTGGCGGCAGGCCAACGCGCGCGGGGCGATCGCCGGACTCCTCGGCGGCATGGCGATCTGGACCATACTGCTCTTCGTTCCGAGTCTTGGCGGCCCGAGCACGGTGGGTTTCGCCGCCTCCGTGCTCGATTTCCTGACGCCGGGCCCGGCATGGGCGTCTGGCCCGGAATCGGACCCGCTCGTCAACGCCGTGATCCTCAGCCTTCTCGCCAACGTGGCGCTGTTCGTCGCCGGTTCGCTGTCGCGGGCGCCGAAGCCCCTGGAACGCATCCAGGCAGGTGTCTTCATCCCGCAGCGCTCGATCGCCAGTCCGCTCACCGGTCGCTGGCGCACGAAGGTTTCCGTCGGAGAACTGGAGCAGACGGTGGCCCGCTATCTCGGTACGGCCAGGACGCGCCGCTCGTTCCAGAGCTACGAGGCATCCTCGGGGCAGGAACTGGTGGCCGCGGAGCCGGCGGACATGGCGCTGGTGCGGGCAGCCGAGCGGCTGCTCGGCAGCGCGATCGGGTCCGCCTCGGCGCGGCTGGTACTTTCACTCCTGTTCCAGAAGACGGGCGACACGTCGCCGGAAACCGCCAGGCTGCTCGACGAGGCCTCCGAGGCGCTGCAATACAATCACGACCTGCTCGAGACGGCGCTCGGCCAGATGGACCAGGGCATCAGCGTCTTCGACGGCGCGCGCCGGCTGACCGTGTGGAACACGCGATTCCGGACGCTGCTCGACCTGCCGGAGACCGTCGGGCAGGTCGGCTTTCCCCTCGAGAGAATCATGGACATCCTCGTCCGCCGCGGCGACGTGGCGGCAGAGGAGCGCGACACGTTCATACGCAACCGGCTGACCACGACCGAGGCCTTCCAGCTGACGATAAAGGCCAGGCAGCGGATCATCGAGATCCGCTCCAATCCCATGCCCGACAAGGGCTTCGTGACGACATACGCGGACATCACCGAGAGGGTCGCCGCGGACCTGGCGCTGAAGCAGGCCAACGAGACGCTGGAGGCACGCGTCGCCAAACGCACCGCCGAACTCACCGCCGTCAACCGCGAACTGAAGGAGGCCCAGGCCGCCGCCGAGGAAGCCAACATCGGCAAGACCCGGTTCCTCGCCGCGGTCGGCCATGACATATTGCAGCCGCTCAACGCTGCGCGGCTCTATTCATCCTCGCTGGTGGAACGCCTTGGCGCCTCCGACGAAAGGGAACTGGTGCGCCACATCAATTCCTCGCTGGAGTCGGTGGAGACGATTCTCGGAGCGGTACTGGACCTGTCCCGGCTCGACACCGGTGCGATGAAGCCGCAAATGTCCGTCTTCCCCCTCGACGACGTCCTGAGGCGCGTAGCCACCGACTTCGCACCTATCGCGCACGAGAAAAACCTGCGTTTCACCGTGGTGGAGACATCGGTGCATGTGCGCTCCGACCCGAACCTGCTCAGGCGGCTGATCCAGAACCTCGTCTCGAACGCCATCAAATACACGCGCGGCGGACGCGTCCTGATCGGCGTCCGCCACGCGGGCGACCATGTCCAGGTGCAGGTGGTCGACACCGGCATCGGCATCCCGTCGGCCAAGTTCCAGACGGTTTTCAAGGAATTCGCTCGCCTCGACGAGGGGGCGCGGACGGCCACCGGGCTCGGCCTCGGGCTGTCGATCGTCGACCGCATAGCCCGCGTCCTCAACCACGCGGTCCGGCTCGAACTCGCGCCCCGGTCGTGGCACGGATTTCCGAGTGGAGATCCCGCGCGCCTCCGCCCCGGCGATGCGGCCGGCCGGCGAACCGACGGCGATCACGGGCGCTCCCGGATTCAGGCTCGACGGGCTGACGGCGCTCTGCATCGACAACGAGACGAGCATACTGGAGGGCATGAAGCTGCTGCTCGGCGGCTGGGGCTGCCAGGTGCGGACCGCGACCTCGCTGGCGACGGCGCGGGAACTCGCCGAAGCCGGCGAGAAGGCCGACGTCGTGATCGCCGACTATCACCTCGACGACGGGACGGGGATCGAGGCGATCGACCAGTTGAGGGCGGCATGGGGGGAAGCGGTGCCCGGCCTGCTCATCACGGCGGACCGCTCCCAGGAGGTCCGCGCCGAGGCGCAGGCGCGCGGCGTCACCGTTCAGAACAAGCCCATCAGGCCCGGCGCGCTCAGGGCCTATCTCAACCGTGCGGCCGTCACCCGGCGCAGCGCCGCCGAGTAGGTGCTCAGGTGCTTTGCAGCAGCGCGTCGGCACCGATCCGCGACAGCCGGATGACGGCCTGGGTCCGGCTGTCGACGTCGAGCTTCTGCAGGACGGCGGAGACGTGCGCCTTGATCGTCGCCTCGGACACGCCGAGCTCGTAGGCGATCTGCTTGTTGAGAAGGCCTTCAGCCAGCATGCTGAGGACGCGGCTCTGCTGAGGGGTCAGCGTCTGGATGCGCCTGATCAGGTCGGCGACCTCGGGATCCTGCTCGGTGCCGAGGTCGATATTCTCGGGAGTCCATATCTCGCCGGCAAGCACGGCCTTTACGCCCGCCCTGATCTCATCGATGCTCGCCGACTTCGAGATGAAGCCCGAGGCGCCCATTTCGACCGCCCGGCGTACCGTGGACGGGTCGTCCGTGGCGGAAACCACCACGACTGGGAGATTGACGAATTCCGCCCTGAGCGCCATCAGGCCGGAGAGTCCGCTGGCACCTGGCATCGTCAGATCGAAGAGCATCAGATGTGCATCGGGATGCTCGGCCGCCGCCTGGCGGGCCGCCTGCGCGTCGCCTGCCTCGACGATCAGCGGCTCCTGATCAGGGCCCGAGAGCGCATGCCGAAGGGCACCGCGAAAGAGCGGATGGTCGTCGGCAATTATGATCGTGGTCCTGTCCGTCACCGCAGCCACCTCCCGTCGGCACCCGCCGGCGGCCCGCGACACGGCGGACCAAGGAGCCGCTTCGGGTCGCAGCCGTTGCCGCAGCCCCCCGCGCGCCGGCACAGGATCATTTACCGGCTTTGCTGCGGCCTGTTCAAGTCTTCTCGGCACCCCCGGCGGATCCATCCTCGGGTTTCGGGCGCTCCCGGAAGTCCCGGTTCAGGTTGTCGACCATCTTGAAGACGTGGCGCATGACGCGTTCAAAGGCGTTCATGGCGCGGTCGAGATCCTTGTCGGTCGGCAGGGGGGCGGTCTCGGCACTTCGGTCGCGTGCTTGGCCTTCCAGCCGCGCCACGCGCTTCTCAAGTTCGTCGATCCTGGCCTGCAGGGCGCTGCGCTGGTCGGTGGCGATATCGCAGGCCATCTTCCCGGCTTCGACGCGGCAAAGCGACATCTCTCCGGTACGGTTGTCCATCCGGACGACGCCACCGTCGACGGCCTGCATCGAGTAGCGACCGGCCGCCGGCTTTTCCTGCGCGGCGGCGAACGGCGGCAGCGACAGAGCCGCGGCCAGGACCATCGCTGCGGCGGCAAGCGAGCCTGTACTCATGATCGGACCCTCCTTTGTCGGTCTTTCCTGATATCACTGAACAACGGCCTGATTGGGAATTGAAGCCGAAATTCCCCGATCGGCCAACGATGCCCTTTCCGGGAGGTTCAAATGCCGGTAGGAAACGGACGATGAGCGACATGATATACAAGATCGCGCCCCGTGCCCTCTGGGAGGAAGCGGAAAAGGCCGGCGTCTTCGCGGGCGCGCCCGTGGACCATGCGGACGGGTTCATCCATTTTTCCACGGCCGGCCAGGCCCGCGAGACCGCGGCGAGGCATTTCGCGGGCAAGGACGACCTGCTGCTGGTGGCCGTGCGGCCGGACGCCCTCGGAGACGCCCTCAGGTACGAGGCGTCACGCGGCGGCGACCTCTTTCCGCACCTCTACGCCCCGCTTCCTCTCGATGCCGTGGCCTGGGCGAAGCCCCTTCCGCTCGGCCCCGACGGCCGCCATCTCTTCCCGGAGATGGATGGGTGAGCCGGTTCCTCGACGCGGCGGCACGGCGCTTCGCCTTCGCGCTCGACCCGGAGCGGGCCCACGGCCTGTCGATCCGCGCGCTGCAGAGCGGCGTCGTTCCCAAGGCGCCGGAGAGCGCCGACCAGCGGCTCAACTCGATCGTCGCCGGGCTGCCGTTCGCAAACCCCGTCGGCATTGCCGCGGGCTACGACAAGAACGCCGAGGTGCCCTATGCCCTGCAGCGGCTCGGCTTCGGTTTCGTCGAGGTCGGAACGCTCACGCCCGAGCCCCAGAAAGGCAATCCCCGGCCGCGGCTCTTCCGGCTGCCGCGCGACCGCGCGGTCATCAACCGCATGGGCTTCAACAATTGCGGTCACGCCGAAGCGCTCCGCCGCCTGAAGGCAGACCGGCGCGGCGGGATCATCGGCGTCAACATCGGCGCGAACAAGGACAGTGCCGACCGGGTCAGCGACTATGTCTCGGGCATCCGCACCTTCTATGACGTCGCCTCGTACTTCACCGCCAACATCTCATCTCCGAACACCCCGGGCCTTCGCAAGCTGCAGGAGCGCGATGCGCTCGACGAACTGCTGTCCGCCGTCCTCGGCGCGCGGGACGAGGAAGCCGGCCGCCGAGGGAAACGCTCGCCGGTCTTCCTCAAGATCGCGCCCGACCTCACGGAGGCCGAGCTTGACGACATCGCGGCCGCCGCGCAACGCCACGGACTCGACGGACTGATCGTCTCGAACACGACGACGGCGCGCACCGGGCTGAAAGACCGGCGGCTGGCCGGAGAAGCGGGCGGCCTGTCGGGCCGGCCTCTGTTCGAGCGCTCGACGATCGTTCTCGCAAAGCTGCGGGTACGGCTCGGCCCGCACCTGCCGATCGTCGGCGTCGGCGGCGTCGATTCTACCGAGACCGCGGCGGAGAAGATCCGCGCCGGAGCCGACCTGGTGCAACTCTACACCGGTCTCGTCTATGGCGGGCCGGGGCTCGTCGCGCGGATCGTGCGCGGCCTCTCCACGCTCTGCGACCGGGAAGGCCTGACCGGCCTCTCCGCGCTGCGGGATACCCGGGCCGACGTCTGGGCGATGCGCAAGCTCGCCGATCAGTAGGGCGGAAAGGTACCCGCCGCACGCCGCCCGAGGATCGCGACCAGGCTGAACCCGCGCAGACCGAGGAAGACGTTGAGCGCCAGCCACAGGCCGTGATTGGCGAGCAACGGCACGGCCAGCCAGATGAGGCCGACGAAGACGGCGAGCGACAGAACCATCATGTTACGCATGTCGCGGGACCAGGTCGCGCCGATGAAGACGCCGTCCATTTCGAACGCGAGAACGCCGGCGACCGGCGTCAGGGCCGCCCAGGGAAGGTATGTCAGGGCGGTGGCACGCACGTCGGCCGCCGTGGTCATCAGGTCAATGACGGCGTGACCGAAAACGATGAACAGCAGCGCCGTGAGCGCCGCCAGCAGGAAGCCCCACAGCACCGTAAGCCGGACGGCCCTGTCGAAGGCCGGGCGGAAATTCGCTCCGATCGACCGGCCGACCATCTGCTCGGCCGCCGTGGCGAAACCGTCGAGATAGTTGCCGGCGATGAAGAAGATGTTCATCAGGATCGCATTGGCGGCAAGAGCCACGGCTCCGAACTGTGCGCCGCTTCGCGTGAAGTATGCGAAGGCCCCGAGCAACGCCAGGGAGCGGACCATGATGTCGCAGTTGAGCGACATCAGGCGCCAGACGGCCTGCCGGTGGAAGATGCGGCCAAGCGTCGGGCGGCGGGCGGCGCGAAAGCGCAGGACGACAAGGACGAAGCCGAGCGAGGCGCCGGCCACCTCGCCGGCGACGGTGCCGACCGCCACCCCGGTCACGCCCCAGCCGAGATGCAGGCCCAGGTAGATCGACAGGACGATGTTGATGCCGCTGACCAGACCCTGCAGGAAGAGCGCGGCACCGCTCTCGCCGCGGCCGAGCAGGTAGCCGAGGATCGCGTAGTTGGCGAGCCCGGCGGGCGCCGACAGGATGCGGATCGCCATGTAGGCGGCCATCGCGTCGCGCACGCCCGGTCCCGGATCCATGACCCATCCGCCGATCAGTATGATGACGGGCGCCAGCAGTGCCATCAGCGTGCCCGAGACGAGCGCGATGGAAATGGAACGCCAGAAGATGGCCTGTTGCTCGACTTCGTCACCGCGGCCGAATGCCTGCGCGACGAGTCCCGTCGTCGCGGAGCGCAGGAAATTGAAGGTGTTGAAGAGGAGGTCGAAGACGATCGTGCCGATCGCAAGTCCGCCGATCAGCGCCGCGTCGCCGAGCTGGCCGACGACGCCGGTGTCCACCAGGCCCTGCAGCGGCGTCGTCAGATAGGCGAGCGTCATCGGGACCGCGATCGCGAGCACCGCGCGGTTGGTTACGGCGAACGGTCTCACGGGGGTCGCGAACCGGTCGGCGGACGTCTGTTCCTGCAGGCGGTTTTCCTGCACGGGGACACTCCTGGCTTCCTTCGGGGCTGGAGTTCCTTGCACGGCGCCGAAACGATGGCAACGCGTTTCTTCCCGCGCGGAGGCTGGTTCGGAGCGGCAGCGCCGCTATATCTTCCCCCGATGTCGCTGCCCATCGTCCACAATCCCAACTACGACGCGCATTTTGATCCGAACCACCGCTTTCCGATGGGAAAATACTCGCGGCTGGGTGCGCTCCTGCGTGCCGAAGGCCTGCTGAGCGACGAGACCATCCGCATTCCATCGCCGGCGCCCGCCGCCTGGCTGGCGCTTGCGCACGAACGCTCTTATGTCGACCAGGTCATCGACGCGAACGTGCCGGTGGCGATCGAGAAAGGCATCGGCTTCCCCGTAACCGAACGGGTTTCGCTCCGCGCGCGCTCGGCCGTCGCCGGCACGATTCTGGCCGCCCGCCTCGCACTGGAGCACGGACTGGCCTGCAATACCGCCGGCGGCAGCCACCATGCGCGGCATGCCCATGGCGCCGGATTCTGCACATTCAACGACGTCGGCGTGGCGGCGAAGCTGCTGCTCGCCGACAGAGAGATCGCCCGTGCGCTCGTCGTCGACCTTGACGTCCACCAGGGCGATGGAACGGCCGAGATCTTCGCAGGCGACCCCGCCGTCTTCACCGTTTCCGTCCATGCGGAAAAGAACTATCCGGCAAGGAAGATGCGTTCCGATCTCGACGTCCCGCTCCCCGACGGCGTTCGCGACGACGCATATATGGAGACGGTGGAATCGGTGCTGCGCCGGGCGTTCACGGAATGTCGCCCGGACATCGTCTTCTACAATGCCGGCGTCGACCCGCATGAGCACGACCGGCTCGGCCGCCTGGCGCTGAGCGACGACGGCCTCCGGCGCCGCGATGCGGCCGTGATCGGCTTCTTCCGGAGGTTGGGAATCCCGCTTTGCGGTGTCATCGGCGGTGGATATTCGCGCGACGTCGATGCGGTCGCCATGCGCCATCTCATCCTGTTCCGCACCGCGGCGGACTTCGCATAGGCGGCTACTCGCCGGTCAGCACCATCGACCAGTAGGGGCGGCCGGTCTTCGCGTCGGTCGCAACGGCGACCCCGACGCCCTTGTAGCTTCCGCCAAGCATGTTGCGTCTGTGGGGCGGTGACTTCTCCCACGCGGCGACGGCCGCGTCGACGGAACGCTGGCCGGTGGCGATGTTTTCCGCCGCCGGGAGTGGAACGTCGCTTCGCTTCATCCGGCGCGCGAAGTCGGCTCCGATGCCGATATTGTGCTCCATGACCTGGTGGGCGGCCATGTTCCGGGCCTGGTCGAGCGCTGCACGGGAAGCATGCCGATCGACCTGCAGCGCCGGCTGGCCGTTCGCCTCGCGGAAGGCGTTGACGCGGGCGATCGCATCGCCGCTGACAATCCTCGCGCCGGTCACCTCGCCGTTTCCGTGCAGCGATCCGCATGCCGAAAGGCCGGTGGCGAGAAGCGCGAGCGCGACGAACAGGCTGCGGCGAACGCTCGAATGCAAACTGGCGATCCTTCCCGTAGACGCGATGCCGCTGTCAGCCGCGACTGTGGCCGAGGGCGCTGAAGACGCGGAGGACGACGAACACCGGGACGACGACCACCGCACCGAGCGCGAGATAGCGCCCGAACCGGCCGAGCGCGACGAAGCCGGTGTCCCAGAGGTTCTGCAGGAAATCCCGGGCGGCGTAGAAAACGTCGACCGGATACCAGTCGAGGGCGCTCATGACGACGCCGACAATGAACGACACCACCAGCAGCTTCACCAGCGTGCGGCCCGGCGTATCGCCCAGAAATTGCGTGACCCTGCCCGACATTCCCAGCCTCTCGGTGGTTCTTCGTCCGCCGAACACATAGGCGAGCGAAAGCGGCGGCACAAGGGCGCCCGGCTCAGGGCGCCGCGGCGCGTTCGGCAGCCTCGATCATCTCCTCCAGCGTCTCGAGGCGATCCGCCTCGCCGGCCGGCTTGTCCCACCGGAGCCGGGATATGCGGGGAAATCGCATTGCTATGCCCGACTTGTGGCGTGCCGAGCGGTTCAGCCCTTCGAAGGCGACCTCGAGGACGAGGCCGTGGGCGGCATCCGCCCGGACGCTGCGCACCGGGCCGAAACGCTCGAGGGTGTTGTCGCGGACATACCTGTCGATCTGTCTCAGTTCGTCGTCGGTGAAACCGAAATAGGCCTTGCCGACCGGAACGAGTTCCTCGCCCTTCCAGACGCCGAAGGTGTAGTCGGAATAGAAGCTCGAACGCTTGCCGTGCCCGCGCTGGGCATACATGAGCACCGCATCCACGAGAAACGGGTCGCGCTTCCACTTGAACCAGGGACCCTTCGGACGGCCCGGCACATAGGCGGAGTCCCAGCGCTTGAGCATCACGCCCTCGATGATGGGGTGCGGCGGCGCCGCGCGCGCCTGCGCGAGCGCGTCCCAGTCCGCGAACTCGATCAGGGGAGAAAGGTCGAAACGTTCCGCCGGGAGCGTTTCGACGAAGGTTGCGAGGCGACCCCGGCGTTCGGCGAAGGAGAGGCCTCGCAGGTCTTCCGCTCCCGCCTGCATGAGATCGTAGACGCGCACGAAGGCCGGATAGTCGCGCAGCAGTTTTCCCGTGACGCTCTTGCGGTTCAGCCGCTGCTGCAGTTCGCCGAAGGTGCCGATGGCGATGCCGTCGCAGCCCGGTCTGCCGACGAGCAGTTCGCCGTCCATCGCCCCCTCGAAGTCCATGTGCTCCAGCAGGTCCGGGAAGGCGGCGGAAATGTCGTCTCCGGTCCGCGAGAAGAGGCGGCGAACGCCGCGCTCGACTGTCACTTGCACCCGGATGCCGTCCCATTTCCACTCGGCAGCGTATTCCGCGGGGTTCATCCTGGCGAAATCGTCTTCCTGCGCCGGATTGGCAAGCATCACTGGCCGGAACGGCGCGGCGGCAAGGTTCTCCGGCTTGCCGCGATGTCCTTCCAGCCATGCGAAGAGCGGCACATAGGGCGGTTCCAGTCCGTGCCACAACTCCTCGATCTCGGTCACGTCCACTTCTCCGAAATCGGCCAGCGCCTGTTTTGCGAGGCGTGACGACACTCCGACGCGCATGCCGCCGGTGACAAGCTTCAGAAGAGCATAGCGCGCCGAGGCGTCCATGCGGTCGAGCCAGCCCTCGACCAGCTTCGGGCCGTCCTGGCGGGAGGCCTGCAACAGCAACTCCACGACATCGCCGACACCCGGCACCGCGTTCGCCCGAACTCCGTTCGCCTCAGGCCAGACGAGGGAAATCGTCTCTGCCAGATCGCCGACATAGTCGTAGGAATATTCGAAGAGGACCGGATCCATACGCCCTGCGACAAGCTCCCGCATCATCGCCGGCTTGACGGAATTGAATGCGAGATCGCGGGTAACTGCGGCAAGGGCATAGCCCCGGTCAGGGTCGGGGACCGACCGGAAATAGTCGATGAGCAACTTCAACTTGCCGTTGCGCGATGGCGTCAGCACCAGACGGTCGAGCAGTTCGGCGAAGCGGTTCATTCGGCCTCGTCCTCGTAGCCGACGAGATGGAGCGGCCGGGCGGATATGCCCTGCAGGGCACACCAGCGCACCAGCGCCTCCTCGCGGCCATGCGTCACCCAGACCTCCTCCGGCGCGATCGTCGCGATGGTTTTCGTCAGTTCGTCCCAGTCGGCGTGGTCGGACAGGATGAGGGGCAGTTCGACGCCGCGCTGGCGGGCGCGCTGGCGCACCCGCATCCATCCCGAGGCGAAGCAGGCCACGGGATCGGGGAAGCGGCGGGCCCAGCGGTCCGCAAGAGCGGATGGCGGCGCAACGACGACGGCGCCCGCGAAATCGCCCTTTCTCCCCGTTTCCACTGTCGCCGGCGCCAGGTCGCCGAGGTCGATGCCGCTGCCGGCATAGTAGTCGCAGAGCTTCGCCAGGGCACCGTGAATGAAGATCGTCCCGTCGTAGCCGCGGTCCCGAAGCAGGCGGATGACGCGCTGCGCCTTGCCAAGCGAATAGGCCCCGACGAGGTGGGCGCGCTCGGGGAACTGGACGGCGGATCGTATCAGCCGGTCGATCTCGTCGTCGGCCTCGGGATGACGAAAGACAGGCAGGGCGAAGGTCGCCTCGGTAATGAAGATGTCGCAGGCCACCGGCTCGAAGCGTTCGCAGGTCGGATCGGCGCGCGTTTTATAGTCTCCGGAAGCGACGATCTTCAGCCCGGCCTTCTCCACGGCGATCTGCGCCGAACCGAGCACGTGGCCCGCCGGGTGGAAGCGCACGTCGACTCCATTCACCACGACCGTCTTGCCGAGAACGGCTTCCTGCGTGGCGCCGGCGAAACCGGCGCCGCAGCGGATCGCCATGATATCCAGCGTCTGGCGCGTCGCCATCACGTGAGCGTGGCCCGCGCGGGCGTGGTCGGCATGGCCATGAGTTATCAGGGCGCGCTCGACGGGACGCACCGGATCTATGAAGAAATCGCCGGGCGGACAATAAAGGCCCTCGGGCCTTGGCGTGAGCAATTCGTTCGGACGCATCGTTCGCTTCTAGATAGGCCCGGACGGACGCGGCGGAAAGCCTCTTGCGCTTTTTGCCGGCGGGCGTATATCCCGCCGACCTCCCTCCGGATTCCAGCCGTTCATGAACCACAAGATGTTGTCTTCCGGCGATCTGATCGCCGACCGCCGCGCGGATCATGCGCGCGGCCTCGCCGGCACGCATGACTTCGCCGCCGCCGCCGAAGTCATGCGGCAGGCCATCGACCTCGCCCCTTGCTGGCCGGCCGGGTGGTTCTCGCTCGGAACCTATCTCGAGAAGGCCGGCGACGGGGAAGGCGCCAGCGACGCCTTCCGCATGGTGCTGCAGCTGACGGAGGACGACGTCTTCGGAGCCGGCATGAAGCTTGCGACCCTCGGACAGGCCAGCGTGCCGGCTACGCCGCCGAGCGCCTTCGTCGAGCGACTCTTCGACGACTATGCCGACCGCTTCGACCGGGCGCTCGTGGAGCGGCTCGGCTATTCGGTTCCGGAGCGGCTCGCTGCGGCCGTCGAGGCCGCGCGCGGCCGCGGCGCGGTCTTCGCCCGTGCCGTCGACCTCGGGTGCGGCACGGGACTGATGGGCCAGCGACTCCGCGCGCACGTTTCCTATCTGGAAGGCTACGACCTTTCGGCCGGCATGCTGGCCAAGGCCCGCGGCAAGGGAATCTACGATCATCTGGGCGGCTGCGACCTCTCGCTCCCGCCCGAAGTCTGCGGCCTGCCCGTGCAGGGCTCCGAAAGGGCCGACCTCGTGACCGCGGCCGACGTCATGGCCTATCTCGGAGACCTCGACACTGTCTTCGCCGCGGTTGCTGCCATTCTTGCGCCGGAGGGCCTCTTCGCCTTTTCCGTCGAACGGGGGCCCGATGAAACCGCGTGGATGCTCCGCTCCAGTCTTCGCTACGCGCATGGCGAGACCTACCTGCGGGTGCTCGCCGAGCGGCACGGGCTGGCGACCCTCTCGATCGTTCAGGCCCCGCTGAGAAGGGACGGAGCAGAAACGGTCGAGGGCCTGCTCGTCGTGATGGAGCGGCATGAGGTCCACGGAGAACATGCCGTCGGCGCGGCCTTCCCGCCCCATCCGGAAGCGTCCGGCGCTCCATTGGGCGAACCAGAATCGCAGCCGCTGTCTGGACGCCGGCACTGCGAGAGCTAATCTCAGCGACGTGAGACAGGAAACGACCGATCGTGGGCCGTCCGACGGAACTTCCCTGCCAGCGCCGTTCGCCCAGTGGTTCGCGCAGCGCGGCTGGCAGCCGCGCGCGCACCAGCTCGAACTGCTGGCGAAGACGGAGGCAGGGCTTTCCACCTTGCTGATCGCTCCGACCGGCGCGGGCAAGACACTGGCGGGCTTCCTGCCATCGCTCGTGGAACTGGCGCGCCGCGGCAGGCGCAAGCCGGGTTCGGCTTTCACCGGCGTGCACACGCTCTACATCTCGCCGCTCAAGGCGCTCGCCGTCGACATCGAGCGCAACCTGGGCCGGCCGGTCGCCGAGATGGACCTGCCGGTGCGCATCGAGACGCGCACCGGCGACACGCCCCAGGTCAAGCGGCAGCGCCAGCGCACCGACCCGCCCGACATCCTGCTGACAACGCCCGAACAGGTGGCCCTGCTGCTCGCCAGCCCCGAGGCTGCGAGGCTCTTCGGCGACCTTCGGCACATCGTCTTCGACGAGCTCCATTCGCTCGTCGCCTCCAAGCGCGGCCATCTGCTCGCCCTCGGGCTGGCGCGGCTCAGGAAGCTGGCGCCGGGCCTGAGGACGATCGGGCTTTCGGCAACCGTTTCCGATCCGGAAGAACTGCAGGCATGGCTCGTGGCGCAAGAGACCGGCGCACCCCGGCTATCCGAGCGGATCGTCGTGGATGGCGGCGCCAGGCCGGAAATCACAATTCTGGAATCGAAGGAGCGGGTGCCGTGGTCGGGACATTCGGCCCGCTACGCCGTTCCCGACATCTATGCGGAAATCTGCCGGCACAGGACGACGCTGCTCTTCGTCAACACCCGCTCGCAGGCGGAGATGCTCTTCCAGGAATTGTGGCAGGTCAACGAGGAGAACCTGCCGATCGCGCTGCATCACGGCTCCCTCGACGCTGCGCAACGCCGCAAGGTCGAGGCGGCGATGGCGCAGAACAGGTTGCGCGCCGTTGTCGCTACCTCGACCCTCGACCTCGGCATCGACTGGGGCGACGTCGATCTCGTCGTCCATGTCGGCGCGCCGAAGGGGGCAAGTCGCCTCGCCCAGCGCATCGGGCGCGCGAATCACCGGATGGACGAGCCGAGCAAGGCGATCCTGGTGCCGGCCAACCGCTTCGAGGTCATGGAATGCCGCGCGGCGCTCGACGCCAACTATCTCGGCGCCCAGGACACGCCGCCGGTCGGGGAAGGCGCGCTCGACGTGCTTGCGCAGCACGTGCTCGGCATGGCTTGCGCGGAACCCTTCGACGCCGGGGATCTCTACGCCGAGGTAACGAGCGCCTCCCCCTATCGCCGGCTGCCGCGCGAGACCTTCGACCGGATCGTCGATTTCGTCTCGACCGGCGGCTACGCCTTGAGGACTTACGAACGCTATGCGCGGATCCGCCGGCGCAAGGACGGGCTCTGGCGCGTCTCCAATCCGCGCACGGCGCAGCAGTACCGCCTCAACGTCGGCACGATCGTCGAGGCTCCCGCGCTGAACGTGCGACTGACGCGGCGGGGCGGCCGGGGGACCGCCGTGCGCGGAGGTCCGGTGCTGGGCAAGGTCGAGGAGTATTTCCTCGAACAGATGGTGCCGGGCGACACCTTCATGTTCGCCGGCCGCGTTCTGCGCTTCGAAGGCATCCGTGAAAACGAGTGCATCGTCTCGAAGACCACGAGCAGCGATCCCAGGATTCCTGCCTACGCCGGGGGGAAGTTCCCGCTGTCGACCTTCCTCGCCAGCCAGGTGCGCGCCATGCTCGCCGATCCGGAACGCTGGGGCGCCCTGCCCGACCAGGTCGCCGAGTGGCTGCGGCTGCAGCGGCAGAAATCGGTGCTGCCGCGCCGCGACGAGCTCCTGGTCGAGACGTTTCCCCGCGGAAACCGCTTTTACATGATCGTCTATGCCTTCGAAGGGCGGCTGGCGCACCAGACACTCGGAATGCTGCTGACGCGCCGCCTCGACCGTGCCAATGCCCATCCTCTCGGCTTCGTGGCGACCGACTATGCGCTGGCGATCTGGGCGATCGGAGACCTTGCGTCGCTCTTCGCGCTCGGCAGACCCTCCCTCGGGGAACTCTTCGACGAGGACATGCTCGGCGACGACCTCGACGCGTGGATGGCCGAATCCTGGCTGCTCAAGCGCACCTTCCGCACCTGCGCGGTCATTTCCGGCCTGATCGAGCGGCGCCACCCGGGTCAGGAAAAGACGGGACGCCAGGTGACGGTCTCGGCCGACCTGATCTACGACGTTCTCAGAAGCCACGAGCCGGACCACGTCCTCCTGCAGGCGACGCGCGCGGATGCGGCCGCGGGTCTTCTGGATATCGCCAGGCTCGGAGATATGCTGAAGCGTATCAGGGGGCGAATCAGGCATAAGTCCCTCGACAGGATTTCACCGCTCGCCGTGCCGATCATGCTGGAGATCGGCAAGGAGTCCGTGGTGGGCCAGGCGCAGGACGCCATCCTCGAGGAGGCGGCGGGCGAACTGGTGGCCGAGGTACTCGGCGATCTGGCGTAACATCTGGCGGACCGGGACGAAGCATGAACCGCATGACGGCATCGATGGACACGCGACGGACAGCGGCCATCACCGCGACGATCGTCGTCGCAGGTGTGGAGGCGGTCTGCGATCCGCTCGGCGTGCTCTACCTGCCGGACCAGCGGGTTCTCGTCGTCTCCGACCTTCACCTGGAGAAGGGATCGGCCTTCGCGCGGCGCGGCATGATGCTGCCCCCCTACGATACTGCCGAGACGCTCGCGCTGCTCGAGACGGCGGTGGGCCGCTACCAGCCGGCCACCGTCATCAGTCTCGGCGACAGCTTTCACGACGGGCTCGGCGCCTCTCACATGCCGGCGCTCTTCCGGGACCGTCTTCGCCGCCTCGGGCACGGGCGGGAATGGATCTGGGTTTCGGGCAACCACGATCCGCACCCGCCGGAGGGCCTTCCCGGCATGGCGGCGGAGGAGGTCTGCCTCGCGGGCCTGACATTTCGGCACGAGCCGCGACTAGTGGCCGAACCCGGCGAAATCGCGGGGCATCTGCACCCTGCAGCGCGGGTCGTGCGGCGCGGCAGGGGCGTCCGGCGGGCCTGCTTCGCCAGCGACGGACGCCGGCTGGTGATGCCGGCCTTCGGCGTGCTCGCCGGCGGCCTCGACCTCGGTCATCCGGCGATGCGCGGCCTTTTCGATCTCTCTCGCCTGTCGGCCCACCTACTGGGGCGCGACCGCATCTACTCGGTACCGCACGCGCGCCTGCGCGACTGAGGCACGTGCGCGGGCGCCAACGGAGTGTCAGGCGCTCAGGGCGCGCCTCGCGGGAACGAAGGCGCTGCGCCTCAGCGCGTTTTCCAGGAACGCGGCGTTTTCCTCCGGGTCGGCCGAAGGGGTCTCGAAATCTATGTGGTCGATTTCCACCCCGCCCGTCTCGTCCTGCAACACCAGGCGCAGATAGACGGTCGCACCCTTCGGCTTCAGCTCCAGATCCAGCACGATCCTCGGCTCGCCGCGCCATTCCAGATGGTATTCCCCTCCGATGCCGAGACACACCGTGCCTGGCATGAAGAAGAGCTCGGCCGATTCCGAAACCAGTTCGGCGAGTTCGCCGTGCCGCTCGAACCTGAGCAGGGAAATGAGGTCTGCAGCGTCGACCAGCCGCAACTCGCTGGCGACGGGACGCATGGCATCGGCAACGATCTTTTCGCACTGCGCGGAATACTGGCTGGGTTTCATGAAGCTATGGCCCCGGGGATGCTGTTGAACTAGAACTGTCGGCGTCGCCGGTCGCTTGCGGCATGGACCCGGTGCACGAGTTCGGCCACCGCCTTGTAGAAGACCGGCGGAATGAAGTTATCGACCGAGACTTGCGCAAAGATTGAGCGAGCGAGAGGCGGATCCTCGAACACCGGAATGTCGTGGGCCTCGGCGATCTCCCTGATCTTGAGGGCCACGAGGTCCTGGCCCTTCGCGAGGACCACCGGGGCGCCGCCCTCTTCCCGTACGTAGCGCAGCGCGACGGCGAAATGCGTCGGGTTGGCGATCACCATGGTGGCCCGCGGTACCTGCGCCATCATGCGCTTGCGTGCGCGGTCGCGCTGCAGGGAACGCTGGCGCGCCTTCAGTATCGGGTCGCCATCGGTCTGCTTCAGTTCGTCCTTGATTTCCTGTTTCGTCATCCGGAGTTCGGTGAACCAGTGGTAACGCTGCCAGAGCAGGTCGGCGACCGCGATGCCCGCCACGATCAGCAGGACGATGACCAGGACCTTGCGCGTATCGGTGTCCAGCATGACGAGGATCGCCGAGGGCTCCGACTCCATGCCTGTCAGGGCTTCGAAGTAGTTGCCGCGCATGGCGATCGCGACGACCGTGCCGACGAGTAGCACCTTCGCGAGCGCCTTGGCGAACTCGACGAGGCCGGCCGAACCGAATATCCGCGTGAAGCCTTTCGAAGGCGACACCCGGGACAGCTGCGGGCGGACGCGCTCGAGCACCGGGCTGGGCACATTCTGCAGGATGGAGGCGGCGAGACCGAAGCCGATCATCAGGGCGAACCCCGGCAGCAGGAAGGCACCGGCGGCCATAAAGACGTGGTGGAAGAGGGAAACTGCGTCCTTTCCGTTTTCGAGCGGCCATTCGTCCGGCTTTTCGAAGATGTCCCCGAGCGACATGGCCAGGCGACGCGTAGCGGACGGCATGAAGAAGACGAGATAGGTGAAGGCGGCGAGGATGGAGGCGAAGATCGGGGCTTCCCGGGAGAACGGCACGTTGCCCTTCTCGGCCGCGTCCCGGATCTTCTTCTCGGTCGGGTCCTCTGTCTTGCTTTCCTTGTCCTGATCGTCGGCCAAGCGCTGCTACTCCGCGATGTCGCGCGCCGTTCAGGCCGCCTCTTCGCCGGCGGCCGTTTCCTTCAGCGTGATGCTGCCGTTGGCGGCGAGCCTTATCGCCTCCTGCGTCACGGACCGCCGCG
Source organism: uncultured Alphaproteobacteria bacterium (assembly GCA_963760965.1). Taxonomy (GTDB): domain Bacteria; phylum Pseudomonadota; class Alphaproteobacteria; order Rhizobiales; family Rhizobiaceae; genus Pararhizobium_B. Next base: position 258,218 of record CAVXEW010000002.1, read on the forward strand.
CAACGGCGACATCGCGGGCACCGCCCGGGGTCTCGCCGCCCAGCTCGGATTCGATCATGCGGCGCTGGCGTGCGCCGATCGCCGACAGCACGGCTTCCTTCAACTGCTCCGAGGCCCCTTTGAGGGACATGGTAATGACTTCGCTCGACAGGTCGTTGAAAAGCTTCACGCGGCTCTTCAATGGCATGTCGACGATATCGTCGAACAGGAAGATCTTCGGCCGTACCCTGGCAGCGTCAATCTTGCTGATGGTCTCGAGGCGGTCGAGCAGCTCGTCGACCTCTGGCTTGGCCAGCTCGTTCATCATGTCGACGACTTTCTCGGAGCCTCCGGCCGGAGCGCTGCTCTCGCTTTCGGCAAGCCAGGCGCCCAGACGCTGTTCGATGATCGAGGCCACGCGCGGGTTGACCTGCTTCATGTTCAGGGCCCGGCGGACGATGTCGGCGCGTCTTTCGACGGGAAACTGCATCAGGACCTTGCTGGCGACGGCCGAGGGCAGCATCGACACCAGATAGGCGGAAGCCTGGGGGCTCTCGGCGTCGAGAAACGCCTTGATCGCTTCCGGTTCGGTCTTTTCGAGCCGCTCCCAGACCGACATCTGGGGCGCCGAGAAGGCGACGCGGCGGCCGAGCAGCCCATCCACCTCGTCCGGAGTGAGGCCTTCCTCGAGGATGCCCTCCATTGCCTTGGCATTGTCCATCAGGCCGGCGCCTTCGGTGAAAAGTTCCTCGAATTCGGCCACGAGTTTCTCGAGTTCGTCCGGCGGAACGGAGCGCAGCGTCTGGGCCCGCGCTATGATCGTCTGAAGTTCGGTCTGCTCGAAGAACTTCAGCAGCTTGCCGGCGATCGGCTTGCCCATCGCCAAGAGGATGGCCGCGGCCTTCTCCGGCCTGCTGAGCGGCTTCGACGGCACGCCGGGAGAAAATTCGCTGTAGCCGGGCATGAGCCGTCAGCCCTTGTCGGTGTCGAGTTCGAGAAGACGGACGCCGAAGCGGCTCTCGTCCCCCTCGAGGACGGTGATCTCTCCACGCCCGATCACCCGTCCGTTGACCGTGATCTCCACCGGTTCGCCGATTCTGCGATCCAGCGGGATGGTGGAGCCTTGCGACAGGTTGAGCAGGCCCGAAACCGGCATGCGGCTGGTGCCGAGCACGATCTGCACGTCGATGGGAATGTCCATGACGAGATCCAGCCGCGGATCGGCGCCGGCCCTGGAAGTCACACCTTCCGTCCGGGGGTTCTCGCCGAAATCGGCGAATGCTTCGGCAGATGATGCACTCATGTCCTCGAACCCGTTACTCTCGAACGCCGGTCCGGCCGCGCCGAACCCTTCACTTCCGCGATCGCCGCCCGACGTTCCGCCGGGGGCCTCTCCACCCTTCCTGAGCACTCCGCGCAGCTCGTCGATCGCGCTGTCGAGTTCCGCGTCGTTGCCGCCGATGTCCGCGGGATCCTCCCGGGCTGCGTTCTCGGTGCTCATGCCCCCACCTTCCACTTCAAGCTTGCGCCGGGGTTGTCCCCGCGCGCTTCCGTCCCGTGGCACATCATATGATGTCCCGGATCAATTCGGTTTCCAGGCTCTCGGCCGGCTTCAGCCGCAGCATGTAGCGGTTGCCGGATCGGCCGAGTTCGCAGCGGGCGAGGTCACGGCCGTTGGCGTCGAGCCGCACCTCGACGTCGTGCTCGTCTGCGAACGGAAGGACGTCGCCCGGCATCAGTCGGGCGATGTCGCCGAGCGTCATCGGCGCGATGCGGATCTGCGCCCTCAGCGTGACGTTCGAGCGCGTCACCTGCCGCTTCAGGTTCCGCGCCCATTCGGGCGAGGCGCCTGCCGGCGCGGCGCTTTCGGGACCGGGAGCTACTATCGCCGTCTTCAGGACGGTCTCCTGCGGCAGGAGGAGCCGCAGCGGCGCCGTCATGCCGCCGAAGGCCACCTGCAGCCGGATCATCACCGAATGGTCATCCGGCCGCTCTTCTTCCTCGTCGGGAAGGGAGACGACCGGTACGCCGGTGGTCGCAGCCGCCTTGCCGGTAGCGGCGACACGTTTCAATACGTCGAGAAGCTGCTCGAAGAGGACGATCGATATGTCCAGTTCGACCGGGGTGAGGGGTCGCTCCTCGCCCGTTTCCCCCGACCCGCCAAGCAGGCTTTCCGCAAACGAGATCGCCATGGCGCCGCTCGTCGACATCCCGAAATCCTGGCACCAGTCCCGGATGCTCCCCGGACAGCGGACGTCCGTCTCCCCGATCGCCGCTTCCAGCCCCGAACGCAGCCCGAGTTCCACGTCTTCACGGGTCACCGTCGCCGAAAGCCCTGCCGCGGCATCGAGGGCCGCCTCCAGAGGTGCGCAGATGGCTGCGGCGAGGTCCATCGCCTTCTGCCTGATCGTCTGCGGGTCGCCGGCGCGCCCGGTCATACGCGCCAGCAGGTTACTGTCCATTCCCTCCGGGCCTCCGCGATGCCAATTCGTCGGTTCCGCCATGGCCGGTCACGCAGCCTTGGCGTCGCCGCCGCCAGGATTCATCATCTCCTGCTCGACGGCGTCGATGGTCGGGCGCTCGTAGGACGAGATCGTCTTGCGGCCATGTTCGAGCGCCACCTGCGGCACCGAGCCGTTCATGTAGGCGAGCAGCGTCTGCTTGACGATGACATAGAGGCGGTTCTGCTTCTCGCGGACGATCTTGATGTTCGTGGCGAGCGGGCCAATGGCGCAATAGGACAGGAAGATGCCGAAGAAGGTGCCGACGAGCGCGGCGCCGATCAGGCCGCCGAGGATCTCGGGCGACTGGTCGATCGCGCCCATGGCATGGATGACGCCGAGCACCGCGGCGACGATGCCGATGGCCGGGCAGGCGTCGCCCATGTTCGTCATCGCCTGATACGGCTTCATCTTGTCGCGCACGATGGTGTGGATCTCCTCGTCCATCAGCGCCTCGATCTCGTGCGGGCGGGCGTTGCCGATGATGATGAGGCGGACATAGTCGCAGATGAAGGAGGTGAGTTCCTTGTTCTTGAGGACCGTGGGAGCCGCCTTGAAGATTTCGGATTCCTCGGGGTTGTCGATGTGGCCCTCGATCTCGGTGCGCGACTTCGTCCTCAGGTCCCGCATGAGGCTGTAGAGCACGCCGAGCGTATCGAGATACTGCCGCTCCTTCGGCACCGCGTGCTTGATTGCCTCGCCGAGCGCCTTGCCGGTGTCCTTGATGGTCTTCATCGGGTTGGCCATGACGAAGCCGCCGATGGCCGCGCCACCGATGACGATGAACTCCGCGGGCTGTATCAGCACGCTGATCTCGCCGCCCATGAACATGAAGCCGCCGAGAATGCAGCCAAAGGTGACCACAAGGCCAAGTATGATGTTCATACGCGTGCGCCCCGAACTTCCCCACCATAATCTTCCTCATATTGAGTAGGCCGTCAGGCTTGCGTGAAGCTGTAACTTCCTCCGGCGCCGGAAACGACCGCGGAAGGTTAGCGGTGCGTCAGCGCCAAAAGCCTCGCACAAGCAAGGTGCCCCAGACTGCGACAGATGATCCTGCGGGTTTTCTCGCCCGCGTTCCGCGTCAGGGAGGGCGCCTGCCCAATGGAAACGGCACTCTACGTCTCGCTGTCCTCGCAACTCGCGCTGGAGAACCGCCTGGACACGATCGCCGACAACGTCGCCAATGCGAGCACCGTCGGCTTTCGCGCGACGGAGGTGAAGTTCGACCAGCTCGTGTCGCGCTCGGCGACGGCGGACGTCTCCTATGTCTCGCCCGGGCAGGACTATCTTTCGACGCAATCCGGCGGCCTGAAGAAGACCGGCAACGGACTCGACTTCGCGGTTAAGGGCGATGGCTGGTTCGCGATCGACACGCCGGCGGGCCAGGTGCTGACCCGGGACGGCCGGTTCACGATGACGCCGAGCGGCAGCCTCGTCACGATCAAGGGCTATCCCGTTCTCGACGCCGGCGGCGCGCCTGTCCAGCTCGATCCGACCGCAGGCGGCCCCGTGGCTGGGCAGGACGGCTCGCTCACCCAGGACGGCAAGCTCGTCGGAGCCATAGGCCTATACAATGCCGACCTTGGCGCCGGCTACACGCGCTTCGAGAATTCCGGCGTGATCCCGACGACGCCGCCGCAACCGATCCTCGACCGGTCCGACCAGGGCGTCCTGCAGGGATATGTCGAGGAGTCCAACGTCAACCCGATCGCCGAGATGACGCGGCTCATCATGGTCCAGCGCACATTCGACGAGGTCTCGGCGGCGGACCGGCAGACCAGCGGCTCGCTCGACCAGGCCGTCAAGGTCCTCGGCGGAAGCTAGGGCGGTCCGTCCTCGTGGAGAGCCATTCCGATACCACGCAGGGTGCGGCCGCTGCGCTGTCACCGCAACTGGCGGCGCTTGCATGCGTCGCAGCACGCTTCGCCGCTCCCGATGAGCAGGTCGCCCGAGGCGGACGCGTGCGAACCATCTCCGCCGGCCACTACAGCGTCGCGGGCCTGTCGAGGCATGTCCGCCTCGGCGATTTCGTCGCCCACGAAAGCGCCAAGGGCGTCCATCTGGGCGAGGTCGTGCGCGTCGAACCGGAAACCGTCGTCGTCTGCCCGATCGAACCGGGTGAGCCGATCGGCATCGGCGACCGGGTGTTCCGGCGGGGCGCATTCACCGTCGCGCCCGATCCCGGCTGGTGCGGCCGGACGATCAACGCACTGGCAGAGCCGATCGACGGCGCGGGACCTCTCAAGCGGGGAGCCGTTCCCCGCTCGATCGTGAACGCGCCGCCCGCCTCGATGTCGCGCGAGCGGGTGCGGCGCGGCTTCCGCACGGGTGTGCGGGCCATCGACATCTTCGCGCCGCTCTGCCTCGGCCAGCGCCTCGGCATCTTCGCCGGGTCGGGTGTGGGCAAGTCGACGCTCCTGTCGATGCTCGCCCGCGCCGAGGCCTTCGACAGGTGCGTCATCGCCCTGGTCGGCGAACGCGGACGCGAGGTGCGCGAGTTCATCGAAGACACGCTCGGCGCCAACATGGCCAAGTCGATCGCGGTCGTCGCCACCAGCGACGAGAGCCCTATGATGCGGAAGATGGCACCGCTCACCGCAATCACCGTGGCGGAACACTTCCGCGACGCGGGCGAAAACGTGCTCCTGATCGTCGACAGCGTCACGCGCTTCGCCCATGCCATCCGCGAGGTGGGCATGGCAGCCGGCGAGCCGCCCGTGGTGCGCGGCTATCCGGCGTCGGTCTTCACCGAACTGCCGAAGCTGCTCGAACGCGCGGGTCCGGGAGCCGCCGGCACGGGCACCGTCACGGCGATCGTCTCCACCCTCGTCGATGGCGACAATCACAACGATCCGGTCGCCGATGCCACAAGGGGCATCCTCGACGGTCATATCGTGCTCGACAGGTCGCTTGCCGAAGAGGGACGCTACCCGCCGATCGATCCGCTTGCCTCGATCTCCCGCCTCGCGCCCAAGGCATGGCGCGGCGACGAGCAAAAGCTCGTCTCACGGCTGAAGGCCCTGATACATCGCTACGAGGAGACCAGCGACCTCAGGCTGATCGGCGGCTACCGGCCGGGCAGCGATCCTGACCTCGACATGGCGGTCAAGCAGGTGCCGGTCATCTACGAAGTCCTCAAGCAGACGCCGGGCGAAGGCCCCGCCGCCGACGCGTTCGACGATCTCGCCCAGGCGATGAAGGCGGCCGCCGGCATCGTCGAACCCCAGGGCGCCAGTGGAGCAGGGAGAAGATCATGACCGGTCGCACCGGAAAGCGCCGGCCAGGGACCGCCGGTTTCACGGGGCGCTGGATGCGGTTCCTGTCGTCGGACAGGCTTCTGGCTCTTATCGGCTTCGGCGTCGCCGGCTGCGCGGCATTGCTTCCCTGGTACGCCATGCAAGGCGGCCACGGGCTGGGGATCCGCAACGACGGGCATCTCAGGCTTTCCGGCCACCGCGACGACATGGCCGGCTACGGACCCGGCGGCTCGATACGGCCGTTCGGCCGCAGGGCCGACGACCTCGCCAAGGCCGAGGACCGGCTCGGGGAACTCGCAACCGGCTCGGTAGGCGGAGTGGGCAAGCCGTTTGAAAGGTCCGCGCGAGGCAGCAGGCCCGACCAGCCTTTTCCGGGCCGGCCCTTCCGGCTGGTCCACGTCTCCAACGGGCAGGCACTGATCGCCGACGACAGCGGAATGTACCTCGTCGGCGTCGGCTCGAAGCTGCCGGACAAGAGCACGCTGAAGGGCTTCACCAGGCAGGACGGGCGCTGGGCGATCGTCACGTCCGATGGTGAGGTCGTCGGGCCCTGACGTCGCGAAGTACGGCGGCGGCGTCCATCCTCCCCCGCAAGTCTGACGCAAGATTGTCACTCTAAGCTTCCGGCGACGATGACGGAGAAGGGCATGCAGCCGATTCAGCTATTCCAGCTTGCCGCGACCCAGGCGCACTGGCTGTCCGTACGCCAGGACGTGGTGGCGGGCAACGTGGCGAACGTCAACACACCGGACTACAAGGCCGTGGACGTCGAGCCGTTCTCGTCCGTTCTCGAGCGGCTGGGCAATGGCAGCCGGGGCCCGGCCAGCCTGGCAGGTGACGGCCTCGCCTCTGCGGTCCGCTCGTCGCCGGTCGACGGAGGCATCGCGATCAAGCCCTCCGGCAACAGCGTCGATCTTGCGCAGGAACTGATCAAGACCGGCGAGATCCGCCGCCAGTTCGAGCTCAACACAGGGGTCGTCAAGTCCTTCCACCAGATGATGATGATGACGGTGAAGGGATGAGCGATCCGCTGACAACCGCCATCAAGGTCGCGGCTTCGGGACTCGATGCCCAGTCGACGCGCCTGCGCGTCGTTTCCGAAAACATGGCCAACGCGCAGACCACCGGGGCGAGCCCCGGCGCGGACCCCTATCGCCGCAAGGTCGTCGACTTCTCGTCCGTACTCGACCGGCTCAGCGGCGCATCGCAGGTCAAGGTCGAGCAGATCGGCACGGACCCCACGGCGTTCACCGAGGAATACGATCCCGGCAACCGGGCCGCAAACGCAAAGGGCATGGTCAAGATGCCGAACGTCAACATGATCACGGAGATGGCCGACATGCGCGAGGCCAACCGGTCCTACGAAGCCAATCTCCAGACGATCAAGCAGGCCCGGGACCTCATCTCGATGACTATCGACCTCTTGAGGAACTAGGATGATCAACGGTCTCAATACGGTCTCGGCACTCTCGCTGGCCCGCGGCCTCGGGGCGAGCGCCCTCGAATCGGCCTCCGGCAGCAGCGCCGCTGGCGGCACCGCCGCCCAGGTCGACGCTGCGGGCGCGAGCTTCGGCGCGACGGTCGCCCGAGCGGCGGCGGACGTTGCCGGCAACCTGCACCACGCCGAAACGGTTTCCATCCAGGGCATCAAGGGTCAGGCGACGACCCGCGAGGTGGTCGACGCCGTCATGACCGCCCAGCAGTCGCTCCAGACGGCGCTCGCGATCCGCGACAAGATCGTCTCCGCCTATCTCGAAATCAGCCGTATGACGATCTGAGGAACAACGCCATGAGAGCGCTTGCCATCGCCGCGACGGGCATGAATGCCCAGCAGACCAATCTCGAGGTCATCGCGAACAACATCGCCAACATCAACACCACCGGCTACAAGCGGTCGCGGGCAGAGTTCTCCGACCTGCTCTACCAGACCGAACGAACCGAGGGCGTTCCCAATTCTGCCAACAGCACGGTCGTGCCCGAGGGCGCCCATATCGGCCTCGGAGTCCAGACTGTCGCGGTGCGCAACCTCCACCTCCAGGGCGAGCTCACGCAGACGGGCAACGATCTCGACATGGCGCTGGTCGGGCGTGGCTGGTTCCAGGTCAAGGACGCGCAGGGCAACACCCTCTACACGCGCGCCGGCGCCTTCAACACCGACCAGAACGGACAGCTCGTGACCGCCGACGGCTACGTGGTTGAGCCGTCGATCACCATTCCGCAGAACACCACGAAGATCTCCGTCTCGCGCAGCGGCCAGGTCTTCGCACAGGTCGGCAACAGTTCCACGCTGACCAGCGTCGGTCAGTTGACCATCGCGAACTTTGCCAACGAGGCGGGCCTCGAGCCGCTCGGCGACAACCTGTTCCGCCAGACCGACGCCTCCGGAGCCCCCGTGGTCGCGAACCCGAACGATCCGGGCTTCGCCCACATCCAGCAGGGCTACCTCGAATCGTCGAACGTCGATCCCGTCAAGGAGATCACCGACCTTATCTCGGCCCAGCGCGCCTACGAAATGAACTCGAAAGTCATCCAGGCGGCCGACGAGATGTCCGCGGTCGTTTCCAAGAACCTGGGGTAACCCGCAGAAGGACGGGCAAACATGATGTTTGGCCTCACGATCAAACGGCCGAGGCGCGCCGCGCCGGCGCTCTTCGCCGCAGGGCTCCTTCTGGCGGCGGCTGGCGCGGCCCGGCCGTCCGACGTGCCGGTGGCCGTCGTGCCGACGGTGGTCGTCTATCCGGGTCAAATGCTCGACCCGTCGCAACTCAAGGAAGTCGACGTCACTAACCCGAACGTGCGCGACGATTACGTCCACAGGATATCCGAACTCGACGGCATGGTCGCGACCCGCACGCTGCTTCCGGGTCGTGTCATTCCTTCCTCCTCGGTCCGCCTGCCCTATGCCGTCGAGCGCGGCAAGGAGGTCCGGCTGGTCTATTCCGCCGGCGGGCTGACCATCACGGCGCCGGGCATGCCGCTCCAGAACGCGGCGGTCGGGGACCTGATCCGCGTGCGCAACATCGAGAGCGGCATCACGGTGACGGGAACGGTGGCGGCGGACGACACGGTGCAGGTGGCCGGGCGATGAGGCACCTCCGCTCTGCGACGCTCTGCCTCCTCGCACTGCTGGCGGCCGTGACGATGGCCATCCCGGCCCGGGCGGGCTCGCGTATCAAGGACATTACCTCGCTTGCGGCGGCGCGCGACAACCAGTTGATCGGCTACGGCCTTGTCGTCGGACTGCAGGGCACCGGCGACAGCCTTCGCAACTCGCCGTTCACAGGGCAATCGATCCAGGCGATGCTTGAAAACCTCGGCATCTCGACGCAGAGCAACGCCGTCAGGGCCAAGAACATCGCCGCGGTCATGGTGACCGCGAACCTTCCACCCTTCGCCAGCAGGGGCTCGCGCATCGACGTCTCCGTCGGCTCGCTCGGCGACGCGACCTCGCTACGCGGCGGCACGCTTGTCATGACGTCGCTGAGCGGAGCCGACGGGAAGATCTACGCCGTCGCGCAGGGCTCCCTCGTCGTCTCCGGCTTCGCAGCGCAGGGACAGGGCGCGAAGCTCGACCAGGGCGTGACGACTTCAGGACGCGTGCCGAACGGCGCGATCGTCGAGCGCGAGATCCCCAAGGACTTCAAGAGCTCCGACCGGCTCGTCCTGCAGCTGCACGATCCCGACTTCTCGACTGCCGTGGCGATCGCCGACGCGATCAACCGCTACGGCGCCTTGCGCTACCACGAGACGCTCGCCGACGCGCGCAATTCCTCCGTCGTCGTGGTACGGCGGCCGAAGAAGGCCGACCTGACGCGGCTGATGGCGAACCTCGAGGATCTCGTGGTGCATACCGACACCCCCGCCAAGGTGGTGATCAACGAACGCACCGGCACGATCGTCATCGGGCAGGACGTGCGCATATCCAGGGTCGCGGTGAGCTACGGGACGCTGACGGTCCAGGTTTCCGAGCACCCCCAGGTGTCGCAGCCCAACCCGTTCTCCAAGGGCAAGACCGTGGTCACGCCTGGTACCGACATCGCCGCGCAGGCCGAAGGCGGCAAGGTGGCGATCATCAACGGTCCCGACCTGCAATCGCTCGTCGCCGGCCTCAACCGGATCGGCGTCAAGCCCGATGGCATCATCGCCATTCTCCAGGGCATCAAGACGGCCGGGGCGCTTCACGCCGAGCTGGTGCTGCAATGACCGGCCAGAGAAACATCCGGCGGTTGGCGCCGGCCGGACTTGCCGTATGCGCCGCGCTCCTCATGCCGTTGCCGGCGCACGCGCAGCACGCCGCCGCGGCAAGCGACGCCGCAGCGAGCGACGTCCAGAAATTCTGCACGAACATCGCCGACGCGGCCAAGGACCGGCGGTACCTCATCCAGAAGGAAAAGCTCGACGCGCTCAAGGCCGGGGTCGACCAGCGGATGAAGGAGCTCGATGCAAAGCGCGCCGAATACGAGGACTGGCTGACGCGGCGCAACGACTTCCTCAAGTCGGCGCAGGCCGGTCTCGTGGACATCTACACCAAGATGGAATCGGATGCTGCGGCGAGCCAGCTCGAACTCATGGACCCCAACATCGCAGCGGCCATCATCATGAAGCTCCAGCCGGCGAAGGCGAGTTCCATCCTCAACGAGATGAAGGCCGCCAAGGCCGCAACGCTCGCCGGCATCATTGCCAGCGCCGGCGACCCGACGACGTCCAGGAACCCTTCATGAAGCGGCTTCTCCTCTCCGTGCCCGTGCTGGCGACACTTGCAGGCTGCGGCACCGGCATGAACGACATCGGTCGCGCCCCGGCGATGAGCCCGATCGGCAGCGGCCTGGAATTCGGCCAGACGGCCCAGATGGCGCTCTATCCGAAGGCTCCGCCATCCCGCCAGCATGGCTATTCGTTGTGGCGGGACAGCCAGGCTGCCCTTTTCAAGGATGCGCGCGCGATGCAGGTCGGCGATATCCTGACGGTCAATATCGCCATCAACGACAAGGCGACCTTCGACAACCAGACGGACCGGAGCCGCACGAACAAGAGCGGCATCAGCCTCGACGGCAATTTCGATACCGGCGGCGCGAGCGCAAGCGGGTCCGCGGGGATCAACTACGGCTCCAACACCTCGACGAAAGGCGACGGCTCCATCGCCCGCTCGGAGAAGCTGGACCTGAGGGTAGCCGCGGTCGTCACCGGCATCCTGCCGAACGGCAACCTGGTGATCAGCGGATCGCAGGAAGTGCGCGTGAACCAGGAGATGCGCATTCTCAACGTCGCCGGCATCGTGCGCCCGCGCGACGTCAACGCCGACAACACGATCTCTTACGAGAAGATCGCCGAGGCGCGCATCTCCTACGGCGGGCGCGGCCGCCTCAGCGAGGTGCAGAACCCGCCGGTCGGCCAGCAGATCGTCGACAAGTACTCCCCCATCTGAGCCCTCGAAAGGACCGGCGGAACATGGCAGCGATCGCAGGCGAGGACGAGGCCCCGAAGAAGTCCGGATCGCCGATCGTCACAATCGCGGCCGTCGCGGGCCTTTCGCTCGTCGCGGCCGGAGGCGGCTGGTTCCTCGGAACGCTTGTCGGCCCGCAGAAAAAGGCGGCCGAGCAGACGGCGGCGATGCACATCGAGCATGACAAGCGCAAGCAGGAGGCGGCGGCGAAGAAGGAACAGATCTCGACGGAGGCGAGCGGCGTCGTGCTCCTGCAGCCGCTGACGACGAACCTCGCCTATCCCTCGGACAAGTGGATCCGGCTCGAGGTTTCCCTGCTCTTCCGCGACAAGCCGGACGTCGCGACCGCCGAAGCCATCCACCAGGACCTGATGGCCTATCTGAGGACGCTGTCGCTCCAGGAAATCGAAGGCGCACGCGGCTTCGAGCACCTGCGCGACGACCTCCAGGAACGCGCGCGGCTTCGTTCGAAGGGGCGTGTCACCGAGCTCATGATCAGGACTTTCGTGATCGAATGAACCGATTCCTTCTGACGGCCGCCGCCATGATGGCGACGACGGTCGCCGCCAGCGCCCAGCAACTGCCGGGCAATCTCTTCAACACCCCGATCGACGGATCGGTGGCGAGCTGGATCATCCGTACCTTCGGCCTGCTGACGGTGCTGTCCGTGGCGCCGGGAATCCTCGTGATGGTGACGAGCTTCCCGCGATTCATCATTGCGTTCTCGATCCTGCGCGCCGGCATGGGACTGCAGACGACACCCGCCAATCTCATCCTCATCAGCCTGGCGCTCTTCATGACCTTCTACGTGATGACGCCGACCTTCGACAAGGCGTGGCAGACCGGCGTCCAGCCGCTGATCGCCAACCAGATCGACGAGCAGGAGGCGATGAAGCGGATCGCCGACCCGTTCCGCGGCTTCATGGCGGCGAACACGCGCGACAAGGATCTGGCGCTGTTCGTCGACCTCGCCAAGGAGCGCGGCCAGGAGGTGCGCTCGAACGGCAAGATCGACCTGCGCGTCCTCGTGCCCGCCTTCATGATCTCCGAAATCCGCCGCGGCTTCGAGATCGGCTTCCTCGTCGTGCTGCCGTTCCTCGTCATCGACCTCGTCGTGGCGACGATCACCATGTCGATGGGCATGATGATGCTGCCGCCGACGACGATCTCCTTGCCTTTCAAGATCCTGTTCTTCGTGATGATCGACGGCTGGAACCTGCTCGTCGGCAGTCTCGTCCGTTCGTTCCACTGACCGCCCGGCGCGACATCCGGCCGCACACGCGCCCTGCCCGTTTCGGACTGGTGCAGGAACGCCGCCTGCCATAACCTGCAGTTAACCGCGATTCGTGCCCTGCCATCGGCCGTTAAGGTTTTGGTAAAGAGGCGGGTGCCATTGTCGCGGTCAACATTGGGGGGTCGGCCGCCATGCGTCGCGGTCCGAACGGCATGATGCCTCGTCTCCAGAACCGGTAAGACCATCTTCGCAGTCCGGTATGTCCCTGTGTTTCCTAGATTTCGACAAGGGATAACCTCATGTCCAACAGCATCCTGACGAACACTTCCGCCATGGCCGCGCTGCAAACGCTGCGCTCCATCAACGAAAGCCTCGACACCACCCAGAACAGCATCTCGTCGGGCCTCAAGGTGGCTTCGGCCTCGGACAACGCCGCCTACTGGTCCATCGCGACGACGATGAAGTCCGACAATGGCGCGCTCTCCGCGGTCTCCGACGCGCTCGGCCTCGGCGCCTCCACGGTCGACACCGCCTACACCGGCATGAACTCGGCCATCGACCTCGTCAGCCAGATCAAGAACAAGCTCGTCGCAGCGGAAGAACCGGGTGTCGACAAGAGCAAGATCCAGAAGGACATCACGCAGCTCCAGGGCCAGCTCAAGAGCATTGCCGATTCGTCCTCCTTCAACGGCCAGAACTGGCTCAGCCAGGATCTGGACGCGAGCGGTTTCGTCGCAACGCAGTCCATCGTCGGCTCGTTCACGCGCGGCTCCGACAACAGCGTGACCGTGCAGACGCTGGACTATACGCTCTCCGGCAGCACCGTGCTCTTCGGCGGGGCTACGACCACGGGCATCCTCGACACGACGACGACCACAACTGGCGGCGCTGCGATGACGAAGTCCGTGTCGGACCTCGACATCAGCGGCTCGACGGTCGACAACACCGACATCGGCCAGCTGATCTCGTTTGTCGATAAGCAGCTCGGCGCGATGACCGACGCGGCCTCGAACCTCGGTTCGCTGAAGAGCCGCATCACGTCGCAGTCGGACTTCGTCTCGAAGCTGATGGACTCGCTCGACTCCGGCGTCGGCCGGCTCGTCGATGCCGACATGAACAAGGAATCGACCAAGCTGAAGGCGTTGCAGACGCAGCAGCAGCTCGGCATCCAGGCGCTTTCGATCGCCAACTCGAACTCGCAGAGCATCCTGTCGCTGTTCCGCTAAGGGCGCTTCAGACCGGACGTCGGGGACGTCATCAGCATCCCTACCGGTCGGCCCCGACGCCAACCAGGACGGCCGCGCTTCCGCAAGGAGGCGCGGCTTCTTCTTTCCGGCACCCGGCGCGCCGGGCGATACACCCTCGCGCAAGTTTCGCCTTCTAGGCTCGCCCTCATCATCGATCATCATCGTCTTGCCGCTCCGGCAAATCAGGCTTGACGGACTGGCGGATCAGGAATGGACACGTCCGAAAAGACAAGCGCCCCCCGCGAGACCCGGCCGCCGACCGCCGGCGACCGGCGGCCGGCGAGCGCCGGCGGCCGCTGCCCATGACATCGGCCCTCACCCGGCATCTCAGGGATTTCGGCGCCCGCGAAGGCATCCGGCCCGCACGGACGGCCCAGGCCGAGGCCGCGCCCTCTCGCGCAGCGGTACCGGAGACGGTCGACCTCGAGGCCCTGCGCGGCGAGGCCTTCGAGGAAGGCCGGGCGGCGGCGGCGGAGCACCTTCGCGCCGAGCACGAGCAGGCGCTCTCGGATCTCGCCGCCCGGCATGCAGAGGAGGTCTCCGCCCTCGAGCGCCGATACCAGAAGGAGACAGCCGCATCGATTGACCGGCGGTTCGAGGCGATGCGGGCGGAGATCGGTGGAGAGATCGGTCGCCAGGTTGCCGAGGTGCTGGCACCATTGGTCGAGCGCCACATCCGGGAACGCATGGTGCAGCGCTTCTCCGAAGCGGTCGCAGAGGCGCTCGCCGACCGCGGGGTCACGCGGGCGACGATCCACGGGCCTGCCTATCTCTTCGGCTTCCTCGCAAGCCTTCCCGCGCTCGCACCGGTCGAACTCCGGCATGTCGAGACGCCTGACGTCGATCTCAGCACGGAGATCGACGGAAGCATCCTGACGACGCGCCTCGCGGCGCTCGCGGAATCCCTCGGGGAGGATGCCGCGTGAGCGAGGAACAGAGCGCCCACCACACCAAGAACGAGATCATCATCATCAAGCGGCGGGGCGGCGACGACCACGACGCGCATCATGGCGGCGTCTGGAAGATCGCCTATGCCGACTTCATGACTGCCATGATGGCGTTCTTTCTCGTCATGTGGCTCGTCAACGCGGCCAACGACCAGACCAAGGCGGCCGTGGCAAGCTACTTCAACCCGATCAAGCTGGTCGACCAGAAGCCCACGGACAAGGGCATCAAGGACGACGGCAAGTCGTCCAAGAACGGCGAGCTGTCGAAGAAGGCAAAGACCCCCGGAACGGACGCCACCGCCGGCGACGGCGGTCAGACCGGCCGGCAGGAGGTTTCGGTCGCCGGCGACAAGACGAAATATTCCGAGGCCGACTATTTCAAGAACCCCTATTCCGTTCTCTCGGACATAGCCGAGCAGACCGGCTCGAAGGCCAATGTCAGCTCCGCCGGCGACGGCGGAGCTCGGACTTCCGGACCCGCCACGGGCGCGTCCGGAGGCAAGGCCTACCGCGACCCGTTCGATCCGGATTTCTGGACGCAACAGGTCCAGACCGTACGGGGCAAGCAGATCCAGGAGAAAGACATCGCGGCGCCGGTGCCGGGCTCCACGGCGTCGGGCAATGCCGCGCACCTCACCGCCGGAAAGTCAAAGCCGGCCGCGCATTCCGCTGCGAACCGCGGCGCCGGCCCGGCCGGACACTCAGACACGGCACGGCAGCCTTCCGCGGCGGCGCCCGCGGAACTCCAGAGGCCCGTCGCGAAGGAGAAGGCTGACTCGAACAAGAGCGCCGCAACGGAGGTGGCGGCGAAGCAGGCCGCAGCACAGAAGACGGAGAAGAAGGCGCAACAGGAAGCCGCCGCGAAGCAACTGCGGAAGGAGATCGCCGCAGCCACCGCCGGGATCGCCGGAAAGCTCGCGCAGGGGATAAGCGTCAGTCCGGCTGAGGGCGGAGTGCTCGTCAGCATCACCGACCGCCTGGACGACGGCATGTTCAACGTCGGATCGGCGATCCCCGGACACGACATGGTGGTGGCGATGGAGAAGATCGGCAAGATCCTCTCCACGCGCGGCGGCCCGGTACTGATCAGCGGCTACACCGATGCCCGTCCCTATTCGGGAGACAACTACGACAACTGGCGGCTGTCCAGCGCCCGCGCCCAGAGCGCCTACTACATGCTGGTGCGCGGCGGCCTCGACAAGTCGCGCGTCGTCCAGATCTCCGGCTTCGCCGACCGGCACCTTCTCCTGCCCGACCAGCCGTTCGCGGCCGCGAACCGGCGCATCGAGATCCTCGTGAAGGCGAAGGGGAAGGACGGATGAATGCGGTTCGCCGGTCCATCGCCGGGCTCGTCGCCATCATGCTCGCGCTTGCCGCCGCGCCGTCGGCCCGCGCCGGATCCCTGCCGGGCGACGTCGGCGACCTGCCGCCCTACGAAATGGTGCGGACGCTCGAATACGTGCAGGATTCCATCGTGAGGGGCGACCATGCTGCCATGGACATGCAGTCCTTCCTGCTCGCCAAGATCGACAAGCGGCTGCGGGCGGCAGGACCTGAGGTCTTCGCGGACAGCCGCAACGTCGACGCGGCACTGATCTACTCGATGAGCGGCGGCAACCCGTCGACGCTCGAGCTCCTCGCCTCGAAGGATGTCGAGGGCCATTTCGACCACCAGCTCACACTTGCGCTAGAGACATACTTCTCCGGCAGGGAGACGGCCGCACTCGCTGATCTCCAGGCGGTGCAACCCCAGTACCTCGATACCCCGATCGGTGCCTATGTCACGCTCGTCACGGCCAATGCCTTGGCCCGCACGAAGCCCGAGGAGGCGCTCAAGCTCTTCGACTGGGTCCGCCTGCTCGCGCCCGGCTCCATTCTCGACGAGTCGGCGCTACGCCGCTCGATACACCTCGCCGATCAGTTGAACATGCCCGGCAAGGGGCTCGACTACGCCCGCCGCTACGCGCAGAAGTTCATCAGGTCTCCCTATGCGGGCCAGTTCGCCGACCTGTTCGTGCGGCTCGTAGTCGACAACAGCGCGTCCGTCACCGAGGCGGAGGTGCGCTCGGTCGTCGGCGGCATGGACGCGCCACGGCAAAGCCAGATCTATCTCCGAATCGCCCGCGCGGCCACAATCGCCGGCGAGACCCGGCTGGCCGCAGCCGCCTCCGGCCGCGCCGGCGCGCTTGCAGGCACGAGCGACCCGGTAGTCGAAACGCTCGCCCGCTTCTACGGAGCACTCGCAAGCATTCCCGGGGCATCGGTCGACAAGGCCCGTGACGAGATCGACGCGATCCCCCCGGACGACTTGTCCGTCCGCGACCAGGCCTTGCGATCGGCGGCCCTCGCACTTGCAGGTTCCGTCGTCAGCGCACCGTCGCAGCAAAGCATCAGGCAAGCCGAGACGGCAGAGACCAACCAACCGGCACCCACCACCCACTCCCTGATCGCGGCGAAAGGCAGCGCCGGAAAGGCGCACCAGCAAGGCGCGACAGCCCCCAAGAAGGGCGCGAACGATTTTTCCGACTTCGTCGATGCCAGGCTGAGCAAGCTGAAGGCGATCGACGAACTGCTGAAGAAGGGCGGATGACGATGAGCAGCCGTATTCCGGGCGGTCCTGCCGGATCGCTCCCACCCGGCCCCGCTGCGGCGGGGCGACGTGGCCAGACGCCACCACGGGGGTTCGACGAGGCCTACAGGAACATCGCCGACACCTCCTCGGACTCCGCACCGCCGGCAGGCGCAGCCCGGACCGTTGAGGTCGGGGCATCGCAGCAGCCGGCGAAGGGGGGGCACTGGAGCCTCGGCTTGTCACGGCACGACACGACGGGCGCGGGCGAACCGTCCTCCGGGAGCGCTGGCGAGCCGACAGATACCGCGGAGGGAGGGAAGACCTCGAGCCTGGCTACGGAGCACGAGCCGGCAAGGGCGGCCGGCCGGAACGCAGCGAAGGAGAACTGCAACGGCACGCCCGAAGAAGGCAAGGACGCCGCGTCCGACGGACGGGACAGGGAAAAGGACGGAGACAAGTCCAGTGACGGGGGTAAGGTGGTGGCGCTGGCGATCACGACGCAGCCCGCGATCGACATCGAGAAGCGCAGCGCTGCTAAGACAGGGGCAAACGGGGCAGCCGCGGCAGGCCAGGGACGCACCGGCGAGATCCGTGCGACGGGCGGTGGCGACGACGAGACGGTATCCGGCGAGACCGCGAAGGCACGGGACGCCGCCGGCGGCACGCCTGCCAGGGCAGCAAAGCCGAGGGACGGCGCCGTCGCGGCAAAGGTACTCCCAGATCCGGCCGATAGACCATCGGCGCTTTCCGGTCTCAACGCCCGGCTTGCCGCGGCCGGTGCCGGGACGAATCCCTCGCGCGTCGACAGGGCGGAAGCCACGCGCGACGGCAAGGCGTCGTCTGCCGAAAGGGACACATTCCAGCTTCTCAAGCCGGCAGCGGTCGCGATGTCGGCGGCCGGGCAGAAGCCGACCGGCAACAAGACAGTGGTCTCGAAGGCCGCGCCCGAGGCGGGCGGCCTTGCGGATACCGAAAGGCCGACCGTCCTGAGGACGCGCCAGTCCGGGCACACCCAAGATCGCGGTGGCGACCAGAAGAGCGGCCACCCCGGAAATCGATCGGCGGAGGGACGGAGCCTCAAGCCGGCCGGACCCGCCGCCGGCATCGCTTCGGCATCGGCGCCGGGCGCAACGGCGGGCGCCTCGCAGGGCGCGAACGTCGCCACTGTCGCCAATGCCATCGCAAGCCGCCCCGACTGGACCCAGGCGCTCTCGACGACGGCGACCGGAGCGCCGGGAGGCCTGTCTCCGGGCGCCGGCGCCAAGGCGATGACGATCCAGCTGAACCCGGCGAACCTCGGAACGGTAACCGCGACGCTCACCGTTTCAGGTGACCGGCTCGTCATCGACCTGCAGGTACAGACGGCGGAGGCCTATCGCCAGCTTTCCACCGGCAACGACGGCATTCTCGACAAACTCAAGGGGCACGGCTATGCGGTCGAAGCCATCACGGTGCAACATGTGGTCGCCGATCGTCCGGCGGCAACACAGGTTCAGCAGCAACAGCATCCCGGCTTCGCCGCATCGCATGGCGGGGCAGGCGGAATGCCGCGCGGCGGCGAGCAGATGGCCGGCCAGGGCCAGGGACACAGGTCGGGCGGGCAACAGCCGTTCCTCGACGATCCGGCGGTTCCGGGCGGCGATCCATCTGGCGCTGCCGGTACTGGCGGCGGCCGCACTGACGGCGTCTACGTGTAGCGCCTCGGCGGCCGCACCCGGCGGAGCGTGCGAGCGCGAAATCCTCTCGGCTGCGCGGCACTACGCAATTCCTGCAGGAATCCTATATTCGGTCGGGCTCGCGGAAACCGGCCGCAAGGGCTCGCTGCAGCCCTATGCCCTCAACATCGAAGGCAAGGCGGTCTTCGCGACTTCCGAGATGCAGGCGATCCAGATCTTCGATTCGGCGCGCGCCGACGGCAAGAAGCTGATCGATCTCGGCTGTATGCAGATCAACTACCATTACCACCACCGCGCCTTCCCGTCGGTGGCCGACATGCTCGATCCGCACCAGAACGTCGAATTCGCGGCGCGCTTCCTTGCCGACCTTCATGCCAGGCACCAGACCTGGACGATGGCTGTCGCCCGCTACCACGCAGGGCCGGACAACGATCCCGCGCAGAAGCGCTATGTCTGCCGTGTCATTGCCAATCTCGTGGCCAGCGGCTACGGCCGCTGGACGCCCGGAGCGCGCTCGTTCTGCGAGCCTTGAGCGCGTGTCGGATCGGTTACAGTGCGGGGAATTGCCGTGGCCCGCAGACTCCAAACGTCGCCAGAGACAAGAGGGAATTTTTCTGAGCGTTAACCTTTTCCACCGAAAAGTGGTGTCTCTTTCGGATCCAGGCACAACATCTAGGGCAAATCAGCACCTGAACACCTAGCAATTGTCAAATACAACAGGTCACTTTCTGTAGTTGTCGCCGATTCTCGCGATCCGTACCCCTTTCAGTCACGAGGCAAACAGACTGATTCGGAGGCGGGGGAATGATCGTCGTAGTGGACGAGCGAGAGCTCGTGACCAAAGGGTATGCATCCCTGTTCGGGCGGGAAGGTATCCCCTCGACTGGGTTCGATCCCGACGAATTCGGGGAATGGGTGACCACCGCGGCGGAGACCGACGTCTCCGCGGTGGAGGCATTCCTGATCGGCCAGGGCGAGCGGGCGCTCAACCTGCCGCGAGCCATCCGCGAACGCTCCCAGGCGCCCGTGATCGCCGTCAGCGACTCCCCGTCGCTGGAGACGACCCTTGCCCTATTCGATTCCGGTGTCGACGACGTGGTGCGCAAGCCGGTTCACCCACGCGAGATCCTTGCCCGGGTTGCAGCGATCCGCCGCCGCCTGACTGCGCTCGCCAACCACAGCGACAGCGGCGCGATCCGCGTCTTCTCGGACGGCCGGGACCCCGTTGTCGCCGGAGACATCTTCGCGCTGCCGCGCCGCGAGCGGCGCATCCTCGAATACCTCGTCGCCAACCGCGGCAGACGGGTCACGAAGGGACAGATCTTCAACGCGATCTACGGGATCTTCGACGAGGAGGTCGAGGAGAACGTGGTCGAGAGCCACATATCGAAGCTGCGCAAGAAGCTGCGCAAGCGGCTGGGACACGACCCGATCGATTCCAAGCGATTCCTCGGCTATCGCCTCGACGGCGAGCAGGCTGCAGCGGCGGCGAACTAGATGACGCGGCCAGACAGGCAGAAAGCGTTTCAGGACAATCAGTTTCGCGCAAGTCCCGAAGCGTAGCCTCATCCGTGAACTCTAGATGAGGTAAGTGGTCATGAGTCTCTATGGAATGATGCGCACCGGCGTGTCCGGCATGAACGCCCAGTCGAGCAAGCTGAGCGCGGTGTCCGACAACATCGCGAACTCGGACACCACGGGCTACAAGGAAGCGGACACGCAGTTCTCCACGCTCGTGCTCCAGAACACGGGAAGCGGCTATTCGTCCGGCAGCGTCGACGCGAAGACGCGCTACAACATCACCCAGCAGGGCGATCTGCAGACCACGACCTCCAAGACCGACCTCGCTATCAAGGGTGACGGCTTCTTCGTCGTGGCCAACAGCGCCGGTCAGGAATTCCTGACGCGCGCCGGCGCGTTCGTGCCGGATGGCAACGGCAACCTCGTCAACGCCTCCGGCTTCACGCTCCTCGGCTACGACTACACGTCCGGCACGCCTTCCGTTACGGCCAACGGCTACGCCGGCCTCGTCCCTGTCAACATACGGCAGAACGACGTTTCCGCGACGCCCTCCACGTCGGGCGTATTCACGAGCAACCTGCCTTCAGGTGCGACCGCCGTCGCCGCGGCCGACCTGCCGTCCGCCAACGGCGCCGCTTCCCAGTACACGGCCAAGACATCACTCCTCGCCTACGACAACCTCGGCAACCAGAAGCTCCTGGACCTCTATTTCACGAAGACGGCCGACAACCAGTGGGAAGTCGCCGCCTTCGACAAGGACGCCGCCGGGAGCGGCTCGGGGTTCCCGTATTCCTCCGGTCCGCTGGCGACCGCGACGCTCGACTTCGACGGCACGAACGGCAAGCTGACCGCCGCCAGCGCGTCGAGCCTTTCTCTGACCGTGCCGGGCGGCCAGCCGCTGACCCTCGACATGTCCGGAATGACCCAGCTGGCGGCCGAATTCGATCCCACGACGGCCAAGGTCGACGGCAACGGGCCAAGCAAGATGACGGGCGTCTCCATCGCCACGGACGGAACCCTGTCGGCGCAGTACGACGACGGCACCGTGTCGCCGCTCTACAAGATCGCCCTCGCCGACGTGCCCAGCCCCGACAACCTGGAACCGCTCCCCGGCAACGTGTACCTGCCGACGCTGAACTCCGGCGACGTGCAGGTCGGCTTCGCCGGTTCAGGCTCCTTCGGCGAGATCGATTCCGGCGCCCTCGAGAGTTCGAACGTCGATCTGGGCACCCAACTGACGGAAATGATTTCCGCCCAGCGCAGCTACACCGCGAACTCGAAGGTCTTCCAGACCGGTTCCGACCTCCTGAACATCCTCGTCAACCTGCAGCGCTGAGAGCCGCGCGTTCCTCGATCCGGAAATCCCAATGTCACTTTCTGCCGCCATCAATACAGCCCAGTCGATGTTGTCAAACACGGCAAGGCAGACATCGATAGTCTCGAAGAACGTCGCCAATTCCGGCAATGCGGATTATTCGAGAAGATCGGCCGAGCTGACGACGGCCTACGGCGGAAGCGCCGAGGTCGTCAGGATATTCCGCGCCCAGGACGACGCACTGCTCGGCCAGCTGATCTCCGGCAAGAGCTCCTCGAGCGCGCAGGACGCCCTGACGCGGGGCCTGCAGCAGCTCAGCGACGCGATGGGCGGCAACAACTACGAGAATGCCCCCTCGACTCTCGTGGCCAACCTCAGGGACGCACTTCAGACCTATGCGACACAGCCGAGCAACGTGACGTCGGCGCAATCCGCCGTCGCAGCAGCCAACGACGTCGCCAACGGCCTGAACAACGCGACCGCGGCCACGCAGAAGGTGCGCAGCGACGCCGACGCGCAGATCGCGAGCGACGTCGCGAACCTGAACGACCTCCTGTCGCAGTTCCAGACGGTCAATACCGCGATCGTCAAGGGCACCCAGGCCGGAGACGACGTCAGCAACGAGCTCGACCAGCGCGACAAGCTGCTGAAGGGCATCTCCGGCTATGTCGGCATAGACACGGTGAAACGCGCCAACAACGACACCGTAATCTACACGACGGACGGAACGACTCTGTTCGAGACGGTGCCGCGAGCCGTTTCCTTCACGCCGACGCTCAACTATGCCGACGGCGTCGCCGGCAACAGCGTGATGATCGACGGCGTGCCGCTCAAGCCCGGGACGGGCGCGGATTCAACGGCGAAGGGATCTATGCAGGCGCTGCTGCAGCTTCGCGACGACATCGCGCCGCAATTCCAGAACCAGCTCGACGAGATCGCCCGCGGGCTGGTGCAGACCTTCAGGGAGACCGACCATTCGGGCTCGTCCCTGCCGGACATGCCGGGCCTCTTCACCTGGAGCGGCGGGACAGTTCCGGCTTCGGGCTCGATCCAGCCGGGCATTGCCGGATCGATCAGGGTCAACGCAGCCGTCGACCCGGCGCTCGGTGGAGATCCGACGCTCTTGAGGGACGGCGGCATCAACGTCGGCGGGACCGACGGCAAGGCTTATATGTCCAACCCCAGCCAGCAATCAGGGTACTCGACGCAGCTCGACAGCTTCGTGACGGGGCTCGGCGCACCGATGAGCTTCGACGTCGCCGCCGGCATCGACGCCAATGCCAGCGTCCTTTCCTATTCGTCGAGCTCGATCGGCTGGCTGGAGCAATACCGAAGCGACTCGAGCGACGCCTCGACGAGCAAGGACGCGCTGGCCTCACGCAGCCAGGACGCTCTTTCGAACGCAACCGGTGTAAGCATCGACGAGGAGATGTCCCGTCTCCTCGACCTCGAACAGTCGTACAAGGCATCGGCCAAGATGGTCGCCACGGTCAACGCCATGCTGGGCGCGCTCATGGATGCGGTGAGATAGTTTCATGAAGACTTCGTTCGTTTCCACGCTCGCGATGCAGAGCGCGCTCAAGCTGCAGGTCGAAACGGGCCAGCTTGCCCTGACGCGGGCGCAGAAGGAGTCCTCCACCGGAGTCCTTGCGGACTTCGGCCTGTCACTCGGCAACCGCAGCTCCGATGCCGTGAGCCTTGCCAACAG
The DNA here is from genome assembly GCA_963760965.1 of uncultured Alphaproteobacteria bacterium. Lineage (GTDB taxonomy): Bacteria > Pseudomonadota > Alphaproteobacteria > Rhizobiales > Rhizobiaceae > Pararhizobium_B. Next base: position 281,621 of record CAVXEW010000002.1, read on the forward strand.
CGTCGGGCAACTCCAGACGATCACCGACTCCAACAGCATAGTGAACACGCGGCTGTCCTCCGCGCAGGATGCGCTCGCACACATATCGGACAGCGGGCAGACCGCCCTCGATGCCCTGCTCGGCATCACCGCCAGCTCCGGCGCGTCCCAGGTACAGAGCGTGCAGAACACGATCAAGAACGCATTCGAGACGGTGACGGCAGCCGCAAACCAGTCCGCCAGCGGAGAGTATCTCTTCGGCGGCATCAACAGCAGCCAGCCACCCCTGAACGACTATTTTGCTTCGTCCGGTTCGGCAGCGAAGACCGCGTTCGAGAATTCCTTCCAGGCGCAATTCGGCTTCCCGATCGGCGACCCTGCGTCGTCCGGCATCACGGAGGCCCAGATGAATGCCTTCCTGGACCAGGTCTCCACCGACTTCGAAGGCCCCGCCTGGCAGACAAACTGGTCCAACGCCTCGGATTCCCCGATGACCAGCCGGATCAACACAAACGAGGTCATCTCCACGTCGACCACGGCCAATTCGGAAGGCTTTCGCAAGCTTGCGATGGCCTCGGTCATCAGCGTCGAGCTGCTCGGAAACGGGCTTTCGGCGGGCGCTCAGGGCGCCGTCATCCAGCGGGCGACCGCAGCCGTCGGCAGCGCGATTTCGTCGATCGACTCCGACCGCAGTTCGCTCGGCGTCGCGGAAGCGCGCGTAAAGAAGGCAAACGACAGCATCAGCAACCAGATCGACCTCGTCAAAACCCGGATGAGCGATCTCGAAAGCGTCGATCCCTACGAGGCTGCGACGCGCGTCAACACGCTGACGACGCAGCTCGAGACTTCCTATGCCCTGACATCCAGAATTTCGCAGCTCAGCCTGCTCAACTATCTCTAGCCCGCTGCCCCGAGGGCCAGCCAGCGAAAAGGGTGCATGATGTACCAGTTCTCCTATGAGGAAGTGCAACAGGACGACCTTGCGGAAGCCAAGGACCGTGAACGCCAGTTGCTCGATCGCTCGATCGAGCTCCTTCTCGAATCAAGGGAGAAGGGGCCCCAGTCGCCCGAAGGCATCAACGCGCTGTTCTTCGCCCGGCGCATCTGGGTGCGGTTCATCGAGGATCTCGGCTCGTCCGACAACGAACTCGACGCCGAACTTCGCGCCAATCTCATCTCGGTCGGCATCTGGATCCTCAAGGAGAGCGAGCGGCTTCGAAACGGCGCAGCGGACAATTTCGACGCCATCATCGAGATCTCGGGGATCATCCGGGACGGACTGAAATGAGCGCCACCAGCACACTTCGCATCTCGCTCAAGGCCGGCGAGCGGATCTTCATCAACGGCGCCGTGCTCAAGGTGGACCGGAAGGTCTCGCTGGAATTCCTGAACGATGTCACCTTCCTGCTCGACAACCACGTCATCCAGCCGGAAGATGCCACCACCCCCCTGCGACAGCTCTATTTCATCACCCAGATGATCCTGATCAATCCGGAAGGGCGGGAGCAGACGATGGCCATGTTCCGCAAGTCGATCGACATGCTGCTGGCCTGCTTCTCCAACGAGCGGATCCGCTCTGAGCTCAAGAACATCGACGAAATCGTCTCCAGGGGCAGGCCTTTCGACGCCCTCAAGACCATTCGCTCGCTTTATCCGGCCGAACAGGCCATCCTCGAAACGCCGGACTTTCCGGCTGCCGAGGTCGACAAGATCAGCAAGGAGATCGCGCCATGGCGGTAGCAGCAACGAACGGCGTAGCGCAGAACCAGACGTCCTCGCCCGCGGCTTCGGATTCCGTATCGAGCAAGGCGGCAAGCGCGCTCAACGTCGACTACAACACGTTCCTGAAGCTCCTGATCGCGCAGATGAAGAACCAGGATCCGACCAACCCGATGGATGCGACCCAGCAGGTGTCGCAGCTGGCGACCTTCTCGCAGGTCGAGCAGACCATCCAGACCAACAAGAACCTCGAGAGCCTGATCTCGTCTTCGGTGCTCTCGGAGGCCGGCTCGATCATCGGGAAGACGCTGACGTCGGCCGACGGCTCGATCACGGGGACCGTCCAGCAGGTCAAGGTGAATTCCAGCGGGCTCACGGCGACGCTCGATTCGGGCGACCAGGTCGACGTCACCGCAGGCGTGACGATACAGTAGCGGCATGAACGAGGCCGACGCGCTCGATCTGGTCCAGCAATTGATCTGGACCGTCCTCATCGCCTCCGGCCCTGCGGTCGCGGTCGCGATGATCGTCGGCGTCGGCATCGCGTTCCTCCAGGCACTGACCCAGGTGCAGGAAATAACCCTGACGTTCGTGCCGAAGATCGTCGCCATCCTCCTGACGGTGGCGCTGACCGCCCCCTTCGTCGGCGCGCAGATCGGCAGCTTCACCAATCTGGTCTTCTCCCACATCCAGACCGGGTTCTAGTGTCCGGCCTGCCGGCTGGTTTCCCTCGCGCAAGCTTCGGATCATAGGGTCGGGCGGGACGGCCGGCGCATGAGGCGCGGGCGACGGATTGTTGAGGACCATGGCCCAGACCGCTGCAGTTGCCCTTCCGAATATCAGTCCGCGCGGGCGTGACATCGGCTTCGCGATCGGCATCGTCATCATCCTGTCGATCCTGTTCCTGCCAATTCCGGCCTTCCTGATCGATATCGGACTCGCCTTCTCGATCGCCTTCTCGGTGCTGATCCTGATGACGGCGCTCTGGATCCAGCGTCCCCTCGACTTCTCCTCCTTCCCGACGATCCTCCTGATCGCGACGATGACCCGCCTGTCGCTCAACATCGCGACCACGCGCATGATCCTGTCGCACGGCAACGAAGGCACGACTGCAGCCGGGCACGTCATCGCCGGATTTGCGCGGATGGTCATGTCGGGCGACTTCGTCATCGGCGTCATCGTCTTCCTGATCCTGATCACCGTGAACTTCATCGTCATCACCAAGGGCGCCACCCGCATCGCCGAAGTCGGCGCGCGCTTCACCCTCGACGCCATTCCCGGCAAGCAGATGGCGATCGACGCCGACCTTTCGGCCGGCATCATCGACGAGAAGGAGGCGCAGCACCGGCGGAACGAACTGCAGCAGGAAAGCTCCTTCTTCGGAGCCATGGACGGTGCGTCCAAGTTCGTCCGGGGCGACGCCATAGCCGGGCTGATCATCACCGCCATCAACATCTTCGGCGGCATCGTCATCGGCTACAGCCGTCACCACATGTCCATCGGCGAGGCGGCCGACGTCTTCGTCAAGCTTTCGGTCGGCGACGGGCTCGTGTCGCAAATTCCCGCCCTGATCGTTTCTCTGGCCGCCGGCCTCCTCGTTTCGCGCGGCGGGACGCTGGGCTCGGCCGACCAAGCCGTCATCGGGCAGTTGAGCGCCTATCCGCGCGCGCTCTTCGTGGCTTCCGTGCTGATGATGATCCTTGCGTTGCTTCCGGGCCTTCCCTTCGTGCCCTTCGTCTTCCTGGGCGGCATCATGGCCTTCGGCAGCTGGCTCATCCCCCGCCGGATCGCGGCACGCGAGAAAGACCAGCACGAGGACGCGCAACGCAAGGTGCGCGAGGCAGAAGCGGAGGAAAAGGACTCCGTCAAGTCGCTGCTGAAGACGGCGGAGGTGGAACTCCTGCTCGGCAAGCAGGTCGCCACCAGGCTCCTCGGTTCGCATCAGGAACTGGCCTTCCGCGTCGGCAAGATGCGCCGGAAGTTCGCCGCCCAGTACGGTTTCGTCGTCCCGGAGATCAAGGTCAGCGACGACATCTCCATCCCCGAGAAATCCTACCAGATCCGCATCCACGGGACGACGGTCGCATCGAACACGGTGCGCGTCGGCGAGGTCATGGTGATCACGCCGGGCGGGCGCAAACCAAGCGTGCCGGGCGACGAGATACGCGAACCGGCATTCGGCATGCCGGCCCTCTCCGTCCCGGAAAGCTTCAGCGAGGACCTGAAGCGGGAAGGCTTCCAGCCGATCGACAGCGTCTCGATCGTGCTCACCCATCTGAGCGAGGTCATCCGCAACAACCTGCCGCAGCTTCTTTCCTACAAGGACATGAAGATCCTTATCGACCGGCTCGATCCGGAGTACCGCAAGCTCGCCGACGAGATCTGTTCGTCGAACCTCACCTATTCCGGGCTGCAGGCGGTGCTGAAGCTGCTGCTGGCGGAACGCGTATCGATCCGCAACCTGCATCTCATCCTGGAGGCCGTCGCCGAGATCTCGACGCATGTGAAGAAGAGCGAGCAGATCGCAGAGCACGTGCGCGTCCGCATGGCGCAGCAGCTGTGCGGCGACCTGGCCGACGGCGGCGTGCTGCGCATCCTGCGGCTCGGCAACCGCTGGGATCTCGCCTTCCACCAGGCGCTGAAGCGAGACAACAAGGGCGAGGTCATCGAGTTCGACATAGATCCGCGGCAACTCGAGGAGTTCAGCGAGGAAGCCTCCAGGGTCATTCGCGAGCACATGGACAAGGGCGCCCGTTTCGTCCTCGTCACGTCACCGGACGCGCGCGCCTACGTTCGGATGATCGTCGAAAGGCTGTTCCCGACGCTGCCGGTGCTGAGCCACGTCGAAATCGCGAAAGGGATAGAGATCAAGATACTGGGTTCCATCTCGTGATCAGCGACCCGCAGGGGACGGTGCTGGCCCTCTTCGCGGCGTTCTGCAGGATAGGCACGTGCGTGATGATCATGCCGGGCTTCGGAAGCCTGCGCGTGCCGGCACAGATCCGGCTGTTCCTGGCGCTCGCCCTGTCGATGGCCATCCTGCCGCTGCTTTGGGACACGATCTACCCCCGCGTCGCCACCGGCACCTACAGCTACCTGGCACTGATCGGCGGGGAGGTGCTGATCGGAGCGACGCTGGGCTTCATCGCGCGACTCTACGTGCTTGCACTGCAATTCACAGGCGTCGCGATGAGCATGCTGTCAGGCTTCAACTCGATGGCGTCGATCGACATCAACGAAGGCCTGCCGCAGACCGAGCTTGCAACGCTGGTCAGCTTCGTCGGCGTCCTGCTGCTCTTCGTCCTCGGCTTCCACCGGCTGGTGATCGAGGCGCTGGTCCATTCCTACAATTTCATGCCGATCGGCCACGTCTTCGACGCGCGCGTCGCGCTCGCCACCCTCACGGACACGCTCTCCAAGGCGTTCATGGTCGCGCTGCAGCTGACGAGCCCCTTCATCGTCTACGGCCTCGTCTTCAACATATCGATCGGCGTCATAAACAAGCTGGCACCGCAGATTCCGATCTACTTCATCTCGCTGCCGTTCATCATCGCCGGCGGTTTGCTGCTGCTCTATTTCGGCAGTTCGACCTTCTTCGACGTGTTCGCCCGTCAGTTTCCCGTCGTCTTCAGGGGACAATAGCGATGGCGAGGAAGCGGTCGCAGGCGCTCGGCAGGATCGTGGAGGTGCAGCGCCGGATGGCGCAGCTGCGCGAAGCCGACCTCGCCCGAACGAACCGCGAGCGGGATATTGTCATCGCCTCGATCGAGGAGACGGTCGCTGCGATGGAATCGATGAGCGGGACGCAACTCGCATTCTCGCAGATTCATGCGCGGCGGATCACTGCCCAGACGACGAAGGAGCAGCGCCTGAAGGGGCTCGCGAGGGTTCAGGAGCGCCAGCTTCGTTCGGAGCGCGCCAAGGGCGACCGGCTCGAGGACGCCATGAACTCCGCGCGTGCGGCAGAGGAACGCGAGAGCGACGACGAGGAACTCTACGACCTGCTCGACCAGATCGATGCGGCGCGGTCGGCTCAAGCCCCCCGCAAGCTTCGGGACCCATAGTGGACGCCGAACGCCACGACAGGTGAAGCCGTGTCCATCTCTCCGTCCAGCGACCTCGTTCTCGATGTCCTCCGGGCCGCCGATCCCGCATCGGCCAATGCGGCAACGCAGCGCCTTGCTGCGGGGGCAACGATGCCCGCTGCCTCGGTTGCGCAGGCCCGGGAAGCCTTCCAGGCTCAGCTCGACCGCCCTTCGGCCAAGGCAGCCGCGGTGACGGCGAGCCCGACAGGCGCGGCCGCGCCGAAGGCCTACCAGAAGTTCGAGGCGATGGTGCTTCAGAGCTTCATCAAGGAAATGCTGCCGAAGGACGGGCAGGACGTCTACGGCAAGGGAACGGCCGGCGACATCTGGAAGAGCATGCTCGCCCAGCAGATCGCGGCCGTTGTCTCGAAACGCGGCGGGATCGGCATCGCCGATCACCTCCTTGCAAGCCGCTTCTCGGGTCTCGGGCTCGAGGGCTCGCCCCAGGCGAAACTTTCTGGCGACAACCTCAACATCTCGCGCGGGCTCGTCCACCAGCTCCAGATGAGCACGTTCGACCACGTCATGCCGGTCGGCAAGGACGACACCAAGGAAAACGGGATCATCGGATGAACACGAAGTCGGGCGATTATCGGGTCAACAGCCTTCTGGAGCGGCTCGAGGCCATTCTTTTGAGGGAGAACGAAAGGATCGGGACCGATCCCGAGTTCGACATCAAGGCCTCGAACGCCCTCAAGAGCCGGTGCCTCTACGAGCTGACGCAACTCTCGAACCAGATCGGGCCGAGCGACCTGTCGCCGCAGGCGACCCGGCGCCTCGCGGAAATCCGGCCGCTGGTCAAGGCAAACGAGACCAAGCTGCGGGCGCATGTAGAGGCGGTACGGGCAGTGACGCAGCTGCTCAAGGACGCGATGCAGGCGGCTGAAGCCGACGGAACGTATTCCGTCGAGCAGTTCAGGAAATTCGAGAAGCAATGATCAAGCTCGTCGCTTCCGGAATCTGGATCTGCGCGCTTTCGCTCGCGTCCGTCTACTTCTCGATGCAGATGAGCGCAGGGCATACGAACGACAAGGCTCCGCAGCCGTTCTTCGGCGGCCTCGACTACGTGCGCGGCGACCTCGTGTCCATTCCCGTCATCAGCGGGGGAGCGGTCCAGGGCTATTTCCTGACGCGACTTCTCTATACGGTCGATCCGGCCAAACTCTCCGCGCTCAGCGTGCCGCCGAAGGACCTTATCACCGACGAACTCTACACCCTCCTCGTCGGCAACCGCGTGATCGATTTTCCGAAGATGGACAATTTCGACCTCGATACCTTCCGCGGCGAGATCAAGAAAGCGCTCAACAAGCGCGTCGGTGCGGACGTCTTCCACGACGTCATGGTCGACCAGATCGACTTCCTCAGCAAGGCCGACATCCGCGGCCAGGTGAAGCATGGCCAGATCAACGTAAAGTCGGGCACACCGATCGCAGATGCAGGCAGCGATCAGCCCGCCCAGGCCGGTACGGCAAAGCATCACTAGAGCGGTTCCAGCAAAAGCGTGAAACGGTATTGCGTCCGGAACTTCGTAAAAACAACGCGATAGAGCATGGAAGGCGATTCTGTTTTCGCCAGAAATCGCGCCGGGATCACCGGCTCAGTCCTTCCGGAAGATGACGCTTCCGATCCACCCGCTGAAGCCGGCCAGGAAGACCGCGAAGACACCGTACAGGAAGGCGTCATTCTTCGAGACGGTGTTGACGTACTGTTCGATGCCGGTCTTGACGACATGCAGCGGCAGCGTCTTCTCGGCGACGAACTCGCCGTTCTTGAAGAGGTAGCCGTGCACGACATGGGTTCCGACCGGAATGCTGGCCGGCAGACGGATCGACGCCTTGAACAAAGTCGTGCTGACGAACTGCACGCCCTGGCTGTCGCTGCGATAGAGGTCGTCCTGCTGCTTGATCCTCAAAAGCGCCTTGCGGAACTCGTCGACATCGGTCTCGCCCCCCGCGGCGCTCGAGGGCGGCAAGCGCAGATTGTCGATGCCGATCGCCTTCTGGCGCAGTTCCTGCTGGGTCGCGATCAGGTCGATCGGCCTCGTGCTCGACAGCGAGTAGGATGTCGGTATCGGCAGGAAATCGACGGAATAGCGGTTGATCCAGATGCCGAAGACGCGCTGCTTCTTGCGGACCGTCGCCTCCATCCGAGGGCCCTCAAGCGTCACCACGACGTCGTACTGGCCGAGGGCGAGCGTCATCGGATTGGCGTGCTTGATCGCGCCGAAGACGGTGATGTCGGCGCCGGCGAAGTTCGAGCGTACCGCGATCTCGCTGGTAGAGATGCCCAGCTCGAGATCCGCCTTCGGTCCCGGCTGAAGGACCTGGGCCTGCGCCGGGATCGCCGTGGCCAGGCCGAGGAGCAAGATCGCGAGACCGGGACGCTTCATTGGAATCCGGTCCCGTGGGTCATGATAGAGTAGATGTCCTCCGGCGTGAGGAACAGCCCCACCGCGAGGCGGATGCCGACCGCGAGGACGAGCAGCGCCAGGCCGGCCCGCAGCGTTTCGCCGCGCAGCTTGCGCCCGACGCGGACGCCGTACTGGACGCCGATTACGCTGGAAGCAATGAGCAGCATGGCGAGAACGACGTCGACCGAATGGTTCGTCGTCGCCTGGACGAGCGTCGTGAAGGCCGTCGTGAAGGTGACCTGGAACAGCGACGTGCCGATCACCACGTTGGTCGGAATCCTGAGCAGGTAGATCATCGCAGGAATGATCATAAAGCCGCCGCCGATGCCCATGATCGAGGTCAGCAGACCGATGCAGAACCCGAGCCCCACCACCGGTATGACGCTCAGATAGAGCTTCGATCTCTTGAAGCGCATCTTCAGCGGCAACTTGTGAATCCAGCTGTGCTGGCCCGGACGGCGCCGCGGCGGACCGCCATCCTTCTTTGCCCGGCGTATCGCGTTGACGCTTTCCCAGAGCATCAGCGAGCCGACGACGCTCAGGAAGGTGACGTAGGCAAGCGACACGATGAGGTCGAGCTGGCCGATGCTCTTCAGGAGCCTGAAAACGAATATGCCGGTCGTGGAGCCCGTCAGGCCGCCGAACAGCAGGACGAAGCCGAGCTTGAGGTCGAGGCTTCCGCGTCGCAGGTGCGAAAGCGCGCCCGAGAACGAGGACGCCACGACCTGGTTGGTGCCGGTGGCGACAGCGACGGCGGGCGGAATATTGTAGAAGATCAGGAGCGGCGTGATCAGGAAGCCGCCACCTATGCCGAACATTCCCGAAAGGAAACCGACTGCGGCGCCCATCCCCAGAATGACGAAGACGTTGACCGAAAGTTCCGCGATCGGAAGATAGATCGTCACGGGCCACCCCTGAAGCGCGCCCACCTTTCCGTCAACAAGAAGACGCCTGCGAACTCTTCTCTTGCGCGCTCCAAAACAGCCTGTCAATCAGCCTGCAAGCGCAAAATTGCCGCGCCGCACACCTTCGCCGGCGACCGGCACATTTTGGCAACCACCGCGGTGCCGGAAGAGCGCGCAGCCTTGGAAAGCGGAAGCCGGGCGGCGACTTAGCTCTTCTTGCCGTCCTTGTGGCTCTGATTGAGCTCCAGCAGCTTCCTGATCAGAGCATCGGTGATTTCCCCCGTCGGCTCGTCGCCGACGGACTTCTGGAAGGCCCGGATCGCCGAGCGGGTCTTCGCGCCCATTATCCCGTCCGGCTTGCCGGCATCGAAACCGTTGTTGTCCAGTATCGCCTGGATGTTGCGGACCGCCTTCGACATGTCCACCGATGCCGTGCGCGTGTCGGTGCCGTTCCATTCCGGCGGCACCTTGACTTCGTTGGCGGAGCTGTCGACAGGTTCCGGTTTCCATTCGCTTGCCGCCTGGCGCGCCTTCTTCAGGTCCGGAGCTGCGAGAGCTGCCGCGACCTGGTCGCGCTTGCGCGTGGCGTCGCCGTCGCCCGAGGAAGCCGCCACGGCGAACCACTTGTAGGACTGGACCAGATCGCGCGGCACGCCATGACCCTGCGCGTAGAGGATAGCCAGATTGAACTGGCTGTCCTTGACGCCCCGGTCAGCCGCCTTCCGGAACCACCGCGCCGCGGATGCGTAGTCGGGCTTGCCGTCCTTGCCCATCGCGTAGAGGACGGCGAGATTGTGCATGGCGCTTACATTGCCCTGCCCGGCGGCCTTCAGATACCAGGATTGCGCCTTCTCCGTGTCGCGCTGGACGCCCTCGCCCTTCTCGTAGAGGTTGGCGAGCCGGTATTGCGCCGGGGCAAGCCCTCGCTCGGCCGCGGCGCGGTACCAGTCGGCGGCAGTGCCGAGGTCGGTCGGGACGCCGCGGCCCTGCGTGTAGAGGACCCCGATCTCGTAGAGTGCCTTCGGATCTCCCTTGCTCGCGGCCAGGCGCAGGGACTGGGGACCGATCGCCGCCGGAACCTGCGGTACGGCGTCTGCGGCGGCGGTGGTGCCGTTCCCGGCGGATGTCGTGGCCGAGGCCACCTCAGCCTTGGGCGGCGTCACCGCCTCTGCCGGAGCCGGCGTCTGCGCCTGTGTCGAGTCCTGCGCCTGCGGCGCGCTTCCCGTCGCAGGGACCGCAGCCGCACCAGAGACCGGAGCGGGGCGTTCCGCCGCGGGGCCGCCAGGGCCGGGATCGGCGACCGGAGCCACAGGCGCGGAGGACGCCTGTGCGACAGTCTTGGAAGCGTCGCCCGAAGACTTGGAAACGCCGGCCTGCGGCGCCTGCCCGTCGCTTCCCGGAGCCAGTGCGCGAACCTTCGGCAGGGCCGGGCCGTCGACCGGCGTGGCGCCCGTCTTCTCCTCGGAAACGTCCTGGCTGCCGGCAGAGGCGGCCTCGGGCCGGGGCTTCTCGGCCGGGCCGTCCGGCGCATTGAGCGCGACCGACACGTCGGGACGCTTCAGAAGGGCGGAAGCAAGCGGCCAGGACATCACGACCAGAAGGACCGCGCCGACCGCCAGCAGAATCGGCTTCCGACGCGCCTTGATCAAGGCTGCCAGTCCGCCGCGCCGCTTTCGGTTCTTGCCGCCATTGACGGTCTCGACCTCGGCGGCCGCAGCCTGCGCGGCGCGCCGCGCGGCGGCGATGAAGTCGGACTTGTCGCCTCCGCCGGCATCGCGGTTCTGGACCTCGCGCACCTTCTCCAGGATCCGGTCGATGTCCGGAGCGCCCGATCCCGGCTCCAGCGGTTCGTTCATCGAGGTGTCCGCGTCGTTGTCATCGTCCGCTTCGGGACGGTCCAGCGCATCTGAAGGATCGATGGAAGGCGCAAGAGCGAGATTCTTCCTGGCCGGTTCCTCCGCCACCGTCTCCGCTTCCGAATGAGACCCGCCACGGGACGCGCGCATGCGCTCGCCGACACGGGCAAGAAGTCCCTTCTTCGCAGCCGGCCTTTCCGGTTCGCCGATATCGACGCCTTGGAAGCCATCGTCTTCGGCGAGGCGCGCCGGAGCCATGTCCGAGGCGTCTTCCGCGGTGGCTTCGTCTCCGACTTCTCTGCCGGCTTCCGCCTGGCGAGCATGCGCGACGGCCCCGGAAATATCCGGCGCCTCCCCGCTCCAGCGACCGGCCTCCGTCTCCGCGCCGTCGTCGTCGACTTCCGGCAGGGCTTCCGACGGCATCTCACCGTAGGCCGGCCCGATGGCTTCCAGATGCTCGGCGATCTTGACGAGCGTGTCGTGCACCGCGTCGAATGCCCGTGCGGTGCGCTCCTCGCTCTTCTGGCTGAGGCTTTCCAGCGCGCGGAGATCCTCGGCGAGTTCCGAAATCACGGCGATCTCACCGGCTTGCACGCCCCCCTGGACGCCGCCGTTGCGGCCATAGGCCTCGATGACAGCCTCGGCCGCGTGCCGTGCAGCCTCGATGATGTATTCGTCGTTGGTCTCCAGATGCTCCTCGATCGCGGCGAGCCGCGGCGCGAGCGCATTCGCCTCCTCCGAATAGGCCTCCGGATGGCTGACCAGTTCGGAAAGCTGGGCCAACTGGATTTCCAGATTGCGCAGCGTCCCGCCATCCGGATGCTCGACCCGAGCCTCGTCGAGACGCCGGACGATCGCACCCAGGCGCTCTTCGAGATCGCTCAGCACGGGAAGTTCCGTGGGCGCCGCCGCGCGTTCCGCCAGCATCTCGATGCGATCGAGCATTTCCTCGCCGGCAGCGCCCAGCCCTGCGGCAAGGCCGTCGATGCGCGCGGCGAGTTCGTCGAAGCGCGTGGCGAGCAAATCGTCGAGGTCCTTGCGGTCGAGCGCGTCGATCTTCGTGGAGATCTCTGCCAGGCGATGCGCAAGATCGGAATCGCCGGCAACTCCGCCGCCCTGCGCCAGCATGTGCGAAAGCTGGTCGAGACGGTCCGCGAGACCGGCGACAGCGTCCTCGCTCGCGACCGCGTCCATTCGCTCGGCGAGCGCTGTCATCCGCTCGGTCAGCAAGTCGAGAGACCCGCTGCCCTCGCCGAGTTCGTCGATCCGATCCGTCAGGCCCGTAAGCCGGCCCTCGATGCGGGCCAGCGTCTCGGCATCCTGGGTTCGGTCGGAGCGCGAGCCGACCGACACGATCGCCCGGCTGATCTCGTCGAGGCGACCGGCCATTTCCGTGAAGCGGCTGTCAACGGAGGCCTCGTCGAGATTGACCTGCTCGGCCAGCGTTTCCAGGGCGAAGGCAACGTTCTTCAACTGCGCCTCGATCTCGCCTCCGTCCGATGTGCCGGCGAGCGCGGAGACGGCCTCCTTCATCTCGTCGAGGCGGCGCACGAGGCCGATGACTTCGCTGCGCAACGTCTGCGGATCGACCTCGCTCAGCCGGTTCTCGACGGACGACAGGGCCCGCCTGCTCTCGGCGGCGACTTCCTCGAGCGTCGCACGAAGGATGCGAACCTCTTCGGCAAGCCCGTCCTCCTCGTTCGCCGTGGAGCGTTCGCCGAGGCGTTCTATGCAGTCGGCAAGGCGAAGCATCTCCTCGCGCATGGCCGGCGGCAATGGCTGTGCCTTGCCGGCCGACATGTTGCCGACTTCGGCGCGCATCGCAGCGAGTTCGCGGCCGAGGGTCTCCGAAATGTCGTTCCCGAGATCGGTGCGCAGATCGACGATCGAATCGGCGATGTCGCGCAGCATCCTGTCCGTAGCGCCGGCGGAAGGTGCCGGCCGGCGCGCGGCAAGCCGCGTCTCGAGTTCGGCCCGCTCGCGATCCAGCATGCGCTGGCGTTCGAGTATCTCCGCCGCCATCCGGTCGCGCGGCGCGTCCGCGTCCCCGCCCGGCTGCCGCGGTTCCCGCTCCGCCGCGGCAGCGGCCTTCCGGGAAACCAGATTTTCCAGCCTCGCCTCGAGGCCGTCTATGGTCTTGCTCAAAGCCTCCAGAGACGACGCGCCCCTCGCCGTTCCGGATCTCCCTGATTTGGATTCGCTCATGGTGTGCCCGCCTCGACATTGTCCGGGACCGACGTCCCGGCACCTCAGAGCCCCTGTCCGCATGCCGTCCCCGACCTTCGTCCAATTCGGGTCGCGGTCCTGGCAAAACAAGAAAAACGCAGAAATCGCACCTGGGGCCATGCTCTCTGCGCACCATCGTCGGAACATGGTAAACAGGCCGTTAACAAACGTGCGCATTGTCGAATTCACGATTGATGGTTGTGCCGAACCGGCCCGGGTGGAGCGAACGCTCCACATTCGGCTTGCAGGCCAGATTTTGACGTTTACGCAAACGTCAATTGTTTGTATAGCTGGCGCCAGCTGATGCTTTGCGAACAGGACGAGGTGCACAATGCCGATCTACACGGCCCCGGTGGAAGACACTCTGTTCATCCTGAAGGACGTTCTCGACTACGGCCGTTACGGCAATCTCGCCGGCTTTGCCGAGGCCACGCCGGACGTCGTCGACGCTATCCTCCAGGAAGGCGGCCGCCTGGCGGAGGAAGTGCTGCTCCCGCTCAACCGCGTCGGGGACACGGAAGGTTGCGTGCGCAACGAAGACGCGTCTGTGACGACCCCGACGGGATTCCGGGAGGCCTACGCGCAATATTGCCGGGGCGGCTGGGTCGGACTGGCCGCGGATCCGGAATATGGCGGCCAGGGCCTGCCCTATGCCCTTCATACCGCCGTCGGCGAATATTTCTCGGCCGCAAACATGGCGCTCATGATGTATCCGGGCCTGACCCAGGGTGCCATTGCCGCCCTGCAGGCCCATGGCACGAAGGAGCAGAAGGAGCGATATCTTCCGAAGCTCGTCGAAGGCACATGGTCGGGAACGATGAACCTCACCGAACCGCACTGCGGAACGGATCTCGGGCTGCTGCGGACGAAGGCGGTACCGGCGGGCGACGGAACCTACAGGATAAGCGGCCAGAAGATCTTCATCTCCGCCGGCGAGCACGATCTCGCGGAGAATATCGTCCATCTGGTTCTGGCGCGCATCGAGGGCGCGCCGGAAGGCACCAGGGGCATCTCGTTGTTCGTCGTGCCGAAGTTCACCGTCGACGGGGACGGCTCGCCCGGCGCGCGCAACGGCGTCGCCTGCGGGTCGATCGAGGAGAAGATGGGCATCCACGGCAATGCAACCTGCGTGATGAACTACGACGATGCGACCGGCTTTCTCGTCGGAGAGGAAAATCGCGGGCTGAGCGCCATGTTCACGATGATGAACGAGGCGCGGCTCGCCGTCGGCCTCCAGGGACTTGCGATCGCGGAGGTCGCATACCAGAACGCGGCGGCCTATTCCCGCGAGCGCCTGCAGGGCCGCAGCCTATCGGGCGCCAAGGAGCCCGGCAGCAGGGCGGATCCGATCATCGTCCATCCGGACATCCGCCGCGCCCTGATGACGATGCGGGCAATCAACGAGGCCGGGCGGGCACTCCTGATCTGGACCGCGTTGCAGTCAGACGTGGCGCACCGTGCGCAGGACGACGGCCCGCGGATGGCCGCGGAGGATCTTCTCGGACTGATGACGCCGGTGATCAAGGGCGTTCTGACGGACAGGGGCTTCGAGACGGCGGTGCAGGCCCAGCAGGTTTTCGGCGGACATGGCTACATCGAGGAGCACGGCATGAGCCAGTTCGTGCGGGATGCCCGCATCGCGATGATCTACGAGGGGGCCAACGGCATCCAGGCGCTCGACCTCGTCGGCCGCAAGCTCGGCGCGAATGGCGGGCGCGCCGTGATGGCATTCTTCAAGGAGGTGGGCGACTTCTGCGAGGCACACCGCGACGACGAGAGGATGAGCTTCTTCACGCGACACATCAAGAAGGGGCTGAACGATCTGCAGGCGGCGACCATGTGGTTCATGAACAATGCCATGGCCAAGCCGGAAAATGCCGGCGCCGGCTCGACGGACTACATGCACCTGTTCGGGATCGTCGCGCTCGGCTACATGTGGGGTCGGATGGCGCTGGCGGCGACCAATGGACTTGCCGGGCAAACCGGCAACGCCACATTCCTCGAAAGCAAGCTGGCGACGGCGCGGTTCTTCATGGAACGGTTGATGCCGGAGACCGCGCTGCGCCGTGCGCGCATCGAGGCCGGTGCGGAATCGACCATGGCGCTTGCAGCGGAGGCGTTTTGAACCGAAGCTGCCGGCGCGCCTGCTCCGGCCCGCGAACTTCCGTTCCGGGCAGGACGAAGACATTCCGTCGAGCCGGGAGCCGTTCACAGATTTGGCCGAATTGAGCGCGAGAACCCGGTCCGAACCATTCAGGGAGCCTTGAAGAATGTCCGACGTATTCGTCTACGATGCCGTGCGCACGCCCCGCGGGCGCGGCAAGAAGGACGGCAGCCTCCACGAGGTGCCGTCCGTGCGTCTCGGGGCCAAGGTGCTCGAGGCGTTGCGCGAGCGCAACGGGCTCGACACCAGGAAGGTCGACGACATCATCTTCGGCTGCGTCGACGCGGTCGGCGAGGCCGGCGGCGACATCGCCCGTGCCGCTGCCTTCGAAGCGGCTTACGCGACGGAGGCGCCGGGCATGCAGATCAACCGCTTCTGCGCCTCGGGTCTCGACGCGATCAATATCGGCGCCGGCAAGATCGCGCAGGGGGCCGACGACATCGTGATCGCCGGCGGCGTCGAGTTGATGTCGCGCATCGGCCTCGGAATGGCGGGCGGTGCGTGGTTCATGGATCCCTCCGTCAACCTGCCCTCCTACTTCATGCCCCAGGGCGTTTCGGCCGACCTGATCGCGACCAAATACGGGTTCTCGCGTGACGACGTCGACGCCTACGCCGTGGAAAGCCAGAAGCGCGCCGCGAAGGCCTGGGAGAGCGGCCGTTTCGAGCGGTCGGTCGTTCCGGTGAGGGACCAGAACGGCCTGACGATCCTCGACCGCGACGAGCACATGCGCCCGGATTCCGACATGCAATCCCTCGCGAGCCTGAACGCGTCGTTCGAGATGATGGGCGAAATGGGCGGCTTCGATGCCGTGGCCGTGCAGGCGCATCCGGAAGTCGAGGCGGTCCGGCACGTCCATCATGCCGGCAACTCGTCCGGCATCGTCGACGGCGCGGCCGGCGTCATCCTCGGATCGAGACGCGGCGGCAAGACGATGGGCCTCGAGCCGCGAGCGAAGATCAGGGCATTCGCCAATATCGGCTCGGATCCGGCGCTGATGCTGACCGGACCGATCGACGTCACGGAGAAGCTGCTCCGGAAGGCGCGGATGTCGCTGGCGGACATCGATCTCTTCGAGCTCAACGAGGCCTTCGCCGCAGTCGTGCTGCGCTACATGCAGCGCTTCGAGATTCCCCACGAGCAGATCAACGTCAACGGCGGCGCCATCGCCATGGGCCATCCACTTGGCGCCACCGGCGCGATGATCTTCGGCACCGTCCTTGACGAACTGGAGCGACGGGACCTCAACACCGCCCTGGTGACGCTCTGCATCGGAGCGGGGATGGGCACGGCAACGATCATCGAGCGGGCATAGGCTCTGCCAGGAGGGGCAAATGTATGTTCCGAGACAGTTTCGCGAGGAGCGCCACGATGTGCTCGTCGCTGCGATGCGGGACATACAGTTCGCCACCCTGGTGACGGCCGGCCCCGGCGGCCTCGAAGTCACGCACCTGCCGACCGTGCTCGTGGAAGACGGCGACGAAATTGCCCTGGAGTGCCATGTCGCGCGCGGCAATCCGCATTGGAGGGCGGCAGGGGACGCAGAGGCCTCGATCGCGATCTTCCAGGGTCCGCAGGCCTACGTGCATCCCGGCTGGTACGCGAGCAAGAAGGAGAGCGGCAAGGCCGTTCCCACATGGAACTATGTCGCCGTTCACGCGCACGGCACCCTGGGCGTCTTCGACGACCCGGAGGAGATCGGCAGGCACGTGGCTCAGCTGACCGCCCGCAACGAGACCGGACGCGCGGACCCGTGGGCCGTCACGGATGCCCCGGAAGACTACATTGCGGGCATGAAGAAGGCGATCGTCGGAATGCGGCTTGCCGTCAAGAGGCTGGAGGGCAGCTGGAAGCTGATCCAGCACAAGCCGGAAGCCGACCGGATCGGAGCGATTGCCGGGCTGTCCGCCGAGACGGCGGAGGACTCCCGTGCCGTCGCCGAACTGATGCGGATCGCCGAGGCGGAGCGCGCCGGGGAGAAGAGATGATGCTCGAACGGCTCCGCGACCCGGCTCCCGTTCACCTGCGCCGAGCAGGCCTTGCCGGTACTGCAGGCGGGCGAAAGGAAGCGGGCAAGGGCATCCGCCAGATGAGCCTTTCCAGTCCCAGGGGCGAGAATGCCGCCATCGAGACGAGGGATGCGGTCGTTGCAGCGCTCGACACGACCGGAGCGACGTGAGGAGACACAGATGAGCTACAGGAACTTCAAGGTCGAAACAGACGCCGACGGCATCACGCTCGTCACCTGGGACATGCCCGACAGGTCGATGAACGTCTTCACCATGGAGGTGATGGACGAGATCGAGAAGATCATCGATGCAGTGGCGGCAGACGACGCCGTCAAGGGCGCCGTCGTGACCTCGGGCAAGAAGACGTTTTCCGGTGGCGCCGACCTGACGATGCTCAAGGGCATGTTCGGCATGCTCGCCGAGGCGAAGGCCCGGGACCCGGAGAGCGCCGTGAAGACGCTCTTCGACGCCGCCGGGCGGATGAGCCATCTCTGGCGCCGCCTGGAGACCAGCGGCAAGCCTTGGGTCTCGGCAATCAACGGCACGTGCATGGGTGGCGCCTTCGAGCTTTCGCTCGCCTGCCATGGCCGCGTGGTGGCCGACGGCAAGGAAATCAAGCTGGCGCTGCCCGAGGTGAAGGTCGGCATCTTTCCCGGGGCCGGCGGTACGCAGCGCATTCCGCGGCTGACAAACGCGCAGGACGCGCTCCAGATGATGACGACGGGCAGGAGCCTGACGCCGCAGCGCGCCAGAGCCATGGGCCTCGTGCACGAGGTGGTGCCCGCAAACAAGCTCGTCGCCGCGGCGAAGAAGATGATCCTGGACGGGCTGAAGCCGGTCCAGCCTTGGGACGAGAAGGGCTTCAAGCTGCCCGGCGGAGGGATATGGACGCCCGGCGGCGCACAGCTCTGGCCGGCGGCTTCCGCCATCCTGCGCCGAGAGACATACGGCAACTACCCGGGGCCGAAGGCTGTCCTCAAATGCGTCTTCGAGGGGCTGCAGGTCCCCTTCGACACCGCGCTCAGGATCGAACAGCGCTACTTCACCGAGATCCTGCAAACGCGCGAAGCCTTTGCGATGATCCGCTCGCTGTTCGTCTCGATGCAGGAGCTGAACAAGGGAGCGCGGCGGCCGGAGGACGTGAAGCCGACGACGTTTCGCAAGATCGGGATCGTCGGCGCCGGCTTCATGGGCGCCGGCATCGCCTATGTGACTGCCCGGGCCGGTCTTCCGGTCACCATCGTCGATCGTGACTTGGAGGCGGCGAACAAGGCCAAGGCGCATTCGGAGGATCTCGTGAAGAAGGCGGTGCAGAAGGGTCGCATGGACGAGGCCGGGGGCGAGAAGCTGCTTTCCCTGATCACCCCGTCCGGCAGCACCGACGACCTCGTCGATGCCGATCTCGTCATCGAGGCTGTCTTCGAGGACCGGGAGGTGAAGAAGGGTGTCACCGAGGCGGTGGAGCCGAAGATGCGGCCCGGTGCGATCTTCGCTTCCAATACCTCGACGCTACCCATCACCGGGCTGGCCGGGAACGCGACGCGGCCGGAAAGCTTCATCGGCATCCATTTCTTCTCGCCGGTCGACCGGATGATGCTGGTCGAAATCATCCTCGGCAGGAAGACGTCCGACAAGGCCCTCGCCGTCGCGCTCGACTACGCCCGAGCGATCGGGAAGACGCCGATCGTCGTCAACGACACGCGCGGTTTCTTCGTCAACCGCTGCGTGCTTCGCTACATGAACGAAGCCTACGACATGCTGATCGAGGGCGTACCGCCGGCGATGATCGAGAACGCGGCGAAGATGGCCGGCATGCCGGTGGGACCTTTGTCTCTGAACGACGAGGTGGCGATCGACCTGTCGATGAAGATCCTCAGGGCGGCCCTCGCCGATCTGGGCGAGAAGGCGGTCGACCCCAGGCACGTGGAACTGATCACGCGCATGGTCGAGAAGGAGGGCCGCTTCGGCCGAAAGAACGGCAAGGGCTTCTACGACTACCCCGCAAAGCCGGCGAAGAAGCATCTGTGGCCGGGCCTGAAGGAGCTTTATCCCCAGAAACCGGCTGCCGAGGTGGACGTCGAAGAGCTGAAGCAGCGCTTTCTCGCCACCATCGCCCTGGAGGCGGCCCGCACCATCGAGGAAGGCATCGTCACCGATCCGCGCGAGGCGGATGTCGGCTCGATCCTCGGCTTCGGTTTCGCGCCCTATACCGGCGGGGCGCTCTCCTACATCGACGGCATGGGAGCGGCCGAATTCGCCGGCGTGTGCAAGGCGCTCGCCCGCAAGCACGGGCAGCACTTCAGGCCGACGAAACTCATCCGCGAGATGGCGGAGAAGGGCGAGACATTCTACAGCCGCTTCGGTGGTGCGGAGTCGATGGGCGAGGCGGCCTGACGGGCTGCCGCGCAACTGCCGCATATAAGGCGGGAACCGCCTCCCCTGCGCCGCGTTCCGAGGGTCTGGAGAAGGCCATGCGAAATGCCGAAGCAGCGGCGGCCGGGAGCCGTCTCCTGCAGGTCGACGCCCTCAAGGGCGCAGGAATATTGCTTGTCGTTTTCGGCCACCTGCTGGAGCACCCGGCGGTGCAGACGCCGCTCGTCCACGACCTGCACGCGGCGATCTACAGTTTCCACATGCCGCTTTTCGTCTTCCTCTCCGGCATCTTCGCCAGGAAGGAGCTTTCGCGACCGGATTACCGCAAGATCGCCTGGTCGCTGTTTGCACCGCTCGTCGTCTTCCAGATTGTCTACGTCACCGTCGGCCATTGGACGAACTGGGGAACCTATCCCCCGCTCGCGCCTTACTGGCTGCTGTGGTTCATCGCCAGCCTGATAGTCTGGCGGCTCGTTCTGCCTCTCGTGGCGTCGCCCGCCGGTCTCGTCGTCGCACTGCTCGGGGCGGTGCTCGCCGGCTTCGACCATTCGGTCGGCTACGCACTCAGCGCTTCGCGCACGATCTACTTCCTGCCGTTCTTCATCCTCGGCCATCTCTGCGGCCGCCAGGTCATCGGGCTGGCCGGGCGAAACCGCACCACCTTCGCGCTCCTCTTTCTGGCAGCGATGGCGGTCGTCGTCTTCTGGCGCCGGAACGGCCTCGACCCGGCAGCATTGACCGGCAGCCACGATTTCGGCGGCGCACCGCCGGACGATGCCTTCCCGGGCTTCGGGCGCCTCGTGGTGATGGCACTCGGCGCGGCCGGGCTTGCCGGCTTCTGCGGGCTGGTCCCGGCGCGGTGGTCCGCTCTGGAGTGGCTCGGCCGTCGGTCGCTCGCGATCTATTTGCTGCACGGCCTCGTCGTCATGGCGTTCGTCTCCCTCGGCGGCATGGACCTCGTCGCGCCGGTCGCGCAGGTTCCGGCCGGGATCGGGCTGACCGCGTTGATCGCCTACCTCACCGCACTCGGCGACGCGCCGATGCGGCGCTTCTTCCGCCCGCCGGTGGCAGCGGAGGCGAAGTTGCCGGCCGCCACGCGAGGTCCGCAGCCGCGTGGCGAAGCCTGGAACCGCCGCCCGAACTAGGCCGGTGGTTTGCGCTGGCCGCGCCAGCGGATAAGTTTGCTGCCGAGCAGAAAATGGAGGGGCCCGTGGCCGTCATCGACTACTACTACACCAGCATCTCGCCATTCGCCTATCTCGGGCACCGGGCGCTCGAATTGGTGGCGCGCAAGCATGGTTGCGGCATTGCTTACAAACCCTTCGACCTCTTCACGGTCTGGAAGGCGTCTGGATCGGTGCCGCTTGGCCAGCGCTCGGCGATCCGCCAGCGCTACAGGCTGATAGAGCTCAGGCGCTGGGCCGACTTCCGCGACCTGCCGCTGGATGTCAGGCCGGCGCATTTTCCGGTCGATCCGCGGCTCGCCGACCAGGCTGCGATCGCCTTGCTGGATGCGCGACGAGACCCTTCCGACTTCATATTCCGGATCTTCCAGGGCGTATGGGTTCACGGCGAAAACGTCTCCGACCCGGCTGTGATCGAAAGCTGCCTCACCGAATGCGGCTTCGACGGCGGCGCGGTCCTGGAAGCAGCACAGGGCGACGATGTGGCCGCGCACCGCATGCGCAACTCCGAGGAAGCGATTGCCGCCGGCGGCATCGGCGCGCCTCTCTACGTCGTGAACGGAGAGCCGTTCTGGGGCCAGGACCGGCTGGACCTGCTGGACGCTGCGCTGGAAAGCGGACGCGGGCCGGTCTCGGCCGACTGATATCCGAAGAGGAGCACCGGCCAGACCGGCACGCCGTGGCGGGATCCCGGAAAGGCCTGGCCAGGCGGAGAGGCCTGCAGGACCCTTGGGACGGGCGATGCGGAACGATCGAGCGGAAGGCGGGCAAGCCGCAAAAAACGCCGGGAACGCGGCAATTCAGCCGCATCCCGGATGCCCAGACTGCGGCCAGACCGGTGCAATTTCGCATCACCGTGGATCCGCGAAAAATGACTAGGAATTCCCTCCCAAATCCGCTTTACTCTTCGGAAGAACTTGGGTAAAAATACCTCGCTTGGCTGCACAGCCAGACTGGCATCGTTGTCGTTACCGGGACAGAGAAATGCTTTCGCACGAGCGAATCTGGGCAGCCATCGATGCGCTGGCCGAGCGCAACAAGCTTTCGCCTTCGGGGCTTGCCCGGCGGGCCGGGCTGGACCCGACGTCGTTCAACAAGTCCAAACGCAAGGCGACCGACGGTCGCTTCCGCTGGCCCTCGACGGAATCGATTTCCAAGGTCCTGTCCGCCACCGGCACGTCGCTCGGCGAATTCCTCGGCCTCATCCAGGGAGACGGCACCGCGGCCGGCAGGGCGGAGCGTCCGGTTGCGACGCAGGCACGGCCCATTCCGCTGCTCGGCTTCGCGCAGGCGGCGGTCGGCGGACGCTTCGACGGCAGCGGCTTTCCCGCCGGGAAGGGCTGGGACATCGTCGACTTTCCTCCTTCTCCGACAGACAAGCCGGGAATCTACGCGCTGGAGGTGCAAGGCAATTCCATGCTGCCGCTCTATCGGGACGGCGACGTGCTGATCGTCGAGCCGGGGGCGCAGGTGCGCCGTGGCGACCGCGTCGTCGTCAGGTCGCGCGAGGGGGAAGTCATGGCGAAGGTTCTGTTCCGCCAGACGTCGAAATCGATCGAACTCGCCTCGTTCAACACCGAGCACCCGAACCGCGTCTTCGAACTGCCCGAAGTCGAGTGGGTCGCCCGCATCATCTGGGCGAGCCAGTAGCGGCCGCGCCGGCGCGATGCGATCCGGGGCGCCGGCATCTTGAACGGCGACGGGTCAATCCATAATGTCCCGCCATAGCCTCAGGAACCACAGGCCAGCCGCGGGAGCCGCCATGCCGTCGAAAATCTCCACCCAGGAAGCCCTCATCTACATCATGGTGACGATCTCGGCCGTCGACACGGCCATGAACGACGCCGAGCTTGCCCGCATCGGCCGGCTCACACGCTTCCTCCCGGTCTTTTCGGGCTTCGACGAGGAGAGGCTCATCCCCGTTTCGCGGGACTGCGCGGCGATCCTCGCCGAGGAGGAGGGCCTGAAGACGATGCTCGCCATGGTGCGCGAGGCGATCCCGGTCAAGCTTCACGACACGGCCTATGCGCTTGCCGTGGAGGTCGCTTCGGCGGACATGCATGTGCGCGAGGAGGAGATCCGGTTCCTCCAGATGCTGCGCGATGCGCTAGAGCTCGACAAGCTGACCTGTGCGGCCATCGAGCGAAACGTCATCGCCCGCTTCCGCACGCTCTGACGATACAGCCTCGGCATGCGGCCTGATGACGCAGGCACAACCGTGGCTTGACCTGCGTCAAGGCCCTCCCACCGCCCCGGAGCGACAACCCCGTCCTACGGGAAATTTCGGGAGGCCGACATGCATGACAAATCCACATCCGAGCGCACCATCATCCTGTTTCTGCGTCTCAGCATGGCATGGGTCTTTCTCTATGCCGCCTCGCACCAGGTCCTCGTTCCGGGCTGGAGCGTGGCAGGCTTCCTCGGCACATCGAAGACCTTCCACGGCTTTTTCGAGCTCTTCAGCGGCCCGGCGATCGCACCATTTGTCTCGTTCCTCGTCGAATACGGCCACCTGCTCATCGGACTCTCCCTGCTGACGGGACTTCTCGTGCGCGTCAGTTCGCTGGCAGCCATCGCGCTGATGGTGCTCTACTGGATGGCGCACATGGACTTCCCCTACATCAGCAATGCCAACAACCTCATTGTCGACGAGCACGTCGTCTACGCACTGGTGCTCTCCCTGCTGATCGCCCGGCACGCCGGCCATATCGCCGGTCTGGACGGTTGGGTCGCGCAATGGCAGGCGACGAGGAACCACCGGCTTCTCGGCTGGGCGGTGGCCTGATCCCGCGAATGGCCGGCTTCCTCGGGGAGAGGGGGCCGGCATGACGCGGCAAAATGTGCGTTTGCCTGTCGATGCCCGAAGGGGCCGCGTTCAAGCGAAAGTGTGTTGCGGGCGGCTTCCGGCGCCACCATCTTTTCGCGAAGCAACGCGAAGGAGCGAAGGGTGACGCCCGGAGGTTTTTCAGAACCGGTCGTGCGGCTTGCCGCGTTCGCCGCGATCTTCGCGGGGATGGCGGCACTGGAGCTGGCGGTTCCACGGCTGCAGCGGGGTGAGATGGCTGGCGCGTGGAAGTCACGCCGCTGGTTCTCCAACGTCGGCGTGCTGGTGGTCTCGTCGCTGTGTCTGCGCCTCGTCTTCCCGCTCGCCGCCGTCGGCACAGCGTTGTGGGCGGAGGCCCAGGGGTTCGGCCTCCTGCGGCTCGCGGGCCTGAACGGGTGGCTCGCGGGTGCCATCTCCTTCGTCGTTCTGGACTTCGCGGTCTGGGCAGAGCATGTCGCCAGCCACAAGGTGCCGCTCTTCTGGCGGATCCATCGCATCCATCACACGGATACCGGTTTCGACGTGACGACGGCGCTGCGCTTCCATCCGTTCGAGATCGTGCTGTCGATGTTCTGGAAATCCCTCGTCGTCCTCCTTCTCGGGGCGCCGGCGCTGGCCGTGCTGGTTTTCGAGATCGTTCTGAACGGGGCGGCGATGTTCAATCACGCCAATCTCCGGCTGCCGGCGCGCCTCGACAGGGTGCTGCGCCTGCTCGTCGTCACCCCGGACATGCACCGGGTGCATCACTCTTCCGACCGGAAGGAAACGGATTCCAACTACGGTTTCAATTTCTCCCTGTGGGACCGCCTGTTCGCCACATATGTCGCCCGGCCGGCGCGCGGCCACGAGGGCATGGAGATCGGCCTCGGCGAATACCGCGACCGGCGGACAGCCAGCCTGCGCTGGATCCTGATGCTGCCCTTCAAGCGCTGAGCCGCGCGCTGCCTCAGTACATACCGTTCGGGAAATAGCGCCGGTAGAGATCGGCGAACCTGCCGTCGCGGCTCATGGCGAGGAGCGCGTGGTCGAAGGCCTGCGCAAGGACCCGGTTCTTCTTCAGGACTGCGATCGCGAGACCGTGGCCGAGAAAATGCTGCGACAGGTATGGCCCCCCGAAGAACGCGCAGCAGCCGCCGGCCGGCTCGCTCGACAGCCAGAAGGACAGTTGCAGCCCGTCGCCGTAGGCGGCGTCGATCTTCCTGTCCTTCAATGCCTGGAGCATCTTCATGTCGGTTTCGAACGGCACGGGCCGGAGCTTCGGGAAGAAGGCCTTCAACATGGCCGCGTGCGCGCCCTTCGCGACCACGCCGACGCGCTTGTCCGAAAGCGCCTCCGCCGTCCTGCCGCCGATCGTCGCGGCCCTGTTGCGCACGAACCGGGCCGGAAACTGCAGGTAGGAACGAGTGAAGGCGTATTTCCTGCGATTGTCGTCAGTGATCGCCAGGCCTGCAAGGACCGCCTCGCCCTGCCCGGTCGCCAGTGCCTGCTGGAGATCGCCCCAAGGCAAGGCCTGTATCTGGCACTTGTCGGAGATCTTCAGTTCATCGCAGATGGCCCGGGCGAGATCGACATGGAAGCCGGCGAGCTTTCCCGTCTGGTCGAGGAAATTGAAGGGCGGGAAGTCCGTCGTCGTCAGGAAACGGATGCGGCCGAAGCCGGAAATGTCCGGAAGGGCGAGCCGCTCGCGCGGGTCGAAATAGTTCGGAACGATCTCGCCGCCGACCGCCGACATGCCCGGCTGCGGCACATCCTGCGCAGGCAAGGCTGCAGGGGCAGCCAGGAGCGCCACCGCACAGGCCAGAAGGCCGATCAACACCCTAAATTGAGCAGATGTGCCACTTGGCAATTCGTTTACCATCGAATCGTGAGCCTGATGGCGGTTGCGGGGAGCAGCCGCAGGGGGAAGGATGACGGTTGCTACGGCGACCGTCGAGGCAGGGGACGGTTGCCGCGGCAGCCGTCGGGACAGTAATGCGTTTTGGAAGCGATCGGCAAGGCAGAGCCGGGATTCAGACATTGGAGGATCCGGCTCTGCCCACGCCCGATCGCCCGGCCGAAGTCGATCCACGCTGGGAGCCGGAGATCGTCGGCCGACAATCCGTCTCGCAGGGGCCGCCTGGCGACTTGGACAGGCTGCTTCGCATCCTCGGCATAAGGAAGGCTGTCCTGGCGGAGGCGCGGAAGCGCGCCGCGCGCAACTTGACCTCGCTCGAGCAGGAACTCATCGCCTCGGGCGCTGTCGATGCAGCCGACTTCTACGGTGCCGTCGCGGCGATGCTGGAGGTGCCTTTCATCGACGCGGTCGCGCCCTCCACTGTTGTCGTCAGCGAGCACATCGACAGCGCGCTTGTCCGTCCGGAGCGCCTGAGCGCGGAGATCGGCGGGCGGCTCCGGCACGTGGTCGCCCCGAGGGCGGACCAGGTCGGCCAGCTGGCCAGGTTCATCGCCGACAAGCCGGCGTTGCGCGGACGGTTCGCGGTGACGACGCCAGCCGCCATCCGCGAGGCGGTCTGGAGCTGCCGCTCCGGGCCCCGCGCGCGGGAGACCGTGCGCGCGCTCTTCGAGCGGAACATGGCGGACAGTGCGCGGCTCGTCATGACGGGTGCGCAGGGCTTCTGCTTCGGCCTGCTCCTCGCGTTGCTGGCCATGACGGGCAATGCCGCACCGGCGGGCGCGCTCGTCCTGCTCCATCTGGTACTGTCGGTCTTCTTCTTCGGCTGCATAGCGCTGCGCATGGTGGCGCTGCTCGCGTACCGGAAGCCTGTCCCCCGGGTGCTTCCGCGGGGGGCCGACCAGCCAACCGCGCGCTATTCCGTCCTCGTCGCCCTCTACGACGAGGCGGCGATGGTACCCCAGCTCGTCGCCTCCCTCTCCCGCCTCGAGTGGCCGCGCAGCCTCATCGAGATCAAGCTGGTCTGCGAGGCGGACGACGCGCCGACCGTGCAGGCACTGGAGGCGATGCGGCTGCCGCCGGAGTTCGAAATCGTCAGGGTGCCGGCGATCGGCCCGCGTACCAAGCCCAAGGCGCTGCATTACGCCCTCTCCGGCGTCAGCGGCGACTACCTTGTGATTTACGATGCGGAAGACCGGCCGCACCCCGAGCAGCTGCTTGAGGCCTTCGCCACCTTCCGGCAGTCGGACCCGCGCGTAGCCTACCTCCAGGCGCCGCTGGTCATCAGCAACGCGCGCGGATCGAAGTGGTCAGCCGTCTTCGCACTGGAATATGCCGGTCTCTTCAGGGGACTGCTGCCGTTTCTCGCGAAACAGCGTCTGCCGATGCCCCTCGGCGGGACCTCGAACCATTTCCGGCTGGACGTATTGAAGGCCAGCGGTGCGTGGGACCCGTACAACGTGACAGAAGACGCGGATCTCGGCCTGCGGCTCTTTCGGCAAGGCTATCTCGGCGGCGTGCTCAACAAGGCGACTCAGGAGACTGCGCCGGTCGCCTTCGTCCCGTGGATGCGGCAGCGCACAAGATGGCTGAAGGGCTGGCTGCAAACCTGGCTCGTCCTGATGCGCGCACCACTCAGGCTGACGCGCGAAATGGGCCTGCGAGCGTTCCTCGTATTCCAGGTGCTGATCGCGGGCATGCTCCTGTCGGCACTCGGCCACCCTCTCCTGATCGGTTTCGTAGGCTGGGGCATCCTTGCCGTCATGCGAGGAAACCTGTCCCCCGGAATCTCGCTCGAACTCGGTGCTCTTCGGCATCGATGTCGTCAATTTCTTCGGGTGCTATCTCGCATTCATCCTGCTTGCGCGGAGGGCGATGATCCCGGAAGAGCGCAGGCGGGTGGGGCGTCGCTGGGCCTTCGTCCCGATCTACTGGCTGGCGATGTCGTACTCCGCCTGGCGCGCGCTGATCGAACTCACGAGGAAGCCGTTCTACTGGGCAAAGACGCCCCACGTACCGCGGCCGATGTCCGCCGGCGCTTCGACTACGGCGCGGGCTGAAGGCTGATGGGGCATCGCCGGCAGGCGAGAGACGAACGGCTCAATCCGGCGTGTCCGGGGCCGGCGCTTCGCGCCTCGCCGCCAGCACCGTCCGGACGAACTCCTGCAAGGTCGCGTTGCCGGAAGGACCGGAAAGGCCGCAGTCCCCCATGCGCTGCTGGACCTGCGCGATTTCGCCCGCCAGTTCGCCCCGCAGGCCGAGCGCCACGAGGGTCGCCGCGCTCTCGCGCATTTCCGCTGCGCGGCGCAAGCCGTGGCGAAGAGTGCGCTCGAACTGGTAAGGAGCCATGGAGGGCAGATCGAGACCGGGATAGCTGGCCGCCAGCGACGTCATGATCTCGTCAAAACAGCCGGAGGCCTCGGCCGCCAGCAGCGCCTCCACCGTGATCGCTTCAAGCCCCTTGACGAAGAGCGACCGCACCATCTTGACCGCCGTCGCCGCGCCCGGCTCGCTGCCGACGACGCGCCCGTCGAAGCCCAGCCGGGACATCTGCGTCCAGAGCACCTCGGCCCGGGCGCCGGCAAGCAGGACAGGGGTCCGGTGGCCGCGCGGCCGGACCGGCCCCATGACCGCCATGTCCAGGTATTCCGCACCGGCTTCCGTCACCAGCGCGGCAGTCTCCCGCTTGCGCCCCGGGGAGACGGAATTGAGGTCGATCACGACCTGCCCCTGAACAAGGTGCGGCAGCAGCGACCGCACGGCCTCGAGGCTCTGGTCGGCGGTGACGGCGCTGACGATCCAGTCGGCTTCACCCAGCGCGCCTGGTTCCGTGGCGATGGTCACCGCCCTCTCCCGCATGGCAGATCGCATGGCCTCGGACAGGGCAGGATCATCGAGAAGGATGTCGTAGGCGGCGATGCTGCTGTCGGCGTCCGCCGCAGCCAGGCTGTCGCAGAAGGCGCGCGCCGCCTCGCCGAACCCCAGAAAGCCGATCCTCATCGCGTTCGCTCCGCCGCTCCCCTGCTTGCCTGCGCGGCCCCGCACGGCCGGGACGCGGGCGACACGATCCACGAAGTGTGCGCGCGGCGCAAGGTGCGGGGCAACCGATCCTGCGCGCTTGCCCGCAGCACCGGCCCGGGCTCGCTTGCCTGCCGATCCCGGCCGGCCCCGGGGAACCACGCCTGGCAGCTCCCCTTCTCTTCAATGGTCCCCGCCTGCGGGTCGCGGGCAGTCCACCACGAGGGCCAGTCCGGGCACGCGCAGCATCAGGCTTCGCCTCCCGTCCATCAGGTAGTCGAGATTGCCACGCGCGATGCGGGCATGCTCGCGGGCGAGGGCCTCCGCCCGGCTTCCCTCGCGCGCGGCGATGGCCGCGACGATCGCGCGGTGCTGCGCCTGCGCAATGTTCAGGGAACGGCGGAAGGCGGAAATCTTCGTGCTGTCGGGAAGGAATGCGGAGGGCGAGGCGAACGGAAGGCGACAGGCCCGTCGTACCTCCATGCGCACGATCTTGCTCGCGCAGAGACCGGCCAGCTCCTCGTGGAAGCGGGCATTGAGCTCGGAATAGCCTTCAAAGTCGACGTCTCCGGGCTCTTCGCCGAAGCAGGCGTCGAGTTGCCCCAGAAGCACCTCCATCCGTGCGAGTTCCTCGGCAGGCACGCCGCGTTCGGCGGCAAGGCGCGCGGCCGTCCCCTCCAGTACGCCGCGCAGCTCGATGGCGTCGACCACGTCGGCCAAGCCGAAGCTTCGCACGACAAAGCCGCCGTTGCGCGCCCGTTCCAGAAGCCCTTCCTCTACCAGACGGGACATCGCCTCGCGCACCGGCGTGCGCGAGATCTGCAGATCCTCGGCCAGCGGTACCTCGTAGAGGCGCGTGCCACCGGCCAGTTCGCCGCCGAGGATGCGCCGGCGCAGTTCGATCAGCGCGCGCATCGCATGTGTCCTGGCTTCGGTCGGCTCGGCCATTTCCCCTCGCATCGCGGCAATCGAGGCCCGCAGAGGTTCCTACACCCTGCGAGGGGACGACGGCAAACTGCCGTTTCGACAGAGGGCCCCGCGCGACCACGGCCGGCCGCGAACACGCCGGCCGGAAAATGATTTCGCAGCCTCATGGATTGTCCCGCACATTTGTCGTTAGATACCGGGCGGAGCGGGAAGCCGGCCGCGCAAGCCGGAACGGCTCCGCCCGGGAGGAAAGCAATGGGACAGTCTGCTGGCGAAATGGACGCACAAACCGCGGAGTACCGCGAAGCCTATGCGAACTTCCGCCTGGAAGAGATTACCGGGAAGCTGCAGGGAAGCCTCGAGGAGGGCATCAACGCCTGCGTGGAATGCTGCGACCGGCACGTGCCGTCCGGCCGCACCGCGCTGGAATGGGAGGGCCAGGACGGCAAGCGGACCAGCTACACGTTCGCGCGCCTTCAGGAGCTCTCGGCGCGCTTCGCCGGCTTCTTGAAGTCGCGGGGAATTCTTCCCGGCGACGTCGTTGCCGGAATGCTGCCACGCACGCCCGAGCTTCTCGTCACCATCCTCGGCACCTGGCGGGCGGGGGCGGTGTACCAGCCGCTGTTCACGGCGTTCGGGCCCATGGCGATCGCCCATCGTCTCAAGACCAGCGATGCAAAGCTGCTGGTGACCGATGCAGCGAACCGGCCGAAGCTCGACGACATCGAGGCAGCGCCGCCGGTCGCGGTCGTACATGCGGGCGGGGACGCCGGCACGGGAAGATCGGGCGACCTCGACTTCCACGCCGAGCTTGCCCGGCAGCCCGGAAAATTCGACCCGGTGCCGAGGCGCGGCAGCGATCTCTTCATGATGATGTCGACGTCCGGCACGACCGGCCTGCCGAAGGGCGTGCCGGTTCCGCTGAAGGCGTTGCCGAGCTTCTACGTCTACATGCGCGACGCAGTTGACCTGCGCCCCGAAGACAGGTTCTGGAACATTGCAGACCCGGGCTGGGCATACGGTCTCTACTACGCCGTCACCGGCCCGCTGCTACTCGGCTGCACCACCACGTTCTACGACGGGCCGTTCACCGTGGAGAGCACCTACCACATCATCGAGAGCCACGGGATCACCAATCTCGCCGGCGCACCGACGGCCTACCGCATGCTGATCGCCGCCGGACCCGAGGCTGCCGAACGCATAAAGGGACAACTGCGCGTGGTCAGCAGCGCAGGCGAGCCGCTGAACCCGGAAGTCATCGGCTGGTTCCGAAAGAACCTCGACGCGCCGATCCACGATCACTACGGACAGACCGAACTCGGCATGGTGGTGAACAATCACCACCGCCTCCGCCACGAGATACACCCGGGATCCGCCGGCTTCGCCATGCCCGGATACCGCGTCGCCGTACTTGGTCCGGACGGCGGCGAACTGCCCGCCAACGTCCCGGGCATCCTCGCGGTCGACATCGCCAGATCGCCGCTCCTGTGGTTCGAGGGCTACTGGCAGCAGGAGACCCCGTCGATCTCGCAGGGCTACTACCTGACGGGCGACACCGTGGAACTGGAGCCAGACGGACGCATCAGCTTCGTTGGGCGGGCGGACGACGTCATCACCACGGCAGGCTACCGCGTCGGCCCCTTCGACGTCGAAAGCGCCTTGATCGAGCATCCGGCCGTGGTCGAGACCGCAGTCGTCGGCAAGCCGGACCCCGAGCGCACGGAAATCGTCAAGGCCTTCGTCGTGCTCGACAAGGGGCGTACCCCTTCCGACGATCTGGCGAGGGAACTGGGCGATTTCGTCAAGCAGCGCCTGTCTGCCCACGCCTATCCGCGCGAGATCGAGTTTGTCGAGGCCTTGCCAAAAACGCCGAGCGGAAAGCTTCAGCGCTTCATCCTGCGTGACCGGGAGAAAGCGAAGGCGAAGGCCCGGTCGGACGAATGAGCGCACCCCCGGGGACGGGGAACTGTGCGCTTGTATACGGACAACGTATACATTAGCCTGCCTGCCGTAGTTGGGAGTCAAACTGGCTTCAAGATCGGGAGGAAACGAAAATGCTTCGCAGAGACTTCATGAAAGTTGTCGCAGCGGGCGCCGGAGCGGCTGCCTTTTCCGGAGCCATCGGTCGACCGGCCTTTGCCGCCGACGAGAAATGCATGGTGCCCTGGTCCTCGGATACGAAGATGGTGTCCTGGAAGGCGAAGAAGGGGCCCTACAAGATAGCGCTCAGCAACTCGTATATCGGCAACACCTGGCGCACTGAAATGGTGCAGATCGCCAAGGCCTATACGGAGCAGCCCGACGTCAAGCAGCACATCAGCGAATTCAAGGTCTCGAGCTCGGGCAACGACGTCAATGCCCAGATCGCGCAGATGAACCAGATGATCCTGAGCGGCGTCGACGCGATCGTCATGGACGCGGCAACGCCGACCGGGCTCAATTCCGTGATCGACCAGGCGGTGGAAGCAGGCATCCTCGTCGTCTCCTTCGACAACGTCGTGACGACGAAGAAGGCCGTGCTCGTCAACGAAGACCAGTACGCCATGGGCAAGCAGTGGGCCGAGTTCATCGTCAAGCAGATGGGGGACAAGGGCAACGTGCTGATGGTCCGCGGCGTCGCCGGCACTTTCGTCGACCAGGAGCGCACCCGCGGCGCCAACGACGTCTTCAAGAAGCACGACGGCATCAAGACCACCGAGGTCTACGGCAACTGGGACGACGGGACGGCCCAGAAGGTCACCGCGAACGCGCTCGCGGCCGGCACGACCTTCGACGCAGTCTGGTGCCAGGGCGGCGACACCGGCGTCGTGCGCGCCTTCCAGCAGGCGAACGCCAAGATCCCGCCGATCGCGGGCGAGGCGGAGAACGGCTTCCGCAAGCTGGCGGCCAAGTTGAAGTTCCCGATGCTTTCGATCGGCCAGTCGCCGGCGCTTTCGGCGATGTCGATCAAGGTCGCGATCGCGATCCTCCAGGGCGAGAAGGTGCCGCAGTCGATCAGCGTGCCGCTGCCGACCGCAACCAACGACACGCTCGTGGCGGGCAAGAACTACTTCCCGGACCAGCCCGACAGTTTCTTCACGCCGATCAACATCGAGCCCTGCGGGCTGAACTTCGACGTCAGCAAGGTCCTCAAGCAGAAAGTCTGAGCCTCGTGCGTCTCAACTCACTGCAGCGCCGCGCGCTTCCCCGGGAAGCGGCGGCGCACTCGCGGGGTGGAAGAACATGAGCCCCGCCAAAGAAGAACAGCACGGCGCGCAGGGAGACCTTCTCCTCGATGCCCGCGGCATCAGCAAGAGCTTCGGCGGCGTGCACGCGCTCGAGGGAGCAGACTTCGCTTGCCGGCGCGGAGAGATCCAGGCACTCCTCGGCGCCAACGGCGCCGGCAAGAGCACGCTCGTGAAGATCCTGAGCGGCGTCATCCAGCCGGACAGCGGGACCGTCACGCTCGACGGCGAGCCAGTGCATTTCAGCAGCCCGGCGGAAGCCGTGGCGCACGGGGTGGCGACGGTCTTCCAGGAACTCTCGCTGTTCACCCACCTGACCGTCGCCGAAAACATCATGATCGGCCACGAGCCGACCGGCGCTCTCGGCCAGGTGGACCGGAAGCGCATGCGTTCTATCGTGCAAGAGCTCTTCGACCGGCTCGGCGTGGGCCATCTGGATCCGGCCGCGCTCTTGTCCGACCTGTCGCTCGCCGACAGGCAACTCGTCGAGATCTTCAAGGCCCTGTCGCGCCAGCCACGCCTGCTGATCCTCGACGAGGGCACATCGGCACTCGGGCGGCAGGAGGTCGAGCGGCTGTTCGAACTCCTGCGCAACCTCGCAAAGGGCGGCACCTCCGTCGTCTTCATCTCGCACCGGATGAGCGAGATCCGCGAGTTCGTAGACCGGATGTGCATCTTCCGGAACGGCCGGCACGTCGCCACCGTTTCCGCTTCCGAATGCGGCGACGAGGAAATCGTCGAGATGATGCTCGGCCAACGCGTCGAGCGGTCCTTCCCGCCGCGCAACGCCGTGCCGGAAGAGGCGGAAGTGCTGCTCGAGGTCCGCGACCTGAGCGCCGGATCGAAGCTTCGGGATGTTTCCTTCCGGCTGCGCCGGGGCGAGGTCCTTGGGATAGCGGGACTGGAGGGCCAGGGTCAGGGAGAGTTGCTGCTCGCCCTCTTCGGTGCGTACCGGCGACTGACCGGCAAAGTCATCATAGGCGGCAAGGCCAGTCGCCTCGGCACGCCGTGGCGGGCGAAGCGCGCCGGCATCGCGCTCATCCCCGAGGACCGCAAGACGGAGGGACTCATCCTGCCGATGAGCGTGCGCGAGAACATTTCCTTCGCGACGCTGCCCGAACACTGCTCGCTCGGCTTCGTCTCCCCCGGCCGCGAGCGCCGCTTCGTGGAGCGCATGATCGAACGCCTGTCGATCCGCGTGGCCTCCATGGAGCAGCCGGCCCGTTCGCTCAGCGGCGGCAACCAGCAGAAGCTGGTACTCGCCAAATGGCTAGAGACCGGCGCCGACGTCTTCCTGTTCTACGACCCGACGCGCGGCATCGACGTCGGCACCAAGCAGAGCTTCTACGAACTCATCACCGGGCTCACCAAGGAGGGCAAGGGCGTGCTGCTCTACACGACCGAGACCAGCGAACTCATCGGCCTGTGCCACCGGGTGCTGGTCATGGACGACGGCTCCATCGTGGCCGAGCTCGAGGGAGACGACATCACCGAACCGAAGATCCTGTCCGCCTCCCTCGGCCTCGGGCACGGTGCGGCCGCGGAATTCGGTTCAGAGGAAGGAGCCGGCGCATGAGCCTCCGCCGATATCGCAGCTCCGTGGTGGCCATCGTCGCGCTGATCCTGCTTCTCCTTTACTACTGGTACAAGCAGCCCCTCATCCTGTCGCCCTTCGGCATCCGCACGCTCGCCAACCAGGGAACGACGCTCGCGCTCGCCGCGCTGGCCCAGCTCATCGTCGTCCTTACCGGGGGCGTCGACCTTTCCGTCGGGGCGATCGTCGGCCTCAGCAACTGCATCGCAGCCACCTACATGGGGACCGGACCGGCGGGCGCGATCGCCGTCGTCGTTCTGACGCTCCTGGCCGGCACCGCAGCCGGGCTCGTCAACGGTCTCTTCGTCGCGTTCGGACGAATACAGCCGATCATCGTGACGCTGGCGACGCTCTACATCTATTCCGGCATAGCGCTCATCGTGCGACCACAGCCGGGCGGATCCGTCCCGGGCTTCTATGCACACGCACTCACGGGCTCTTGGGGTTACCTTCCGTTCGCGCTCGTCGCCCTGCTCGTCGTCGCCCTGCTCGTCTGGACGCCGATCATGCGCACCCGGCTCGGAACCGCCATACACGCCGTGGGCGACAATCCCGGCGGCGCGCACATGTCGGCAATCAACGTCAACCGGACGCTGATCTCGGCCTATGCCCTGGGCGGCTTCTTCGCGGCGTGCGCAGGGCTCTACCTGACCGCGCAGACGACGTCCGGCGACGCGACCGTCGGCACGTCCTACACGCTGAATTCCGTCGCATCCGTGGTCTTCGGCGGCGCGTTGCTCGGCGGCGGCAGCGGTGTCGCGCTCGGACCGATCGTGGCCGCGTACTTCATCTCCATCATCATCAGCGTGCTGTTCGCATCCGGAGTGTCGCCCTTCTACCAAAGCGTCTTCCAGGGCGGCATCCTCATCGTCGTTCTCGTCTTCGGCAACGCGTGGACGCTCAGGGCGCGCAACTGGCTTTCGATCCTGAGGACCTGAGCATGGCCGATACCCTTGCAAGACGGCTTACCGGCTGGACACGACACGGGGTGCTGGTCGCCTACGTGCTCCTGGCGCTGCTGATCGTCGCAGCCATCGTGTACAATCCGCACTTCGCGTCCTGGGCCAACCTCAGGGCCCAGCTCCAGATCGGCGCGTTCATAGGCATAATCGCAATCGGCCAGACGCTGGTGATCCTCACCGGCCAGATCGACCTGTCCGTGCCGTGGAACCTGACCTTCTCGGCAATCGTCATGGCAACGCTCTACGCCAACGGGTACGGCGTAGTCGTCGCCGTCGGCGCGGCGCTGCTGACGGGAGCGGTCGTCGGCGTCGTCAATTCCATCGGCGTCGCGATCTTCCGCCTGCATTCGCTGGTCTGGACACTCGCGATGAACGCGCTCCTCGAAGGCGCGGCGCTCGTCTACACCAACGCCCAGCCGCCGAAGTCGGATGTCCCGGAGGCGGTGCGGTACCTCGCCGTGGGCCACGTGTTCGGACTGCCGGCTGGTGCCGTTGTCTGGGCCATCCTCGCTGCCGTCGCCATCTTCGTACTGAGGCGGTCGCGGTTCGGCCGCTATCTCTATGCCATCGGAAACAACGAATCCTCTCTGTTCCTATCCGGCGTCGACAGCCGCAAGGTCTATCTTGGCGCCTTCATGGTCTCGGGCGTCTGTGCCTCAATCGCGGGCATCCTGCTGACCGGATACGCTTCGCAGACCTATCTCGGAATGGGCAACGACTACCTGCTGATACCGATCGCCGCCGTAATCATCGGGGGCACCAACATCATGGGCGGGTCCGGCGGCTATGTCGGGTCGATCGCCGGCGCGCTGATCGTCGTCATCCTGCAGTCGATCCTTTCGGTCGCGCAGATCGGCCAGGCCGGCAAGGACATCATCTTCGGACTGATCATCCTCGGCCTCGTGCTCCTATATGCCCGCGAGGCGCGGCCGACCGATTGAGGTCGATCCCGGCCAGTTCCGGGCGGCCCGGAGTTCTTGCACGATGGGAGGTGGAAATGAAACACGGATGCTTTGAAACGCTGGACCCGCGGTTCCAGCGCCTGCACATACCGACGGCGCAACTCGATACGCTCTACACCGGTTGCCGCTGGTCGGAGGGACCGGCCTATTTCCCGGCCGGGCGCTATCTCGTCTGGTCGGACATCCCCAACAACCGGATGATGCGCTACGACGAATGCAGCGGCGCCGTGTCGGTCTTCCGGCACCCCTCGAACAATGCCAACGGAAACACGGTCGACAGGGAGGGACAACTCGTCTCCTGCGAGCACGGCGGTCGCCGCGTGTCCCGGACCGAGTTCGACGGAACCGTAACGACGATCGCCGACAGCCATCGCGGCAAGCGGCTCAACAGTCCGAACGACGTCGTCGTGAAGTCGGACGGCAGCATCTGGTTCACCGATCCCACCTATGGCATCGATTCCGATTACGAGGGCAACCGCGGCAAGAGCGAGCAGGCAGGAAACTTCGTCTACCGTGTCGATGCCGGAGGCGGCGAGCCGCGGGTCGTGGCCGACGACTTCGTCCAGCCGAACGGCCTCGCCTTCTCGGCCGACGAGAGCGTACTCTACATCGTCGACACTGGCCGGACGCATCGGGAGAACGGCCCTGCGCATATCCGCAGCTTCTCGGTGGCGCCGGACGGGAAGCTTGCGGACCGCGGCGTCTTCGCGGAGTGCACCAACGGATTGTTCGACGGGTTCCGGCTGGACACGGAAGGCCGGATCTGGACCAGCGCCGCCGACGGAGTGCACTGCTATGCTCCCGACGGCACGCTGATCGGCAAGATCCTGGTTCCGGAGGTGGTCGCCAATGTCTGCTTCGGCGGACCAAAGCGAAACTATCTCTACATCTGCGGGACCACGTCCCTTTACGGTGTGCGGCTGCCGGTCAACGGACTGAAACTCTTCTGAGGGGTTGCGGACCGCGGCATCCTGGTCAGCGGCGCCCGTTTTCGACGACGGAGGACGGGCGCGGCCTGTAAAGCCGCCCGAGGACAAGCGGCGTCAGGTACATCGGAACCTGGTAGCAGCCGATGAAGATCAGCAGCGGAGCGGTCGTCTCGCCCGGAAGCGCTGCGAGGAAGAGTGCCATGTTGCGGTTCCCCGCCGCGATTGCGGTGGCGGCGCGGGAGTTGCGCCAGTCCCTGCCGAAGAGCGCCAGAGCCGTCGCTATCTGCAAGCCGAAATTTATGGCGAAGGCGGCGGCGAGGTTCGCTGCGAGCGAGGCGCGGTGGCCGTGCAGCGCCGGTCCGACAGCAGACATCAAGCCGACGACCAGCACGCCCATCAACACCGCTGACAGGCCGTCGATGGCGCGCAGCGTTCGCGGTCCGGGATCGCGGAGCACGCTCGCCCGGATACCGAATGCGAGGATGGCCGCCGAAGCTATGAGCACGAGGAGGCGGACGGCCGCGGTGAGGATGCTGCCTGCGGAGCCGAGCGCGGGCGCCAGCCAGAAGACCGGAAGGACGGTCACGGGCAGCAGGGCCGTCCCCGCAATCAGCAGGCGCAGCGAGGGCGCGGGGTCGTTGCCGGTCAGCAGGGTCAGGTTGGGACTGCCGGAGATCGGAGAGGCCGCCGTCACCAGTATCAGGGCTGTCGCGAGCGGGCCCGAGGCGCCCAGCGCTAGGAGGGTTCCGGCAAGGATGACCGGCAGGACCACCTGAAAGACGAGCACGATGGCCACGACCGGCTTGAGGTCGGCTTCCAGGGCCTGGCGGGGGCCGATGCGCAACGCGGCGACGAACAGGAGAAGCGCCACAAGTTCCGGCAGACTGTGCCGAATTGTCCCGGCGACTTGCGGCACGCCGACGCCGACGAGCAGTCCGAGGACGAGGATCGCGCGGCCGTGGCCGGCCAGCCACGCGAAAAAGGCGACGAGGCGATTCACGCCAGGCCCTTTGCTATCAGCAACAGGGAGGCGATTCCCGCAAGCGCAAGGAGCCAGGTCCTGTAGCGTCGGTCGAACCGACCCTTCAGCCGGCGTGCGACGAAGAGGCCAACGAGCATGGCCGGCAGGAAGACGATGACCGGCGCGACGTCGGCGGCGCTCGACCACCCGCTGAGCAGGAGACCGGCCAGCGAGGCCGACGCGCCGATCGCGAAGAAGGCGGCCATCGTCGGGCGGGATTTTTCCGGTTTCCGCGACTGGTAGATGAGCGCAAGCGGCGGCGCGCCGATCGAAGTGATCGTGCCCATGAACCCGGAGAGCAGACCCGCGGCTGCGAGCGTGGTACGGGTCAGGGGAAGGTGCCGTCCGAACGCGACCATCAGGAGCGCGACGAGGACCAGCGCGCCGAATGCCAGGCTGAAGGTACGCGGATCGGTCAGTTCGGCTAGGACCGAAGTGGCAAGCAGGATGCCGAAAAAGCGGCCGAGAAGTCCGAGCGAGACCTCGCGCCATGCGATGGCGCGGCGCTCCTGCCACGCGGCTGCCGCGGCCGTCAGCGCCCCGAGGCACAGAACGGGCGCCGGGACCAGTGCCGGATCGATCAGCGCCAGCAACGGTGCGGCGGTGAGGCCGAAGCCCATGCCCAGGCCGGCCTGGACGAAGGAGCCGGCGACGACGACGAGGCAGGCTGCGAGCAGGATCGCGGGCGACGACAGCAGTGCGATATCGTAGGCCATGCTTGCGAACTAGCCGCCGGGTTTCAATTGCATGTGGGCCGGAAGCCACGTCGCAAGCCCGGGGAAGGCGATGAGGATGAAGACCATGAGCACCATGATCAGGAACATCGGAAACGCCGCGCGCGCGATGAAATTCATCTGGTGGCCGGTCATGCCCTGGAGAACGAAAAGATTGAAGCCGATCGGCGGGGTGATCTGCGCCATCTCGACGACGACGACGATGAAGATGCCGAACCAGATGATGTCGATTCCGACCTGCCGGATCATCGGCTCGACGACGGCGATGGTCAGCACGACCGAGGAGATGCCGTCGAGGAAGCAACCTATGATCATGTAGAACACCAGCAGCGCCATCAGCAGTTCGAACTTGCTCAGCCCCATCGAGCCGATCCAACGGGCGAGCGCGACCGGCAGGCCGGTGAAGCCCATCGACAGGGAGAGGAAGGAGGCGCCCGCGAGAATCAGCGCAATCATCGCCGATGTGCGCATGGCACCCATCAGGCTCTCCACGAAGCTCGACAGTGTCAGCGAGCGCTGCGCGACGGCGAGCGCGAGTGCGCCGAGAACGCCGAAGGCGGCCGCTTCAGTAGCGGTGGCGAAGCCGAGATACATCGAGCCGATGACGAGCGCGATCAGCAGCATGACCGGGATCAGGAAGCGAGAATTCGATATGCGCCGCCCGAGGGACATCGGGGGCTCGACGTCCGGCGTGTAGCGCCTGGAGAAGCGCGCGACGACGGCGATGTAGCCCATGAAAAGGACGGCAAGCACGAGGCCAGGAACGATGCCCGCGATGAAGAGCCGCGTGATCGACTCGTTGATCGTGACCCCATAGACGATCAGCGTCAGCGACGGCGGAATCATCAGGCCGAGCGTGGCGGCTCCCGCCAGCGTCCCGATGACGAGGCGCTCTGGATAGTTGCGTCGGCGAAGCTCGGGGATCGACATCTTTCCGACCGTCGTCAGCGTCGCCGCGGAGGAACCGGAGACTGCTGCGAAGACCGTGCAGCCGACGATGTTCGTGTGGAGCAGGCCGCCGGGCAGCTTCGCCATCCACGGCGACAGGCCCTTGAACATGTCTTCCGACAATCGGGTCCGGAACAGAATCTCGCCCATCCAGATGAAGAGCGGCAGCGCCGTCAGCGACCATGAGGAGGCGGAAGACCATATCTCCGTCATCATCGCGTCGCCCGCCGGGCGGATCGTGAAGAGCTCCATGCCCACCCAGGCGACGCCGAGCAGCGCCAGGCCCACCCATACGCCGGTTCCCAGCAGCAGGAAGAGCACGAAGAGGAAAATGACGACCGGGGCAAGTTCCTGCATGAGCGTCTATTCGCCGTGGCTCTGGTCGACGAAGTCCTCGCCGATGTTGTCGTGTCTCGTCAGGACGAGCGTGACGAGGTTGTCGAGAAAGCAGATGGCGAGAAGAACGGCGCCGGCCGCCATCGGAACCTGCGGAATCCAGAGCGGCGTCATGTCCTGCCCCTGGCTGATGTCGTGCAGCTTGTGCGACCAGTAGACGAACCGCACGGCATAGTAGGCGAGATAGCAGGCAGCCGCGCTGCCGATCGCCATGCACCAGAGCTCGCCCCAGAAGCTATGGTCGCCGAGCGCCTTGACGAACAGGTTGACGCGAATGTGCGCCCCGCGGTTGAGGGCGTGCGCGAAGGCGAGGAAGGACGAAGATGCCATCAGGTAGCCGGCGTATTGTGTCGAGCCGGGAAATCCGAGCCCCGTCCAACGCGCGGCCATCTGCAGCACGATGACGACCAGCAGCGCGACGAGGCAG
The DNA here is from genome assembly GCA_963760965.1 of uncultured Alphaproteobacteria bacterium. Classification (GTDB taxonomy): domain Bacteria; phylum Pseudomonadota; class Alphaproteobacteria; order Rhizobiales; family Rhizobiaceae; genus Pararhizobium_B. Next base: position 322,388 of record CAVXEW010000002.1, read on the forward strand.
ATCGCGGCGACGATGCCCGCGCCGTCGTAGAGCCCGTCCAGTGCCCGCCTCAGCGCCTTGCCCACGAGTGCCTCCGGCAATCGGAACACCGCTGTGCGTTCCGGCTGCGCATCGCGCGCAGCCGGTACCGCATGCCTGCCTGTTCAGCTCGTTCGGACATCCGGCGGATCACATCGCCTTGTAGGCGTCGATGATCTTCTTGCCGTCCGGTCCGGCCCGCTTCAGCCAATCCTGGGTCATCGTTTCGCCGAAGCCCTCGAACTGCTTCTTCAGCTTGTCGCTCGGCGGCCCGACGTGCATGCCGTGGGCGGCCAGCGTCTTCAGATACTTTCCGCTGAGGTCCTCGGCATCCTTCAGGCCGCGGGCCGCCGCTTCGTCGCCGCAGTCGGTGACGACCTTCTTCGTCGCGTCGTCGAGACCGTTCCAGATGTCCTTGTTGACGAATACGACGTTGCGCGGCAGCCAGGCCTGGATGTTGTAGAAATAGGAGAGCTGTTCCCACACCTTCGAATCGACACCGGTCGAGCCTGACGAGATGAACGACTCCGCCACTCCTGTCGCCAGCGCCTGGCTGAGATCGGCGGCCTCGATCTGCACCGGCACCATGCCGGCGAGTTGAGCGATCTTTGCCGTCGCGGCATTGTAGGCCCGGAACTTCACGCCCTTGAGATCGGCGACGGAGTCGACTTTCTTGTTGACGTAAAGGCCCTGCGGCGGCCACGGCACGGCGTAGATGTAGACGAGGTTGTCCTTGGCAAGCGCGCTTTCGAGCGGTCCCTTCGCGGCCTTCCAGAGCTTTTCCGATGCGTCGAAGGACGTCGCGAGGAAGGGGATGGAGTCGACGCCGTAGAGCGGATTCTGGTTCGCCTGCGCGGAGATCAGGCGCTCGCCGATCGGTGCCTGGCCCGTCTGGACGGCACGCATGATGTCGTTGCCGGCAAAGAGCGACCCGCCCGGATGGGTGACGACCTCGATCTTCTTGCTGGTGCCGTCCGTCACGCACTTGGCGAACTTCGCGCCGTTCTCGGAGTGATAGTTCGTCGCGGGATAGGCCATCGGCATGTCCCACTTCTCCGCGTGTGCCGCGGTCGCCGCGCCAAGTCCAGCGACGGCACCGGCGAGGAGAGATATCCATTTTCTCATGAGTTCCCCTTTCCCTTTTCGCATTGATTGATGTCGCACACTATTGGAACCGCATCGGAGCGTAAGGCACAAGGTCCAAATTCGGCCTTTGCCCGCTGACGAGTTGCGCCAGGATGCGCCCGGTCTTCGGGCCCCCGGTCAGCCCGACGTGATGATGTCCGAAGCCGAGCCATGCTCCGCCGACGCCGGGCACTGCCCCGATGACCGGAATGGAGTCGGCAGGCGCAGGCCTGTGCCCCATCCAGCGCTGTGTCTTCTTCCAGCGGATGCCGGGCATCGCGGCGCGGATGTTTCGCTCCAGGAGCGCAAACGGCCGTTCCGACGCCGGCGCGTCCAGCCCGCCGAACTCGACGATCCCGGCAAGTCTCAGGCGTCCGTCCATCGGTGTCGCGACGAACTTGCCCGATGCGATCATGACCGGAGACCTCGGCATGCGGTCCGGCTCCCACAGCTCCAGATGGTAGCCGCGCTCGCTTTCCATGGGTATGTCGAGACCGAGCCTGAGCGCCAGCGGCCTGGACCAGACGCCTGCGGCGATCACCACGTCCCGGGCGGCGATCGTCTCGCCGCCTGCCCGAACGCCCGTCGCGCGGCCGTTCTCGCGCACGACGTCATCGACCTCGGCCTTCAGAATGCGCGCTCCCTGTTCCTCGGCGTGCCGCGCGAGGTCCTTCACATAGCGCCCGGGATCGGCAATCCGCCCGTGTCCGCCGAGCCGCGCCGCGAAGGCCTGTTCGGGGCCGAACACCGGATCGTACTCGGCGAAGTCGCTGCCTTCCAGCTCGTCCCAGCGAAAGCCGTGCCGGCGCCGGACGGCCCAGCCGAAACTGTCCGCCTCGAAGGCCGCACGGTCTCTGTAGACATAGAGATAGTCCGAAGGTACGAGCCATCTTTGCGCGCCGGTGCCGGCGGACAGCGCCTGATGGTCGGCGAGACTGTCGCCGATGATCGGCTGGAGCGCGGAGGCGATTCGTTCGACGTCACCGGCATTGCAGTGCCGGAGATAGCGGGCGAGCCATGGCAACAGCTTCGGAAGGTAGCTCCATTTGAGGAACAACGGCTGGTTCGGGTCGAGCAGCATCCGGGGCGCCCTGCGCATCAGGCCGGGCACGGTCACCGGAACGATGGAGCACGAGGCAAGCACGCCGCCATTGCCGTAGCTGGTGCCTTCCGCCGGGCCCGCGCGATCGATCAGCACGACCCTGCGGCCGGCACGCTGAAGCCAGATGGCGGTCGACACACCGACGATGCCGGCACCGACGACCACGACGGGCAGGTCAGCCGAAGCGGAGGGCGCCATGCTCAGGCGACCCACTCGCTGACGGGAGCGGCTGCATCCTGCAGCGGCTGGGCGACGATGTCGACCAACGTCGGACCATCGTGCTCCAGCGCCTGCTTCAGCACCGGCTCCAGATCCTCGGGATCCTCGACGCGCCACGACCTGACGCCAAATGCACTCGCGACGGCGGCATGGTCGGTGCGCGAGAAGTCCACGTTGTAGAAGCGCCGGTCGAAGCCGGACTTCTGTCCGGCCTTGATCCAGCCGAAACTGGCGTTCGAGAAGACGATGGACGTGATCGGCATCCGATGCCGCACCAGGGTCTCCAGCTCGCCGCAGCAGAAGCCGAAGGACCCGTCTCCCATCACCGCCACCGTCTTGACGTCCGGCCGGCCGCAATGCGCGCCCATCGAGGCGGCCAGCGAATAGCCGAGCGCACCGTGGGCGCGATTCGTGATGAAGCGGCGCCCCGCCGCGCTCCAGCGATAGTGCGCCGAGAAATAGGGGCACGGCGTCCCGGGATCGGCAACGACGATCGCATCTGGGTCGAGCTGCCGGTGCAGTGCCGCGACGAGGCGCTCCGGACGGATCGGCAACTCCGCGGAGCGGGCAAGCGGCTCGAAGTCGCCCAGCTTTTCCGCCCATGCGCGCGCGGCCCGCACCCTGCCATCGCTTCCGGCGGGGGCGGGGCGCGTCTCGATCTCGCGAACCAGTGCCTCGAGGGCCAGCCGTGCATCCGAGACCACCGCAACCTCGGTGCTGTAATTGGCTCCGATGACCTCGGGATCGCTGTCTATATGGACGACGCGCGTCCCGGGAGCCGGGCACCGCCAGCGCTCGGTGGTGACAGAGCCGGCGCGGCACCCGACGAAGAGGACGACGTCAGCCTCCTCGACGACGTGGCGCGTCGCGGGAACGCCACCATTGGAGCCGACGACACCAAGGGCCTGCGGGTCGGTCTCGGCGACCACGCCCTGGCCGGAAACCGTCGTGGCCACCGGAAGGTCGAGAAGCCGAGCAAGGCGCTGAAGCGCCTCCCCTGCCCCGGCAAGAAGAGGTCCGCCGCCGCAGATCGCGACGGCCCGTCGTGCCGACAGGAGCGCATCGGCGGCGGCGGAGATCGCCGCCGGATCGGGCCCTGCGGGTTCTGCCGGAAAGGTCGCGTGGCGCCCGTCGGCCCAGACCTCCTGCGGATCGACATGGCCCTTCTGCGTGTCGAAGGGAAAGGCGAGGTGCGCGGCTCCGGGCCGGCCGGTCGTCATTGCCCGGAAGGCGGCCCTGACGGTCGCTGGCAGGCGGGCCGGATCGTCCAGGCTGGCATTCCACTTGGTCAGCGGGCGAAACAGCGCGACCTGATCGAGTTCGGTCAGCGGGTACCGCCCGCGCGAAGCCGTGGAAACGTCCGTGGTGATCGCCAGGACCGGAATCGAACTCTCGTTCGCCTCGACGACGCCCGGCAGGATGTAGGTCGCGCCACCTCCCGATGGCCCTTCGCAGACGCCCGGGCGCCCGGTCACGCGGGCATAGGCGTCGGCCATGTAGCCCGCGTGGCGCTCGTCGCGGGTCAGAATGTGCTTGATGCCGTGATCGAGGCGGAAGAGCGCGTCGTAGAAGGGTAACGTCGTGTCGCCGCAAAGACCGAACATGTGACGAACGCCGTTCTGCTGGAGCATCCGGACCATCGCCTCGGCTCCGGTCATCAAATTCGTGGCTGCGCTGTCAGTCAACTTGCCCTATCCCTCTGACCAGCATACCAATTCCTGCACTAAGGACTTGCTCCAGGCGGAGGTCAACCGGAAAATGAAAGCTCGCGGCGGAAAGGCGATCTACGGCGCATCGGTCGGCATACTCATGCTGGAGGCCCGCTTCCCGCGCATTCCCGGCGACATGGGCAACGCGCGGACATGGCCCTTTCCGGTGCACTACAAGGTGGTTTGCGGGGCCTCGCCGGAGCGCGTCGTTCGCCGGGGAGCCGAAGGGCTTCTCGGGGCATTCATCGACGCCGCGCGAGAGCTCGAGGCGGACGGGGTCGACGGGATCACCACCAATTGCGGGTTCCTTGCGCTCTTCCAGGACGAACTCGCCGCGGCGACGAGCGTTCCCGTCGCGACCTCGTCGCTGATGCAGACAGCGATGGTCAACCGCCTCCTGCCGCGCGGCAAGCGCGCCGGCATCCTGACCATCTCCGCATCGACGCTGACCGGGGAGCATCTTGCGAAGGCGGGCGTCCCGGAAGGAACGCCCGTCGGCAGCACCGAGGGCGGTCGGGAATTCACGCGCGCCATACTCGGGAATTCGGAAACGCTCGACGTGGACCTCGCGCGCGAGGACAACATCGCGGCAGCCATCGCGCTGGCAAGGGACAACCCGGATCTCGGCGCGATCGTCCTCGAGTGCACGAACATGGCACCCTACGCGGCGGCGATCCGAATGGCGACCGGCTTGCCCGTCTTCAGCATCTACAACTTCGTCGCCTGGTTCCAGAGCGCCCTCTGCCCGCCGGCCTTCGCACTGCCCGAGGCCTGAGAGCGGGACCGCCGTCCCGCAGCGGATCGGAAGCCGTCGCATGTCCGGGGTAGAAATCTGAATTAGATCGATCTATAAAATTCGCGACGAACGGCGACGATCGATGGCTTCGAGCAGCAAAAAGCGAAACAGGGTAACTCTTCAGGACGTCGCGCAGGAAGCCGGCGTTTCGCGGGCTACGGCGTCGCTCGTCATCCGCAAGAGCCCCCTGGTGAGCAAGGAGACGCGGGAGCGCGTCGAGCAGGTCCTGGAGCGCCTCGGCTATGTCTACAACCTTGGCGCGGCGCGCATGCGTGCGGAGCGCAGCCACACGGTCGGTGTCGTCATCCCGAACCTGAGCAATCCGTTCTTCGCAGACATGCTCGCCGGGATCGAACTGGAACTCGACACGGCCAACATGGTGGTGGTGCTCGCCAACAGCCGCGACTCGACCGAAAAGCAGGAAACGATCATCCGCCGCATGCGGGAGCACGGTGTCGACGGAATGATCGTCTGCCCCGCCACGGGGACCGACAAGAGCCTGCCGGAGCGCGCCACGCAATGGGGCTTGCCTCTCGTGCAGGCCCTCCGCTCCGTCTCCGACACCAGCGGCGACTACGCGGGGTCCGACTATCTCGGCGGCATGAAGCAGGCTGTGCGGCACCTGAATGCGCTCGGACACACACGCATCGCCTTTCTCACGGGGGGAAGCGCCCACTCCGCCTATGCCGAGCGGCTTGCCGGGTTCAAGGCCGGCACGGCCGAACTGGGGCTGCGCGACGACATGGTCTTGAGCATCTCCCTCAACCAGCAGGATGCGATCGACGCGGCGCGCACGATCCTCGACATGCCGGCCCGGCCGACCGCCGCAATCTGCTTCAACGACGTCGTCGGCCTCGGCCTTTCGAGCGGCCTGTACGATCTCGGCATCGAGGTCGGCCGGGACTTTTCCGTCATCGGCTTCGACAACGTCCCGGAGGCCAACCTCGTGCGGCCCAAGCTGACGTCGGTCGCCACGCATCCCGCCTCGATCGGAGAGACCGCCGCGCAGCTTCTCCTCGATCGCCTCGATAGCCCGAACCGCGCGGCGCGCCGGATCATCAACCTGACCGAGCTCATCGTACGCCAGTCCTGCGGCCCGCCGCCCGGAGGGAACACAGAAGCCGGCGGCGGCGTTTGAGGTTCAGGGCAATCTTGACGCCGGGTGCCAGATGTTTTAGATCGATCCAATAATTTTGCGTGGATTGCCCGGACCGGGCGAGGAAAGAGTCGCGCCGCGGAGGGCGCAGAGGAGGACACGAGGAGGCATGTACAAGTTCGACTTCGCGCCAGTCTTCGCGTCCTTCGGTCATCTCATCGCCGGCGCCGCGGTTACGCTCGAGCTGTCGTGCGGTGCGATGGTGATCGGTCTCGTCGTGTCGGTATTGTGCGCGGCCGGCAAGACATCCGGGATCAAGCCGCTGCGGTGGCTGATCAGTGTCTATGTCGAGGCGATCCGCAACACGCCGTTCCTGGTGCAGATCTTCTTCATCTATTTCGGGCTGCCCGCCCTCGGCCTGTCGTTCCAGCCGGACGTCGCGGCACTGATCGCGCTCGTCGTCAACGTCGGCGCCTACGGGACCGAGATCATCCGGGCCGGCATCGAGTCGATCCAGCGCGGCCAGATCGAGGCAGGCATAGCCCTCGGGCTGAAACCCCACCAGGTTTTCCGCTACATCATCCTGAAGCCGGCGCTGCGCACCGTCTATCCCGCCCTGACAAGCCAGTTCATCTTCCTGATGCTGACCTCGAGCGTCGTCTCCGTGATCTCCGCCAACGACCTCGCGGCGGCAGGCAACGACATCCAGTCGGAGACCTTCGCGAGCTTCGAGGTCTATCTGGTCGTCACCGCGATGTATCTCGTCATGTCGACGGCGCTCTCGGCCGTCTTCACGACCATCCAGCGCGCGGCCTTCCGCTATCCGCTGAGCCGATAGGAGCGCCGGGATGATACGACAGTTCGGCTGGAACGAATTCGAGATCATTGTCTTCGCGGTGCGCTGGACAATCGCGCTGTCCGCGATCGCTTTCGTCGGCGGCGGCATCGGCGGCCTCGTCGTCGCGGCTCTCAGGACGTCCGACAGCCGTACCGGACGCCTCGCCACCATCGCATTCATCCGCGTGTTCCAGGGCACGCCGCTGCTCATGCAGCTGTTCCTCGCCTATTTCGGAATGACGATCTTCGGCTACAACGTCAATCCGTGGATCGCCGCGTCGCTCGCGCTGACGGCGCATGCGAGCGCCTATCTCGGCGAAATCTGGCGCGGCTGCATCGAGGCGGTGCCGGCGGGACAGAGCGAGGCCGCGACGGCGCTCGGCCTGCGCTATTTCAACCGCATGCGCTACATCGTGGTGCCGCAGGCGGCCCGGATCGCGGTGGCGCCTACCGTCGGCTTCCTCGTCCAGCTCATCAAGGAGACGTCGCTCGCCTCGATCATCGGCTTCGTCGAACTGACCCGCGAAGGCCAGATCATCAACAACGCCACCTTCCGTCCCTTCCTCGTCTTCAGCATCGTCGCGGCGCTTTATTTCATCATGTGCTGGCCGCTGTCGCTGGTGGCGCGGCGGATGGAAAGGAAATTTGCCCGGTCAAGCGCACGCTGACCGGGCCGGATGCCGGGCACGAAGCCCGGCCGCAACCAGGGAGAAGGAAATGAAGAACCTGTTGAAGAAGAGCGCCGCAGCGGTGCTCGGCCTAAGCCTCATGGCGGCGGGCGCAACGCAGGCGGCCAACGCCACGACGCTGAAGCAGATCGAAAAGAAGGGCACGATCAATGTCGGCATGCTTGTCGACTTCCCGCCCTACGGCATCATGAACGAGCAGAACAAGCCGGATGGCTACGATGCCGACGTCGCGAAGCTGCTTGCGAAATACATGAACGTGAAGCTGAACCTGGTGCCCGTGACGGGCCCGAACCGGATCCCCTATCTGCTGAGCGGACAGGTGGACGTCCTCGTCGCCTCGCTCGGCATCACGCCGGAACGCGCCAAGAAGGTCGACTACTCCAATCCCTACGCCGCCATCACGATTTCCGTCTACGGACCCAAGGACCTCCAGGTATCGAAGCCGGCGGATCTCTCCGGCAAGTCCATCGCCGTCGCGCGGGCGAGCACGCAGGACACCGCGATCACGAAAATCGCACCGAAGGACGCCCACATCCAGCGCTTCGATTCCGACGCCAGCGCGGTGCAGGCCCTCCTGTCCGGCCAGACCCAGATGATCGGCTGCTCGAACACGGTCATCACCCAGATCAACAAGGCGGCGCCGGGAAAATACGAGCAAAAGATCCAGCTTTCCAAGCAGGTGCAGGGCATTGCGGTGAAACCGGGCTCCGACAAGCTGCTCGCCAAGGTCAACGCCTTCATCAAATCGGCCGAAAAGAACGGCGGGCTCAACAAGATCCACAAGAAATGGCTGGGCGAGCCGCTGCCGGACTTCGTCAAGACGACGACGGCGAAGTCGGCTCTTCAATCGCAGAACTAATCGACTGACAAGGGTCTTCGCGATGACACACGACTCCACGAACGGGAAGGCGGTCTCACCGCGGGGCGACGGCGAAGCAGCCGTCGTGATGGAAGGCGTCGACAAGTGGTACGGCGCCTTCCAGGCCCTCAAGGAGATCAACCTCACGGTGGCAGGCGGCGAACGCATCGTTGTCTGCGGGCCGTCGGGCTCCGGCAAGTCGACGCTGATCCGCTGCATCAACCAGCTCGAGACAATCCAGAAGGGCCGCATCGTCGTCGACGGGATCGAGCTTGCGGGCCGCAAGAACATCGACGCCATCCGGCAGGAAGTCGGAATGGTATTCCAGCAGTTCAATCTCTTCCCGCACATGACGGTGCTGCAGAATTGCATGCTGGCGCCGCTGAAGGTGCGCGGTACGCCGCGGGCGGACGCCGAAGCGACGGCGAGGCGTTTTCTCGAGCGCGTCCACATTCCCGAGCAGGCCGACAAGTATCCGGCACAGCTTTCCGGCGGCCAGCAGCAACGCGTGGCGATCGCGCGTGCGCTCTGCATGAACCCGAAGGTCATGCTCTTCGACGAGCCGACGTCGGCGCTCGATCCCGAGATGGTCAAGGAAGTCCTCGACACGATGATCGACCTCGCCGAGGAGGGCATGACGATGCTCTGCGTCACCCACGAGATGAACTTCGCGCGAAGCGTCGCCGACCGCGTCATCTTCATGGACCAGGGCGAGATCGTCGAGGTGGCGCCGCCCGAGGAATTCTTCGGCAGCCCGAAGCACCAGCGCACTCGCACCTTCCTCGGTCAGATATCCTGACCGCTTCGGCCGGCACGGGGAAAAGGCTTTGAAGCACCACATCCTTCTCGTCGAGCCTATGATGCGCGAAATGGAGGACCGCCTCGACCGGACCTACACCGTGCACCGGCTGTTCCGGACCGGTGGCGCGCGCGAGGCGCAGGCGGCCGCCTGCAGCATACGTGCCGCGGTGACAGGCGGCGGAAGTGGCCTGCCGAGCGAGTGGTTCGACCGGCTGCCCCGTCTCGGGCTGATCGCTGTCAACGGTGTAGGCACGGACAGGGTCGATCTCGCCGCCGCCCGCGAGCGCGGCGTGCGCGTGACGACGACGCCGGGCGTGCTGACCGACGACGTCGCAGACATGGCGATGGGACTCATCATCGACGTCCTGCGCCGCGTCTCCGAAGGCGACCGCTTCGTGAGGGACGGCAGCTGGTCGCTCGGCACCGCGATGCCGATGGGGCGCAGCCTCTGGTCGTTGCGGCTCGGCATTCTCGGGCTCGGCCAGATCGGCCAGGCGCTCGGTCGCCGCGCCGAGGCCTTCGGCATGACCGTATCCTTCTGGAACCGCACAACGATATCGGGCGCCGGTTGGGCGCAATTCGACAGCCCGCTCGAGCTTGCTCGAGAGAGCGACGTACTGGCCGCCTGCGTCGCCGCTGTGCCCGAGACGAGGGGCATCGTCGACGCGGCCATGCTTTCGGCCCTCGGGCCTTCGGGGGTGCTGGTCAACGTCGCCCGCGGCAGCCTTGTCGACGAAGAGGCTCTGCACGACGCGCTCGCGACAGGACGCATTGCCGGTGCCGGGCTCGACGTCTTCGCCGCGGAGCCGCGGGGCGCGGAACGTTTCAGGGCGCTGCCCAACGTGGTGCTGACGCCGCATCAGGGAAGCGCCACCGCCGAGACCCGCCGGGCCATGGGCGAGATCGTCCTCAAGAGCCTCGAGCAGTTCTTCGCCGACCCGCAGCCTGCCGCCGCAGGCTGATCTCAGCCGCTCGCGCGCCCGACGATCGTAAAGCCGACGTCCATCCTGTTCGTCTCGACGGGTTCGCCCCGCAGACGACGCAGCATTGCGTCGGCCGCCTTTTGCCCCAGGGCTTCCCTGTCGACCTTGACGGTGGTCAGCGCGGGGAAGATGTCGGCTGCGAAATCCTGGTCGCCGAAGCCTATGACGGCGATCTTGCCCGGAACGGCTATCCGCCGGGCGGCGGCCTCGATCAGTATACCGTGGGCGAGAAGATCGGAACTGCAGAATATGACACCCTCGGCGAAGCCTTGGCCGAGCAGTTGCGACAGCGCCTCGCGGCCGCACCGTATGCTGGCCGCCCCCGCCAGCCGCACGGCCGGGACCTCGCCGAAGCCGTAATCGGAAAGCCGCTCGCGGAAGGCCTCCATGCGGCGCTGCGCGCGTTCGTCCGCGGCTGCGACCGCGGCCGCGTTGCGATAGCCCTTCTCCCTAACGAAGCGGGCGACCGCGCGGCCGGCTTCCGAATGCGCGAAACCGACGCAGACGTCGATCGGCGTTTCGGTGATGTCCCAAACCTCGACCGTCGGAATGTTGGCGCCGAGCAGGGCGCGCCGGCATTCGGCCGAGTGATGCACGCCGGTCAGCAGAAAACCGTCGGGACGCCGGCTGAGGAGTGCCGAGACGAGCTCGAATTCCTCCTCCTGCGAAAAGCCCGTCTCGCCGAGGAGCACCTGATAGCCGGCGCTCCGGATCGCGACGATGAACCGCTGGATCAGGGTCGAGTAGACGATGTTGGTGATCGAAGGCACGAGGGCGGCTATCAGGTGCGTGCGCCGCGAAGCCAGGGAAGCCGCCGTCAGGTTGGGCACGTATCCAGTCAGGCGGATGGCCTCGCGGATGCGGACCATCGTCTCCGGCGAGACCTTGTCGGGGTGGTTGAGCGCGCGCGAGACCGTGACCTGGGATACGCCGGCGATGCGCCCGATCGTCTCCATTGTAACTGCTGCCCCGGAGCCTGATGCTCCTCCCGCTCCGGCCGCTGCTGACTTCCGCTTCGCCAAACCTTCCCCTTCGCTCCCACTCCGAGGCGTCCCGCCCGCTTCCTGCCTCCGGCAGATACCGGAACGAGGACGCCAGCCGTTGCGACCGCGCATGCGTGCCAAGATAGACATTGTAACGGAAAAGCCGAGCGAAACAGCGATCAGAACCCACAGGAAATCCGCGATCCAGATCTTGGCAAGGAAGATCGACATTGTGCCGAGCGATTCGAGGCTCTTGACGAAACAGACTCCGGCGGGCGGCCGCGGGATGAATCCGATGATGAAGGGGGCCATTTCGATGTCGACCTTCTGCGCGAAAGAGCCGAACAGGCTGAAGATCAGCAGTGTCCACACGTCGCACATCACGCCGTAGTTGATGGTGTATGCGCCGACGACGCACATCAGAGGGATGATCGCGAACTTCAAGATGCAGGAGTGCTGGATGGCGAAGTTCGCAATGCGCGATCTCGGTATGAATACGCATACATCTCCCGATGCCGCAACCGTTGCGAGACTGGCATTGGCTCTTCCCGGATTCACAAGAAAGTCGCCGTTTTGCAAGCCATTTCGCAAAGTTCGCAAGGATCCTCGCCCGAAACGCTTTGACACATCGCGCTGTTAGCGCATACGACAATTCCAATAGATGATCATCACTTGGAAATCGCCGGGCGACGCGTTCCGGCGAAGGAAGGTCACGAATGAGCACGAAGTCCGGGAAGGCGCCGGAAGACCTGCGCAGCGCGCGGTGGTTCGCGCCCGACGATCTTCGCAGCTTCGGGCACCGGTCGCGCCTGATGCAGATGGGGCTGGCACCGGAGGACTGGGAAGGCCGCCCTGTCATCGGGATCCTGAACACGTGGTCGGAGCTCAATCCCTGTCATGCGCACTTCCGCGAGCGCGCCGGGGACGTGAAGAAGGGCGTCCACCAGGCAGGGGGGTTTCCCGTCGAACTCCCGGCACTTTCCGTCGACGAGAGCTTCACCAAGCCCTCCTCCATGCTCTACCGAAACCTGCTCGCGATGGAGACGGAGGAGCAGATCCGCAACCATCCGCTCGACGGGGTGGTGCTGATGGGCGGCTGCGACAAGACGACCCCGGCGCTGATCATGGGAGCACTGTCGGCGGGCGTGCCGATGATCTACCTGCCGGCGGGCCCGATGCTGCGCGGCAACTATGCCGGCAAGATCCTCGGCTCGGGATCCGATGCGTGGAAATATTGGGACGAACGCCGCGCGGGAGAGATCACCGACGAGGAATGGCAGGGCGTGGAAGGCGGCATCGCGCGCTCCTACGGGCACTGCATGACGATGGGCACCGCTTCCACCATGACGGCGATAGCCGAGGCGATGGGGCTTTGCCTGCCGGGCGCCTCGTCCATTCCGGCAGCTGACGCCGGGCATATGCGGATGTCGTCCGCCTGCGGGCGCCGCATCGTCGAAATGGTCTGGGAGGACCTGACGCCGGAACGCATCGTCACCCCCGCCTCCATCCGCAACGCGGCTGTCGTCGCCATGGCCACCGGCTGCTCGACGAATGCCGTCGTCCACCTGCTCGCCATGGCGCGGCGCGCGAAGATCGACTTCACGCTCGACGACCTCGACACGCTTGGACGCTCCACGCCGGTGATCGCCAACATCCGGCCCTCCGGGCAGAAGTACCTGATGGAGGACTTCTACTATGCCGGTGGACTGCGCGCACTGATGGCCGAGCTGTCCGAACGCCTCGATCTCTCGGCCGTCACCGTATCGGGCAAGCGCCTTGGCGAGACGCTCGAGGGCGCGGAAGTCTACGATCCCGACGTCATCCGGCCGCTCTCGAACCCCGTCTATCATGAAGGCTCGCTGGCGGTGCTGCGGGGCAACCTCTGCCCCGACGGAGCGGTCATCAAGCCGGCGGCCTGCGACCCGCGCTTCTACGTGCATGAGGGCCCCGCGCTCGTCTTCGACAGCTATCCGGAAATGAAGAAGGCCGTGGACGACGAGACGCTCGACGTCACGCCGGACCACGTCATGGTCCTGCGAAATGCCGGCCCGCTCGGCGGGCCAGGCTTCCCCGAATGGGGCATGCTGCCGATCCCGAAGGCCCTGATCAGGCAGGGCCACCGCGACATGCTGCGGATTTCGGACGCCCGCATGTCCGGTACGTCCTACGGAGCCTGCGTCCTGCACGTCGCCCCGGAGGCCCACGTGGGCGGTCCGCTCGCCCTTCTGCGTACCGGAGACCGGGTGCGCATCGACGTGCCCGCGCGCAAGCTCGACATACTGGTCGACAATACCGAACTGGAGCGTCGCCGGGCCGCATGGCAGCCGCCCCACCCGCGCTACCAGCGCGGCTACGGCTGGATGTTCTCGCAGCACGTCAGCCAGGCCGACAAGGGCTGCGACTTCGACTTTCTCACCAGCGACTTCGGCGAGACCGCCGGCGAGCCGGACATCTTCTGATCCCCGGGAGGACTACGACATGAACCCGCAAACGCGCGAAAAACTGATGGGGGTATCCGCCGCAACCCTGTGCACCGCGCTCTATCGGCGCGGGCTCAGGAACCAGTTCATCCAGGATGTGAGGCCGGTCAGCCCGAAGGGCCGCAACATGGTCGGGCCGGCCTACACGCTGCGCTACATCCCCGCGCGCGAGGACCTGAACGGACTCGAGGTCTTCCGGAACCCCGATCATCCGCAGCGTGCCGGCGTCGAGCGGTGCCCCGAAGGCTGCGTCATGGTCATGGACAGCCGCAACAATCCCCGCGCGGCTTCCGCCGGCTCGATCCTCGTCACGCGGCTGATGGTGCGGGGCGTCGCCGGTGTCGTCACGGATGGCGGCTTTCGCGACAGTCCCGAGATCGGGGAGCTCGACATTCCCGCCTATCACAACCGGCCTTCGGCGCCGACCAATCTGACGCTGCACCAGGCCCTCGACCTCGAGGTGCCGATCGGCTGCGGCGACGTGCCGGTATTCCCGGGCGACATCGTCGTCGGCGACGACGAGGGGGTGGTGGTCATTCCGGCGCACCTCGCCGATGAAATCGCGGACGAGGCTGTGGAGATGACCGCCTACGAGGATTTCGTCACCGAGGAGGTACGCAAGGGGCGCAGCATCATCGGCCTCTATCCTGCGACGCAGGAGCAGTCGCGGGAGGACTTCGCGCGGTGGCGCGCCGCAAAGGGCCGGTAGGACCGGCAGGGAACCAGGATTGCGAGCGGAACGAAAATGGCAATATCGAAAGAAGAATTGCGACGGGCGCTGACCGGCATTTCCGGTATCCTGGTGACCCCGTTCACCGCCGACGACACGCTGGCGCCGGGCAGGCAGGCGCCAATCGTGGAGCGGGCGATAGCGGCCGGCGTTCACGTCCTCGTCGCAAACGGCAACACGGGCGAGTTCTACGGCCTGACCATGGGCGAGGCGGAAACCATGGTGAGGGCGGCCGCCGGGCACGTAGCAGGCCGCGTGCCGCTTCTGGCCGGCGTCGGGCGCAGTGTCGGCGACGCATGCCGCCTTGCGAAGACCTCCGCAGCGGCTGGCGCCGATGCGCTCATGGTCCATCAGCCGCCCGACCCCTTCGCCGCCCCGCGTGGCGTCGTCGATTATGTCCGGCGCGTCGCGAAAGCCGCCGAGGGACTACCGATCGTGCTCTACCTGCGCAACGATTCGATCGGCGTGACCGCGATCCGCGACCTCTGCGCGATCGAAGGCGTCATCGGCGTCAAATGGGCCACGCCGAACCCGTTGAAGCTTTCCGAAGCGATCCGCGCTGCCGATCCGGAGATCGTCTGGGTCGGCGGGCTGGCCGAGGTCTGGGCGCCACCGCTCTACGCCGTCGGCGCGCGCGGCTTCACCTCCGGACTGATCAACGTCTGGCCCGAGCGATCGGTCGCGATCCATCGCGCCCTCGAGGCCGGCGACTACGCCGAGGCAGGCCGCCTCATCTCGGAGATGCAGATCTTCGAAAGTGTCCGCGCCGAGGAATTGCACGGCACGAATGTCACCGGCGTGAAGGCTGCCCTGCAGCTTCTCGGCCATGACTGCGGCCACGCCCGTCCCCCTTCCGCCTGGCCACTCACAGAGGCCCAGCTGGAACAACTCGCCGAATTCGTCGCCACGCATCGATTGCCGAGGATCGCCGGTTGACGCCCTTTGCGCAGGCGACAAAGGCGTTCCTGGCCGACGAGCGAACGACACTGAACGGATTTGGAGCGGGTGATCGGGATCGAACCGACGACATCAAGCTTGGGAAGCTTGCGTTCTACCACTGAACTACACCCGCGCCGCGCTCGAATCCCTAGCGAAACCGGGCTTTTGTGGCAAGCGGGAAATTGCCGAGAACAGCGGGGAAGCGGAACAAACGGCGCACGGGCGTTGCCGGGGGGCGGTGGAATCCGGGCACGGAGCGCCGAGGCATCGAAAGAAGTGCGTGAAGCGTGGCTGGCGCGGTCCGATACGGCCGAGGCGCATGGCTTGAGGCCTCCCGGCTTCGTGGATCAAGTGAACCCTAGCGAAAGTGCTTCGAAAGCTTCAGGCCCTGCGCCTGGTAGTTCGAGCCGAGATCGCTGCCGTAGAGCGCTGCGGGGCGCTCCAGCATGTGCTCGTAGACCAGCCGGCCGACGATCTGGCCGTGATCGAGGATGAAGGGCACCTCGTGGCTGCGGACCTCGAGAACCGCGCGACTGCCGGTTCCGCCGGCGCCGGAATGGCCGAATCCCGGATCGAAGAAGCCGGCGTAGTGGACCCGGAACTCGCCGACGAGCGGATCGAACGGGGTCATCTCGGCCGCATAGAGCGGCGGCACGTGAACGGCCTCCCGGGAGACAAGGATGTAGAACTCGTCCGGATCCAGGATCAGGTCGGCGTTGCCGCGATTGTAGATGGGTTCCCAGAAATCGAAGACGTCGTGGGCCGCCTTGCGGTCGACGTCGATGACTGCGGTATGATGCTTTCCGCGATATCCGACGAGACGTTCGCTCCCCGCGCCCTGCAGGTCGATCGACAAGGCGATGCCGCCGCCAGAGACGTTCACGCTGTCGGCGGCGACCAGAGTCTCGACAGCATGCAGCGCTGCCAGTTCCGCCTCGCCGAGGACAGCGTTTCCGACGCGGAAGCGGATTTGCGAGAGGCGGGAGCCGGAACGCACGATGATCGGAAACGTGCGCGGGCTGACCTCGAGGTAGAGAGGGCCCCGATAGCCGGCCGCAATCTTGTCGAACTCGTGGCCGTGATCGGTCATGACGCGAGTGAAGATGTCGAGGCGGCCGGTGGAACTCTTCGGGTTGGCGGAGGCCGACACGTCGGCCGGTAGCGCGAGGCTTTCCATGAGCGGCACGATATAGACGCAGCCCGTCTCGAGAACCGCTCCCTGGGCAAGGTCGATCTCGTGCAGCTTCAGCCGGTCCAGCTTGTCCTTCACGGCATGGTTCGGCCCCGGCAGGAAGCTGGCGCGAACGCGATATGCGACCGGCCCGAGGCGAAGGTCGAGGCTCGCCGGCTGGACCTGGTCGAGGTCGAGCGGGCGCACGCTCTTCAGCGCCCCGCTCTCGAACAAGGCGGCAATCGCCCGATCGGCAAGTATGCCCGTCTGTCGCGCCATGGTCCCCTTCCGCTGGGGCCCATCCATTGCAGTCCCGCGGAATTGACGCAAGCCGCGCGACGGTCTAAAGGAGCCTTATCCCGTGGTGATTTGGCCGGTCGGCTTGCAGCCACGTTAAAGAAGTCGCTAAAAGGCCGGGTGCAAACCGGCCAGCGATTTCGCGGCCGGTTTTTTCGTGTTCGAAAGCGATGACGATGACAAAGACGAACTCCTGGCGCCCCGCCACACAACTTGTTCACGGGGGAACGACGCGCTCCAGCCACGGCGAGACTTCCGAGGCGATCTTCCTCACCCAGGGGTTCGTCTACGAGAACTCGGAGGCGGCCGAGCGCCGATTCAAGGGTGAGGACCAGGGCTTCATCTACTCGCGCTACGCGAACCCCACGACGGACATGTTCGAAAAACGCATGTGCATGCTCGAGGGGGCCGAAGACGCCCGCGCCACGGCATCGGGCATGGCAGCCGTGTCATCCGCGCTGCTTTGCCAGGTCCAGGCCGGCGACCACGTCGTCGCCGCTCGCGCGCTCTTCGGCTCGTGCCGCTGGGTCGTGGAGAAGCTCCTCCCGAGATACGGCGTCGAGACGACGCTCGTCGACGGGCGCGACCCCGGCGAATGGGAAAGGGCGGTCAGGCCCAACACCAGGGTCTTCTTCCTCGAAAGCCCGACCAATCCCACGCTGGAAGTGATCGACATCGCCGCAGTGGCGAAGCTCGCGAAATCCGTGGGCGCAAGGCTGGTCGTCGACAACGTCTTCGCCACGCCGCTCCTGCAGAAGCCGCTCGAGCTCGGCGCCGACATCGTCGTCTATTCCGCCACGAAGCACATCGACGGACAGGGACGCTGCCTGGGCGGCGTCATTCTGTCCGACAAGGAATGGATCGACGGAAGCCTCCACGACTTTTTCCGCCATACCGGGCCCTCGATGTCGCCGTTCAATGCCTGGACGCTGCTCAAGGGCCTGGAGACGCTGCCGCTTCGCGTGCGACAGCAGACCGGAAACGCTGCCCGCATCGCCGACTTCCTGGCGGACCACCCGAAGGTCTCGCGCGTGATCTATCCGGGTCGCAAGGACCATCCGCAGGCCGAAACCATCGCCCGGCAGATGAAAGGCGGATCGACCCTCGTCGCCTTCGAGGTCGCCGGCGGGAAGACCGGAGCATTCGCCTTCCAGGATGCACTCGAGCTTGTCAGCATCTCCAACAATCTCGGCGATGCGAAGAGCCTCGTCACCCATCCGGCCACGACCACGCACAAGAACCTCGCCGAGGAGGCTCGCGCGGAGCTCGGCATCACGGACGGGACGCTGCGCCTTTCGGCCGGAATCGAGGACGTCGACGACCTGATCGAGGATCTCGACCGGGCGCTTGCTGCCGTCAGTCGGCAGGCGCGCGCATCGTCGTGAACGTCCGCCCGGCGAGGACGATGCGCGAAAGCGCCGTATAGAGGCAGAGCCCGGCGAAGATCCATGCAATCGCCGGGAAATGCCGCGGAAAGAGACAGAAGGCGCCAAAGGCCAGATAAGTCTCCGTCGCCTCGGCAAGTCCCGTCGTAAAATAGAGCGATTTGGCGCCCCTGGCTTCGGTGCGCATGCGGTGCTGGCGGGCGACGGCAGCGTAGGCGAGAAAGCTGGCGCCGTTGGCGTAGAACGAGAAGAGAAGCACGGCGCCCGCGAGGCCATTGGCGGCGGGGTCCGCGAAGACGAAGCCGAGCGGAACGGCGCCGTAGAAGACGAAATCCAGCACGATGTCGAGGTATCCGCCGAATTCCGTCGGGCGGGTCGCCCTCGCGACTGCGCCGTCAAGGCCGTCGCCGACCCGGCTGGCTGCGATCAACGCCAGGCCCGCCCCGAACAGGCCCGCGCCGATCGCCGCGGCGCCGGCCAGCCCTGCGAGGCAGGCGAACACCGTGATCTGGTTGGCGGTTACGCCGGCTCCGGCGAGAACCATTCCCGCCCTGGCGAGCAAAGGGTCAACCAGTCTTCGTGCGACGCCATCGAGCATTATCTTGATCCGATTGCAGCAGGCCTGCCTCTAGACCGAAACGGGCCGGGCGTCATCTGCTCGCGGTTCACGGTGCCTCACATTAAGGTTAGTTGCGGTCGCGACTGCGAAGCCGGCGAAAGTCGTGTATATACTGCGTTGACGGCCGGCGGGCCCGAGGAACAAGCGAAGGGAAAGCCACTTTCATGTACCGCGCGGTGACCCGGGATATCGAGGTCGTGGTCGAACCCTTCTATCTCGACGAGCAGTCCGACCCCGACGACGCGCGCTACGTCTGGGGATACCGCGTCGTTATCGTCAACCAGTCGGACATCACCGTCCGGCTCCTGACGCGATACTGGCATATTACCGACGAGAACGGCCTCGTCGACGAGGTCTCCGGTCCCGGCGTCGTCGGAGAACAGCCGGTCCTGGAGCCGGGTGATTCCTACGAGTACACCTCCGGCTGCCCGCTCGACACCCCTTCCGGCGTCATGCACGGGCACTACTCGATGGAAGGCGAGAACGGCGAGATATTCAGGGTCGAAATTCCCGCCTTCTCTCTGGACCTGCCAGGCATGATGCGCACGCTGAACTAGGGAGCCGCGCCCCTAGTCCTTCGCGTCTTCCCCGACTTCCGCCGGCAGAAACTGGTATTCCGTCGAGCAGAACTCGCAGGTCACGGCAATGCGGCCGTCCTCGGTGCTTTCCTCGATCTCCTCGGCACTGAAGTTGTCGAGCACGGCCTTGATCTTTTCGCGCGAGCAGGAACACTTGTCGACCACAGGCACGGGATCGAATACCCGCACGCCGCGCTCGTGGAAAAGGCGATAGAGCAGGCGCTCCGAGCCGACCTGCGGATCCGTCAGTTCGTCCGTGTCGATCGTGTCGACCAGCATCTTTGCCTCGACCCAGAGATCGTCCTCGTCGAATTCGGGCAGATCGGCATCGTCCGGCACGTCGCCCCCCGGCAGGTCGCCCTGTCGCATGCGCTCCGGCGCTTCCGGCAGGAACTGGACCACCAGCCCGCCGGCCCGCCAGTGATGCTCCGCACCATTCGTACCGCGCTCGTAGAGCTCGGCGACCCCGAGACGCACCTTGGTCGGGATCTGTTCCGACTGGCGGAAATAAGCCGTCGCGATTTCCTCCAGCGAAGCGCCGTCGAGCTCTACGATGCCCTGGTAGCGCTGCATGTAGGGACCCTGGTCGATGGTGAAGGCAAGTATGCCCTTGCCGAGAAGATCCTGCGGTTCCAGGCGGTTCGCGGCGACCGCTTCCGCAAGCCTCCTCTCGTCGAAGCGGGCATAGGCGCGCACGGAGTCGGGCGAGGCGAAGTCGGCGACCAGCAGGTCGACGGGGCCGTCGGTCTGGGTCTGGACGATGAGCTTGCCCTCGAACTTCAGCGAGGTACCGAGCAGCACCGTCAGAACGATGGTCTCGGCGAGAAGCCGCGCGACGGGCTCGGGGTAGTCGTGGCGACCGAGGATCGTGTCAAGCATTCCGCCGAGCTGTACGGCACGCCCGCGGGCATCCAGACCCTCGATCTGGAAGGGAACAACATGGTCGTCACCGGCGAAATCGAATTCGCCGAGCTTGGCTGCAGTCTCGGACATCGGGCTACTCCGCAAAGCTGCAGCGACGCGGCCTCCCGGCGGTCCAGGCCCTGGGGGCGCCACTGCAGCTGTCAAAATGGGCGGTCGGGCCCCGCACGGTCAACAGGCGGGCGGTCGAAGACCGGCCTGCGGATCTTCCGGCCCCTGCAGCGCCGCAGGGTTCCGACCTGGCGGACCGTGAGGTCATGCGGCGCCGAAGCACCAAGTAAGTACTGCCTTCTGTGCATGCAAGCGGTTCTCCGCCTCGTCGAAGACGACGGATTGCGGACCGTCGATCACTTCGTCCGTGACTTCCTCGCCGCGGTGAGCGGGCAGGCAATGCATGAAGAGAGCATCCGGCGCGGCCTTCTTCATGAGCGCTTCATTTACCTGGTAGGGCTTGAAGACGTTGTGGCCTCGCGCCCTGTGCTCCTGGTTCATGGAGATCCACGTGTCGGTGACGACGCAGTCGGCGCCAGCAACCGCCGCCTCCGGATCCTTCGTCAGCAGGACCTCGCCGCCGTTGCTGCGCGCCCAGTCGATGAAGCGCGCGTTCGGTTCGGAGCCCTCGGGCACGGCAATGTTCATCCTGTAGCCGAAACGTGCAGAGCCCTCGATCAGGGAATGCAGGACATTGTTGCCGTCGCCGGTCCAGGCGATCGTCTTCCCTGCAACGGGACCGCGATGCTCCTCGAAGGTCATTATGTCCGCCATGGTCTGGCAGGGGTGCGTATCGTCCGTCAGGCCGTTGATCACCGGCACGGTGGCGTGCTCCGCCAGTTCGAGGAGACGCTCGTGCTCAAGGGTCCGGATCATGATGGCATCGACATAGCGCGACAGGACCTTGGCCGTGTCTGCGATCGTTTCCGCGCGGCCGAGCTGCATTTCGGTGCCCGAAAGGAACAGCGTCTCGCCGCCGAGCTGGCGCATGCCGACGTCGAAGGACACCCGCGTGCGCGTCGAGGGCTTCTCGAAGATCATCGCAAGCACCTTGCCGGAGAGAGGCCTGTCCGCCGTGCCGTCCCTCGTGGCGATCTTGCGGCTGCGCGCAGAACTCCATCATGGCGCGCAGGTCGGCGGCCGAGACTGCCGACAGATCGAGGAAGTGACGTGGTTCGCCCTGGCTTGCCATTCTAGTGTTCCTTCGTCAGGCCGGTTTCGAGTGTTGCGCTTCGGCGAGAGCGCGCGCGGCGCGGCCGATCCGCGCCAGGCCCTCGCGCGCCTCTTCGGCCGTCACCGTCAGCGGGGGCAGCAGCCTGACGACGTTGTCGCCGGCAGGGATTGCGAGCAGGTGCTCTTCGCGCATGGCGCCGACGAGCTCGGAGTTGGCACAAGCGCACCTGATGCCGAGCATCAGCCCCTCGCCCCGAATCTCCTCGATGACTTCCGGGAACTCGTCCTTCAGCGCCGCAAGGCCCTGGCGGACGACAAGCGCGATATCTCGTACGTGATCGAGGAAACCGTCATCGAGCACGACGTCGAGCACGGCGTTGCCGACGGCCATGGCGAGAGGATTGCCGCCGAAGGTGGTGCCGTGCGTCCCGGGCACCATGCCGGAGGCAGCCTCCGCAGTCGCCAGGCAGGCACCCATCGGGAAGCCTCCGCCGATACCCTTGGCGATCGCCATGATGTCGGGCGTAACCCCCGCCCATTCGTGCGCGAACAACCTGCCGGTGCGGCCGACGCCCGTCTGGACCTCGTCGAGCACGAGCAGGATCCCCTCCTCGTCGCAAAGTTCTCGAAGCCACTTCATCTCCTCCAGGGGAACCGGGCGAATTCCGCCCTCGCCCTGGATCGGCTCGATGAGGATCGCCGCGGTCTCGCCGGTGATCGCCTCCCGAAGCGCCTTGCGGTCGCCGAAGGGGACCTGGGTGAAACCGGGAGATTTCGGGCCGAAGCCCTCCAGATATTTCTGCTGGCCGCCAGCCGCAATCGTCGCGAGCGTGCGCCCGTGGAAGGCGCCTTCGAAGGTGACGATGTCGATCCTCTCGGGTGCCTGCCTCGAATAGTGATAGCGCCTCGCCGTCTTGATCGCGGCTTCAAGCGCCTCCGCACCGGAATTGGTGAAGAACACCTTGTCGGCGAACGTCGCCCGGGTCAGCCGTTCTCCGAGCCGGGACTGGCCGGGGATCTCATAGAGGTTCGACAGGTGCCAGACCTTGTCGGCCTGTTCCTTGAGCGCCCGGACGAGGTGCGGATGGGCGTGTCCCAGGGAGTTCACCGCGATGCCGGCACCGAAGTCGAGATAGCGCTCGCCGCTCTCCGTCATCAGCCAGACGCCCTCGCCGCGCTCGAACCTGAGGGGGGTGCGCGCATAGGTTTCGAAGAGCGGCGAAGCGGTTGCCATGATCCAACTCCCTGGCGGGCCGGCCCCCGCTTCACGCAAAGGACCGGAATTCCCGTCTGACGGCGGCCTGTTGAAGGTCCAGAAAACTAAAATGCCGCCCCACGGGCGGCTTTGGCGGCAATATTGTCATTTCCCGCAGGGATGTCAACAAATGCCGGTTTCTCGGGGGATCGCGCCGGCCGGGCGGCTCGCGCGGCACGTCGCCGGCGACGCGCGAGGTGTTGCAGATCGGCCAGCAAGTTGGGGAAAACCGAGAAAAGGAATCAATGCGATTCGGCGGACTCTTGTCACGGAGTCAAGCGCCCATTAACCTCCGTGCAATCGAACTAGACTGCATGCGGCGGACCTAGTCACTGAAAAAAGTAGATGCGTTCCAGCTCCGGGCTCGCCCGGCGCCACGGTGAAGGATTCGCCTCCCGAAGAGCGCAGAAGCAGACGAGGACAGGCGATGAACGCAATGAACTGGACGGAAGAGCGCGTCGAGAAGCTGAAGAAGCTCTGGGCCGACGGACTGAGTGCCAGCCAGATCGCGGCGCAGCTCGGCGGGGTGAGCCGCAACGCCGTGATCGGCAAGGTCCACCGGCTGAGCCTGCCCGGCCGCGCCAAGTCCGGCGGGTCGAGTTCGGCACCGCGCGCCAAGCGCACGACCTCCGCACCCCGCGCACCGAACTATGCCAGCCGTGCGGCGGTGCGGACGGTAGCACGCAGCACCGGCGCCACGGCGCTGAAGCAGGAGGAGTCCGCGGACGCCATGCAGGCGGTCGATCCAAGGCCGATCCAGGACGTCGTGGTGCCCATTTCCCGGCACCTTGTCCTGACGGAACTTACCGAGCGCACGTGCAAGTGGCCGATCGGCGACCCGCTGCACGACGACTTCCATTTCTGCGGCAACGATTCCGGCGAGAACACGCCCTACTGCAAGTATCACGCCCGGCTCGCCTTCCAGCCTTCCGCCGAAAGGCGCCGCGCCAGATAGGCGCTAGAGCGACGGCCGGATGGCCCAGAGCTCGGGGAAAAGCACGACGTCCAGCATGCGCCGCAGGTAGGCGACACCCGAGGTTCCGCCGGTGCCGCGCTTCAGCCCGATGATGCGCTCGACCGTGGTGACGTGGTTGAACCGCCATCGGCGGAAGTAGTCCTCGAAATCGACGAGCTTCTCGGCGAGTTCGTAGAGTTGCCAGTGACGGGCGGGATCGCGATAAACCGCCAGCCACGCGGCGCAAACCGCCTCCGACCGCTCGTGGGTCTGGCGCCAGTCGCGCCCGTCGGCGCCGCCAAGATCGAAGCCGGCGCGCGCCAGCGCCAGCAGCGCTTCGTCGTAGAGGCTCGGCCGCGAAAGGATATCTTCCAGACGTGCCTGATCGTCGGGCCGATGAGCGTGCGGCTTCAGCATCGCGAGATTGCGATTGCCGGCAAGGTATTCGATTTCCCGGTACTGGAGCGACTGGAAGCCCGAGGACAGGCCCAGTTCGTCGCGAAAGGCGGAATATTCGCTCGGCGTCATCGTCCGCAGCACGTCCCAGGCCGCGTTCAGCTGCTCGAATATTCGTGCGACGCGGGTCAGCATCTTGAAGGCAGGCCGGAAGCGCGCCTCCCGAATGGCCGCAAGCGCGGCACGCAGCTCGTGAATGGCAAGTTTCATCCATAGTTCCGAGGTCTGATGCTGGATGACGAAAAGCATCTCGTCATGGGCGTCCGACAGAGGTCGCTGCGCGCCGAGCAGCGTGTCGAGATGCAGATAGTCGCCATACGACATGCGGCCGCGAAAGTCGGTCTCGGCGCCGTCGTCCTGCGGATCCCCGGTCATCGCCATCCCTCCCGGATTCAGTTGGCCTGGCAAGCCGGGCCATATCGCCAGAAGCACCCCGGAAGAGCAAGACGCAAGAAGAGCCGGCGAGGGTGGGTCAGCTCTCCAGCGCGTAGCCGGCACCGCGGACGGTGCGGATGACGTCGCGGCCACCCGCCGCGTTCAGCGCCTTGCGCAAGCGGCCGACATGGACGTCGACGGTGCGCTCGTCGACATAAATGTCGTGTCCCCAGACCCCGTCGAGCAGTTGCGAACGCGAGAAGACCCGGCCCGGCGACGTCATCAGGAATTCGAGCAGGCGGAATTCCGTCGGCCCCAGGCGGACTTCGCGTCCCTTCCGGTAGACGCGATGGGTCGTCCGGTCCAGTTCGACGTCGCCGCACTTCAGGAGCGTGGATATGATCTCGGGCTTGGCGCGGCGCAGCATGGCGCGCACGCGCGCCATGAGTTCGGGCGTAGAGAACGGCTTGACCACGTAGTCGTCGGCGCCGGTCGCCAGCCCGCGCACCATCTCGCTTTCCTCGCCACGCGCCGTCAGCATGATGATCGGAAGGCGCTCGGTCTCGGCCCTCATGCGCAGGCGACGGCACAGCTCCATTCCGGAGAGGCCGGGCAGCATCCAGTCGAGGATCAGCAGGTCCGGTACGACCTCCTGAAGCCGGATATCCGCCTCGTCGCCACGCATCACGACGTCGACCGCGTAGCCCTGGGATTCGAGGTTGTAGCGAAGAAGGACGCCGAGAGCCTCCTCGTCCTCGACAACCGTGATGCGCGCCGACATGACCATAGCGGTTCAATCAGCCCTGCACTGCCCCGACGCTCGGCGTCTCGTCCTCCTTCGGACGCTCCGAAGCGAGCTGCGAGCCGGTCGCCATGTAATAGACCGTTTCCGCGATATTCGTGGCGTGGTCACCGATGCGCTCGATGTTCTTGGCGCAGAAGAGCAAGTGCGTGCAACCCGTGATGTTTCGCGGGTCTTCCATCATGTAGGTCAGCAGTTCCCGGAACAGCGAGGTGTAAATGGCGTCGATCTCGTCATCGCGTTCGCGGATCGATGTGGCGAGATCGGCCGAACGGGACGAATAGGCGTCCAGCACCTCCTTGAGCTGGGTGAGCGCGAGCTCGGCGAGGTGTTCCAGTCCGCGCACGAGCTTCCTCGGCTGCGTCATGGCCTGCACCGCGATGACACGCTTTGCGATGTTCTTCCCGAGATCGCCGACGCGCTCCAGGTCGGAGGCAATGCGGATCGAGCCGATGATCTCGCGCAGGTCGGAGGCCATCGGCTGGCGCTTGGCGATCACGACGACGGCGCGCTCGTCGATCTGCCGCTCGGCCTCGTCGAGCTGCTTGTCGGTCGCGATGACCTTCTCGGCCAGGTCCAGGTCGCCGTTCGTCAGTGCCGTGACCGAATCGGCAACCATGCGCTCGGCAATCCGCCCATCTCCGAGATGCGGCGCACAAGAAACTTCAGTTCTTCGTCGAATGACGAAACAGTGTGAGACTGAGGCATCGGTCCCTGTCCTTTCATTGGCGGCCGACTTGTCGCGCAGCATGGCGCGAGGGGGCCGCGGATGGAATCCCGCTCTCTCGGGGCCCTTCTATTTCGTGGCGGTTACACGATTATGACAACCCAAGTTCCGGTTTTCACTGCGCTATCCTAATCGCATGAGCAGCGGCATCAAGCAGCGCTGAAGCGCGCGATGAAGACCGACCCCTTCTCCAGTTCCGAACGCACGATGAGACGGGCGCGGTGGCGCGTCAGGATATGCTTGACGATCGCGAGCCCGAGGCCCGTGCCCTTGTTCATGCGGCTGGTTTCGACGTTGACCCTGTAGAAGCGCTCCGTCAGCCGCGGTACGTGCTCGGCCGGAATGCCCGGACCGTAGTCGCGCACGGAAACGTCGATCATCCCGGCGGGCGTATCGGAGCGACCGCCGGAACGCTCGACGGTGACGTCGACGAATTCCCCTGCCTGCCCGTACTTGCAGGCGTTCTCGACGAGGTTCTGGAAAACCTGGATCAGTTCGTCGCGCTCGCCGACGACCACGGCGGCAGCAGCCGGGGGCTCGAAGCGTATCGCGACGCCGAAGTCGGCGGCCAGCGGACGCAACGTGTCGCAGACGTGGGCGATGAGCGGCCCGAGGTCCACGCGGTCGGCTGGAGCGACGTGCGCGCGCAGTTCCAGGCGGGAAAGCGACATGAGATCCTCGACCAGCCTGCTCATGCGCTCGGCCTGCTCCAGCATGATGGCAAGGAACCTGTCGCGGGCTGCCGTGTCCTCCCGGGCGGGTCCCTGGAGGGTCTCGATGAAGCCGGTCAGAGAGGCCAGCGGCGTTCGAAGCTCATGGCTCGCGTTGGCCACGAAATCGGAGCGCATCCGGTCCATTCGCCGCGCCTCGGTGACATCCTGGAAGGTAAGGAGGAAGAAACCGTCGTTTCCGAGAGTTTCCGGCAGGCCGGCGAGGGGCGCGATGCGCACGTTGTACCAGCGCTCGGACGGGATGCGGTCGGAATGCTCGATGGTGTTCGCCCGCCCCCCGGCAACGGCCTCGCGGACCATGTCGAGAATGCCGGGCGAGCGTATGCGCGAGGAAAGGTGATCGCCGTCCTGCACCGGGCCGAACAGGCCGACGGCTGCAGTATTCGCGTGGACCACCACGCTGTCTCGGTTGAGCAGGAAGGCCGGCAGGTCCAGCGCGTCGAGCATCGCCGTTCTCGAAACCTGCCAGCCGGCTGCCGCCTCGTCGATCCGGCGCTTGTCGGCGAGGCGCTCCAGCCGCGAGCGGCGGGGCAGCAGCGAGGCCGCAACCACTGCGGCGAGACCGCCGGCGGCGATGGCAGGCGCGGAGCATGAAACCGCGACGACGACCGCCACCACGAGGGAGGCCATGAGCGTGTAGCGCGCATCGCGCAGGCGGGCGGCCGCCCGCGCGACGAACCGCGCCCTGTCCTCGTCCGCCATCAGCGCCTTTCCCCCGATTCCGGTCCGGCGCAGGCGGCACGCCGCCCCTCACGCTTCCCGGCCGGCGCATTTCCTGCCGCGACGGTCAGTTTCCATCTCGCAATCCGACGGCGAAGAGGTCGATGGAACGGCCCTTCCCTTCGACGTCGGTGTTGAGGAGCAGGTACCCGGCCTTTCGCGGCGGTGCTCCCTTGCTGAAACCGAGCTTCATGACGACGTCGGTCATCTCGGCAGCCACGTCAAACCGGCGGCGGCTGCAGTCGCCGAGCGCCGAGAAGGCGCACTCGATGGCGATCTGTGTCGGCCTGCCACCGACGGCGCGCACGTTCAGCGCTATCACGCTGGTCTTGCCGGCCATCCTGTCCATCAGGTCTGCCGGTACCCGGATGCGGAGGTCGCCGTCGGGCCCCGCAGTCGTCGACGTCAAGCGAAGCGCCCCTCCGCGCTCGTCCGTCACTTTCTCGACGTGGGCAGCGGGACCCGGCGAGACCTCGCCGCTCTTGCCCGGAGCGAAGATCGGCGTCCAGGCCTTGCCGAAGCTGTCCTCCGTCATAAGGCCCGGCGCCGCGCCGCTGGAGGCCGAGTCGAACTTGCGGAAGGAGCTCGCCCCGCCGCCCGCCGTGACCGTCGTGCCGAGAAGCCCGCTTGCATTCACGAACCACAGGGCGAGGGCGCCGAAGGCGATGACGGAAACCAGAAGGAAGATCGCCGACATCACTCGCGCCGCCGTCCGCGGACGGCGTCGTTCCCCTCTCTTGCGGCCAGCCTCCTTTCGCTCGTTCCTCCTGATCTCCTTCTTCGTCGGCCGGCGTTCTGCGCGCACCTCGGCCTGGAGGCCGTCGAAGGGATCAGCTGGCCTGGCGACTGGCTCCGGCGGCCCGGACGGCCGGCCGGCGTCCGGCACGGCCATCCGGGCCGTCGGACTCCCGAAGGTGGCATCCGGAGGATCGATCGGTTCCATGGCGAAAGGCTCCACCGGATCGTCAGCGTCCGGATCGTCGGCGTGAGGCGGGAAAGCTCGCGGCTCGGGAGCGGCCGGCGCGTTCGCCGCCGGCGCGTCCTGCGCCACCTTCTCGGCCTCGATCCGCCGGACGAGTTCGTCGAAACGCCGGCGCTGCTCGTCCGCCGTTTCCCGGTCGAGATCCCGGTGTCGCGCAAGCCCGCTCTCCAGTGCCTGGCGCGCGGACTGGTAAACAAGCTCGCGCGCGGCGGCATCGCGCGCGCCGGCGCGATCTATCGCTTCGCGGATCGCTGCGTCCAAACCAGTCACGAATGTCCCCGTGTCTCTGCCAATCCGCACAATTTGACGCACACTCGGTACCGCCTGACAGGAAAATCCGCAAGTCTCGCCACGGCACCACCCGCGCTCCGGAGGCTGCCGATCCTCGCGGCACGCTCCTCGGACCGATGCTTTGCGCTGACACGGCGGCGTGCTAACTGGAGTGAAATTCGCAACGATCACCCCCAATAATGGGCGAACACATGCCGCTTCCGGATATTCTGAAGACCCGTTTGCGCCTGCCCGTCGTCGCGGCGCCGCTTTTCATCGTCTCGCACCCGCCGCTGGTCCTGGCGCAGTGCAAGGCGGGTGTCGTCGGATCGTTTCCTGCGCTGAACGCGCGGCCGGAAAGCCAGCTCGACGAATGGCTGGCGGAAATTACGGAGAACCTCGACGCCCACGACGCGGCACACCCGGATCGACCGGCCGCCCCCTTCGCGGTCAACCAGATCGTGCATCGCTCCAACGCCCGGCTGGACCACGACCTTCGCATGTGCGTCAAGTACAAGGTGCCGATCGTGATCTCCTCGCTCGGCGCCGTGCCGGAAGTGAACGACGCCGTTCACTCCTACGGCGGTATCGTGCTGCACGACATCATCAGCATCCGGCACGCCCATTCGGCGATCAACAAGGGCGCCGACGGGCTGATCGCGGTGGCCGCCGGCGCAGGCGGGCATGCCGGCCCGCTCTCCCCTTTTGCCCTCGTGCAGGAGATCCGCAGCTGGTTCGACGGCCCCCTGCTGCTTTCCGGCGCAATCGCGACCGGCGACGCAATCCTCGCGGCCGAAGCCATGGGGGCGGATCTTGCCTATATCGGCTCGCCCTTCATCGCCACGCCGGAAGCGCGCGCCGTCGAAGAGTACAAGAAGATGATCGTGGAGGGCGCGGCGGGCGACATCGTCTATTCGAACTATTTTACCGGCATCCACGGGAACTATCTGAAGGCATCGATCAGCCGGGCCGGCATGGATCCGGACAATCTCCCGTCTGCCGACCCGTCCAAGATGAACTTCGACGGCGGGAGCTCGAAGGCCAAGGCCTGGAGAGACATCTGGGGCGCGGGCCAGGGTATCGGTGCGGTACGGAAGACGGCACCGGTTTCCGAACTGATCGGACGCCTCGAGCAGGAATACGTCGCGGCACGTGAACGGCTGTGCCGGCAACCATAGCCGGGATGTGTCCGGAAAGCGGTCCAACAATTTCCCGAATTGGCTTGAAATGCACCGCCGATGCCTGTATCAGCGCCTTCGTCCGGTGCGCGGATGGCGCCCGAGACCTGCCGCTTTAGCTCAGTTGGTAGAGCACATCATTCGTAATGATGGGGTCGCGTGTTCGAGTCACGCAAGCGGCACCATTCCCTCACGCCCGCACTGATGGGAATGCCCGCGACCTGAGCGTAGCTAGGTAGCGCACCGATGCGGAAAACCGGCTTGGCCCGCATTCGTACCTGAGGTTCAGCCCCGGTCCGGATCGTCGATGATCCCCAGCCCGGGCACGACGGCCCGCCTCAGAAGTGCATCGACACGCATCTTGACGGTCTTCTTCCTTGCCGCCGCAGCGTCCGAGCCCAGCCCCCAGCGATCGCAATCACCCGCGTAGGCCCACAAGGCATCGGCATGCGAATCCAGCGTCTCCGCCGAAGCCTCATGGCTTTCGGCGTGGAGCGCCCCACGGCCCGGATCACGTCTCTCTGTACCCATGAACGGACCATAGGGAGGTCGTCCCGCCAGGTCATCAGCCCAGCAGGAAATAGCCGGGGAAAAGGACAAAAAGCTGTGGATTAACCATGAGCAGGTCGGAGGGGAAAAATGGAGCCGCGGCTCTCTGTTCAAGCCTTCGGCCTGAACCGGGGCGGCAGCCGGCAACCCCTTAAAAGGAGGTTGACAAGGCGTCCAAAGGTAGCTGTTGACGGCTATCTTAACCAATTCTTAATAAACGATTGGCGCTCAAGCCAACGTTTAGTTATTGGTTCTGAAATAGTTTCCTACGAGGCACGATTGTTGGAGTAAGTCTAATGCAGACCAAGCCAAGCAAGGATTTCGATGGCGCCCTGGCCGATTCGCTCCAGAGCGAACTCGAGAAGGACTTGAGCGAAAGCAAGACGCGGCCCGCGCCGAGAGCCGTCAACGGTGACGTCGTCGCCGAAACGGTCTCGCGCCTTCCGCGGAGGATTGCCGGCGGCTTCGCCGGTGTCGGAAACGACCTCGACCGGCGGGCGCGCGAATGGCGCAACACCTACCGGCTCATGGAACAGCAGCGTCCGCATCTCGAAGCCGCGGAAGCGGAACGGGACCGCCTGCATGACGCGCTGGAGCGCGCCCTCGCCGAGGTGAAGGACAGCAACCAGATCTTCAAGGAAGCCATCCATCGCACCAAGGAAGGCGACGTGTCGTCGGACCTCGGGCCGCAGTTCGCGCGCTGCCTGGACGGCCTCGACGAACTGGAGAGCGTGACCGAGGCGCTGACCGTGAACATGCTCAACATCCGCACCTGCTGGGAGCAGTACGCGCGCACCATCATCCGCGCGCAGAAGATGCGCGACGAACTGAGGGAGAGCTCGCCGAAGATGCCCCAGGTCGACGACTGACCGCGCATCGACGGTATCTTCGAAAGCCCGCGGCCTTTGCGCCCGCGGGCTTTTCGCATGTTGCAATCCTCGCCTTGGTTCTGCAGCCTGACGCCTTGCAGGGAGAAAGGCGATGGCCAACGGGCAGAGAACGGTAAGCGTGCGGATCGACGGCCGTGTCCAGGGCGTCGGCTTCAGGGCATGGACGCAATCGCAATCGCGCATGTTCGGTCTTGCCGGCTGGGTCCGCAACGAACCTGACGGATCCGTGACCGCCCTGATACAGGGTGAGGAAAGTGCGGTCGCCTCGATGCTGGAGCGGCTGCGAGGCGGACCGCCCGGCGCGGGCGTTCGCCGCCTCGATGCGGAGGACTGCGCTGCGGCAGCCCTCCCCCGCGGCTTCGAAATCCGCTACTGAGCCTCAGACCGAGCGGATCGAGCCGCCGTCGCAGCGCACGAGGCCGCCGGTCATGTAGCTCGCCGGGCCGCTGACGAGAAATGCCGCGACCGACGCGAACTCCTCGACGGTGCCGTAGCGACCCGCAGGGATCGCTGCCCGGGCCGCCTCCTGGACTTCCTCGATGGTCTTGCCGGTGCGCTTCGAGTTGGCCGCATCAAGCTCCTCGACGCGCTCCGTCTGGATTCGCCCCGGCAGCAGCAGGTTGAAGGTGACACCGTCTCCGGCGAGTTCGTTCGCCATCGACTTCGACCAACCTACCAGAGCCGACCGCAGCGCATTCGACAGGCCGAGATTGGGGATCGGCTGGACGACGCCGGAAGAGGCGACCGTGAGCACGCGGCCCCACCCCTGCTTCCGCATGGCCGGGACGAAGCGGGCGGTGAGGTCCATCACGCGCAGGACCATCATCTCGAACTGGCGTGCGACGACCTCCGTGCTCGCATCGCTCATCGCGCCCGGCGGCGGGCCGCCCGTGTTGTTGACCAGGATGTCCACATCGCCGAAGCGGTCGCGCACGGCGGCCTCGAGATGGTCGACGACCGCCTTGTCGGCAAGGTCCGCCACGACGTGGGTCGCCTTGCCGTTGCCGCGTTCGGTGATCCTCTGCGCGGCGGCGGCCAGCCGGGCCTCGCTTCTGCCGCAGATGATGACGTCGGCGCCTTCGCCCGCCAGCCGCTCGGCAATTCCGAGTCCGAGGCCGCGCGAGGAAGCCAGCACCAGGGCACGTTTGCCCGAGATTTCAAGATCCATGCAATCCTCCTGTGCTGACGGTCTGATAGCCGCCGCGGGCCGGAATGAAAAGACCGACAGACGGCCGAACATTGTCCGCGGGCCCGCAATGAGGTATCGCAACCGCTGTTCCGGCCCTCAGAAGTCCTGCTGCCATGACCGACATCACCATCCGCCGCCCCGACGACTGGCACCTCCACCTGCGCGACGGCGCCATGCTCGCCGGCGTACTGCCCGAAACGGCGCGTCACTTCGCCCGGGCGATCATCATGCCGAACCTCGTGCCGCCGGTGGTGACGGTCGCCGATGCAAAGGCATACCGGACGCGGATCCTGGACGCCCTGCCGGACGGCGCCGACTTTTCCCCGCTGATGACGCTCTACCTGACGGAGGGCACCGATCCGGACGACGTCGCGGCCGGTTTCTCGGAAGGGGCCGTCGCGGCGGTCAAGCTCTATCCGGCCGGGGCGACGACCAATTCGCAGAGCGGCGTGCGGGACATAGGCAAGGCGATGCCGGTTCTCGAGCGAATGGCCGAGATCGGCATGCCGCTCTGCGTACATGGCGAGGTGACCCGCGCCGACGTCGACATCTTCGACCGCGAGGCGGTGTTCGTCGAAACGGTACTCGACCCTCTGAGAAGGCGGCTGCCCGAACTCCGCGTGGTGCTGGAGCATGTGACGACGCGTGACGGCGTCGACTATGTCCGGGGCGCGACAGCCAATCTCGCGGCCACCGTCACGACGCATCACCTGATCATCAACCGCAACGCCATTCTCGCCGGCGGGATCAGGCCGCACTACTACTGCCTGCCTGTGGCCAAGCGGGAAGCACATCGGCTGGCGCTGCGCGAGGCTGCCACCTCGGGGGACCCGCGTTTCTTCCTCGGCACCGACTCCGCACCGCATGTCGATCCGCTGAAGGAATGCGCGTGCGGCTGCGCCGGTATCTTCACGGCGACGAACACGATGAGCCTTCTCGCCCACGTATTCGAGGCCGAGGGCGCGCTGGATCGCCTCGAGGCATTCGCCTCGCTGAACGGGCCGGCATTCTATGGGCTGGCGCCGAACGAGAAGACGATCACGCTCAGGAAGCGGGCCGAACCTGTCGCCTTTCCGACGCACATCGAGACGGGGGACGGACCGGTGACCGTGTTCGACCCGATGACGCCAATCCACTGGGAAGTGGGGTGACGGTATGGCGCAGCCGGGACCGTCCTGCTAAGCGGTTCGGGCGCCTGCAGACTGAGGATGACGCCGATGTTCTCGAACTCCTTCCCCGACAAGGCGGTCATGGCCGACCTGGCCGCCCGCATGCTCCTTGAGATCGATGCCGTGCATTTCCGCGCCGACGAGCCTTACAGGCTGACGTCCGGACTGGCGAGCCCGGTTTATATCGACTGCCGGAAACTGATCTCCTTCCCGCGCATCCGCTCGGCCCTGATGGACTTCGCCACCGCGACGATCCTGCGCGAGGCGGGCTTCGAGCAGTTCGATTCCGTGGCGGGAGGCGAGACCGCGGGCATTCCCTTCGCGGCGTGGATCTCGGAGCGCATGGGCCTGCCGATGCAATACATCCGCAAGAGGCCCAAGGGATTCGGCCGCAACGCACAGATCGAGGGCGACATGCCGGAAGGTTCGCGGGTGCTGCTGGTCGAGGACCTGACGACCGACGGCGGCAGCAAGATCAAGTTCGCCGAGGCGATCCGAAACTCAGGTTCCGAGATCAGCCACGCCTTCGCCCTGTTCTACTACGACATCTTCCCCGCGGCGTCCGACCGTCTCGCCGAGAAGGGTCTGACCCTGCACTACCTTGCGACTTGGCAGAACGTGCTCGCCGCCGCGCGGCGGGATCGGCTGTTCGACGAATCGACACTCGACCAGGTGGGCGATTTCCTCGACGCTCCGCTGGAATGGTCGGCACGCAACGGCGGCATTTCCGAACTTCCGGAACTCTGATTGCGAAAGTCACTACTTACCTAAGAGGTAAGTCTCTACTTACAATAATTCAGGCTCCAAGGTCTCGGAGCGCCCTGACGAGCCCCTCTGTCGAGGAGTCGTGACCAGCTGCGCTTTCCTTGCCCTCGACGACCGGCAGCAGCCCCGTCGCAAGCTCCTTGCCGAGTTCGACACCCCATTGATCGAAGGCGTTGATGCCGAATATCTGTGCCTCGACGAAGACACGGTGTTCGTAGAGCGCGATCAGGCGACCGAGCGTGAATGGCGTCAGCTTTTCGTAGACGATCGTGATCGACGGCCGGTTGCCGGTGAAAACGCGGTGCGGCGCGAGGCGTGCGGCCTCGGCATCGCTCATGCCCTTGTCGAGCAGTTGCCGCTTCGCCTCGTCATGCGTGCGGCCCCGCATCAGCGCTTCCGACTGCGCCAGGCAATTGGCGACGAGCAATTGCTGCTGGTGCCTGAGTTCAGGCTCGTGCCCGACGGCCGCAATCATGAATTCGACGGGGACCGGATCAGTACCCTGGTGAAGCAGCTGGAAGAAGGCGTGCTGGCCGTTCGTTCCGGGTTCGCCCCAGACCACCGGCCCGGAATGGCGCTTCAGCCGCGTGCCGTCGAGCGTAACGCCCTTGCCGTTGGACTCCATGTCGAGCTGCTGCAGATAGGCCGGGAAACGGGCCAGCCTCTGGTCGTAGGGAATGATTGCGCGAGATCCATGACCGCAGATTTCCCGATGATAGAAACCGACGAGCCCGAGCAGCACCGGCAGGTTCTTCGCCAACGGCGCGGCGCGGAAATGGACGTCCATCGCATGAGCGCCGTCCAGGAACCGACCGAAATCCTCCGGTCCGACGGCGATCATCAGCGGCAGTCCGATCGCCGACCAGACCGAATAGCGTCCTCCGACCCAGTCCCAGAAGCCGAAGGTCCGCTTCTCGTCCATGCCGAAGTCGCGGACCTTTTCGAGCGCGGTCGAAACCGCCGCGAAGTGGTCCCGCACGGCCGTTTCCCCAAGCGCATCGGAGATCCAGCGGCGCGCGGTCTGCGCGTTGGTCATGGTCTCCACGGTGGTGAAGGTCTTGGAGGCGACGATTACAAGCGTCGTCTCCGGCGAGAGGCGGGCCAGCGTGTCGGCGATATGGGCGCCGTCCACGTTGGAAACGAAATGTGCGCGGGGTCCGTCGTGGTAGGGGGCAAGCGCCAGCGTCGCCATGGCCGGCCCGAGGTCGGAACCTCCGATGCCGATGTTCACGATGTCCGTGAACGGCTTGCCCGTCGCGCCGGAAAGCTTCCCCGAGCGCACGTCTTCGGCGAAGGCGGACATCGCATCGAGTACGGCCTTGACCTCCGGCATGACGTCAGCACCGTCGACCATCACTGGGGCGCCGGAGCGATTGCGCAGGGCCGTATGCAGCACCGCGCGGCCCTCCGTCGTATTGATCGCCCTGCCGGCGAACATTGCATCGCGGCGCTGCTCGACATTGGCGGCCTGCGCCACGTCGAAGAGGCGTGCCATGGTGCGTTCCGTCACTGCGCATTTCGAGTAGTCGAGCGTCAGGTCCTCGAGGTTCGCGGAAAATCGCGCAAACCGTTCGGGATCCTCGGAGAAGGCGGCGCGCATGTCCCGCGGGGCGTTCTGCTGGTGGTGCGTGCGCAACGCCGCGATGGCGCTTTCGATGGCCTTGCTCATTTACTTGCTCCCTGATTTTCGCGCTCCGGCGGGTATGAGACAGGCTCCGGCCGAAATCAAGTTGGCGCCGGGTCGCGCAGGTGCCGCCGAAGGATCTTGCCGACATTGCTCTTCGGCAGTTCGTCGCAGAACTCGATATGGCGCGGGCGCTTGTAATTCGTCAGGTTGGCCCGGCAGTAGGCCCGAAGTTCTGCCTCCCCCAGAGCAGGGTCGCGGCGCACCACGAAAAGCTTGACGACTTCGCCGGAGTGCTCGTCCGGCACGCCGATCGCGGCAACTTCACGCACGCCCTCGTGTGCCGACACGACTTCCTCGATCTCGTTCGGATAGACGTTGAAGCCGGAGACCAGGATCATGTCCTTCTTGCGGTCGACGATCGACGTGTAGCCTGCCTCGTCCATGAAACCCAGGTCGCCCGTGCGGAAGAACCCGTCGTCGGTCATGACCCTGGCGGTCTCGTCGGGCCGGTTCCAGTAGCCCTTCATGACCTGAGGTCCGCGCACGCAGATCTCGCCGATGTCGCCGAGCCGCAGCGGGTTGCCGGCGTCGTCGCGGATGTCGATCTCGGTAGAAGGAAGAGGCAGGCCGATCGTTCCGGTGAAGGACGTGACGTCGAAGCGGTTTGCGCTCACGACCGGCGAGGTCTCCGAGAGGCCGTAGCCCTCCGCGATGTGACAGCCGGTGACCGCCTTCCAGCGCTCGGCGACCGGCCTTTGCACGGCCATTCCGCCGGCGAGCGTCAGGATGAGCGGCCGGAAGTCGAGGGAAGCGAAGCTTTCGAAGGCAAGCAGCGCATTGAACAGCGTATTGAGGCCGGGAAACACGTTGATCTCGTGACGCGCCATCTCCTTCACGAGGCCGGGAATGTCGCGCGGATTGGGAACGAGGACATTATGTGCACCCTCCCTTATGCCCATCAGCATGTTCACCGTGAGCGCGAAGATGTGGTAGAGCGGCAGCGCGCAGAGATAGGTGAGCCGCTCCGGCTCCGGCCGCGTCAGGAAGGCGGCACGAAGCCACGCGGCGTTCTGCGCGACATTCGAGAGGATGTTGGCGTTGCTCAAAGCGGCGCCCTTGGCCACTCCCGTGGTTCCGCCGGTGTATTGCAGGAACGCCACGTCTTCCTCTTCTGACCGCGTGTCGGCGGAGGGCGCCGCCTTCCCTTTCCGAATTGCCGAGCGGAACGGCACATGGCCCGGCAACGACCAAGCCGGCACCATTCTCCTCACCCGGCGGATGACGAAATCGATGAGCGGACCCTTCACGCCC
Source organism: uncultured Alphaproteobacteria bacterium (assembly GCA_963760965.1). GTDB lineage: Bacteria > Pseudomonadota > Alphaproteobacteria > Rhizobiales > Rhizobiaceae > Pararhizobium_B. The sequence goes on from CAVXEW010000002.1 coordinate 359,840, forward strand.
ATGAGATCGCCCATGGTCGAAACGCACACGTGCTCGATGCGATGCCTCTGGGCAACTTCCGCGACGGTATGGGCGAAGTTCTCGAGAACGATGATTGCGCGAACGCCCGCGTCCTTCGCCTGGTGCTCGAGCTCGCGGGGCGTGTAGAGCGGATTGACATTCACCACCACCATCCCCGCCCTCAGGATACCAGCCACAGCGACCGGGTACTGCAGCACGTTCGGCATCATCACGGCGACGCGGTCGCCGCGTTGGAGACCGATGCTCCGGAGCCAGCCGGCAAAAGCCGACGACAGGACGTCGAGCCGCCGGTAGGTGAGCGTCGCTCCCATGCAGGTGAAGGCCGGGCGCTCGCCGAATCGGGCACATGAATCTGCTATCAGGTCAGCCAGCGAGGCATGTTCGAGAGGCGGAATCTCCGAAGGCACGTTCGGAGGATAAGAACCGAGCCATATGCGCCGACCGGCCGCTCCGCCCGAAACCTGCTCGTGCATCATCTCCTCCGCAAGTCGCTGAACCCAAGACAATGGCTCGGGACAACCCATTCTGTCACTTCGATGGCCCGCCGTCGCGCCGAATCCGGTCGAAGTCCGGGCCCCGCTCCGGGACCATTGCACCTGCTTACGTTTACGTAAAGGTTTCCATGTGTCGTTCGACCTGAAATTCAGCGGCAGCACAAGATTGTTAATAGACGATGCGCGCAGGGTCATGGTCTGGCTGGCATGCCGGCCCCGGCACCAGCATCAGGAAAAGACGTCCATGGCACTCCACAGACTGCTCTATGCCAGCACGGCGCGCGCCGGCCTCGGCCCAGACGACATCGCGGACATCGTCGCGACGGCGCAGCGCGTCAACGCTGAACTTTCCGTGACGGGGCATCTCGCGTTCGACGGCATGGCCTTCGCGCAGATACTCGAGGGAGACGGTGACACGATCAAGGACCTCTATGCGAAGATCCGGCGGGACAGGCGGCACAGCGGCTGCGTGCTCCTGTCCTTCGTTCCGGCTGCCGAACGGCGGTTCGATGGCTGGTCGATGGGCTACCGCAGGCTCACCGACCTTCTGATGATCCAGGAACTCACCGCCTGAGACGCCGGCGCAAGGCAATTGATCACACCGGCTGCCTCGGCTAACAGCGGACATGGCTTCCGCGCGCGCGATTCTCAAGCAGACCTTCGGCTATGACGAGTTCCGGCCGGGACAGGAGGAAATCGTCCACGCGATCGAAACGGGGCGCGACGTGCTCGCCATCATGCCGACGGGCGGCGGCAAGTCTCTGTGCTTCCAGCTTCCGGCACTGACGCGGACGGGGCTCACCGTTGTCATCTCTCCATTGATCGCGCTGATGCGCGACCAGGTTGCGCAGCTGGCGGCAAGCGGCGTTCCCGCGGCCGCGCTGGTTTCCGCCAACTCGCGCGAGGAAAACGACCGCATTCTCGGCGAGCTCGCACGCGGCGCCCTCAAGCTTCTCTACCTCGCGCCGGAACGGCTTGCCGGAAGCATCGGCCTGCTGCGCCGCGCCGGCGTCTCGCTGCTCGCGGTAGACGAGGCGCACTGCGTCAGCCAATGGGGCCACGATTTCCGACCGGACTACCTGACGATCGGCGAATTGCGCAAGGAGCTGGGCGGCGTTCAGACCGCAGCCTTCACCGCCACGGCAGACAGCGAGACGCGCGCCGACATCGCTGCCAAGCTGTTCGATGCACCGCCCACGGAGTTCCTGCGCGGCTTCGACCGGCCAAACCTGTTCCTGGCCTTCGAACCCAAGGCCAATGCGCGACAGCAGATCACCACCTTCGCAGCCGCGCGCAAGGGAGCCTCGGGGATCGTCTATTGCTCGTCCCGCAGGAAGACGGAGCAAATGGCGGAGATGCTCCGCGCTGCAGGACTCGACGCACTGCCCTATCACGCCGGAATGGCGGCGGAGGAGAGGCAGAAGCACCAGGATCGCTTCACCCGCGAGGACGGCCTTGTCATGACGGCGACCGTCGCCTTCGGAATGGGTGTCGACAAGCCCGACGTGCGCTTCGTCGTCCACGCTGACCTGCCGAAGACCATCGAGAGCTATTATCAGGAGATCGGCCGCGCCGGGCGCGACGGGCTCCCCGCAGATACGTTGACGCTCTTCGGCGTCGATGACATCAGGCTTCGCCGCATGCAGATCGACGACAACGACGCTTCGCCCGAGCGCAAGCGTATCGACCACGGTCGGCTGAACGCCCTTCTGGCCCTGGCCGAGGCTCCACGCTGCAGGCGCCAGACGCTGCTCGCCTATTTCAGCGAAACGAGCGAGCCGTGCGGCAATTGCGACCTGTGCAAGTCGCCGCCGGAACGCTTCGACGGAACGGAGGCCGCGCAGAAGGCGCTGTCTGCGATGGTGCGGACCGGCGAGCGCTTCGGACTGGAGCACCTGATAGCAGTGCTGCGGGGCGATGAGAACGAACGCGTGGCGAGCCTTCGCCATGACCAGCTTCCCACGTTCGGGGTCGGGCGCGACGTCGAGAAGGCCGCCTGGCGCGACCTCTTTCGCCAGATCTACGCGTTGGGACTTGCGAGCGTCGACATGCAATATGGCGGCTGGAGCGTGACGGAACAGGGCTGGGCAGTGCTGAAGGGCAAGGAGACCGTCCAGCTCAAGGTGCCGGTGCAACGCAAGCCCGCGCGTGCGGGCCGACGACGGGCCGCGGAGGAAACCCCGGCCAGCGTCGATGCGGAGCTTCTGTCGGCGCTTAAGGCGAAGCGGCGCTCACTTGCCGACGAGCTCGGCGTACCTGCCTACGTCGTTTTCCCCGATCGCACGCTGATCGAAATGGCTGCTTCGCAGCCCGCGACGCTCGATGACATGGCCAGGATCAACGGCGTCGGACTGAAAAAGCTCGAGCGCTACGGCCCGGCCTTCCTCGAGATACTGCGCGGCTGACGGTCAGGCCGCCGCCAGCTTCGCGACGAGCCTGTCGAGCATGTCGAGGCATGACGCGAGCTGATCGATGCTGACGAATTCGTCCGGCTTGTGGGCCTGCGCGATCGATCCCGGCCCGCAGACGACCGTCGAGATGCCGGCCTTCTGGAACAGGCCTGCCTCGGTTCCGAAGGAAACCACCTCGGTTTCCGTGTTGCCGGTCAGTTCCCTGACGATCTCCAGCGCTTCCGACCGCTCGACCGGTTCCAGTCCTTCGACCTCGCCAACGACATGCGTGACGATGCCGGCTTCCGGCGCCACGGCACGCATCGCCGGCAGGAGATCTCCGTCGACATAGGCCTGGAGCGCATTCTTGACGTGGTCCGCATCGTCGCCGGCGACGGGCCTCATCTCCCATTCGACGCTGCAGTGACCTGCAATCACGTTGCGGGCCGCGCCGCCTTCCATGCGCCCGACCTGGACGGTCGTCCAGGGAGGATCGAAACGGTTGTTTCGCGGAGCTCGTTCCTTGAGCTCCTCGCCGAGCGCCATCAGCCGCGACACGTAGCGCACGGCATATTCTACAGCGTTGACCCCCTTGTCGGGTTCGGAGCCGTGGCCGCCCGTCCCGGTAAACTCGGTCGTGTATTCGAAGCAGCCCTTGTGGCCTTCGATGATGCGCATCGAGGTCGGCTCCCCGATTATGCACACCGACGGCCTGATGCCGGCGCGTTCCAGCTCGCCCATCAGCGCCCGGGCGCCGAAACAGCCGACCTCTTCGTCATAGGTGAACGCGAAATGGACCGGCCGGACAAGTTCGGCCTCGGCGAAGACCGGGGCCATGGCGATGCAGGCGGCGATGAACCCCTTCATGTCGCAGGTACCCCGGCCATAGAGCAGGCCGTCGGCCTCGCGCATGACGAACGGATCGCTGGTCCAGTTCTGACCGTCGACGGGCACGACGTCGGAGTGGCCGGACAGGACGATCCCGCCGTCGCCCTCGGGACCGATGGTGGCGAAGAGATTGGCCTTGCTGCCGGTCTCGTCGAAGGAGACGAAGGCACGCGCCCCGCAGTCCTTCAGCTTCTCTTCGGCATAGCCGATCAGCGCCGTGTTGCTGTCCGCCGAGACGGTCGGGAAGGCGATCAGGTCGGACAGCACCGCCCTGGTGCGTTCGATGAGTTCAGCTCTGTCGGGCACGTCAGTCTTTCACGAACATCTTGCGAGGGCGGTTGCACAGGCATTCGGCCGGCGCATCCTCCCGGACGAGAATGCTCTCGGTGATTTCCATTCCCCAGTCCTTCATCCAGAGGCCCGGCATGAAATGGAAGGTCATGCCGGCCTCCAGCACCGTCTCGTCGCTGTCGCGGAAGGAGATGGTGCGCTCGCCCCAGTCGGGCGGATAGGAAAGGCCGATCGGGTAGCCGCATCGTGCGGACCGCTTGATGCCCCACTTCTCCAGTTCGCCGTGCAGCGCGCGGGAGACATCGCCGGCGCGGTTGCCGGGCCGTGCCGCGTCGAGCCCGGCCTCGAGACCTGCCACCAGCGCCTTCTCGGCGTCGAGGAGATGCTGCGGCGGAGTGCCGAGATAGACGGTGCGGCAGAAGGGCGCGTGGTAACGGCGGTAACAGCCGGCGATCTCGAAGAAGGTGGCCTCGCCCTTCTCGAAGGACGTCCATCCCCAGGTCAGATGCGGCGCCGCCGCATCCGAACCGCTCGGCAACAGCGGCACGATGGCCGGATAGTCGCCCCAGCTGTCGTCGACGCCCCGCACGGCATCTGCATAGATCTCGGCGACAAGCTCGTTCTTCTTCACGCCCGGCTCGACCCGATCGAGGATGCCGTCCACGATCTTCTCGGAGATTCGCGCTGCGCGGCGCATGAAGATGATCTCCTCGTCGGACTTGACGCCGCGTTGCCAGTTGACGAGGGCGGTGGCGTCGACCAGATCCGCGTTGGGCAGTTCCCGCTGCAGCGTGAGATAAGCCTTGGCCGAGAAGTAATAGTTGTCGAGCTCGAGCCCGATGCGCTTGTTGGCGTAGCCCTTTTCGGCGATCAGCGCGGCCAGGTCCTCCATCGGGTGGCAGTAGTCTGCCTGTACGAAGTGGTCGGAGTATCCGCGGGCCCGGTCGTCGTCCATCCAGCAGGTACGAACTGCCCCGTTGGCGTCCTGCGAACGGCCCCACCAGATCGGATCCTCGTCGAGGAAGACGAGAACACCCTGGTGTACGTAGAACGACCAGCCGTCGTAGCTCGTCAGCCAGGCCATGTTCGAGGGGTCCTCGACGAAGAGAAGATCGAGGCCTTTCGCCTCCATTGCCGCGCGCACCTTGGACAGCCGGCGCTCGTATTCGATTTTGCTGAACGGCAGGATGGATGCCGGCATGGAGGGACCCCCCGGGAAAGAGTACAGGATTCAGGAACGGAAGCGAGACGCTCGGGTGCGGCGATTGAAGCACGTCTCCGCGGTAATTCCAACTCGTCGCGCGGGCGGGATATGAGCAATTTCCAGCGAGGAATTGTTGTCCAGAAGCGACGTTTCGGGGCGGGGAAATTGGATTGCGCCCCGGAGCCCTTCATCGCTCGCGCGCGAGCGTCTTCTGATCGATCAGATATTTGTCGAAGAGCGGCAGGCTGGCCGCCCCGAGCGCGCGAGCCAGCGAGCCTATGCTGCCCGGCAGAATCGTCGGCAGCGTCAGGCCGCGCAGGTCGAACTTCTCCACTTCACGCCGCGTGGCCTCGACGATCGCCTCGCGGAAGCGTTCCGGCAGACTGCCGTCGATGATCGCCGCCTCGAAATCCATGACCGAGACCGAAGACACGATGGCCTGCGCGAGACCCCGGGCGACGATATCCACCCAGGCCAGCGCCAGGTCGTCGATCTCGCCCCAGTCGTCCGGCGAGTCCCAAAGGACCGACGGATCGCGCCCGTGCGCCTTCAGCATGCGTTCGAGAACGGTTATCGAGGCATGGTCGATCAGCAGTTCCACCTTGCCGGTCGGACCTGTGATCGGCATCGGCCCGAAGCCGCCGGCGTTGCCGAAGCGCCCGGGATAGAGCCCGCCGTTGAGGACGATGCCGCCGCCTATGAACGTTCCGACGTAGAAATAGACGAAGTCGGGGCGGCCGGGATGCCGGCCGAACACGAGTTCGGCTGCACATGCAGCGGTGGCGTCGTTCTGGAGATAGACCGGGTAGGGCGAGATCTTCGCAATCTCCTGATCCAGGTCGACTTCGCGCCAGCGGTCGAGTTCCCGTTCCGGGACGTCGAGATATTCCGACCAGTTCCACAGTTCGAACGGCATAGCGATGCCGAGACCGGCGATGCGTCCCTGCAACTCCCGCGGAAGAGCGGCGGTGACCTCGCCCATGCTTTCCTTCGCGAACGCAACGATCTCGTCCGGCAACGGCCAGGGATAGCTGCGGTGAAGGCGCTTCCGGGGCTGGCCGAGGAAATCGACGAGGACGAGATCGGCGCTGCGGCGGCCAACCTTGAGACCGAGGAAGAACGCCCCTTCCGGATTGATCGACAGCGGCACCGACGGCTGACCCACGCGGCCGCGGATCGGTTCGCCACGCACCATCAGTTCCTCGCGCTCGAGCTCGCGCATGATGACCGAGACGGTCTGGGCCGACAGTCCCGTCATTCGTGCGAGTTCGGTCTTGGTCAGGCTGCCGTGGCGGCGCACAAGACCGAGCGCCAGCCGCTCGTTGTAGGCCCGCATGCCGCTCTGGTTCGATCCGCGCGGCGAAGGCCCGACCTGCGCGTCCGCCTGGGGCGTTTCACGCTCCATACCGGTTCCCACCCTTCCTCCCGTTCCCGCCGGCGCAAGAGCTTCCCCTCCTGTGCCGACATTGAGGCAAGGATGCAGCGGGGAGGCAGCGGAGTCAATAAATAAATAAGAGTGATTTAATTATTGACATCCTTCATCGGATGGTGTTGGCTTGATCTGCAGCACGCGGGAGGATTTCGCGTCGTGCATGCATGCCATTCAACCCGGGAGGTAATCATGAAGACTTCGGCAATCCTGAAATCGGCGCTGCTGGGCGCGGCCACGGCGGGCCTGATGGCCGCATCGCCGGCCTTCGCCAAGGACATCTCCGCCTGCCTGATCACCAAGACCGACACCAATCCGTACTTCGTGACCATGAAAAAGGGCGCCGAGCAGAAGGCGAAGGAACTGGGCGTCAACCTCAAGACCTACGCGGGCAAGTACGACGGCGACAACCAGTCGCAGGTCGACGCCATCGAGTCGTGCGTGGCCGAGAAGGTCAACGGCATCCTGATAACCGCCTCGGACACGAAGGCGATCGTGCCGACGGTCCAGAAGGCGCGCAAGGCGGGCATCCTCGTGATCGCCCTCGATACGACGCTCGAGCCGGTGGACGCTGCGGACGCGACCTTCGCGACGGACAATTTCCAGGCCGGCGAGCTGATCGGAAAGTGGGCCAAGGGCATGATGGGCGACAAGGCGAAGGACGCGCACATCGCCTTCCTCGACCTGGCGACCAGCCAGCCTTCGGTCGGCGTACAGCGCGACCAGGGGTTCATGGTCGGCTTTGGCATCGATCCGAAGGACAAGAGCAAGTGGGGTGACGAGAGCGATCCCCGCATCGTCGGACACGACGTCACCGGCGGCGCCGAGGACGGAGGGCGCACCGCGATGGAAAACCTTCTCCAGAAGGATCCAAGCACCAATCTCGTCTACACGATCAACGAGCCCTCCGCAGCCGGGGCCTACCAGGCGCTCAAGGCCGTCGGCCTCGAGAAGCAGGCGACCATCGTCTCCATCGACGGCGGCTGCCCGGGCGTCAAGAACGTGCAGGACGGGGTCATCGGCGCGACGTCTCAGCAATATCCGTTGCTGATGGCAGCCGACGGGATCGAGGCCGTCAAGAAGTTCGTCGAGACCGGCAAGAAGCCGGAGAAGTCGCCTGGCCTCGAATTCCACAACACCGGCGTCAACCTGATTACCGACCATCCTGTCGACGGCGTGCCTTCCATCAGCGTGAAGGAAGGCCTGGCCAAGTGCTGGGGCTGACCGCACGGCTGAATCACCGGGGTTGATCCCCGGTCAGCTCCGGATCAAACTCGCAATCCTGGCGGCGGGCGCTCGCGCGCCCCCGCCGACGGACCGCGAAACGGCTCGGGTAACCAACGCTCCACATCTTTTTACCTGGTGAAGCCAACCCCGCGCCGACCTGCCGGTCGCGTCAGGCAGGTCGTGGCTTCAGGGAGGAACGCATGAGCGACCAGATCATCCCCGCGGGCGGGCAGGCAGAACAGCCCGCATTCGAAACACGGCGACACTCGCCCCTGCAGCGCATACAGCATTTCCTTCACGGCAATCCCGCCGCAGTGCCCCTGATCGTCCTGGTGGTGGCGGTGGTCGGCTTCGGGATCGCCATCGGGCCACGCTTCTATTCGGCCTTCACGCTGACGCTGATCCTGCAGCAGGTGGCGATCACCGGCATCGTCGGCGCCGGGCAGACGCTGGTCATCCTGACCGCCGGCATCGATCTTTCCGTGGGCGCGATGATGGTGATCTCGTCGGTCGTGATGGGCCAGTTCGCCATGCATTACGGCGTGCCGGGCTTCGTGGCCGTCATCGCCGGCCTGATCGTCGGTGGATTGTGCGGGCTGATCAACGGCCTCCTCGTCGCGAAGGTCCGGTTGCCGCCATTCATCGTCACGCTCGGCACCTGGTCGATCTACGGTGCGGCGAACTTCATCTACTCGGGCAACGAGACGGTTCGCAGCCAGGACATCGACAGGGTCGCGCCGATCCTGCACTTCTTCGGCAACTCCTTCCGCCTCGGCGGTGCCGTCTTCACCTATGGAGTGGTCGCGATGGTGCTGCTCGTGATCGGCCTATGGTATGCGCTCAACCACACTGCCTGGGGCCGACACGTCTATGCGGTCGGCGACGACCAGGACGCCTCCATGCTCGCCGGCATCCGCGTCGACCGGATCCTCATCTCCGTCTATGTCGTCACCGGCGTGATCTGCGCGCTTGCCGGCTGGGCGCTGATCGGGCGCATCGGCGCAGTCTCTCCGCAGGCTGGGCAGCTTGAGAACATCAATGCGATCACCGCAGTCGTGATCGGCGGCACGTCGCTCTTCGGCGGGCGCGGCTCGATTCTCGGCACCCTCTTCGGTGCGCTCATCGTCGGCGTCTTCTCCCTCGGCCTGAGGCTGATCGGCACCGACCCGCAATGGACGCAGCTGACCGTCGGCGCGCTGATCATCATCGCCGTCGCAACGGACCAGTGGATCAGAAAGGTTTCGGCATGAGCACGCAGCAACCCATTCTCACCGCCCGCAACCTCGTCAAGCGCTACGGCCGCGTCACGGCGCTCGACAACAGCGACTTCGACCTCTACCCGGGCGAGGTGCTGGCCGTCATCGGCGACAACGGCGCGGGCAAGTCGACGCTGATCAAGGCGATCTCCGGTGCCGTCGCGCCGGATGCCGGCGAAATCCGCCTGGCGGGCGAGGTCGTAAACTTCACCTCGCCGATGCAGGCGCAGCGACGCAGGCATCGAAACGGTCTACCAGACGCTTGCGCTGTCGCCGGCCCTGTCGATCGCGAACAACATGTTCCTCGGCCGGGAGATCCGGAAGAAGGGCATTCTGGGCTCGTGGTTCCGGATGCTCGACAACCAGGCGATGGAACGATTCGCGCGGGAGAAGCTCTCGGACCTCGGACTGATGACCATCCAGAACATCGGCCAGGCGGTGGAGACGCTCTCGGGCGGACAGCGCCAGGGTGTCGCGGTGGCACGCGCCGCGGCGTTCGCGGCCAAGGTGATCATCATGGACGAGCCGACTGCAGCGCTCGGCGTCAAGGAGTCCGGTCGCGTGCTCGATCTCATCCGCGATGTCAAGACGGCGCGGCCTGCCGATCGTGCTCATCTCGCACAACATGCCGCATGTGTTCGAGGTGGCGGACCGGGTCCACATTCACCGGCTTGGCCGGCGGATCGCCGTCGTCGACCCGAAGCAGATATCGCCCTCCGACGCCGTCGCGATCATGACGGGCGCCAAGGCGCCGCCGGAAGAAGCGCTGGCCGCATGACTGGCGGCGGCGGACGAGCTCGCCCGCCGCGTCCTCGAAGCGGCGGGCGACAGCGGCCGACACGTCGTCGCGATCGCGGGTCCGCCCGGTTCCGGCAAGTCGACCCTGGCGGACGAACTTCGGGCTGCGATCGACAAGTCGGCCGGAGCCGGGTGCTCGGTCGTCGTGCCGATGGACGGCTTTCACTACGACGACGCCGTGCTCGAAGCGCGCGGCCAGAAAGCAGCGCAAGGGGGCACCCTTCACGTTCGATGTCGCCGGCTACGCGGCGACGCTCGCGCGCATCCGCCGGTCGGGAGAGCCGGTTGCCATACCCGTATTCGACCGCGGCCTCGAGCTTTCCCGGGCGGCGGCGCGCATCGTCGAGCCGCATCACCGCATCGTGCTGACGGAAGGCAACTATCTTCTGCTCGACGAGCCGCCATGGTCCGCCCTCGCGCCGTTGTTCGATCTGACCGTGATGATCGACGCTCCGGAGGACGTGCTGGAGCGCCGCCTCGTCGAGCGCTGGCTTGCTTACGGGCTCGACCGGGACGCGGCCCTGCGGCGTGCCCGCTGAACGATCTCCCCAATGCCCGCCACGTGCGCGCCGGCAGCCGGACGGCCGGCATATTGATCAGCACGGGCACAGAAGCGGACGTTTCGCAATGAGAATTCGGAAGGCCTGACGGCTGACCCTGCGTCCCGAAGCACAAGTTCGGAACTGCTTTCCCCGCTGGCGGCGCCGCATCGCGCCCCACTCGCAGCGGCCGCAGACGTGCCTTGCCGACAAATCGAACCGCCGCCTACGGAAATCGCCCGCACGCTGTTGACAGCTTTTCCGACGCAGCCTAAATGCGGGTCCGCTGCCCAGATGGCGGAATTGGTAGACGCGCACGGTTCAGGTCCGTGTGCCGCAAGGCGTGGAGGTTCGAGTCCTCTTCTGGGCACCAAATTCCCTTTTCAGATTGTCCGAGACGATTCGGCGAAGTGCTCGAGAGGCCCCAGAGGCTGACCAGGATGCGCTCCCTCCTGAAGGGCACGGAGAAAGACAAGAAGGGTGCGACGGCTATCGAGTACTGCCTTATCGCGGCCCTCATTTCCGTTGCCAGCATCGCTGGCGCTTCGACGCCTGGGGGAAAGCTCAACAACACATTCGACCACCTGTCGAATTGCATTGACACGACGAACGCCACCTCGGGTTCCACCTGCGTGAAATGATCAGCGCATGGCTGCGCGCCCCGGCAAGAACGGGCGCACGGCAACAGACGCGCCGCAGCGACAATGCGTTGCGGCCTTGCGAAAGCGACCTTCGTCGGTATCGGCGAAGGTCGCTTTCTCTTTCTGGCCGATGCGCGAGGGCGCGATCGAGCCGCCCTTCCGGCAACTTCCGCGGTGGAAGGCAGCACGGCCTGTCTTGCGCGCGCGTGCCCTCTCTGATTCCCTAGGTTCATCCAGAGCGGCTTTGATTCTCCCGTCGCTCGCCTGAGCCAGGATGTTGCAGATGGACATCGAGATGACCGAGAACCGGACGTATCCCGACCTTTCCCTGATGCGCCCGAAGCTGACAGTGCTTGGCGTCGGCGGCGGCGGCGGAAACGCGGTCAACAACATGATCACCTCTGGCCTGAAGGGCGCCGACTTCATCGTCGCCAACACCGATGCGCAGGCGCTCGCCGCATCGAGGGCGGAACGGCTCATCCAGCTCGGCGCGGCGGTGACCGAAGGCCTCGGGGCCGGCGCGATCGCCGAAGTCGGCCGGGCGGCCGCCGAGGAGACGCTCGACGAGGTGATGGACTACCTGGCGGGGACGCACATGTGCTTCGTGACCGCGGGGATGGGCGGCGGGACCGGCACGGGCGCGGCCCCCGTGCTGGCGCGCGCGGCCCGCGACGCGGGCATCCTCACGGTAGCAGTGGTTACGAAACCGTTCGGCTTCGAGGGCAGCAAGCGCATGCGCATCGCAGAGGAGGGTATCGAACGTTTGCGCGAGAGCGCCGACACGGTGATCGTCATCCCGAACCAGAACCTCTTCCGGATCGCCGATGCGGCAACGACCCTTGCCGACGCCTTCGCTGCGGCCGACAAGGTTCTCTACTCCGGGGTCGCTTGCATCACCGACCTGATCGTCAAGGAAGGCCTGATCAATCTCGACTTCGCCGACGTGAAGAGCGTCATGCGGCGGATGGGGCGCGGCATGATGGGGACCGGCGAGGCCGACGGCGAGGCCAGGGCAACGGAAGCGGCAGATGCGGCCATCGCCAATCCCCTGCTCGACGAACGGTCCATGCGCGGCGCAAAGGGCGTTCTCGTCTCCATATCGGGCGGCCGCGACATGACCCTTTTCGAGGTCGACGAGGCCGCGACCCGTATCCGCGACGAAGTGGAGGAAGCCAGCGACATCGTCGTCGGTGCCATATTCGACCAGAACCTTGAAGGCCGCTTTCGTGTTTCCGTCGTCGCCACCGGTCTCGATCCGAACGCGGAGCCCCACCAGGGCTGAAACCGGATGGTCCGCAGGACGAGGACAGGAGACCGTCTCCGAGACGCCGGCAGGACGCTTGTTCCTAAATTTCCGGACTGTGATATGATTTCGGGCGGTGTGATCGGAGGATTGCGACGATGCGTCGAATCTCAAGGGCCCGAGCTGTCTTCATCGTCGTCGCCTTCGGAGCCTGCATTTGCTGCAGCAGCAGTTCGGCAGACGAGACCGCCGACATCGCGACGGCGCAGCGGCTGGCGGAACTCCTTCGCGACGGCAGGACCGTCGTTTCCAACAACCAGTCGTTGATCAACGATCCCTCTGTCGGCGACAAGCATCTCGACGGTCATCGCTTCGTCAAGGATGCCACGGCCCTCTATACCCTGCACACAGGCGAAAAGCCGGATCGCCCGACCTCAGCGCGCGGGACAGGCGTCTGCTGCAGGCGCAGCTCACAGCAATGGCGCAGGTGGTCGACGAGCATCAGGCAGACATCAACCGCGCCGGCGTCGGGTTCAAGGGCTTCGTGCCGGCTCTCTTCGGCCGGCTGATGAACGAGAAATTCTCGAATATGGTGGGTGAGGAAGCGACGGTGCGGGTCACCGCTCCGCAGGAGCTCGTCCGCAACCGCAAGGCGCTTCCGGATGCCTGGGAAACGAAGGTGATCGCCACGGTCTTCTCCAATCCGGACCGCGCCAAGAAGGATGCGTACACCGAAGAGACGGCCGTCGACGGACGGCCCGCCTTCAGAATGATCGTGCCCGAGTACTACACCGCCTCTTGCCTTTCCTGCCACGGTACGCCCAAGGGCGAAATAGACATCACCGGATATCCGAAGGAAGGTGGCCGGATCGGCGAACTCGGAGGCGCGATCAGCATCGTGTTGTTCAAATGAACCATTCCGGCCCGTCGCCCGGCGAAGACCGGTCGGCCGGGCCGGAGCCTCGGAAAAGCCGGCCCGGCGGGATCCCGATTTCCGTGCGGATCGTCGCCCTGACCGCCGCCGGTCTGATCAGCCTTGTCATCTCGTCCGTCTTCATGACCCATGCGCTCTACCAGGGCGCGAGCCGTACGGAGGCGACGAAGGTGCTGTTCGACAGGGCCGCCACGGCTGCCGCGGCACAGAACGCGTTCGGCGACCTGCGGTACTGGCTCACGGACCTGTCCGTCAGCCTGCTCATGAACTCGCAGCGCAAGGCAGAGGATGCGCGAAAGCGCCTCGATGCCCAGCTCGCCGCGCTCCAGAAGTCCTCGCCGGCACTCGTGGCGAAGATTCGCCCCGAGGTTGATGCCTACGCGAAGACGGCACTCAAGGCCGTCGACAGCTACACCCGCGACAACCGCATCATCGGCAACACGCTGGCGGCGCAGGCCCGGGTGCACAGCGCCAAGGTCGACTCCGACCTCAACGCACTGGTCGAGCAGGTCAGCGCGGAGGCAGAAGCGGGTCGCAGGTCCGCTGTTCGGCAGGCGCAGCGCGAAGCGACCAACGCCGCCGTGCTCGTCGGGGTTCTCGTCCTCATAGGGCTTGCACTGACCGCGCTCGTGCTGCGCTCCATCATCGTCCCGCTGCGCAAGCTGAGCAGGGCGGTGGAAGACATGGCGGCCGGGCGGTACGACGCCGACATTCCGACGGGCCGGCGCGACGAACTCGGCGCCATGGCCGATACGCTGCGACTGTTCCGCGAAAGCGTCATCGAGCGACGACGGCTGGAGGAGGAGGCCGAGCGCCAGCGCAGCACGATCGCGGCCGCTCTGGAATCGATCTCCGACGGATTCGTCCTCTACGACGCCGAGGATCGCATCCTGCTGGTGAACAGCAGGTATTGCGAGATGTTTCCCGGCGACGACCCCGCCAGCCTGACGGGCAAGACCTTCCGGTCCGTACTCGAAGGCGAAGTGGCCCGCAAGCGCATCGACCTTCACGGCACGCCGGCGGAAGACTGGATTGCAGAGCGGATGCGGCGCCACGCCAGCCCGGAGGGTTTCATCGAGGAGATGCAGTTCGCGGACCGCTGGGTACGGATCAGCAAGAGACAGATTCCTGCCGGCGGGACAGTCGCCGTCTATACCGACATCACCGAACTGAAGCTTCGCCAGATAGAGCTCGAGGCGGCCAAGAGCCACGCCGAGTCCGCCAACGAGGCCAAGAGCCGCTTCCTCGCCTCGATGAGCCACGAGCTGCGAACGCCACTGAATGCCATAATCGGCTACAGCGAAATGCTGATCGAGGAGGCGATCGACGAGCAGGGGGAGGAACTCGTCCCCGACCTGGAGAAGATCGCGGGCGCCGGACGCAACCTGCTGGCGCTGATCAACGACATCCTCGACCTTTCCAAGATCGAGGCGAACAAGATGGAGGTCTTGCTCGAGACCTTCGATGTCGGCGCCCTGATCAAGACGTCGAGGCGACCGTCGCACCGCTGATCGCGCAGAACGGCAAACAGATTCGTCGCGAAGGGAGACGGCGATCCCGGCGCCGATGCATTCGGACCAAACGAAGCTGCGCCAGAACCTCTTCAACCTGCTCTCCAACGCCGCGAAATTCACCGAGGCGGGCATCGTCACGCTCGAGGTGAGGCGGGAGCCGCGTGCGGACGGAGACTGGCTCGTCTTCGTCGTCCGGGACACCGGCATCGGCATGACGGCGGAACAGCAGGAACGCCTGTTCAACGCCTTCACCCAGGCGGACGCCTCGACCACGCGCAACTACGGCGGGACAGGGCTCGGACTCAGCATAACCCGAAGCTTCTGCGGCATGATCGGCGGGACGGTCCACGTCGACAGCCAGGCCCGGAGAAGGATCCACCTTCACCATGGAGGTTCCGGCGGAATGCCCGGCCCGAGCACGAGGAGCAGGAGAACCCGTCGGTCGTCGCGCCAGGCGCGCAGACGGTGCTCATCATCGATGACGACCCCGCGGCCCGGCGGGTCGTGACGCAGGCCCTGATGGAGGCGGGACTGGCCGCCATCGAGGCGACAAACGGCGCCGAGGGTATCCGATGCAGCGCGCGAACACCGTCCGGCGGCCATCATCCTGGACATCATCATGCCGCACCAGGACGGCTGGTCCGTGCTGCGCTCGCTGAAGAGCGATCCGGAGCTTCTGCGAGATTCCGGTCATCCTTGCGACTATCCTCGCCGACCGCGAACTCGGCCTTTCGCTCGGCGCAGTCGAATACCTGACGAAGCCGATCGACAAGGAGACGCTGATCCGCACCGTGAACGCCCACGGGGGCGGCGAGCACGACGTGCTGGTGATCGACGACGACGCCGCCTCGCGCGACTTCATGCGGCGAATACTGGTGAAGAACGGCTGGTCCGTGCGCGAGGCCTGCAACGGCGCGCGCGGGCTGGAGCTCATGCGGCAGGTGCAGCCCCGGCTCGTCCTCCTCGATCTCCTGATGCCCGAGATGGACGGTTTCCAGACACTCAACGAAATGCAGCAGACTGCAGGAATTCCAGAAGATTCCTGTGGTGGTCGTCACGTCGAAGGATCTCTCGGTCAACGAGTTGAAGTGGTTGCGCGAGCGGGCTGCGGCCGTCGTCAACAAGGGTGCGAACAGCCGCAAGCAACTCGTGAAGGCGCTGGAGCGCCAGATAGCGTTCACCGGCCAGGGCGGCGGCAGTTCCGCCCTTCATGGCCAGACCTGACCTGAAGGAGGATGAGCATGGCAAGAATTCTCCTCGTGGAAGACAACGAGATGAACCGCGACATGCTGTCGAGGCGGCTGAGACGGCGCGGGTTCGACGTCGTCATCGCCGAAAACGGCGAGGCAGGCGTCCTGAAGGCGGCATCGGAACGGCCCGACCTCGTCCTTATGGACATGAGCCTGCCGATCGTCGACGGCTGGGAGGCGACGCGCCAGATCAAGGCCGATCCGTCTACGGCGTCCATTCCGATCATCGCGCTTACGGCGCACGCCATGGCAGAGGACCGCCAGCAGGCGCTTGATGCCGGGTGCGACGACTACGACAGCAAGCCGGTAGACCTGTCGCGGCTGCTCTCCAAGATCGAGACGCTCCTGGCAGATCCCGGCGCGCCCTGAAATGCTTGCCCGGGAGAGAACTTGAGAACGGATTTCGAACGCAACGCCCTTGCGGCACATGCCGCACAGCGTCTCGCCGGACCGGCACAGGCGCTGCTCGGGCTGCATGAACTGCTGAACGAACAGGCGGGGACATCCGGTCTTGACGACCTGCGGCCGGATCTCGACAGAATCGGAACGGCGGTGGGGCAGCTGAACGCCCTGATCGGGGACCTGATGAAGGGCAGGTCCGCACTGCCGGACGCGACACGCGAACCCATTCGCATCCGCCACGACCTGCGTACGCCGCTGAACGCCATCATCGGCTATTCGGAACTGCTGCTGGAGGACATCGAGGTGTCGGCCGGCGAGGAATTGCAGGATGACCTCGAGGCCCTGCTGAAGACCGCCGGCGAACTGCTCACGCGCGTCGACGCGATAGCGGACCTCTTCGCCGCGTCGAGTTCGGGGGCGGCCGCGGACGAAGCCGCAACCGGCCTCGACGCAGCAAGTCTCCAGACGTCGATTGCCGGCGAGGCGGCCATGCCCGCCGTTCGCGGGGCCATCCTCGTCGTCGACGACGTGGCAGGCAACCGGGAGCTCCTTAGCCGGCGTCTCTCCAGGGAGGGGCACAGCGTGACCACCGCCGACGGGGGCACCAGCGCGCTGGAACTGCTCGGAGAACGCGAGTTCGACCTGGTGCTGCTCGACGTCCTCATGCCGGACATGAACGGTATCGAGGTGCTCCGCCGATTGAAGGCGGACGGTAGCCGGCGGCACATGCCGGTGATCATGATCTCCGGGCTCGACGACGCCGACGCGGTCGCGCGCTGCATCGAGTCCGGCGCCGACGACTACCTCCCGAAACCCTTCAACCCGGTGTTTCTGAAAGCGCGGATCAATGCCGTCCTCGAACGGAAGCACTGGCTCGACCGGGAGCGGCGCTATATCGCCCGGATCGAGGCGGAGCAGAAGCGCGCCGACGCCCTGCTGCATGCGGTCCTCCCCGGCCAGATCGTCGCCCGGCTGAAGAACGGGGAGCAGGTCATCGCCGACCGGTTCGAACGACGTCACCGTTCTGTTCGCCGACATCGTCGGTTTCTCCCCCATCGCGGCCAGCCTGCCGGCAACCGATCTCGTCGCAGCGCCTGGGGAGCGTGTTCGAGACCTTCGACGCCCTGGCGGAACGCCACGCGGTCGAGAAGATCAAGACGATCGGCGACGCCTACATGGCCGCCAGTGGCCTGCCGAATTCGATCGACGACCATGCCGACCGCATCGTCGCCCTCGGTGCCGCCATGCTCGAGGCGCTGGAAAGCAGGCCGCAGGCGGAAAGCTTCCAGATTCGCATCGGCGTCCATACCGGCCCCGTCGTGGCGGGCCTGATCGGCCGCCACAGGTTCGTCTACGACGTCTGGGGCGAGACCGTGAACGTGGCGAGCCGGCTCGAATCCCAGGGCTTTGCCGGCTGCCTGCAGCTTTCGGAGGCGACGCGCTTGGCATTGAAGGGCAACTGGCCGCTGGAAACCTGCGCACCCGTCGACCTCAAGGGCGTCGGGTCCATGGTCACCTACCTCTTGCGAAGATAAGCTTCCTCAAAGATCGAAACTGCCGAAAAGACCCGATGCAAATGATCTTCCTCATCCTGCTCGTCTCGTTCCAGATCAAGCATTTCGCAGCGGACTACCTGCTGCAGCCGGCGTGGATGATCAGGGGGAAGGGGGATCCGGCCCATGCCGGCGGTTACGTCCATGCCGGCGTCCACGCTGTCGGCAGCGCCGCCATCATGCTCCTCTACGGTCTCTCCGGCTTTCCGCTGATACTCCTGGCAGCCGGCGAATTCCTCGTTCACTATCTCATCGACTTCGGGAAGTCGCGCTGGTCGAAGGGGCGGCAGCCGGACCTGAATTCCCGGCTGTTCTGGGCTGCGCACGGTGCCGACCAGCTGCTGCATCAGCTGACCTATGCCGCGATGATCTTCCTCATCCTCCTGTTCGGCCGCGCCGGCTGAAAATCAGCGTGCCTGGGCTCGGGCGAGTTCGCGCGTCGTACGGGCGAGCCTTTCGGCAAGCTCGCGCACGACCTTGAGCGCAAGCGCGGGCGACTCCTCGATAAGACTCAGGAACGCATCCTGCGGTATGCGCAGGACGCTGAGCGCGCCGTTGGCCTGCACCGTGGCCGTGCGGGGAACGTTGCAAAGTGCGGAGATCTCGCCGAAGAGCGCATGACGGCCGAGGGTGGCTACCAGCACCGGCCCGCGCGGGCTGTCCGAAAGCACGTCGGCCTTGCCGTCGAGCACGAAATAGACATCGCTTCCGCTGCTGCCCTGCTCGAAGACGATATCGCCGGCATCGAAATCCAGCCGCTCGGACACATAGGCGAGAAGTTTGAGGCGCGCCAGTTCCACGTCGGCCAGGAAGGGAACTGCACGCAGCATCGCCGCTTCGCTGCCGATCGAACCGGTATCGCCACCTGACGGGTATTCACTCGGAACCATGCACGCTCCTCCGACCCATGCCACTATACGCTCGCCATGTCCGCCGCAGCCCGCGCTGCAGGCAAGACCTCGGCGGGCGGTCCGTCGGCGACGACTCGCCCGTGTTCGAACACGATGACCCGGTCGAACATGGCCGCATGCTCGGGGTCAGAAGGCATGCAGACGATGCCGGGGGAGGCCTCTCCCTCGCTTTCCGGATCGGCGAGCATGGCTTCGAGCAACGCCTGCTGCTCGTTCCGGGGCAGGATGGAACAGGCGCGGTTCAGGATGAGCATGTCCGGCTTCTTGAGAAGCGCACGGGCGAGGCGCAGCTTCTGGCGCTGCGCTTCGGAGAGGCCGCGCCCGCCGGAGCCGACGCCGAAGAGCAGGCCGGCTTCGAACACCGTGTTCCAGTGGCCGCCTGATTTCAGGACCGCGCGAACCTCCTCGAATACGCGCGCGCGCGCGCCGACATTGCGCGTGGCGACCAGGCCGAAGATCACGTTGTCGAGAATGCTGAGCGAAGCGTCATAGTTCGTCCGGTCGTGGGGAACGACCGGCGGATCGGGCAATTCCTTCATGATGGCCTGGAACCGCCTGCGCGCGTCGAGGACGGACGACTGCAGTTCGGCGCCAAGCAGGCCGAAGCGGTAGCTCGTCTCGTTGTAGTCGAGCGCCAGGCGGAGAAGTTCTCGGCGATCGCCGGCATCGAGCGATGCCATTCCCCCGGCGGAACGCTCGAGGATCTCGCGCAGGGCAGCGATCCGTTCCGGCGTGACCGCGCCGATGAGACCGAAGACCGGGCTGGCTGCGGAGACCGTCTCGAACATCTCGGCGAAGGTCGCCGCGACGTTGCGACCGAGGGCTAGCAGCAAGGGGCGCAGGGCCGTCTGGTCGAGCACGTCGAGGAGTACCGCGTTTTCCGCCAGCACCGAAGGCGAATAGGCGGGATCCCGGGCAATTCCGAAGACGATGTTCTCGCCGATCGACGCCTGCGTCAGGTAGCGGTCGTTTTCGAAGAACTCCACGTGCTGGAGGAGCCCTGCCGCGCGAAGCCGCTCGTGCAGGAGTTCACGGTCGGCGACGAGGGCCATCCGCGTCTCAGGAGGTATGTCATCGGAAAGCCGGCTGTTCAGACCGATCTCGCAGATCTCGTCATAGAGGCCCGTCCGGCGGGCGACACGCGAGAGGAGCAGGTCGAGACCTGCCTCGTCGCTCAGGCCTATCCGCTGGAGATCGATCCATTCCGCCTGCATCGGAAGCCTGCTTGCCGGCACGCTGTCATCGCCGGCTTGTGCGGGCAGCGGCGCACCGGTCGCGGCAAGGGTGACCGGGCGATTGCGCAGGACGGCGAGCAGGCTGTCGCGGATCGTGCCGGCGGGCAGGAAGGTCTCGGCGTCGACATAAGCGAGCGCCCTTCCCGTCACGGACTCGGGAAGGTCGCCGAGCACATTGCCGTCAAGCAGCACGGTGCCGCCGCCTTGCGGCAGGAGTCGGGCCAGGATGGCCAGGAGCTGGGCTGCGCCTTCCGGCGGGACCGAGACGAGCCCGACGCGCTCGTGAACGGAGATTTCGAGCGAGACATCGTCCAGGAGCGCGGCGTGCCCCTCCTCCTTCAGGGAGACGTGGCGCAGCTCGAAGCCGCTTCGCACACGTTCCGAGCGATCGTCGTCCTGTATCGCCGGCCGTGGCAGATCGTCGAGATGGAAGGGCTCGAGCGCCTGCGCGTAGCGCACCTGCGAGAGCAGGCGCTGCTGGTCCCAGTCGATCAGGCCCTTGATCGGGGTCGGCAGATCCTTGTAGGCGGCGATCGAAGCGACGAGCGCGCCGACGTCCATCCGGCCCGCTACGACGAAATAGCCGCCGATCAGGTAAAAGAGAACAGAGGTGAACTGCATCAGCAGGTTGTTCAGGAACTTGACGGAGAACTTCCGGCGGTAGAGCTCGAGGCGAACGTCCAGGATGCCGGTCAGCCTCTCGATGAAATCGGCCCGCTCCCGGTTCGACATGTCGTTCACGTGCAAGTCGTTCGTGCCCTGAACGATCTCGCCGATACGGGTGGCCATCCGCCGCGCGGCTGCCTGGCGCTCCCGCCCGAGATGGATGAGCTTGCGCCGGAGCCTCGGGATCACCACGACCTGCAGCGCGACGATCAGCAGCGTCAGAAGTCCGAACCACATGTTCTGCAGGAACAGGAAGGCAAGCCCTGTCAATGCCTGGCCTGCAAGGAAGAGCGGCGCCGAGAAACTGTCTCCGATGAAGTCGGAGAGGGGGTCCACCTCGTCCTTGATTATGCCGGCGATCTCTGCCGAGCGGATCCGCCGGGTATGCCAGGGCGGGAATCGCAGGAGGCGGTCGATCATCTCGTAGCGCAGGCGCCTCAGCAGCCTTTCGCCGATCCGGCCCTTGTAGGTCGTGATGTAGAGCTTGAATCCGCCATTGAGGACGACGAGCACCAGGAAGGCGATCGACAGCGCGAACAGCATGCCGATGCGGCCGAAGTGAAAGCCGCCGAAAAGGACCACGTCGCTTCCCGAGAATGACCGGCCGAACGGAAGGACGATCTCGAGGAAAGAGCGCGTTTCGCCGGCGTGAGCGAAGCCCTTGCCCTGGATCGGACCGTTGATGATCCGCTTGGGAATGTCGAGAAGCAGGAAATAGACGGGCATCGACGCAAGGATCACGGCCGAGAGCCAGATCTGGGACGGCCGCGTGTGCCGCCAGATATATCTCAGCAGATGCGGCTCCATGCGTACCGCCCGACCCCCGACCACTTCGACGCTTCCACGTCCCGGCTCACAGGCCCTCGCCCGCGCCAGCCACCGTTCGAAGCCTACACTCTAATCTTCGCCTTGTCTCCTGCGCAGGGCGCCGCCTTGTTGGGGCAGCGACGGCAGGTGCTGCCCGCCGTCGGGCCGCCGCGAGCCCGGCGAGGAACCCCTGTCGCCAGGAGGTGCCGGCGGGCTCACCCCTCGCGGCTGTGCGCGGGCGGCGCGACCGGTTCCTCGTCTTCGATCAGAATGCGCTCGGCTGCGCCGTCGAGGTCCTCATACTGCCCGCTGCTCAACGCCCAGAGGAATGCGGCAAGCCCGACACCACCCAGGAGAAGGGCTATGGGGATGAGAAAGAAGAGGTTGTTCATGCCGCCCCCACTCCCCGACGCGGTAGCACGCGCGCGCCCAGTCTCCCGGCGAGGACCACAATCGCCTGCAGCGGATCCCGGCCGAGGCGCAGGGCATTGGCGACGACGGTCAGCGAGGAAAGAGACATGGCGACGGCCGCCAGTAGCGGTGTCACGTGGCCGCTGACGGCGACGGGCACGGCAACGGCGTTGTAGAGGACCGCGAGAGCGAGGTTCTGGCGGATGGCGGTCCTGGCGCGTACCGCCGTTTCCCAAGCCCGCGGGACGGAGAGCAGGCTGTCATGGAGGAACACGAAATCGGCGGCGTTGCGGCCGATGTCTGCGGCCGTCGCCGGTGCCATCGACACATGGGCGGCCGCAAGGGCGGGCGCGTCGTTGAGGCCGTCGCCGACCATCAGCGTCCGGTGGCCGTCCCGTGCGAGATCGGCCAGGCGTTCGACCTTGTCGGCGGGAAGCTGGCCGGCGCGCCATGCCGCCACGTCGATCGCTTCCGCCGCACGGCGGACGGCATCCGCTTCGTCACCCGACAGAAGCTCGAGGTCGAGACCCGCCTCCCTGAGACGGGCTGCGGCTGCCTGCGCGCCGCTTCGCACGGCGTCGTCGAAGCGGAAGACCCCGAGCACCACTCCGTCCCGCGAAAGGGTCAGAGGCGCCCCCGGGGTAGCTCCGGCCGGCGTGGCGGGCGACGCCTTCGAGGCCCAGGACGCTCGGCCAAGGCGATACGCTGCGCCGTCGTCACCGATGCCCTCGAGGCCGCATCCGGCCGTTTCCCGCACCGCGGACATCGCCGGCTGCCGAGTGCCGAGGCTCGCCGCCGCCCGGACGAGCGCGCGGGAATAGGGGTGGCGCGAATGCGCCGCGAGCGCGCCCGCGACGGCGAGCGCCGTCGGATCGGCCCGCTCCGCGTCGGCGAGGCGCGGCACTCCCGCCGTGATCGTCCCCGTCTTGTCGAAGACGACCGTGTCGGCCTCGGCGAGCCGTTCGAGGGCCGAGCCGTCCTTCATCAGGATTCCGCCTTCGAAGAGACGGCGCGCCGCCACGATCTGGACCATCGGAACCGCGAGCCCGAGCGCGCAGGGACAAGTGATGATCAGCACCGCGATCGCCGTCTGCATCGCGCGGTGCCAGTCGCCGCTCATCCAGAACCAGCCAAGAAAGGTGAGAAGCGCGGCCGAATGCACGAGAGGCGCGTAGAGTGCGGCGGCGCGGTCGGCAATCAGCCGGTAGCGCGCGCGCCCCTCCTCGGCGATCTCCATCAGCCGCGCCGTTTCGGCGAGGAAGGAATTCTCGGCCGAAGCCGTCGCCTCGATCACCAGCGGCTGAACGAGGTTGAGGGTTCCGGCCTGCACCCGGTCGCCGACGGTGGAGGGCCGCGGGGCGCTCTCGCCCGTCACGAGCGAACAGTCGAGCTCGGAAGCGCCGTCCGTCACGACGCCGTCCACGGGCACGCGCTCGCCGGCGGCGACGATCATGATGGTGCCGGCTTCCAGCTCTGCCAGCGGCCGGTACTCCCGCAAGCCGTCGGGGTCGATTACCATGGCTCCACGGGGCGAAAGGTTGCGCAGGTTGCCGATGGCGCCCCTCGCCTTCTCCCGCATGACATGATCCAGAGTACGGCCGACGAGCAGGAAGAAGAGAAGCGATACCGACGCATCGAAATAGGCCTCGGCGCCGTGCGTGGCGGTCTCGTAGACGCTCATGCCGAACGCCAGCGTCAGGCCGATGGCTATCGGGACGTCCATGTTGGTACGCCCATGCTTCACCGCCTGCCATGCGGAGCGATAGAAGATCGCGCCGGAATAGACGAGGGCCGGCACGGCGAGCAGCGCCGAGATCCAGTGAAACAGGTCGCGTGTCGCGCCGTCCGCGCCCGCCCACACCGAGACGGAGAGCAACATGATGTTTCCGGCCGCGAACCCGGCGACCGCCAGGGCGCGCAGAAGCCTTGCGAGAACGGGATCCTTCTCGCTGGCATCGTCATCGTGGAGATGGGCTTCGTAGCCGAGCGCGGAGAGCGTCTCGCGCACCGGCGGCGGCCTGCCTTCGCGCCAACGCACGGAGAGGCGTTTCGTCGACAGGTTCACACGCGCGTTCTCGACACCCTCCAGGCGCGATATGGCCGTCTCGATCCGGTGTATGCATGCGGCGCAGTGAACGTCGGGTACCGCCACGTTCGTCTGCATGAAGCCGTCGCCCAGATCCCGGCTGGCGAGCACGAACTCCTCCGCGCTCGACGCGGCCAGAGTGCCCGAGTTCGGGCATTGCGCCGGTACCCGGTGCGCAGCAGCTCATCGCACCCGGCCGTCGCGGACGAGGATACGACTGACCTCACGGAACGGACGCGGCCCTCCCGCGTCGGCTTCGACCTCCACAATCCAGGCACCGTCCGGAACCGGATGCTCGGCCGAGAGGCCTCCCCCGGCCGGACGGTCGAGCTTCACGGCAAAGTCGGCGGACTCGTAGGCCGGGTGACGGAAGTGCGCGATGGCGCCATCGAGCCGCACCGGCGTTCCGCCGGCGGATGCGAGCACGTAGCGGATCGAACCTCCGCCGATGGAAAGCGAGCCGTGCCAACCTAGCGCGGCCTGCTCGCGCGCTTCCGCGATCTTGCCGTTGTACAGCTGGCTCTCGACATAGCTGTTCTCGACGACAAGACCGGTCCACGACTTTTCCGCGAGCACGGCCAGAAGGGTATTGACGGCTATGATCGTGCCGAAGAAGGCGACGAGCAGGAGAAGCACGTGCCGTCCGGTAATTTCACCCGCCTGTCTCGCCCGGGCCTTCATTGGCGTGGCTCCGGCGCGTTGAAGGTGGCGCGATAGTCCGCGTGCTCGCCACCCTGAATGCTTGCGACGAACCGGAAGTGCGTTTCCTCGTCCTGGAGGCGCCCGACCTGTTGCCGCACGAAGACCTTCATGATTGTCGTCTGGTCGGGATCGAGCGGCACGGAGAGGCTGGCGGCGGCACTCTTCTCGTTCGCCTCCGTGAACATCTCGGCACCCGGCAGCCCGTCGATGCGGAGCGTTGCCGTACGCTTTTCCGGCAGCATGTTGAGGAACTTCAGCGTGTAGCCGTTCCGGATCGAGCCGTCGGAAAGCAGGACATATTGAGGATTGCGGTCATGCAGGACATTGAGCTCCAGACGATCGCGCGTCATCAGCATGAAGACCATCACGAGGCCTATCATCGACCAGGCGCCGAAATAGAGATAGGTCCGCGGCCGGAAGATCTTTCCGAGATGGAAGTGCGCCAGGCGCGGCGAGAGCTTCCCGTCGTCCGAGCGCACGCGGGCAGGGCTGATGGGCTTGCGGCCCGCATCGGTGGCGACCGCCATGTTTGCGTTGTAGTCGCTGAGCGTGGCGTAGGAAATCAGTCCGCGCTCCCGGCCGGTCTTGTCCATCACCGCGTCGCAGGCGTCTATGCACAGCGCGCAGGTAATGCATTCGAGCTGCTGGCCGTCCCGGATGTCGATTCCCATGGGGCATACCGCGACGCAGGCGTTGCAGTCGACGCAATCGCCGACGACCTGGCCCGCCGCCAGCGCTTTCTTGGCGTGACGCGACCGCGGTTCGCCGCGCCAGTCGTTGTAGGTGACAGTCAGCGAACTCTCGTCGAGCATGGCGGCCTGGATGCGCGGCCAGGGGCACATGTAGGTGCAGACCTGTTCGCGCATGTGACCGCCGAAGACGTAGGTCGTGGCCGTCAGGACGGCGATCGTCATGTAGGCGACAGGTGCCGCCTCGCCGCTCGCGACCTCGCGCAGAAGCGTCGGCGCATCGGCGAAATAGAAAATCCAGGCGCCGCCCGTCGCCAGGCCGATGACGATCCAGACGAGGTGCTTGGCCGTCCGCAGGAGGAGTTTGCGCCCCGTCCACGGGGCCGCGTCGAGCTTGATGCGTGCATTGCGGTCGCCTTCGATCGCCCGCTCCACCACGAGGTAGAGATCGACCCACACCGTCTGCGGGCAGGTGTAGCCGCACCACGCGCGGCCGATCGTCGAGGTGATGAGGAAGAGCCCGATACCGGCCATCAGCAACAGGCCGGCAACGTAGTAGAATTCCTGGGGCCAGATCTCGATGAAGAAGAAATAGAAGCGACGATGGGCAAGATCGATGAGGACGGCCTGGTCCGGCGCATAGGGTCCGCGGTCCCAGCGCAGCCAGGGCGTCAGGTAGTAGATCGACAGTGTCACTGCCATCACGATCCACTTGAAACGGCGAAAGTTCCCCGAGGCGCGCTTCGGAAAGACCTTCCTGCGCGCGGCATAGAGCGGCTGCCGGACGGCGGCAGAATTGACCGCCTCGACGTCGAACTGGTCCACGGGGCCTGCTTTGGTATCGTTCTCGCTCAGCATGTCGATGCTTCAGGTTCGTGGTTTCGGGAGTCTGTTGACCCTTCTGCACCAAGGGCGCCCGGAAACCGTTGATCTGCGTCAAGCGGCCGCAGCGACTGCAGTAGGATCGCAGCCGCTGCGGCCGGAAAGCTGTCCCGGCCCTCGCATCGCCGAGACAGCCTCGTCCGCTCGCCTATTCGCCGCCGCCGAGGGAGTGGACGAACACTGCCAGTTCCTTGACCTTGGTGTCGCCGAGACGGGCAGACCAGGCCGGCATCACGCCATGGCGCGGCTGCGTGACCTGCGCGGCGATGGCGTCCTCGCCGGCGTGGTAGAGCCAGATCGCATCGGCGAGGTTAGGCGCTCCGACGTCGCGGTTGCCGTGGCCGTCCGGCCCGTGACAGGCCGCGCAGTTCTGGGCGAAGATCTCCGCGCCGGCCTTGGCCAGCTGCGGGTTCGATGGCGGACCGGACAGCGATGCGACGAAGGCGGCTACGGCATCGATCTGCTCGGGCTTCAGGATCTCGCCGAAAGCCGGCATCTGCGATACGCGGGTATCGGGATCGGCCTCGTAGCGGATGCCGTGGCTGATTGTCTGGTAGATCGCATCCACCGATCCGCCCCAGAGCCAGTCGTCGTCATTGAGGTTCGGATAGCCGACACCACCCTGCGCGCCGGAACCATGGCACTGCACGCAGTTTATCTTGAAGACTGCCGCACCGGCCGCCGTCGCGAACCGGCGCAGCTCATCGTTTGCGACGATCTGCGACACCGGCTGCTGGCTTATTGCCGCGACCTTGTCCGCCTGAGCGGCCGCGGCCGCGTTCATCGAGACCTTCAGTTCCTCGCGGCTCGAATATCCGAGCACTCCGCGCGTCGCGGCATGGATCATCGGCCAGGCAGGATAGACGATCGTGTAGCAGACCGCCCAGAAGATCGTGAAATAGAAGGTCCACAGCCACCAGCGCGGCAGCGGATTGTTGAGTTCCCTGATCCCGTCCCACTCGTGACCGGTGGTCGAAACACCCGACACTTCGTCGATATTCTCGTTGCTCATCGGATATCACTCGTCCTTGAAGGGGATCATCGACGCATCGTCGGCCGTCTTCCGGCTTCCCGGCCGGAGCGCAAAGAGGACGACGCCCAGGAAAAACAGCGCCATGAACAGCAGTCCCCAGCTGTCGGCGAATGTGCGCATGCTTTGATAGTCCATCGTCCCCTCCTCAGCGGTAGCCGGTGGCATCGTCATAGGTGGTGAAGTCGACGAGCGTACCGAGCATCTGCAGGTAGGCGACAAGCGCGTCCATCTCCGTCAGCTGCTGGGGGTTGCCGTCGAAATCGGCGATGTTTACCTTGGGATAGCGCTTCTTGAGGCCGCTGCCGTCGAGGTTCGGATCGGCCTGGGCCCGCATGTCGGCCGCGGTGTCCTTGATGTCCTCGTCCGTGTAGGGCACGCCGACGTCGCGATTGGCGACGAGGTGCGTGGAGAAGTTCTTCACGTCGAGAGGCGTGTTCTTGAGGAACGCGTAGGTCGGCATGACCGATTCCGGCACGACCGAGCGCGGGTCGGTCAGGTGCTGGACGTGCCACTCGTTGGAGTAGCGTCCGCCGACGCGCGCTAGATCAGGCCCGGTGCGTTCCGAGCCCCACTGGAACGGATGGTCGTACATCAACTCGGCGGCCAGACTGTAGTGACCGTACCGCTCGACCTCGTCGCGAAAGGGCCGGATCATCTGCGAATGGCAGAGGTAACACCCCTCGCGGACGTAGATGTCCCGTCCGGCGAGTTCCAGCGGCGTGTAGGGCCGCATTCCCTCCACCTTCTCTATGGTGTTCTGAAGGTAGAAGAGTGGTGCGATCTCGACGATGCCACCGATCGTGACCACGAGGAACGATCCCGCGAGCAGCAGCGTCGCATTGCGCTCCAGAAAGGCATGCTTGGCAAGAATTGACATGGATGGACTTCCTTATTCGGCCGGCTGCGCGACGGCGCGACCGCCGATCGGTTCCTCGGCCCGCTCGTGGCCCATGATGGTCATCGCTATGTTCCAGGCCATCACCAGGGCGCCGGCAAGGTAGAGCCCGCCGCCGAAGGCGCGCAGAACATAGTATGGATGCATGGCGGCCACGCTCTCGGCGAACGAGTAGACCAGAAAGCCCTGCTGGTCGTATTCGCGCCACATCAGCCCCTGCTGGATGCCGGCAACCCACATCACGGCCGCGTAGACGACGATGCCGAGGGTGGCGAGCCAGAAGTGCCAAGTGACCAGCCGGAGCGAATAGAGGCGCTGCCGGTACCATAGTTTCGGCACCATGTGGTAGATTGCGCCGAAGGAGATCATGCCGACCCAGCCGAGCGCGCCGGAATGGACGTGGCCGATCGTCCAGTTCGTATAGTGCGACAGCGAATTGACCGTCTTGATGGACATCATCGGTCCCTCGAAGGTCGACATGCCGTAGAAGGCAATCGCGAGAACCATCATGCGGATGATCGGGTCGGTCCTGAGCTTGTCCCAGGCGCCCGACAGCGTCATCAGGCCGTTGATCATGCCGCCCCAGGAAGGCATCCACAGCATGATCGAGAACACCATGCCGAGCGTCTGCGCCCAGTCGGGCAGCGCGGTGTAGTGGAGGTGGTGCGGACCCGCCCAGATGTAGAGGAAGATCAGCGCCCAGAAGTGGATGATCGACAGCCGGTACGAATAGACCGGCCGGTTCGCCTGCTTCGGCACGAAGTAGTACATCATGCCAAGGAAGCCGGCCGTCAGGAAGAAGCCGACGGCATTGTGCCCGTACCACCACTGCGTGAGGGCATCCTGGACGCCGGAGAACAGCGAATAGCTCTTGGAGCCGAGGAAGGAGACCGGCACCGCCAGGTTGTTGACCACATGCAGCATCGCGATGGTCACGATGAACGACAGGTAGAACCAGTTGGCGACGTAGATGTGCGGTTCCTTGCGCTTGATGATCGTGCCGAGGAACACGACCAGGTATGCGACCCAGACGAGCGTCAGCCAGATGTCGACGTACCATTCAGGCTCGGCGTATTCCCGGCTCTGGGTTATGCCGAGCAGGTACCCGGTCGCCGCCATCACGATGAACAGCTGGTAGCCCCAGAAGACGAACCAGACGAGGTTTCCGCCGAACAGAGGCGCCTTGGAGGTGCGCTGGACCACGTAGAGGGACGTGGCGATCAGCGCGTTGCCGCCGAAGGCGAAGACGACGCCCGAGGTGTGCAAGGGACGCATGCGCCCGAAGTTGAACCACGGCGCGACGTTCAGATGCGGAAAGGCGAGTTGCAGCGCGATCACGAGACCGACGAGAAAGCCGACGATGCCCCAGAACATGGTGGCGATCGCGCCGAAGCGGATTGGGGCGTCCACGTAGCCGGAGGGCTCCACGGTCGCCGGCTGCGGCTCGAAGCTGACGTTGCGCAGGAAGTAGATCGTTCCCGCACCGAGCACGAGCGTCAGGATAAGCATGTGGGTGCGAAAGGCGTCGTCCTGCGCGAACCCCGCGGCGACAAGCGCCAGGAACGTGGCGCCGCCCAGCACGATTGTCTCGGTCATGTATTTCAAGGCACAAATCCCCCTGCGCACACAATGTGCGCGTGACATCGCGACATGCCGCCCCCTGCGACATGTGCGCGATGTTTTGCTGCCTTGGCATCGGGACTGCTTTGATACAGGTCAATTTCGCCCGGCCTGTGCGCAACTCAACCTTGCAACTGAGCCGGCGCGGCAGCGCTATCGCGAAGCGCAGCCCACCTTTCCGGTACAGGTCACCCAGCTTGCGGTGCTGATCATCGAAAATCGTTGCGAGCGGGGTCGGCCGGCATGGTAACAGCCCGTTCGGCGCGAGACCGTTACCCATGTCTTAGGTACGATCTGTTACCCATGTCTCCGGGCTGTACATGCGGATATTGGTGGAGCCAAGGGGAGTCGAACCCCTGACCTCTACAATGCCATTGTAGCGCTCTCCCAACTGAGCTATGGCCCCGATTTGCCCGGCCTTGGGTTGCCGGCGGTTGCGGTGTCCTTCGACGCCGCGGTGCGGTCTCTTACTTCCGCTCGTGCCTCAGATCAAGACGAAATCGGCGACAGATTTGTGAAAACCGGCGCCGGTCGCCGACCTAGTTTTCCTCTTCGTCCTCCGGCCGGCCGCCGATGATGTCGCTCATGTCGTCGTCCTCGTCGTCGTCCGCCTCGAGGAACGTGTCGGAATCGTCGTCGTCGAGTTCGACCTCTGAAGTCGTCGTCCATGTCCGGCAGGTCTTCGTTGTTCTTGCTGCCGCTCTTTTCCTCGTCCGCGTCCTCGAGCGAGACCATCTCGACGTCGGAGCTCTCTGCGCCGACCTCAGCGACCTCTTCCTCCTCTTCCTTCTCGACGGTCTTCGATGATGCCGTATCCTCGAAGAACGACAGCGGGAACGACTTGCCCGTGTAGGGCGAGACGATCGGATCCTTGTTGAGATCATAGAACTTGCGGCCCGTGTCGGGGCAGATGCGCTTTGTGCCGAGTTCGGGTTTTGCCACGGTGAAGGCCTCGCATGTGACTTTGTCGAGCCGGACGTGGCGGGTCCTTTCGAAGCCCGCCCAAGCCCGAGTTGGCCGTCCCCATACTGATCTTGACCCAGTCTGTCAAAGACTAACTGGCTCATATGGGGACAGCGCTTTTTCTGGGCCGGGAGATGACCGCGCGCGGTGCGGTATGGTAGGGCACCATCCGCAGCCGCTCAACGGGGTGCCGGCATCCATGCATCCCGCCAGATTGCCGAACGAAATGACAGAGCCCCGCGACCGCCTGAAACCCGCCTCTTCCCGCGCCGGCCGGCCGCTTGCCGGACGGGCGCGCATTCCCGGCGACAAGTCGATTTCGCATCGTTCGCTCATGTTCGGAGGCCTCGCCAGCGGAGAGACGCGCATCCGCGGGCTGCTGGAGGGCGAGGACGTGATCAATACCGGTCGCGCCATGACTGCGATGGGCGCGTCGATCCTGCGCGACGGCGAGGAGTGGATTGTCAACGGCACGGGCAACGGATGCCTGCTGGCACCCGAGTCGCCCCTCGACTTCGGCAACGCCGGTACCGGTTGCCGGCTGACCATGGGGCTCGTCGGCGTCTACGACTTCGCATCAACCTTCGTCGGCGACGCCTCGCTGCAGAGCCGGCCCATGGGCCGCGTGCTCGATCCGCTGAGACAGATGGGCGTTCAGGTTTCAGCGCGCGCGGGCGACCGCCTCCCGGCGACCCTGCACGGCCCCGAGACGGCCAGCCCGATCACCTACCGAGTGCCGATGGCCTCCGCGCAGGTGAAGTCGGCGGTCTTGCTCGCCGGGCTGAACGCACCCGGAATCACCACGGTGATCGAGCCGGTGATGACGCGCGACCATACCGAGAAGATGCTGGCCGGCTTCGGTGCGGAACTTGAAGTCGAGACGGATGCGGCGGGCGTGCGCACCATCCGCCTGCAGGGACAGGGTCGGCTCGTCGGGCAGTCTGTTCAGGTCCCCGGCGACCCGTCCTCCTCGGCCTTTCCGCTGGTCGCAGCGCTGATCGTGCCGGGATCGGACATCGTCATCGAGAACGTCCTGATGAATTCCGCGCGCACCGGCCTTGTCACGACCCTCCTGGAAATGGGCGGCGACATCGAGATCGCCGATCGCCGCAAGGCCGGCGGCGAGGAGATGGCGGACCTGCGCGTCCGCGGTTCCGACCTCAGGGGCGTCGTCGTACCGCCTGAAAGGGCTCCCTCGATGATCGATGAATATCCGGTGCTTGCCGTCGCCGCCGCATTCGCCGAGGGCGAGACCGTGATGGACGGCATCGAGGAACTCCGCGTCAAGGAATCGGATCGGCTGGCCGCAGTCGCACGCGGCCTCGAGCTCAACGGCGTCGACTGCGATGAAGGCGAGGCCTTTCTCGCAGTGCGCGGCCGGCCTGGAGGCAAGGGCCTGGGCTCGCCGCGCGGAGGCGCGGTGGAAACCCATCTCGACCACCGGATCGCAATGAGCTTCCTGGTGATGGGACTGGCGAGCGAGCATCCGGTGACCGTCGACGACAGCGCCATCATCTCGACGAGCTTTCCGGAGTTCATGGACCTGATGACCGGCCTCGGCGCCTCCATCGAGCGGACGCGGCGGGACGCCTGAAAGCACCGGCCGCTCCAGCTCGCGCTCTGCAAGGGGCGGACGGGCTTGCCGGAAAACCAAGACCAGGGGTGTCGCCTGCAATGCCATTGCCGAGACTTCCCCTGATTCCGACAGTGACGCAGAGGACAAATGACCCAGCCCCTCACGATCGCACTCGACGGACCGGCGGCCTCCGGAAAGGGTACGTTGGCACGGCGCATCGCAGCCCACTACGGCTTTCGCCACCTCGATACCGGACTGACCTACCGGGCGGCCGCCAAGGCGCTGCTCGACGCCGGCCTGCCGCTCGACGACGAGGAATCGGCGGCGCGCATGGCGCGCGAGGTCGACCTCGCCGGGCTCGACCGTTCGGTCCTGTCTTCGCACGAAATCGGTGAAGCCGCCTCGCGGATCGCGGTGATGCCGGCGGTTCGCCGGGCGCTCGTCGAGGCTCAGCGGCGCTTCGCCGCGACACCGCCCGGCGCAGTGCTGGACGGCCGCGACATCGGCACCGTCGTGTGCCCCGACGCTACGGTGAAGCTGTTACGTCACGGCCTCGCCCAAGACCCGTGCCCAGCGCCGCTACGACGAGATCCGGGCCTCGGGCAGGAAGCGTCGGCTACGAGGAAATTCTCGCCGATCTCGAGCGCCGCGACGCCCGCGACACCGGTCGAACGGACTCGCCCCTCAGGCCCGCCGAAGACGCGCACTTGCTTGATACGACCGAAATGGGTATAGAGGCCGCGTTCCGGGCGGCAAGAGACCTGATCGATCAGGCGATGAACGACCGGAAAGCGGAATAGTGCGGGGCGTCGCGGCAAGCCGCGATCGCCCTTTCCTTTTTTCCGCGATGCGTTGATGCCCATCAAGGGCGGCGAACCTGTTTCCGGGCCGGTCGCATGCGCCGGTTGCGGGCTTCGAGGAAGCCCTGACCGCCCGGAAGCCAACGCAACACGAACCCACGGCGCTTGTCCGCATCGCGGCCCTTTCGAGCGCGGTCGGCGCTAGCAAGAGCCGCACGGACCTTCAGGAGAATTCATGACTGTAGAAACCCCCACGCGGGAGGACTTCGCCGCCCTCCTCGAAGAATTGTTCCAGGGCAACGACCTCGCCGAAGGCTATGTCGCAAAGGGCATCGTCACGGCGATCGAGAAGGACGTCGCCATCGTCGACGTCGGCCTCAAGGTCGAGGGCCGCGTGCCGCTGAAGGAATTCGGCGCCAAGTCGAAGGAAGGCACGCTCAAGGTCGGCGACGAAGTCGAGGTCTATGTCGAGCGCATCGAGAATGCGCTCGGCGAGGCCGTGCTGTCGCGCGAGAAGGCGCGCCGCGAGGAAAGCTGGGTCCGGCTCGAGGAGAAGTTCAATGCCGGCGAGCGCGTCGAAGGCATCATCTTCAACCAGGTCAAGGGCGGCTTCACCGTCGACCTCGACGGTGCCGTGGCGTTCCTGCCGCGCTCGCAGGTGGACATCCGTCCGATCCGCGACGTCACGCCGCTGATGCACAATCCGCAGCCCTTCGAGATCCTCAAGATGGACAAGCGCCGCGGCAACATCGTCGTCTCGCGCCGCACCGTGCTGGAGGAAAGCCGCGCCGAGCAGCGTTCGGAGATCGTCCAGAACCTCGAGGAAGGCCAGGTCGTCGAGGGTGTCGTCAAGAACATCACCGACTACGGTGCCTTCGTCGACCTCGGCGGCATCGACGGGCTGCTTCACGTCACCGACATGGCATGGCGCCGCGTCAATCATCCGACGGAG
This sequence comes from uncultured Alphaproteobacteria bacterium, assembly GCA_963760965.1. Classification (GTDB taxonomy): domain Bacteria; phylum Pseudomonadota; class Alphaproteobacteria; order Rhizobiales; family Rhizobiaceae; genus Pararhizobium_B. The sequence continues at coordinate 394,142 of CAVXEW010000002.1, forward strand.
ATCCTGCAGATCGGCCAGACCGTCAAGGTCCAGATCATCCGCATCAACCAGGAAACCCACCGCATCTCGCTCGGGATGAAGCAGCTCGAGGCCGATCCGTGGGACGGCATCGGCGCCAAGTACCCGGTCGGCAAGAAGATCGCCGGCACAGTCACGAACATCACCGACTACGGTGCGTTCGTCGAGCTGGAGCCGGGCATCGAGGGCCTGATCCACATCTCCGAGATGTCCTGGACGAAGAAGAACGTCCATCCCGGCAAGATCCTCTCGACTTCGCAGGAAGTCGAAGTGGTCATCCTCGAAGTCGATCCGGTCAAGCGCCGCATCTCCCTCGGCCTCAAGCAGACGCTCGAGAACCCGTGGGAAGCCTTCTCGCACTCGCACCCGTCCGGCACGGTGGTCGAGGGCGAGGTCAAGAACAAGACCGAATTCGGCCTGTTCATCGGCCTCGAGGGCGATGTCGACGGCATGGTGCACCTCTCGGACCTCGACTGGAATCGTCCGGGCGAGCAGGTCATCGAGGAGTTCAACAAGGGTGACGTCGTCCAGGCCGTCGTACTCGACGTCGACATCGAGAAGGAGCGTATCTCGCTCGGCATGAAGCAGCTTGGCCGCGATGCCGTCGGCGACGCCGCCGCTTCCGGCGACCTTCGCAAGAACGCTGTCGTCTCTGCCGAAATCACCGCTATGAACGACGGTGGTGTCGAGGTGCGGCTGGTGGACCATCCGGACGTCTCGTCCTTCATCCGCCGTTCCGACCTGTCGCGCGACCGCGACGAGCAGCGTCCGGAACGCTTCTCCGTCGGTCAGATCGTCGACGCGCGCGTCACCAACTTCTCGAAGCGCGATCGCAAGGTCACGCTGTCCATCAAGGCGCTTGAAATCGCCGAGGAGAAGGAAGCCGTCGCGCAGTACGGGTCCTCCGATTCGGGCGCCTCTCTCGGCGACATTCTCGGCGCCGCGCTGAAGAAGCAGGAAGAGAAGTAAGTCTCTTTACGAGCCTTTCGAAAACGCGAAAGGCCCGCGGATCAAGCGATCCGCGGGCCTTTTCTTGCGCGCTTCCGGCGGCTGCGCCCGCCGGATCGGCGAGGCGTTGCGCCGCGGGGAGGATGCGGTTGCTCAACTGTGCGCGAAGATGTCGGTTTCCTCCCAGCCGAGGAGGTCGAGCTTGGCGCGCGTCGGCAGGAACCGGAAGCAGGAGGCGGCCAGTTCGGCGCGCCCGTCCCTGACGAGCCGCTCCGTCAGCCGGTCGCGCAGTGCATGAAGGTGGAGCACGTCGGAAGCGGCATATTCGAGCTGGGCCTGGGTCAGCTCGGCGGCCGCCCAGTCGGAGGATTGCTGCTGCTTGGAGATGTCGACGTCCAGCAGTTCCTTGAGATTGTCCTTGAGCCCGTGCCGGTCTGTGTAGGTCCGTGTCAGCCGCGAAGCGATCTTGGTGCAGAAAGCCGGCTCGCAGGTGACGCCGAAGGAATGGAAGAGCACCGCGATGTCGAACCGTCCATAGTGGAAGATCTTCTGGCGGGCGGGATCCGCGAGAAGCCGGACGAGGTTCGGCGCTTCCTTCTGCCCGGCGCCGATCTGGACGACGTCCGCCGAGCCGTCGCCGGGCGAGAGCTGCACGACGCAAAGCCGGTCGCGGCGCGGCACGAGACCGAGCGTCTCCGTATCGACCGCGACGTCGCCGCTGTAACGGGCCGCGTCGGTCTCGGAGATGTCGCCGCGATGGTGCCGGATCGTCGCCATGGGAGGTCCTTTCATGAATATCCTGTTCATCGCAGCCTATAGAGCAAAGCGCGCAGATGTGAAACGCCGGCCGCCACGGCGACTGCTGCCGGACGGCCCGGCGATTTCGAATTGCTTCGAATTGGAACGAAGGGCCTAAGGGTCGATCAACCTCCGCCGACTAGTGTGCGCCCGGGGAACCTGTGAAGGAAGTCTGGGGAATGTCGCACGCACTCACCCGCGTTGGAGAAGATTTCGGCCGGCGCAACTACTACAGGCGAGACGCCAACTGCCCGGCCGGCCTGATCTACAGGATCGCGAAATCCCCGGCCTACGCGCGGGCGGACGTGTGGATCTCGAACATATCCGAAGGCGGCATTCTCCTGCTCGTGGAAGGCCTGCTCGGGAATATCGAAGATCTCTACGTGGTCCTTCCGGGCCTGCGGGCGAAGATTCACGGCAAGGCCGTCCGCCAGGGCGACTTCACCGTCGCGGTAGAGTTCACCTCCGTGCTCGGATCGCAACTCGTCGACCGCATCGCCGCAATGGAGCCCATGCGCCCGCCGGCCGCGGCGCAGGCTCCGCTCCGCAACGGTTCCGGCCCTTCAAATATTTCGCGAAAACTGTAGCTTCAGTGATTGATGCAGACCATCGGACCCGCTATGTAAATTTCGCCTGTGGGGCCATAGCTCAGCTGGGAGAGCGGTTGCATCGCACGCAACAGGTCGGCGGTTCGATTCCGCCTGGCTCCACCATTTTCCCTCGGGACCCATCGGCAGTTTGACAGGCCGATTGCCTGCAGGTGCCGCGATCGCCTTGGACGCGGCGACAGCAATTGCTTCGGCGCCGTGCCTTTCGACCCTGCCTTTCCGAACGATCCGACACCCGAGGACGCGGCTCGGCCCGGCATTCCCGGCCGGGCGTCGCATCTCGCTCATCGCTCGGTGAAGGCGCGCGACATGCTGTCCCTGACCGGCTTGACCAGATAGCTGAAGAAGGTGCGTTGAGCCGTCTGTATAAGGACTTCCGCCGGCATTCCGGGTGTCGGGGAAAAGCCGGGCACGCGAGCCAGCTGCTCCGGCGACAGCCTGATGCGCGCGAGATAGACATCCTGCGGAACGCCGCCGCCCTGCGTCGGCAGAGCGTCTGCGGAGACGTAGAAGACCTCGCCCTGCAGGACCGGGGTGGTGCGGCGGTCGAGTGCGATCAGCCGCACGCCCGCAACTTCGCCGACGCGGACGCTGTCGATGTCCGTCCGCCGCACCTGGACCTCGATGATCAGCGGCACCTTCGAAGGCAGGATCTCCAGGATGGGCTTGCCGCTTTCCACGACGCCGCCTGAGGTGTGGTAGTTGAGGCGGACGACGATGCCGGACACCGGTGCGTCGATGGTAGCGCGGTCGAGCACGTTCTGCGCCTGGCGACCGTCCTCGCGAACCGTGTCGAGATCGGCACCGGCCTGCTGCAGGCGATCGAGCGCGTTCTCGCGGTAGGCGTCCTTCGTCTGCTCGATCTGCTTGCCGTAGCGAATGATCTGCGATTCCGTCTCATCGATCTCGCCCTGCGTGCGGCCGCTGCTTCCGACGGCGTCGATGATGGCCCTCTGCAAGGCGAGAACCTCCGTGATCCGCACCAGACCCTTGCTGTAGATCGCCTTCTTCGTGTCGTACTCCTTCCTCAGGAGAACGATCTGCTGTTGCAGGGAGTCGTAGAGCTTACGATAACCTTCGATCCTGTGACGCAGCGAAACGATGTCGCTCTTGCTCAGGCTGATGTCGGTCGCGAGCTTCTGCTTCGATGAGGCGAAGTTCTTCCGCTGCTCGTCGATCATCGAGCGGACTTCGGCATCGGATGTGCTGTCGAGCACGATCTTCGGCAGCTTGATCTCGTCCGCACCGGAAGCCTGAGCCTTCAGTGCGGCGACCTCTATCTCCAGGCGCAGGCGACGGAGGAAGAGCTGGCGCTGCCGCGCAAGTGCGGCCGTCTTGTCGAGACGTACGAGCGGCTGGCCCGGCCACCACCCTGTCGCCCTCGCTGACGAGGATCTGCTTGATGATGCCGCCCTCCAGGTGCTGCACGATCTTGTTGTTGCCGGTGGCAACGAAGGTGCCGTGCGCGATCACCGCGGAGGCGAGCGGCGCCGTCGCCGCCCAGGTTCCGAATCCACCGAAGAACAGCAGGATCAGCGCAAGCCCGACCAGAGTATGCCAGCGGATCGACCGCGGAACCTCGGCATACCACTGGCCGTTGCCCAGCGCCGCGCTGCCGCCGGCCGGCGCAGCGCCGGTCTTCGAGACGGAGTTCATCGCAGCACCCCGTTCGCCCCGTTGTTCTGCCCGCTCAGTGCGCGCAGGACCTCTTCGCGCTTTCCGAACATGGTGATCGTCCCGTTGTTGAGGAGCAAGATCTTGTCTACGCACTGCAGCAGGGCCGCTCGCTGGGTGATCGTGATCACGGTGATCTTGTTGCGCTTTGCATGCTCGAGCGCACGAGCCAGTGCCGTATCGCCGGTTGCATCCAGATTGGAGTTGGGCTCATCGAGAACCACCAGCCGCGGATTGCCGAAGAAGGCCCGCGCCAGCGCGACACGCTGCTTCTGGCCGCCGGAAAGCGGCGATCCGTCAGCGGCGACGGGCGTCTCGTAGCCCAGGGGGAAGCTTGCGATCAGCTCGTGCACGTCGGCGAGCGAGGCCGCCTGGAATATCGAATCGTCGCTCGCGTCGTCGCGCATGCGCGCGATGTTGGCCTTGATCGTGCCGGGGAAGAGCTGCACGTCCTGCGGGAGGTAGCCGATGCTCTCGCCGAACTGCCGCTGGTCCCAGTTGCGCAAGTCCATCAGATCCAGCCGAACGCTGCCGGAGGTCGGCAGAATCGAACCCACGATCATCTTGCCGAGCGTCGTCTTGCCGGCGCCGGAATTGCCGATGATGGCGAGCGAATCGCCGGGGGCCAGCGAAAAGTTGATGCCGTTTAGGACGACGCGCTTCGTTCCCTGGGGCACGAAGAGCAGGCGCTCGACGTCGAGCCTGCCTTCCGGGCGCGGCAGGCGCAGGCGTTCGAAGTTCAGCGGCGAGGTCTCAAGAAGGCTGGCAATCCGGCCATAGGCGGCACGCGACAGGACGAACTGGTGCCAGCCCTCGATGGCGCCCTCGATGGGTGCAAGCGCACGCCCCGCGATGATCGAGGCGGCAATCGCCATGCCGCCCGTGAGCTGACCGTGAATAGCGAGGTTGGCTCCCCAGCCGAGCATCGCGACCTGGGTGAGCAGGCGCGCGCCCTTGGAAAAGCCGGCCGAGATGATGTTGCGGTCCTGCGCGACAACCTGCGCCTTCAGCGAGTTCGCGGTATCCCGCCCCCAGATGTGCACGGCCTCGGGAATCATCGCCAGCGCATTGATGATCTGCGAATTGCGGGCCATCGAATCGAGATGGAGGTTGGCCTTGCTGAGGTGGTTGGTAGCCTCGTGGAACGGCCCGGTCGTCGCCTTCTGGTTGATCAGGGCGATGGTGAGCAGCACCGCCGCGCACACGACGACGATCCAGCCGAGGTCCGGGTGGACCAGGAAGACCGCGAACACGAAGATGGGTGCGATAGGTGCGTCGAGGATCGAAAGCAGGGTTCCCGAAACGAGGAAGGAACGCAGCTGCTGCAGGTCGCCGAGCACCTGGTACTCGCGGCCGTTGCTGTGCAGGGACGCGCGCGCGGCCGCACTGAGGATCGGAGCTCCGAGCTGGGCGGCGACTTCCACGCCCGTTCGCATCAGAATGAATCGACGGATGGAATCGAACACGCTCTGCAGCACGACGGCGACGACGATGATGATCGTCAGCATCGTCAGCGTGTCGGTCGACTGACTCGTCAGCACCCGGTCCGAAATCTGGAAGAGGTAGATCGGGATAGCCAGGACCAGGATGTTGCATGCGATGGTGAAGAACATCACGACTGAGAGGTTCCTCGCCACGGCACGCCGGCCAGCCTTCAGGCTCTCGGCAAAATCGATGGGGCCCATCCGCTGGTGGAAATGCCCCCCTCCTCCGCCGCCGCCTTTCTTGCCGCCGCCGCCTCCGGCGTCATCGCCGCCGCCACTTGAGCGCTTGGGTGCTTCCTTCTTGTCATTGACGGTGACCGGGCCCCGATCGCCATCGATGATGACGGTGTGGCGCAAGCCCTGGCGCTCCTTCTCGGGCGCATCTGTCCTGGCTCTTTCGGGCTCGACCTGCGGAGTGGCTGACCTCGCCTCCGGCTCCGCCGAGCTGGCGGCGGCCCCGGCCGCCCGCCCTGGCTGGGAAGCCTTTGCAGTCGAGGCGCCCGCTGCGGCTGCAGGCGCAGCCCTTGGCGCGGCGGCCGAAGCGACCGGCGCAGTCCTGGGGGGAGCGCCGGCAGGGGCCGCTGCGGGAGCACTTGCCGCCGGCGCAGCCGGGGCAGCAGCAGATTCCACCCTCGGCGCGGCGCTGGCGGCCGGCTGGACGCTCCTCGGAGAGCCGCCGGGTGCTGCCGCTCCTGGCCCGACTGCACTGGCCGGCGACGCGGCCGGCCGCATCGCGGAGCCAATCCTCCGCGTAGAGGTGGCGAACGGCGGGGAGCTCACGGGGGAGCCGGCAGGTTTTGGCGCGCCCGCCCTGGCAACGCTTGCCGGCGTTGCGGCGGGCGCCGTCGCGGATCCGGCCCTCGGCGCGGCAGCAGGGGGAACGAGCCTGGTTATGGAGGCCGAGGGCCCTTGCGCGGGCTTCGCTTCGGATGTCGCCGGCACAGGCCTTGGCGGCAAAGCCGTGGGCGACGGCGCGAGCCTCGCTGCGGATGGCGCAGGCGGCCGGCTCATGGCGGCGGACTGCGCCGAGGTCCTGGCGGCAAGGCCCGGAGCCGGCGGCGCGAGCCTTGCGGCGGAGGCCGCAGGCCCGGAAGCAGCCTTTGGAGGGCGGAGCCGCGGAGAGCGGGGCGCCGGCACGGGCCGCGGAGCCGAAGCTGCGTGCGTCGCCGCCGGCGCCTGCGCTGCTTTTGCGGCACTCTGCGGAGGCGACGGCGGGAGCCCGGCGCTGTCCCGCTTCCTGCGAACGTCGCGCTCTATCTCGTTCAGCGAGGCGTCGACGGCCTCCTCGATCCTTTGCCTGATCGTGCCGTCGATCTTCCCGCATCCCTCGTCGACGACAGCCTCGGGCTGGACGTTGGAGAAGATCGGCTTGCGGTCGAGTGCCGGTCCGGTGGGCGGACCGATCTCTGTGCCCCAGCGCGCGTCGCGATTGTCCATGTTGCCTGGTTTCCTGTTGTTCTGCTCACGCCAGCGAGTGCACGCCGTCGACCTGCGGCGCGTGATCGGCGGAAACGGAGGGAGTGGTGGACAGGCCGTTGTGATCGCCGGGATGGTCGGCGGTTGAATCCGCAAGGAAAGCCACCGCCTCGTTGACGATCACGTCCGGGTTCTGGCCGCCGATCTGCATGTCGGACGCAGAAGGCACCAGCCCGGACTGGACGAGCATGGCATCGGAATAGTGCTCGCCGCCGACATAGGTCTTGCCCATAGAGTCCAGATTGGTGATCGAGGCGACATTCGCCACGGTGTTGGAGCCCGTGACGACGCTCCAGTTCGCAGTCGGGTCCGCAGCGACCGCGCTCATCGCGAGTGCCACCTGATCGCTGTCGCCGACGATGGCGTGCTGCTCCACATAGTTCAGATCGTAGATGCTGCCCGAAACATACAGCACGTTGATCGCGCCAAGCCCGGCGAAGGCGCTGTCTCCGAGCACGCCGTGGGCCACGTCCATGTGCCCGCTCGCCATCTTGTCCAGGGTCGACTTGTAGGCGTCCGGCATCGACTGGAACCGGTCGGCGCCCCCGATGTTCAGAATGCTCGCAGAATTCCATTGCAGATTTCCGCCGGTCGATATCGATCCCTGGCCCGAGGTCTGGAAGCCGGACACCGTCCCGACGAGATCGTTGTCGACCAGCACGTTGACCTGCGTGATCATGTTGGCCGAGTAGACGTCTCCGCCCACCACGATCAGGTCGTAGTAGTGGCCGAGCTCGGACAGGGACGCGGCATTTATCGACTGGTTGTCCCCCATGCCCACGGTGGTCTTCGAGCCCGATGCCGACGCAACCACGACGTCGTGGTCGTTGACGAAGGCAAACTGCTTCATCCAGTTCAGGAAGACGAGATCGCCCTGCACCTGGGTCACCGACCAGAAGGACGGAAACACGCCGTTGTGACTGTTCTGCGCGGCAGCATCGTGGGAGGGGTCGATGCGCTCGAACTGGGCCACGTTGAAGCTCTGCGACGGATCGCCGGCGTGCGCCCAGTCCTTGAGGTACGAACTGACCTGGTCGTGGTCGGCCAGGGCGTTGACCTGGATGATCGCGTTCAGCTCCACGTCGTTTCCGCCGACGGCCATCACGGCCGAGCCGAGGCCGATGTTGGAGAGGTGCGCCTCGTTGACGACGAGGTTGCCGCCGGTCTGGAGATGGACGCTCGAATTCGATGTGCACGGTGCCCTGGCCTGCGACGAAGGTCGGTTGGGTGGCGGCAACCGTTTGCGCATCCGGTGAGGATGGCAGGTAGTCGCTCAGTGCCGGCGCCTCGTCGACGGCCTGTCCGTTGACATAGGCCCCCAGGAGCGTGCTGCCGGAAACGATCGTCACGCCGTGGTCGCCGGAATGCGCCGCCGCGAAGTCGTTGAGAGCGCTCCTCGCCTCACCGATGAAGGTGCCGATCGAAGCCGGAGAATCCGGTTGGGGAAGGTCGGAGAGCGGTGACAACTGTTCGGCCGCGTAACTCAAGCGAGGCCAGGTGAGCGTCGGCGTTGGAGAAGGGATGGAAATAGAGACCGCTGCCGCCGACGCCGAGGTAGTCGTTGTCGGACATCGTGGCGTGCTGGTTCACGTAGACGACCGTGGAACCGGGGTCCTCCGGCGCCGGGAGATCCAGGCTCAGATGCATGGTCGTCTGGATGTAGGACGCGAGCACGCCAGGGCTCGGGACGTGGTACTGGAAGCCGAGCAGGTGCATCGGAGGCAAGGGATAGTAGTGCGCTGCGGGCCCCGCAGAGAGTCCGGCGGTCCAGTTGCCGAAGGCCGGCATGACGCGGAAGTCCGGTGTGAAGTCGCTCAGGTCGAGCGGCGCGTTGACATGCCCCGGCCGCACGTCCCCCTCGGGAATCGCATGGGCCTTGGCCTGGGCGAAGCGGAACTCCTCGAACTGCTGTCGCAGCCGGGCTTCCTCGACGACGACGTCGAACTGTCCGATGAAATGGGCGATCGCTTCGGTGACGCTGTCGAGCATGTCGGGTGCCTCCCCATTCGGAGAGAGAGCAGAACGAGCCTGCCTCTCCCCGCCGATCCGCCGGGCTGCGCGGCGTGAACCGCGCAGCCCGTGTTTCGTCAGTCAACCAACGGGGTCAGCGTTCAGGCGAGGTTGTGATGGCTGGTGTCGCCGCCGATCGTATCGTGGTGATCGCCACCGACGACGCTCATCGTGACCGCGTTCTGCTGCAGGTTTGCACCCATCACGATCGACTGGTTGAACGCCGACGTGTCGACCGCTGCATTGGCATACGCATCCGACATCCCGGTCACGTAGCCGTCGCCCGCGTTGTGGGAACCCCACACGCCGCCGTCGCCTCCGGCACCAGCCGTCGCGATACCACCATGGCCGCCGTCGCCACCGTTTGCGCCGGTCGCAGCGCCGCCAAAGCCCATGCCGCCTGCGCCAAGACCGCCGAAGCCGTCACCGCCGGAGGCGAAGCCGCCCATGCCGCCATCGCCGGCGTGGGCATCCGCCGCACCGAGACCGGCGCCGTTGCCGGAGCCAGCGCCAAGACCGTGGCCGGCCCCGCCGTCACCGCCCGTGCCGCCAGCGCCGCCAGTGCCGCCCGCCGGATCGCCACCCTTCGCGGCGCTGAGGCCGAGGCCGAGGCCATCGCCACCATTGCCGCCGTGGCCGGTCATGATGTCGCCGGCCTTCGCAAGGCCGAGGCCCAGGCCGTCGCCACCTGCGCCGCCGCCACCGCCAGCGCCGCTGTTGCCGCTGTCGCCGCTGCCGGCGCTGTTGCCACCGGCACCGCCGTTGCCGCCGTCGCCTGAACCGGAACCGGAGCCACCGGTCCCGCCCGCGCCGCCGGCACCCGTGGAGCCGGTGGACCCGGTGCTGCCGGGGCTGCCGCCTGCGCCGCCGTCATCACCCGCGCCGAGGCCGACGCCGAGAGCGTTGCCGCTGTGGTCGACGTTTCCGCCGTTGCCGCCATCATCGCCCTTGCCCGCGGCGAGAGCAGCCGAGAACGCATCGCCGCCATTGGCGTTGCCGCCGCTGCCGCCGTCCGCACTGCCTCCGTCACCGCCGTGGCCGGTACCTACGCCGAGCCCGACGCCAAGGCCAAGGCCGAGGCCGAGGGCCAGGGCGTCGCCGCCGGCCGCGCCGTTGGCGGTGCCGCCCGTGGCACCGGAGCCAGCGCCACCGGAGCCGGCGCCGCCGGTCGCGGAACCGCCGGTGTTGCTGCCGCCGTGGGCGCCGTTTCCGGCGTTCGCATTGAGCGTCCCGCCGCCACCGCCGCCGGCACCGCCGATCCCGTCACTCGAGTGGGCCGTACCGCCCTTGGCATCACCGTTCTGGGTGAAAGAGCCATTGGCATTGGTCACCGTGGCATTGTCCAGCCGGTCGTTGTCGGTCAGACGGGCCACCTGGTTGAAGATCTGGCCGTTGTCGTTGCCGGCGCCGTTCAGCGCGTTGTCGAAGATGTGGTCGAAGTTGATGTTGTCGCCGCCGGGATTGAAGACGATGCTTCCGTCATGGTTGACGAACAGGTTGTCGGCCGTGACATGGGCGTTCTTGAAATCGGCGAAGTCGTTGTCGTTGGGCTGCAGCTTGGTCGTATCCAGCTGCACGCCTACCTGGACATCCGTATGCGTCAGGTTGGCGTTGAGATTGGCATTGCCGTTCAGGTTGCCGTTTCCGTTGCCGTTCAGGTTCCCGTTGCCGTTTCCGTTAAGGTTTCCGTTCCCGTTCCCGTTCAGGTTCCCGTTGCCGTTCCAGCTGCTGCTGCTCTGCTCCTGACCCTGGCCTTGCGCCTGGCCTTCGGCCTGAAGCTGGCCCTCCGCCTGCAGCTGGCCTTCGCCCTGGAGCTGTCCCTGCAATTGGGACGGATCGCTGTTATGGTGGTATTCGTTACCGTTACCCATCGTCGTATCCTCAAGATTGAGGCCGCGACAGCGTGATCACCATTCATCTCCTTGGGATCTTTGTTGCCGCGGCGGTTTCTGGGGTTGCATTTCGCTGCCGGGACGCGCAACTACGCGGCCGGCAAGCCGCTTTCCGTGTCATTCGGCTTTTCGGGCATCCCTCCCTTCCGGTCTGCGAAAGCCAGCTTCCGATCCGGATGCGAACGGCATTGCCTCCGCACCCGCGGACGACGGCATTGCACCCTCGCCCGTCCTTCTCCGGAGCCGACTCCCCTCGTTCAACGAATGCAGTGTCTCGCCCGCGACGACCTGCCGGTAGCTGGCAAATGGGGCTACGCTCTTCGGACTACGCCGAGCTGTCAGCATTTTGGTTGAGCAACGGAAGGAGGATCCGCCCAAAGTGGGCGCTAGTCGGGCGTCCCCGTTTCCACCGAGCCCGTCTGGCCTGCGGCAACGCGGCGGTCCTAGCGCGGGCGGAGACGGCGCCTACCTATTCCGATCTATTATCGCTTATTGCTTAATTACTCTAATAGAAAATTAGACTTCAATTCACGGTTTGTACTGTTATTCTGCGTTTATAAGAAAAAGCTTCGCACGCTTGGAACTCCCAAATGATCCTGCAAGGGGAAGTGATGACGAATGCAGAAGGGAATGAGGAACCAGAGCTAGATCCGTCCGCGCCGACGCCCCGCTCCCCCAGCGGCGGACGCGGAAAGACGGTGGTGTTCGTTGCGCCTCCGGGAACGGTTTCGCGCGCGCTCACCTGTGCGATAGAGGCTGAATTCCCATGGCTTTCGGCAGTTTGCGTCCCGGAGGTCAATGCCGTACCGGATGGAATTGACGCGCAGCTGATCGTTCTCGCGCACCAGGTCTTCCGCAGCGACCGCGCGAAGATGGCCGAGATCGCCGGCGTCCACAGGCGGGCCGGCCTGGCGATCATGGCCGACATGAGCGGGCATCCCGCGTTCCATGACCTGCCGGAAGACTTGCCCGTGCGCGGCGTGCTGCCGATGGACGTCAATCTGGACATCTGGCTCTCGATCCTCCGGATCATGCTGCATGGCGGAACCTACATCGCGCCGGACCTTTTCGCCCGGGACGCGCCCACCGCCGGAGCGCAAGAGGCCCCGGGCGGATCGCGGCGCGGCGTCGCCGCCAGGTCGACGGCCCGGACCGCAAGCGCAGAGAGCCAGAACGTCTACGGTCGTAGCCCCGAGGCAGGGCAATCCGGCGAAGCGCGCGGCATGGAGGCGCAGCCCCCGGGAGCGGTCGGCGAGGATCCCGACCGCCGCGGCAAGAGCCCCGGTGCCGTCGGCGCATCTCCCCTCGACGTGCTTACGGTGCGGGAGTGCGAGGTGCTCCACATGGTTTCGCGTGGTTGCCAGAACAAGATCATCGCTGCTGAACTCGACCTCGCCGAGAACACGGTAAAGATCCACCTGCACAACATCATCCGGAAGCTCGCGGTGAGCAACCGGACCCAGGCGGCGGCGCTCTACCTCGAGGAAATCGAGGCAGGCAGGGCTGGAGGAAACATCTCATCGTTCTACGACAACCGTCACCGATCCTGAAACGGATGCCATGCTCAAGCTTCAGGAAATCCTCTCTCTCGTCGGCGAACTCAACTACACCTGGACCAATACGGAAAGCCTTCTGATCTACCTGATCGCCGGGCTGGCAGGGACCGACAAGGAGACCGCGATCGTCATCTTCCTCACGCTGAACACGACGCGGGCACGGCTCGACCTCGTTGAAAGGCTGTCGAAGCTGCCGAAGACGCCTTCGGAGTGCCGGGACGAGGTGCTTGCCGTCACGTCGCGCATGAACATGGAATCGAAGCTCCGGAACAAGTACAACCATTGTATCTATTCCTTCGATCCGGGAAGCGGCCGCGGCCTGACACAGCTGATGCGCATCTTCGACAGCAAGACGGAAATAAAGTACGGCAAGGTCGAGATGCTCGACGAACCCGAGATCGGAAAGATCAAGTCGAGCATCGCATCGATCGCCGACATAAACCTGTCGATCTGGCGCATAGTGCGGAAGTATGGTTTCCCCGTCTGAATTCGGCCGAACGGTTCTATCCGCCGCCTCCCGCCGGTGCAAAGGCGGAAGCCGGCGCGTACCTGCCCCGGGCAAAGGATGCCTGCGGCGAGGCGATGAGCCCTGCCGCATAGTAGAGAAGGAACGAGCCGATCGTATATGGCTGCAGGATGTCGACCTCGACGAACGAGCGAACCAGCAGGAGAATGCAGATCCCGAACATCAGGTGCGAGCCGCGCAGGTCGCCGCCGCCGAGCAGGCGCCGCGTATGGCCGGCGAGCGCCCGCAGGAGGACGAGGGAAAGCAGAAAGGTGCCGACATATCCGAGTTCGACCAGCGTTTCGATGTAGGTGTCGTGAAAATGGAAGCCGGTCCGGCTTGCAATGTAGAACTCGCGCCATAGCCGCTCTGGTCCCGGAAATCCCTGCACCCAGTAGGCCCGGTAGCCGATGCCGAGCAACGGCGCGTGCTTCGATACCTCGAGCCCCTGCGCCCAGAGATAGGTGCGGCCGGTCAGGCTGGTGCTCTTGTTGAAGGCGCCGAGCACGAGATCGATCGCGCCGAGCTGGATCGCCACCACGGCCAGGCCGCACCCGAGCACGATGCCGCCGACGAGCAGCGCCACGCGATTGCCGGGCGCGAAGCGAACGAGAAGAGATACTCCGATGACTGCCGCAATCGCCGCAGCCAGGCTGATCACCGAGGTTGCGGAATCAGAGGCATGCAGGACGTAGGCCGAGACGACGCCGACGAGGATCGCAGCCGCGCGCATCAGCCCCCGGTCCCGATAGATCCACAGGCTGCAGAACGAGAAGAATACGCCGAGAGAAGCGAAAAGGCCGAGCTGGTTCTTGGAAGCGAACGCACCGACCAGGCTGTAGGTGCCGTCCAGCGGATCGTACACATGGCTGCCGTCGACCAGCGCGAAGGCAACTACGAGAAAAGCGCCCGAGACCGAGCCGAGCAGGAAGGTGCGTTGGCTCATCGTCCGAGCGACGATCAGGATGCAGATGACGTGCGTGAGGTACTGCACGGCCGCTCGCGCCGAGACGCCTGCGGCCCTCGACCAGAAGACCGACAGGCAGGCCAGCGCCGAGAAGGCAAGGATCCAGGCGTATCCCGAGAACCTGCCGAACGCCTTGCGATAGTCGACGAGCAACAGCGGGAGCCAGAGGCCATAGTAGACGAGGATCGGAAGCTTTCCGAAGAGGGTCGAATAGGCGAAGACGCAATAGCACACCGAAATGGCCGCGACACCGTATGCCGCGTTGCATTCGGGATCGAGCAGCAGGGATTTCGATATGCGCACGTGCGCCTTCCTATCCGTCCCGCGCCGTCGGCAGTTGCACCGTCGTCTTGATGACATCGCCCGGCAGGACGCGCGTGCCTTCGGTCGCCTTGATCGTCTTCGTCGAGCCATCCTTGGCCGTGCGCACGATCGTGTAACCAGTCTCCGGCAGGCTTGCCGGACCGCTTCCGGGCGCGGAAGCCGACTGCAGGACTGCCTCGAGCATCAGGTCGCGATTCATCGAAAGCTTGCGGGTGATCTCGCGCAGTTGCTCGTTTGCGTCCTGCAACTGCTTGGTCCTTTGGGAATCGCGGTCGTTCTCGAACTTGATCTGGTCCTGGTCGGCCTTGTTCATGTCCTGTCTGGCCTGCAGGCGCGTCGTGTCGAGATCGAGGAGCCGGCTTCGCAGATCCGCGATCTGCGCCTGGAGATTGAGAACGCGCGAATTGACGACAAGGCCCTTGCTGGCGAGATTGCCTATGCCGCCGAGCTGCTTCTGCATCAGCTGGAGCTGCTTCTCCTGCGTGTCGCCCTTCTTCTTCAGCGACTCGATCTCGGAGTGCAGCAGGTCCTTCAGATCCTTGAGGGCCTGCAGCTTGAGCGTCTTGTTGCGGGTGTCCACGGAGAGAATGTCGTTCTGGTTGGCCATCAGCTTGTCCGCGTCTGGCGCGCCCTTCAGATCGGACGGCATGTCGACACTGGACTTTCCGGCAGCCTCGGCCTTGAGGCGGGCCTTTTCCGCGAGCAGCTGGTCGCGCCGGGTGACGAGCACATCGTAGCTGCCCTTGGCATTGATGAAGTTGCGCTCCGGCCGACCGCCGGAACTCTGTTCGTGCCGCAGCCCTCCTGCGAGCGAGATCGCTTTCAGGACGGTCAGCCCGGGCTGGTAGGGATACTGGCCGGCGGTCTGCACGTCCCCCGTCACGAAAACAGGACGATACTGCACGATCTCGACGGAGGCCGAAGGGCGGTCGATCAGGCCGAGGTCCTGCTGCAGGCGGTCGCCTATGGTCGTGGCGAGCTCCTCCGTCGTCCTGCCGGAAGCCTTGATCGAGCCCGCGAAGGGGATCGAGATCTTCCCGTCAGGCCCGACGCTGTAGTCGCCGCTCACCGAAGACCAGTCGCGGAACGTCGCCTCGGCCGTCTGCCATTCGGAAATGCGTATCTTCAGCTTGTCGAGCGGCCCCAGCGTGTATGTGCCCGCGACATTTGTGGCGCCGGCCGCATCCGCGGCGCTGGCGGCAGCCGGCAGGGCGGGCAACGCGAGAACGAGCAGTGCGATGGCAGCAAGCAGCCGGGCGACGGGGCGGCGCGCCCCGCGACGGGATGTGAGGGCGGTCGTCAACGAGGAATTCATGTCGCGCACCGTCAATAGCTGCCGCGCTGGCCACAGACGGCAGGCACGGTCTTCACAATGATCACGACATCCTGGCCAAGCGACCAGTTCTCGACATAGTGCCGGTCGAAGGCGACCCGGGACTGGTACGACACGTCGTTGCGGCCGCTGATCTGCCAAAGACCCGTCAGACCGGGCCGCGAGCGCAGGTAATATTGCGCGGCGTGGCCGTAATAGGTCAGTTCGTCATCGACGACGGGGCGAGGGCCGACGATGCTCATGTCCCCGGCCAGGATATTTATGAGTTGCGGGAGCTCGTCGATGCTGAGCTTGCGAAGAACGGATCCGACGCGCGTGACGCGCGGGTCACTCTTAAGCTTGCGTGTTTCCTCCCATTCCCTTCGCATCTCCGGATGCCTGCGGAGATGCTCCTCGAGGACCTTTTCGCCGTCCAGCACCATCGTGCGGAATTTCAGGCAGTTGAACTCGTTGCCGTTGTGGCCGATCCGGGTGTGGCCGTAAAACGGGGATCCCCCGTCCGTCATCTTGATCAGCAGCGCGATCATGAGAAAGAGGGGGCCCAGAAGAACGAGCCCGCCGATTGCGCCGGCGATGTCGAACAATCGCTTCAGGAATCCGCCCGTCGGTTGAAAGGCTCGAGCCTCTGCACGAAAATACCAGATGGATGCGAGCCTGATCGCATTCTTCATCGACTGCTCCTCGGATCGTGTTGCGGGGGCCAGAATTGCGCTGCAACGCAACATAGCGCCTCGCCCGCAGGTGCAAGCAAACTTTCATCCCAATCGCGGGAAAAATTTGCCAGGAGACGTAATATTGCGTATCCATCTTTCATGAGACGTGATGGAACCTGCAAATTTCAATCTTGCGCATATGCTAAATCGATTGCGGGAGGGGACTTGTCTTTCTCAGCGTCCGATTACTTCTTCATGTCAGGCTTATATTCTTCTATTTTTCTTCTGTTGGTTGAATTTGATCTCCCTGAAACAAATCTGCGCCCCACCCTGCCGCACGCAGGAACGCGGGGGAGCAAGGAAGCTGGCGGTCCGGGGCCGTGTCCCTTTTGCATCTCGGTTCCGCAAACGACACCGTCATACCTCGGTGCCCTTCGCTCTCCGGTTGCCCGCCGACGGCGTCCGGATTATGCTTCGCGCGAGGGTTGCTCGAAATCGACAGGCAGAGGAACCGTCGCCTTGCGACGAAGGGCCTGCGTTCAATCAACATTCCGGAAGGAAAGGGCCGGCCAATTGGCCTGCGTCAAGACACGGTTCCGACAGGACGCGAGAACAACATGAGACTGCCTCGATTCATGCTTGGCATGCTCGCAGTCTTGCTGGCGTTTGCCATCGTGACTTTTTTCCTGACCGGCGCATTCTGGGCAACGGTCGTGCAGACCATCGTCTGCGCCGTTCTCATCCAGGCTGGCTATTTCATCGTCATTCTCTTCATGGTGTCGCGGAGCGAGAAGCGGCAGGACGATCGGGCCCCCACCAGGGAGCGCGAGGCTTCGCCGAAAGAGAAATCGGACGGGAAGCCGGCGACCCACCACTAGGCGCGACGTGCCGCAGGCAAGCGCGCCCCTGTCTCGGGGCCGCCTGTTTCCGGCGCATGGGCAAGCCGATCGGTCTGCAGGGGCTTGCGAGGGCAGGACGCGCGGCCGGCGCTGAAATATGGCCATATTCACTCTGTTGGCTACAGATCGGCTGGAACATCCGGCAAGACCGGACGTTGTCGGGCCGCCTGCCCAAGAGGAAGTGCCTCATGCCATCCGTCCAAGCTCGAGTATGCGTGGTCATCGCGGCCTACGACGCCGAAGCGACTATATCGCGCGCAATCGCTTCGGCGCTGGAGGAGCCGGAAGTGGCCGAGGTCATCGTGGTCGATGACAGTTCGAGGGACGGCACCTGCGAGGCGGCGGCCGCCTGCGATGACGGTACCGGACGGCTGCAGCTCATCAGGTGCCCGCAAAACGGCGGGCCCGCCGCCGCCCGCAACCTTGCGCTTGACGCCAGCGCCGCCCCCCTCGTCAGCATTCTCGATTCCGACGACTTTTTCGTTCCGGGGCGTTTCCGCACCCTTCTGGACGAGGACGACTGGGACATGATCGCCGACAACATCGTCTTCGTGCCACCCGAGACGGCCGATACGCTCGGCCCGGTGCAACGGTTCGAGCGTCGCGCCCGGTTCCTGGGGCTCGCTGAATTCGTCGAGGGCAACATCTCGCAGCGCGGCCGGCGTCGCGGGGAGATCGGCTTTCTGAAGCCGGTCATGCGGCGAGCGTTTCTCGAAGCGCACGGGCTGCGCTATGGCGAGAGCCTGAGACTTGGCGAGGATTACGATCTCTACGCCCGGGCCCTCGCCTGCGGCGCGCGCTACAAGGTGGTGCGACACTGCGGATACGTGGCTGTCGAACGGCCGGACTCGTTGAGCGGGCTGCATCGCACAGAAGACCTGCAGCGGCTCGGCGAAGCCGACGAGGCGATCATGGACACGCTTGGCCTCGACGCCGGCGCGCGCAGCGCGCTCGTCCGGCACCGCCGGCAGATCCACGAGAAATTCGAGCATCGGCGCCTGCTCGACCGAAAGCGCGAAGGCGGCATTGCGGCGGCCGTTCGCTACGCGCTCTCTCGCCCGGCATACATGCCGGCCGTCGCCGGCGCCGTCCTCAGGGACAAGCTCGGGACCATGGCTCCCCGGCGCGCCATGAACTCGCCGGCAGCCGCCCCGCGCTACCTCTTCCGGGAGGGCATGCTCCCGGAATGAGCGGGCCGCCCTGCGAGCCGGCAAATCACCTGAAGTTAAAGTAGCAATGCAATATCAATACATTAATACAAGAAACTTGAATTGTGCATTGCAACAGCCACCCTATCTTCGGCCGTGTTGGCGCCCCCCGGAACCCGGGTGGCTGGCCGGTGACGAACCCAGAAACCGGAGCGAGACGCGATGAGAGTGCTTTTTGCCGGCGGACATGGATACGCCCCGGAAATCTATGGCGGCGTGGAGTCCAGTACCCACCACCTTGTGAAACAGCTCCTGGAGGCGGGCCACCCGGCGGCCGTCCACGCCGCGCTCTTCGGCGAGGGGATGTTCGGCTGGCGCGCCCGCGCGAAGATCAAGCTCTCGCGAGGCAAGATCGCCACGGACACGTCGTGCGGCTACCCGGTCATGCGCTCATGGTTTCCCTGGGAGACGGCGCGCCATGCCGTGGCACGGTTCAGGCCGGACGTGGCCGTTGTCCAGTGCCACAAGTCGGTTCCGATTGCGAAGGCATTGCAGGAGGCGGGCGTACCGCAAGTCGTCTATCTTAGAAACGTTGAATTCGACGAACTCGCGGGCAATCCGGCCGATTTGCGCTCCGCCAGCTTCATCGCGAATTCGCGCTTCACGGCCAGGACATACCGGGATCGCTTCGGCATCCGGCCGGACGTCATTCCGCCGACCATCGATCCGCAGGCCTACGCTACCGAGACGAGCGGGGACTTCGTTACCTTCGTCAACCCCTATCCCGAGAAGGGCTTCGACCGGGCGGTGGAGATTGCCGCCGCCTGCCCCGAAATTCCGTTCCTGTTCATCGAGAGCTGGAATCTCGACGACCGCAATCTCGCCCGCGTGCATGAGGCGATCGCGCCGCTGAAGAACGTCGCATTCCGGCGGCGGACGAACGACATGAAGTCGGTCTACGCCCGGACGCGGATCCTTCTTGCGCCGAGCAAGTGGGAGGAGGCGTGGGGGCGCGTCGCCTCCGAGGCCCATTGCAGCGGCATCCCGGTCGTCGGGTCGAGTCGCGGGGGGCTGCCCGAAGCGATCGGACCGGGCGGCATCGTGCTCGACCACGATGCGCCCGCCACAGAGTGGGCAGCAGCGGTCGGCAGGCTCTGGAACGACAAGGTCCACTACGGCCGGCTGTCGGATGCCGCCCGCGAATTCTCCCGGCGCGATGAATTGCGGCCCGAGATGCAGTTCGATGTCTTCATGGGCATCCTGCAGGAAGCCGTCGGCCGCCGTATCCCCGCAGCAGCCTAGCCGACCGGCGCGGGCACCGCGAGCGGCAACCAGCACAAGCCGAGGTTACATGAGAGTCTGTTTCGTCATCGGCGAGTTTCCCGCCCTGTCGCACACCTTCGTTGTCGATCAGGCCGAGGCATTCGTACGCCTGGGCCACGACGTGCGGGTTGTGTGCGACCGGATCTGCCGGGACAGCGGCGTCGACTTCTCGAAAGAACCCGTGCGTTCGCTCATGCAGCGCACCCGCCGCTGGTGGGGCGCGCCCGACGGCCTCCGCCTGGGCCTTCAACACCTGCCGCACCGCCTCAGGGACAAGCTGTCGACTGCTGCGGACGTCTACTGGAACGATCCTTTCCTCGACTGCGACGTCATCCTGGCGCATTTCGGCGGCAACGGCCTGCGGGTGGCCCGGGCGAAGAAGCGGGGGCGCATCGCCGCCCCGCTCGTCACCATCTTCCACGGCAACGACGTGGGAGTGCACCATCGTTCCGGAACGCTCGACGTCTACAATCCGCTTTTCCGCCACGGCGCACTGCAGCTGACCGTCAATGCGGCGTTCCGCCGGACACTGGTCGCCGCAGGCGCGGCGGAGGAAAGCGTCGATGTCCACCACATGGGAATCGACTGCGACGAGATCGCCTACCACTGGCGCCCGTGGACCGCGGGACCCCTGGAATTGATCTCCGTCTGCCGCCTTGTGGAGAAGAAGGGCATCGAACACGCGCTGCGCGGCCTTGCGCGGCTCTCGGCCGCCCGGCCCAGTCTCGACTGGCGCTACAGTATCATCGGCGACGGCCCTCTGGCATCCGGCCTCCAGGCCCTCGCGGGTGAGCTCGGCCTCGGGGAGCGGGTGCGGTTCCTCGGAGCGCGACCGCACGCGGAGGTCCGCACGTGGCTCGCGGACGCCCATGTCTTCCTGCTGCCGAGCGTGACGGCGGCCGACGGAGACGTCGAGGGAATCCCGGTCGCGCTCATGGAAGCGGCCGCCGCCGGGCTGATCGTCGTCAGTTCGCGTCATTCAGGCATACCGGAACTCATCCCCGATCGCGAGGCTGGCTTCCTGTCGGATGAGCGCGATGCCGACGGACTGGCCGAGAGTATCGCCACGATCGCCGGCGACCACGTCGGCTGCCGGCCGATGACGCTCGCCGCGCGATCCCGCGTGGAGTCCGAGTTCAACAGCCGGCTCCTTCACGAAAGACTTTGCGAGCGTCTCGCGGCGTTGTTGCCCGCAGAGCGCGCGGCATGAGCGAGACGGCGCTTCATGTCGGTCGAACGGCGCTGCGCGGCGGTCTGGTCACAGGCGGCTCCCAGGCCATCAAGGTATCGATCCAGTTCCTGTCGGTCGTCGTCATGGCCCGGCTTCTCGCGCCGGAGGCTTTCGGCCTGATTGCGTCGGTCAGCCCGATCGTCGCCTTCGTCGGGCTCTTCCAGAACCTCGGACTTCAGCAGGCCGTGATCCAGCGCAGGGAGATCAGCCAGAGACAGCTGAACCAGGTCTTCTGGGTGACCGTGCTCGTGGGCGGAGCCTCGACACTCATCATCGTCCTGCTCTCGCCGGCCGTAGCCGCCTTCTACGGCGATCCCCGCATGGTGGGGATCACCATCGCCGCGGGGCTGCCGTTGCTCCTCGGCAGCGTGTCGGCCCTGCCGCTCAGCCTGATGAACCGCAATCTCCAGTTCGGCCAGCTGGCGGTCAACGACATTCTGATGGCGGTCGCGAGCTTCATCACCGCAGCAGGCGCGGCCTATGCCGGCCTGGGATACTGGTCCCTGCTGATCGGCTCGGCAGTCTCCATGCTGGTCTCGATGCTTGCGGCATGGAGGGCGGCCCGGTGGACGCCGAACCGGCCCGAATGGCGGCTCGAATCCGATCTCCTTTCCTTCGGCGCCAACCTGACCGGCTTCAAGCTCGTCAATTTCTTCGCCCGAAACCTCGACAACATCCTGATCGGCCAATTCGCGGGGCCGGTGCAGCTCGGTTATTACGACCGCGGCTACAAGCTCCTCCTCTTTCCGCTGCAGAACATCAACCAGCCTTTGACGCGGGTGATGATTCCACTTCTCAGTCGCATCCACGAGGACAGGGCGCGCTTCCGTGACATCTACCTGAGAACGAACTGGCTGCTGGCGGCCGTGACCGTTCCGGGCATCGCCGCGCTCATTTGCACCTCCCACCACGTCGTTGCCTTGCTCTTCGGCGAGCGGTGGCTGCCGGTCGCACCCATCTTCTTCTGGCTTGGGATCGCCGGGATCGCGCAGCCGGTCTCCAACACCACGGGCTGGCTCTTCATCTGCCAGGGAAAGACGAAGACGATGTTCCGCTGGGGCATCTACTCGGCGACCGTCTCCGTGGTCGCGTTCTTCGCCGGCCTGCATTGGGGCGCTGCGGGTGTTGCAGCCGCCTACGCCATCAGCGGCTATGTTCTGAGCCTGCCGGTGCTCGCGGTGGTCGTCCACAGGACCGGTCCCATCACAGCGGCCGACTTCCTCTCGATGCAAGGACTTTTCGTCACGGCCGCAGCCGCAAGCTGGTTCGTCTACCACGCGCTGCCGCAGCCCTGGACGTCGGGAAGCGATCTGCTCGCGATCGCCCTGGCAGTCGCCGTCAGCTATGCGATCGCCGCTGCGCTCATGCTCGCCTTTCCGCCGTCGCGCCGGGCGCTCCGCCACGCCCTTGGCAACATCCTCGAGAGTCTCGGGTAGGCCTGCGACGACCGGAGCCGGGCTGGCATCGTCCGGTTCGACTGCGGCCCCTTGCCGCAACGAGGCGCCTGGGACCCACGCCAGGCGCCGATCGACGTGACCGCCCGCGGGCGGCGGCTCTACTGAGAAGGCCGGAGGAATGGCAATCCATCGCAGTCCGATAACCGGCTCCCCGACCGCTCATGCGCGAATTGCCCGGAGCGGCATATGCCGATGGTTGCCTGATGCGGAGCCACGGCGCTGCACTCGTCGGGGATATGGCTCTTCCCCGGAGAAAAAGGAGCGCCGGGAAACGCAGATCGCCAGCCAATCTCGCTTGCGCGACGCAGAAGGTTTCTCACGGGGGACGTGTCGCGACACGGATTTCCGGGATTGCTTCCGTAGGCTACTTGGCAAGAGGATCGTTCCCCTGGGAAAATCTTGAAATTCATCGTAGTTCCCTGCTACTTTATATGGAAATACCGAGAACTTTCTTTCTCTCATGCTCCGTAAGAATGTTATAATTTTTTATATGCAATAATACATTCCGTCATTTTACAGGCAAAATATATTCTTTCTTATATTTCCATATACTTTATGTATTAATTCCTATTTTGTGTTATGTCGTTTCCGTATTATATATGATCTATACAAATTATCTTGTCGATTTTAAATATCTCTAAATTCTCATTCAGAATTCTCTCAAATAAATTGAAAGAGTTGGAAACATTTGTTGACATGCTGCATCGCAGCATGTCCCTGAAATCAGATAGCATCTGCCCTATAAAACAGATCAACCTCATTGGAGACGCGCAGATGAATGTGACTGTGATCGGAACCGGATATGTCGGCCTCGTCAGTGGTGCCTGCCTCGCTGGCACGGGCATGAAAGTGACCTGCGTGGACAGCGCCTCGGAGAAGATCGCCCGGCTGAACGCTGGCGGTCTTCCGATCTACGAGCCGGGCCTGGAGGCCATCGTCGGGGAAAGCATGAAGGAGGGCAGGCTGCACTTCACGACGGACCTCGAGGAGGCGCTCAGGGAGGCCGAAGTGATCATGATCGCGGTCGGCACGCCGACCCGGAAGCTCGATGGCAACGCCGACCTCAGATTCGTCCACGCCGCCGCCGAGCAGATCGGCAGGGCGCTCGACCACTATGCCGTCGTGGTGACGAAGTCGACCGTTCCGGCAGGGACCGGGTTCGAGGTCCGGCGAATCATCGCGGAGGCCAATCCGGGCCTGGAGTTCGACATCGCATCCAATCCCGAATTCCTGCGGGAGGGCAATGCCGTCTTCGACTTCATGAACCCCGACCGTGTCGTTATCGGCACGCAGAGCGAGCGGGCTCGCGCGACGATGCAGGCGCTCTACCGTCCGTTCGGCGACAAGGGCGCCGAGCTTATCTTCACCGACGTCATCTCGTCCGAACTGATCAAGTACGCGGCGAACACGTTCCTCGCGACCAAGGTCAGCTTCATCAACGAGGTTGCAGACCTCTGCGAGAAGGTCGGAGGCAACATCGAGGACGTTTCGCGGGGAATGGGCAGCGATCATCGCATCGGCCATGCCTTCCTCAAGCCCGGGCCCGGCTACGGCGGCTCCTGCTTTCCCAAGGACACGCTCGCCATGGTCAATATAGGCGAGCGCGCGCTGAGCCCGGCGACCATCGTCGAGGCCGTGATCGCGGTCAACCGCTCTCGCACGCACCGCATGATGGCCAAGGTTACACAGGCGGCCGGCACCGATTTGCGAGGCCAAAGGATCGCCCTCCTCGGCCTGACCTTCAAGCCGGACACCGATGACGTGCGCGACAGCGTCGCACTTCTTCTCGCCGAGCTGCTGGTCCAGGCCGGCGCGCGGGTCGTCGCATACGATCCGGAAGGCATGCCCCAGGCACGGCGGATGCTCGGCGAAGCGGTGACCTATGCCGACAGCGCGGAGGAGGCGCTCGATGATGCCGATCTCTGCGTGATCGCGACCGACTGGGAGGAGTTCAGGAACAGGCCGATCACCGAATACAAGCGCTTGCTGCGACACCCGATCATGGTCGACCTCAGAAACATGTTCTCGCTCAGCGACATGAAGAGCCATGGCTTTGCGTACCATTCGGTCGGACGTGCCGCAGTCGAGCAATATGCCGGTCACCTCGAACGATCCGTTCCGCTGCGCAGGGCCGTCTGACGGGTTCTCGCGAGGCCGAGGAGCGAGGCCCGCGAGCTGGAAGGGGTCGGGAACCACGAACTGAACTGAAATCGTCATCTATCCGGGGTACCGAAATGGTTCGCTTTCTTGTTCGAAATCCCATCCGCGACCGCTGGAAGGACTATCTGCGGATGCAGAAGCTGACTGTCGTGCTCGGCACCATCGCCGAAGATGTCGCCAAGGAAAAGGCGGGGCTGCAGCGACGTTACGAGGCCGCCATGGCCGAGGCGGCCTTCTCTATGAACGCGCTGGAGGACCCCAACGCGGCGACCGCCAGCCCGGCCGCTGTTGACGGAATGTCCAGTTCGCTGGACCGCTATTCCCGCCGCATCTCCCAGCTCGACCAGCAGATCGCGTTCTTCGACGATGTCCAGGAGACCGTCCAGCGCTTCATGCAGGAGAGCGAAATCGACACGGCGGCCCAGGGCTGAGGACCGCGCCCGACCTCACCTGTCCACGAGGAGCGAAGAGTGAAAACCACCATTCATGTCATGGCAGCGGCGCTGCTTCTTTCTTCGGCCACGGTCGCCTCGGCGGCGAGCGGGTCCGCAAGCGGCAAGTCCTTCGTGGACGATTTCAAGAAGCTCGACAGCGGGCGCTGGTACGTCTCCGACGGCTGGTCGAACGGGGCCTTCCAGAACTGCACATGGTCGAAGAAGAACGTGTCGGTCCAGGACGGCACGCTCGACCTGACCTTCGAGAAGCGCAAGGCAGGAAAGCGCAAGCATGCCTGCGCGGAAATCCAGACGCGCGCGCGTTTCGGGTATGGAACCTACGAAATCCGCATGAAGTCGGTCGGCGGATCCGGATTCGATTCGGCCTTCTTTACCTACATCGGGGAGACCGACAAGCAGCCGCATGACGAGATCGACTTCGAAGTGCTGGGCAAGGACACGTCGAGGGTCCAGCTCAACCAGTATGTCGCCGGCAAGGGCGGACACGAGAAGCTCGTTGCCGTGCCCGGCGGAGCCGACACGGGTTTTCACGACTACGCCTTCGTATGGGAGCCGGACCGCATCCGCTACTACGTGGACGGCAAGCTCGTGCATACCGTGACGGACAAGAGCGCCATTCCCTCGCATCCGCAGAAGATCTTCGCCAGCGTCTGGGCGAGCGGGAAATTCACCTCCTGGCTCGGCGCCTTCCAGGAGCCGGGTAGCCCGGTGACGATGCAGGTCAAACGGATCGCATTCACCGCGCCCGGCCAGAAATGCCAGTTCAAGGGGTCGGTGGCCTGCACGCTTTCCCCGGCCTCGCAATAGGGCAACCGATGGCGGACGATATGCTGCGCATCCTCTACCTCGTGCACGATCTCAACGATCCAAGCGTACGGCGCCGGGTTCTTATGCTCGCCGCCGGTGGCGCCGAGGTCGTGCTGGCCGGTTTCAGCCGTCGGGCGAACCCTCTTGCCGGCACCGAGGCGTTCGCGCCGATTGACCTCGGCCGCACCCACGACGGTCGTTTCCTCCATCGCGTCGGGTCGGTCGGTCGTGCGGCTCTCGTACTGTCGCGACGGCTCGGCGGAATTCGCCGGCCCGACATCATCATCGGCCGCAACCTCGAGATGCTGGCGCTCGCCCACAGGGCAAGGGGCCTCCTGGGACGCGGAATTCCCGTCGTCTACGAGTGCCTCGACATCCACAGGCTGCTGCTGCGCGAAGACGTCGCCGGCCAGGCCCTGCGGGCAGTCGAACGCCGCCTCGCCCGAAAGTCCTCGATGCTCGTCACGAGCTCGCCGGCATTCGTCCGCAACTATTTCGACCGCTTCCAGCAAGCGGACCTCCCGCTGGTGCTGCTGGAAAACAAGGTTCTGGAACTCGATGGCCACCGCAAGGAGCCGTCGGCCGTCACGCCTGTGCCGGCGGCCGGCGAGCCGTGGCGCATCGGCTGGTTCGGCGCGTTGCGCTGCCGGAAGTCGCTGAAGCTCCTTTCTCGTCTTGCGCGCGACATGGAGGGACGAGTCGAGATCGTTCTTCGGGGCCGGCCGGCATTCGACCAGTTCGGAGACTTCGGCAGGGAGATCGCCGAAGCGCCGCACGTGACCTTCGAGGGACCCTACCGAAATCCGGAGGACCTGCCGCGGATCTACGGCGAGGTTCATTTCTCCTGGCTGCCGGACTTCTTCGAGGAAGGCATGAATTCCAGCTGGCTGCTGCCGAACCGGCTCTACGAGGGATGCCGCCACGCAACCGTGCCGCTCGCCATGGCAGGCACCGAGACCGCCAGGTTCCTGCGGCAAAAGGGCCTCGGCTTCACGCTGCCGGAGCCGAGCAGCGAGGCGCTCGCACAGCTTGCCGGCAATTGCATGGACGCCGATCGCTACATCGAGGCCGCAGAACGCGTTGCAAGGCAGGATGTTTCGGCGTGGAGCGCCGGCCCGGCCGACTGCGCCGGTCTCGTGAACCGGCTGCGCTCCATATCGGGCGCTGCCCCTCTGGCCGCATGAGATGTTCGCAATGACCCGATCCGAGCAGCAGGAAGCCATGAAGAACGGCGTTGGAGACCGCCCGCGCGGGCTGATCGTCGTGCCTTGCCTCGACGAGGAGGCGCATGTCGGTGCGCTCATCGATGCGTTCTCCGGGCAGGCGCGACAACTCGACGCCCGCATCGTCGTCGCCGATGGCGGCAGCCGCGACCGCACGCGCGAGATCGTCGCGGAACGAGCGGCCGGTGGCGCTCCCGTCACCCTGATCGACAACGGCAAGCGGATCCAGAGCGCGGCGGTCAACACGGCCGTGGCCCAGTTCGGTGACGATGCCCGATACCTGATCCGTATCGACGCGCACGCCCTGTATCCCGACGACTACTGCCGGCGGCTGGTCGACGAAGCGGAGCACACGGGGGCGGATTCGGTCGTCGTGGCGATGAAGACTCTTGGCCGTGGCCCCTTCCAGCGGGCGGCGGCTGCCGCGCAGAACTCCAGGCTCGGAAACGGCGGCTCCAAGCACCGACAGGGCGCTGCCGGGTGCTGGGTCGACCACGGCCACCATGCGCTGATGCGCATCGAGGCTTTCAGGTCGGTCGGCGGCTACGACGAGACGTTCAGCCACAACGAGGACGCCGAGCTGGACTTCCGCCTGCGCCGGGCAGGTTGCCGCATCTGGCTCACGGACCGGACGGTCATGAGCTATTTCCCGCGCGACACAGCGGCCGGGCTGTTCCGCCAGTACATCGCCTATGGTCGCGGAAGGGCGCGCAACGTCCTGAAGCACCGCATCACGCCTAGACTTCGCCAGCTGCTGCCGCTTGCAATCGCGCCGGTGCTCGCCGGCGCCACGCTCGCCGTCTTCAACTGGATGGCCGTGGTGCCGGCCCTGCTCTGGGCGCTGATCTGCATCGGCTACGGCGCTTCGGTCGCGATCCATGAACGCAAGGCTTACGGGGCGCTGATCGGCATTTGCGCGATGATCATGCATTTCGCCTGGTCTCTCGGCTTCTGGCTGCAACTCCTTGCCGGGCGCAGGCGGAATGGGGGTACAGCTTGACACAGGCCTCTCCTTCCGCTGCCGGGCCGTCGATCGACGTCGCCGTCTGCACCTTCCGACGACCCGAACTCAGGCAAGTGCTTGCCTCTCTCGCCGAACTCGTGGTGCCGGCATCGACCTCGGTGCGCATCATCGTGGCCGACAACGACATCGAGCCGAGCGGGAAAAGTGTCGTCACGGCGGCTGCCGAGACGATGCCGTTCCCTGTCGAATACCTGCACTGCCCGGCGGCCAATATTTCCCTGGCGCGCAACGCCTGCCTCGATGCCTGCGCGGCCGATTTCCTGGCATTCATAGACGATGACGAGACGGCGACGCGCGACTGGCTTCGCGAACTCGTCGCGACTGCCGAGGCGTCGGACGCCGACGTGGTGCTCGGTCCGGTTCGCGCGCTCTATGGCGGGACAGCCCCGGAATGGATGCGCCGGGGCGACTTTCATTCCACCCGGCCGGTCACGGTAAATGGCGAGATCGGCACGGGCTATACCTGCAACGCGCTTCTGCGCACAGGGGCCCCGAGCCTGCGCGGTCGCCGGTTCAATCTTGCCCTCGGCAAGACGGGTGGAGAGGACACGGAGTTCTTCACCCATGCCCATCGTGCCGGCGCACGCATCTCCTTTTCCCCGGACGCATGGGTGGAGGAACCGGTGCCCGCCGGGCGGCTCCGCCTCACTTGGCTCGCGAAACGTCGCTTTCGCTCGGGCCAGACCCACGGCCGGCTGCTCAGGGAACGCAACGGGCCTTTGGGTGCCGTGCGGAACGTCGCCCTGGCACTCGCCAAGACAGGTTTCTGCGCGGGAATGGCGACGCTTCTCGCCTTCTCCCGGCGACGCTGCGTCGCCTACGGGCTGCGCGCGATCATGCATGCCGGTGCGGCCGGCGGCATCCTCGGCCTTAGCGAAATCCGCCAGTACGGCGCGGTCGGAGTTCAGACCTGATGGCATCCCGCATCGACGTGACCTTCATCATCGCGGCCTACAACGCCGAGACGTCCCTTCCCAACGCGATCGCAAGCGCGCTGGGCCAGGAAGGTGCGCGTGTAGAGGTCGTGGTAGCCGACGACCGATCGAGCGACCGCACGGCCGACGCGGCAAGGGATTTCGCGGATGCGGGCGTCCGCGTCGTCGAACTGCCGTGCAACGGCGGGCCGGCCGCGGCGCGAAACGCCGCGCTCGCTGAGGCTTCCGGCCAATGGATTGCGGTTCTCGATGCCGACGACGCCGTGCATCCCGACCGCCTGCAACGGATGATAGCACGCGCGGAGCGGGCCGGCGCCGATATCGTGGTGGACAACCTCGAGGTAAAGACCGCCGACGGTGTTTCGCGGCCGATGTTCCCGCGCGACGAATTGCAGCGGATCGGCGAGATGGACCTCGAAACGTTCATCCTGTCCAACAGGCTGTTCAGGTCGAAGCACAATTTCGGCTACATGAAGCCGGTGTTCAGCAATGCCTTCATACGCTCGAAGGACCTGCGCTATGACGAGACGCTACGGATCGGCGAAGACTTCGTCTTTCTCGCTTCCGCACTGGCACAGGGCGCACGCTGCGCGATCGACCCGGCGGCCGGCTACGTCTACCGGGTCAGCCCGGGCTCGATTTCGGCGGTGCTCGAAGGGAGCCACATAGAGGCCATGCAGCGGGCCGACGCCGCCTTCCTGCGCGAGCACGAGCTCGACGAAAGGATGCGCGCGGCAATGCGGAAACGCGACCGCAGCCTGGCTGAGGCCGCCTCGTATCTGGCGCTGGTCGACCACATCAAGAACCGTGCCGCCCTGCGTGCAGTCGCGACGGCAATGACGGATCCCCGCGCGCTCCGCCTTCTCGGAATGCCGATCGGCGCGCGGCTGCGGCGGTTCGCGGAACGACTCCCCCATCCGAGGGTTGTCTGAGGCAACAACCAGAATTTCCGAGGAAGCCGACAAGGGCAAACGGGGCATTCAGAGCAAAGGAAGCCATTCATGAAGCAAGTAAAGAAGGCAGTCATTCCCGTCGCCGGCCTCGGCACGCGATTTCTCCCGGCGACCAAGTCGATGCCGAAGGAGATGCTGCCGATCGTGGATCGGCCCGTCATCCACTACGCGGTGGAGGAGGCGATGGAGGCCGGCATCGAGCAGATCGTCTTCGTGACCGGACGCAACAAGAGCGCCATCGAGGACTATTTCGACATGCAGCCCGAGCTCGTCGAGGCGCTGGCGGCGGCGGGCAAGACCGAGCAGGTCGAGACCCTGCAAAGGCTGCTGCCCAAAGCCGGCAACATCAGCTACACGCGCCAGCAGTCGCCGGACGGGCTGGGCCACGCGGTCTGGTGCGCGCGCGGCATCGTCGGCGACGAGCCGTTCGCGGTCCTGCTGCCGGACATGGTCTCCTACGGCAAGCGAGGCTGCCTCGCCGGCGTCAAGGAACTTCACGACAGGACCGGCGGCAACGTCGTCGCGGTCGAGCAGTGCGATCCGTCGGAGACGCAGAAATACGGCATCGTCGGGAAGGGCGAGGAGCTAGACGGCGGCTTCGGCATCACCTCGATGGTCGAGAAGCCGAAGCCGGATGCGGCACCATCGAACTACTACATCTCGGGCCGCTACATCCTGCAACCGGAGATATTCGGGCTTCTCGAACGGCAGGAGCGGGGAGCAGGCAACGAGGTCCAGCTGACCGACGCGATGAAGCGGCTTTCCGAGATCCAGCCGTTCCACGCCCACCCTTATGCCGGGCGGACTTTCGACTGCGGCTCCAAGCAGGGTTTCATCGAGGCGACGGTGGCATTCGCACTGGCACGCGGCGACATCCGCGACAGCGTCCTTGCACCGCTGAAGCAACTCCTGGCCGCGCACGAGGGGGAACGCAAGGCGGCCTGATCGCGCGGAAGGGCGGGGAGGTCCGTCCGGGAGCCCGGACGCAGCGACAGCGGCTGCGTCCGGGCTCCCGCACCGGCGCAGTCGCGCCGGCGGCAGAGCCCTTGAGGAGGACCGCACCGGACGACTGCGAGAAACAGAACCTGGAAGCAAGATGGACCAGCGGCATTATTCACCGGACTACGGCATCGACGAACCAGCCGCCTCGCGCGACGGATCGGACTTCATCGATCTCGACAAGCTCCTGACGATCGCGCTCAGGCGCGGATGGCTCGTCGGGGCCTGCGTCGTCGTCGCCATCGCAATCGGCATCGCCTATATCGTGGTCGCACCTAGAAGCTATACGGCGCAGACCTCGATCCTGCTCGACAACAATCTGGCGAAATACGCATCCGGCCAGCCCTCGCCCGCTCCGCAAAACGCACAAACCGACACGGAGGTGTCCAGCGAGATCGAGATCCTCAAGTCGCAGCAGCTCGCGATGACCGTCGTCGACAAGCTGAACCTGGACCAGAATGCTCAGTTCATGAACCCGCCGGTCTCGCCAGCCACATGGCTGAAGAGTTCGGCCAAGGATCTGGTCAGCGCGCTCCTGCCGCACGGCATCCCGAAGACCTCGCGACAGGACGGGAAGGACGATGCCCGGCTCGAGGCCGCGGCCTATCTCCGGAAATCCCTGGATGTCCAGCGGTCCGGCCGAAGCATGGTGCTCTCGGTTTCCTACACCGCCCAGTCCGCCCAGCTCGCTGCCCGGATCGCCAGGGCTTACGCCGACGCCTATCTCTCAGACCAGCTCAACGCCAATTTCGATGCGACCGAAAGGGCAACGGTCTGGCTGCAGCAGCGGCTCGGCGACCTGAAGCAGAACGCCCAGAAGGCGTCGATGGCCGTGGCGCGCTACAAGGCGAAAAACGGGCTGACGTCCACACGCGGCCAGCTCGTCTCCGAACAGCAGCTTTCCGATCTGAACACCCAGCTCATCAAGGCGCAGGCCGACCTTGCGACGGCATCCGCACGCTATCGGCAATACAAGGAAATCGTGCAGAAGGGTCCGGACGAGGCCGTCCAGAACGCCACCGTCTCGTCCACGGACGTCACGACCGACAACAGCGTCCTCTCGAAGCTGAAATCACAATATCTTAGCGTGTCGAACCGCGCCGACGCCGTCGAGTCACGCTTCGGGAAGGACCATCCGCAGGCGGTCAGCCTGCGCAAGCAGCAGCAGGAGCTCGCCGGGCAGATCTACCACGAGCTCAAACAGCTGACGACCAGCTACAAGAATGCCTACGAGGTCGCCAAGACGCGCGTCGACTCCTTGCAGACGAGTATCGGGGGCCTCACGGACAAGACCTCCGACGCCAACAAGTCGCTCGTCCACCTGAAGGAACTGCAGCAGCGCGCCGACGCCCTGAACCAGCTCTACCAGAACTACCTATCGCGCTACGAGGAGGCCTCCCAGCAACGCACCTTCCCGATCGCCAAGGCGCGAGTGATCTCCGAGGCGGGCATCCCGACGGCTCCATCCAGCCCCGGCAAGAAGATGGTGCTGGGCCTTTCGCTGGCGCTCGGCCTCATGATGGGCGGCGGACTCGCGACGATCGCCGAGTTCCGCGAAAGATCCTTCCGCACGGAGGAAGACGTCCGGTCCGCGCTCGGCATGAAGTTTCTCGGCTACCTTCCCGAACTGCCGGAGCGGATACTCAGGAAGGACGACAAGAAGCGCTCCTCGGCCGAGGTCGCGTCGCTGTTCGAACCCGCGATGCGTATCGCGGTCGACCGACCGTCGTCATCCTACGCGGAGACCCTGCGGAACGTGAAGCTGGCCGCCGACATCGTCCTCGAAGGAAAAGCCTGCAAGGTGATCGGCGTCATCTCCGCCCTCCCGCACGAGGGCAAGACGACGGTCGCGGCGAACCTTGCGGGACTGCTTGCCACGAGCGGCTTCAAGACCCTGCTGATCGACGGCGACCTGCGCAATCCCGGGCTCAGCCGGCAGCTTGTCGAGCCGTCGTCGATCGGTCTGGTGGACGCAGTGACCGGAGGCGAATCCTGGGCGAAATGCGTCCGGGTGGACCCCCGGTCACGCCTCGCGGTGCTGCCGACCGCCGGCCAGAGAAACCTGAAGCACACCAGCGAGTTCCTGACGTCGCAAGGCATGGCGGATCTGATGCGAAGCGCGCGCGAAATGTTCGACTTCATCGTGATCGACCTGCCGCCGAGCAAGGCTGTCATCGACGCGCGGGCGGTCGAGCCGTTGACCGACGGCTTCGTGGCCGTGGCGCGCTGGGGCGATACCCCGAGAGCGCTGCTGCGCTCGGTGCTCGATGCGAACACCCGCACGAAAGCGAAGACCCTCGGCGTCGTGCTCAACAGGACGGACATGCAGAAGCTTCCGCGCTATGTGCCGCTCGGAGGATCCGAGCGCTACATCGGGCGCTACTCGGACTATTATCAGGACGCCATCTGAGACAGCCGCCGCGCTGCCGCCGGAGTGCGCCGGGACCTTCACATCTTCTCCGTTCGGGGTGCCTTGATTCGTCAGCGCAATTTCAGGCGAGGCAGCGGTGACGGGCGGAGGAAGGCCGGATTCCCGCTGCGTGATGATTCACGATGTCATCACATGTGATCTGGCGCCCGTTCCGTTTGAGGCTAAGGTTTCCTAGATCACGGAAAACAGAGCGGGTTCTCGCTGCGAATTGCACAGGCGTTCGCACAACAGGAACCGTCGTGCATTCGAGGGTACGATGAGCGTGCTTGATCAGCCGGAATCCAGATCGCGGCACAAGAGATCCAGATCGACCAGCACCGGCGACCGGCTGGGATGGGTCGCGGGAATCATGATCGTGCTGGGCGCGGCCCTGTGCTTCGCCGCCCTGCTCAACATCTAGACCAGCAGTCGCGCCGCACTAGAGGCCGACATCGAGGAAGGCGTGCGCCACCTGGTCCAGACGCAACTCGTTCAGACCGGCGACGTTCATGCGACTGTCTCCGATCAGGTAGATGGCGTGCTTTTCTCTGAGCGCGCCGACCTGCTCCGGCGTCGCACCGACGAGCGAGAACATGCCGCGATGATCGGCCAGGAAGGCAAAGCGGTCGGACCCCGCCGCCTCGCGCAACGTCCGCGCAAGCCCCTGGCGCAGTTCGAGCATGCGCTGGCGCATCGATTCCAGTTCCTCCATCCAGTCGGCCCTGAGTGCCGCGTCGCCGAGCACGAGGCGAACGCAGGCCGCGCCGTGGTCAGGCGGCATGGACCAATTCGTCCGCGCCAGCGTCGAGAGCGCCCCCTGCACGTTCGTCCTGTCCTCCGGCGCCGAAAGCGCGAAGGCGACACCGACGCGGTCGCGGTAGACGCCGAAATTCTTCGAGCAGGAGACAGCCAGGAGCATTTCCGGAACTTGTGCCGCCACGAGACGGACGCCGGCGGCATCGGCCTCGAGGCCGTCGCCGAAGCCCTGGTAGGCGAGGTCGATGAAGGGCACCAGTCCCCGATCCAGCACCAGGTCGGCGACCGCCTGCCATTCGTCGGACTTCAGGTTGGCGCCGGTGGGGTTGTGGCAGCACCCATGGAGGAGAACGACATCTCCCGACTTCGCCTGCTTCAGGTCGTCCATCATCGCCTGGAAGTCGACGGCGCGTGTTTCCGCGTCGAAATACCGGTATGGACTTGTCTCGATGCCGATCTGCGCGAGAATTGCCAGGTGGTTGGGCCAGGTCGGCGTGCTGGTCCAGACCGTCCGCCCGCCTTCGGCGCGTCGCACCAGATCGAAGAGCAGGCGCAGCGCACCGCTGCCGCCCGGGGTCTGCGCCGCGCTCAACCTGCCTGACGGAACGCAGTCACCGAGGACGAGCTGGCGCATTGAATCGTTGAAGGCCGCGTCGCCCAGCGGTCCGACATAGCTCTTGGTTTCCTGCTCGTCGGCCAGTCGGCGCTCGGCTTGCCTGACGGCACGCATGATCGGGGTCGCGCCGCCCGCATCCTTGTAGACGCCGACGCCGAGATCGATCTTGCCGGGGCGGGGATCCTCCCTGAAGGTCTGCATCAGGGCAAGGATGGCGTCGGGCTTGGGAGCCGGCAGGGACTGGAACATCAGGTCATCTCCTCGGGTGGGGAGCTTTATAGTCGCCAGTGCCGGCGAGGTCCACAGCGCATGAAGCGCGCCCTCACCGGAGGCGGGCCAGCATCGCAGGATCGGGAAAGCAGGTGGGGTGCAGGCCTGCTTTCTGCTGCCATTCGCCGATCGAACGGCGCGTCTTGAAGCCGGGCAGGCCGTCGGCGCCGCCGACATCGTAGCCTCTCTTCTGCAGCGCACGCTGCATCGCGGCGACGTCCGACCGCAGCATGTGGCCGACATCGCCCCAATGGCCGGAGAAATCTCCCGAACCATACGCGATGCGATCGGCGAGGTTGCCGATGAACAGGGCGTAGAGGTCGGAGTTGTTGTATTGCTTCAGCACGTAGAAGTTCGGCGTGACGATGAATTCGGGACCATGTGTCCCGGCAGGCACCAGCATCATGCCCGTCTCCGCCTCCTGCGCAGCCGAAAAGCTGCGACCGGCGACGCGCCGGATCCCCTCGGCCTTCCACCGGGCGATCGGGCGGGCGCGGTCCGGCCCCTCCTGCGCGCAGGAGACACCATCCGGGATCGTCACCTCGTAGCCCCAGTCGCGGCCTCGCTCCCAACCCTGCCTGGCGAGGAAGTTGGCGATGGAAGCCAGCGTGTCCGGCACCGACTGCCAGATGTCGGGCCGGCCGTCACCGTCGAAGTCCACGGCGTATTTCAGATAGCTCGACGGCATGAACTGCGGCTGGCCCATTGCGCCTGCGGCCGAACCTTTCATCTCGGAGGGTGCGGCATCGCCCCGCTGCACGATTTCCAGGGCCGCAAGGAGCTCGTCGCGAAAGAGCTCCTTGCGGCCGGACATGAAGGCCCTGGTCGCGAGGACGCGGATCGCCGATTGGGGTATGGCTGCGGCGCCGAAGCCGGTCTCGCGACCCCAGATCGCCAGCAGGAAGCGTCCCGGAACGCCGTACTTCGACTCGATCCGCGAAAGCGTGCCCGACCAGCGCGCCTGCAGCCTGCGTCCCGCGGCAGCGAGGCCGGCGAGGCGGGACTGCGAGAAGTAGGCGCCGGGGGAGCGGAACTCCGCCTGGCTCTGCGCGCGCCGTTCGGGCGGCCGCGTGCCGGGGGGCACCAGATCCGGCAGGCTCCAGTCGAGCGAGACGCCTTCGAAAGCCCGACGGAAGGTGGCGGAAGAGACGCCGCGCCCGCGGGCCGCCGGCCAGAGATCACCCGAGAGCCAGGTGCGGAACTGCGCCTCCACGGCCGACCGGGAGAGGGCCGCCGCGGGTGTGGCAAGACCGAGGCACAAGGGCAGCAGCAGGGCGGCGAGAAATCTGGCGGGCATCTGTCTTCCGACCTCGCGAATCGCGGCGTTCGGGGCAGGCTAGTGGAAGGCGGGACGGATGTCGAAGCCCGACATGGCAGCGCCAGGGTGTACGCAGGGAGCCATCATCAGGCCACGATTTCTTCAGGTGCCTGTCAGCCTCGGTGCCTAGTGTCGCGGCTGTTCAATCCAAACATGGAGATTTCAATTGAAGCGTCTAGTCACAACTCTGTCTGTCCTGGCGATGATCACGTCGGCTGCCCCGGCCTTCGCTGCAGGCGCAGCATGCACCACTGCTCCCAAGAGCGCCTGGAAGTCACAGGCGACCCTGAAGGCCAATCTCAAGAAGGAAGGCCTGAAGGTCCGCAGGATCAAGGAGGAAGGCGGCTGCTACGAGGTCTATGCCGTGAACAAGAGCGGCAA
Organism: uncultured Alphaproteobacteria bacterium; assembly: GCA_963760965.1. Lineage (GTDB taxonomy): Bacteria > Pseudomonadota > Alphaproteobacteria > Rhizobiales > Rhizobiaceae > Pararhizobium_B. The sequence goes on from CAVXEW010000002.1 coordinate 430,753, forward strand.
GCGCGTCAACGTGGCCTACAATGCCAAGACGCTGAAGAAGGTCTCCAATGCCGAAGCCGGCGAAAAGTAGGCCGTCGCCTGCCCCGGACGCGCGCATCGTGCGCGTCTGGGACCCTCTGGTACGCGTCTTTCACTGGGGTGTGGCGGCGAGCTTCTTCGTTGCCTGGTTCAGTGCGCACTCGACCGAGGCCGTGCACCACATTGCCGGTTATACTGCGCTCGGGCTCGTCGCGCTGCGCGTCGTATGGGGTTTCCTCGGAACGACCTATGCCCGCTTCGCCCAGTTCCTGCGCCATCCGACCACGGTCGCCGGATATCTGAAGGCGATCGCCGCCGGCAACGAGTGCCGCTATGTGGGGCACAATCCCGCGGGCGGCGCAATGGTCGTCACGCTGATGCTCGTCATGGCCGGCACCGCCGCCTCGGGCTGGATGATGACGACGGACCGCTACTGGGGCGTCGCCTGGGTCGCCGAGTTGCACTCGCTGCTCGCGCACGGCCTTCTCCTGCTCGTCGCGGTGCATTTCTGCGGAGTTCTCCTGGCAAGCTACCGCCACCGCGAGAACCTGATCGCAGCCATGATCTCCGGACGCAAGCGCGCGGCGGGATCGGAGGACATAGCCTGACCGCGAAAGCCTAGAACGCGGTCCGTGACCTCAGCGCCGCCGACAGGGTGCCTTCGTCGAGATAGTCCAGTTCGCCTCCCACCGGCACGCCATGGGCGAGACGCGTGATCTTGACGTCGAGACCGGCCAGCTGGTCGGTGATGTAGTGCGCCGTGGTCTGGCCCTCGACCGTGGCGTTCACGGCGATGATCAGTTCGCCGACGCCGCCCGCGGTCACCCGGTCCACCAGCGCCTTGATGTTGAGATCCTCCGGTCCGATCCCGTCGAGCGGAGACAGGGTCCCGCCGAGCACATGGTAGGCGGCGTCGATCGCCCCGGCGCGCTCCAGCGCCCAGAGATCGGCTACGTCCTCGACGACGACGATCGTCGATGCGTCGCGGCGCTCGTCCGTGCAGATCGTGCAGGGATCGGCCGTGTCGACGTTGCCGCAGACCGAACATATCCTGACCTTCTCGCAGGCCTCCGCCATGGCGCCGGCGAGGGGACCGAGGAGCTGGTCCTTCTTCTTGATCAGGTGCAGGGCGGCACGCCGCGCGGAACGCGGACCGAGGCCCGGCACGCGCGCCAGCAACTGGATCAGCTTCTCGATTTCCGGGCCCGTGACGCGTTTCTGCATGACGCCGGTTCTAGTGCCGCGCACGCCCGTTGGGAAGCGTTCAGTCCCACCGCCGAGCAACTTTTGCGCCATTCACCCTTTCCCGCGGGCCGCCGGGCCGGCGCACGAGTTGACAAGTCGCCCGCGAACGCCAATTCCCGCTGGCTGATGCTCCCAGACCGACCGGAGGCGGCGTGAACCAATCGAACGACAAGCCCACCGTGCCCGCCGATCCGCGGGCGCTTGCGGGTGACTTCTCCCGCCCGTGGATTTTCATCCGCGGCGTTCCGGCCATGCGCTTCCTGCCGCCGGAAGGCCCGCCCGAAATCGCCTTCGCCGGCCGCTCGAATGTCGGAAAGTCTTCGCTCATAAACGCGCTTCTCAACCAGAAGGGCCTGGCGAGGACCTCGAACACCCCCGGTCGCACGCAGGAACTCAACTTCTTCGTCCCGGAGGGCCACGCCGGCGACAGCGCCGACATGCCCGGCATGGCGCTGGTGGACATGCCCGGCTACGGCTACGCGAAGGCTCCGAAGGACCAGGTCGATGCCTGGACCGCCCTCGTCTTCGACTATCTGCGCGGGCGGGCGACGCTGAAGCGTGTCTTCGTGCTGATCGACGCCCGGCATGGCATCAAGAAGAACGACGAGGAGGTCTTCGGCCTGCTCGACAAGGCGGCCGTTTCCTACCAGGTGGTGCTGACGAAGATCGACAAGATAAAGGCCGCCGGAGTACCCCGGCTGCTGGACGAGACGGCGAGCCGCCTGCAGAAGAGGCCCGCCGCCTTTCCGGAAGTGCTGGCGACTTCCTCGGAAAAGGGAGCGGGCCTCGAGGACCTTCGTGCCGCTATCGCCTATGCGGTGACCGCGTAGGGCCTCCGGCGTTCCGGTCAGGCGTCGGCCTTGGGAACGAATGAGAGCGCGACGCCGTCGATGCAATGCCGCTTGCCGGTCGGCGGCGGGCCGTCGTCGAAGACGTGGCCGAGATGTCCGCCGCAATTGGAGCAGTGCTCCTCGGTGCGCACCATGAAGAGCGATGTATCCTGCCGGTGCCCGACCGCGCCAGGCAGGGCTTCGTAGAAGCTTGGCCAGCCGGTTCCGCTGTCGAACTTCGCCTTCGACGAATAGAGGGCCTGGTTGCAGCCGGCACAATGAAAAATCCCGACGCGGTGCTCTTTCAGGAGCGGGCTGGAGAAAGGCGGTTCCGTGCCTTCCTTTCGCAGGATGTCGTACTGGGCCGGCGTCAGCTTCCTGCGCCACTCGGCATCGGTGAGGGTATAGGGAAACTTTCTGTCGGCCGCCTCGGCGGGCTTGCGAAGTCCCGCCAGGCCGAAGCCTGCGAAGGCCGCGGCGCCGGCGGTCGACAAGAGGAAATTGCGGCGGTTCATCATGGTCCGGGTTCTCCACGGTGCGGTTTGTGGACGACTGGTCATGTCGAGAATGGCGCAGAGCCAGCGACAAGGAAATAAATCCGGCATTCAAAGGAGATCAAACCCGCGTGTTCGCGAGTGATCGCTAGACAATGACGCACGCAGAAAAATCCCCGACGCGTCACGTTTGGCACATTAATTGAGACCGTTCTGCATTAGAAAAGCTTCCACAAGAAAACACTCATCGGAAGCTGTCAAATCCCGAAAAGAGCGGGACGCAAGAGACATTTCAGCCGCGCAACGATATTGCGCAATCTTCAATCCGACCGGAGCCGGCCGTTGGCGGCTTCGACAATTAGAGAGGAAATGAAAATTGTTTAAATCAATCAGATTTATTGCCAGGGCCGTTCGGGGTCATGCATTTCAAGCCCAACGCAAGAAAGGTGCCAGCGGTCATAGTGTCGAACTGACGACATCAGCCAAACCCGGCGGGAACAAGTCCGCATTCCAAAATCATCCTTGCGACAAGCAATATAATGGCGTCCTGTCAGAACTCAAGGCGAAGCAGAATAATCTTCACAACAATCAAAGCATTGCACTGAATAACCCGGAAAAAGGACACGGAACCGACAGACGAAAGCATACCGAGATGCTGTTGCCTGAGTACTATGCGATCGCAGAGATGAAAAGACTGGAGGCTGAGCAAGACGCAGACAGTTAAGACAAGCCGGAGCAATATACGTTGAACATTAAATTGAAATTCCGCGACGGAAGGACGTCTGTTGTCCCGCTCCTTGTCGAGAGTTCGAGTTTAAATACGCGCACTTTTGCCTGGAGACGGAAAGGCGCTAATCTTCCGTGCCGCTGTCTGACTTTCGGGCGCGCAGCTTTGCGGGTCCGATTTCTCATCTCCGGGGAGATGTCCGCCTCTTCTCGCGGGAAGCCTCGCGAAAATTTCGAGCCGGCAGATGGACAGGACGCCGCCACCGGCTTGGTCTCGGCCTCTTCAGAGCGTTCTTGCGGATCCCGACGCCAGCACGGGACCGGTCGGCTTGCCCGTGGGCGAACCGCCCTCCGGCTCGAGGCTGACGGCCAGGACCGTGCCGGCTGCGAATTTCCCGCGCATCTGCGCTGGAACGACGATCTCCCCGCGCCCGTTCTGCGGAAGCACGCCGAGCGAGACCGGGGCCTGCTTGCCGTTGATCATCCACAATTCGAGCGAGTGCGGCTTCCCGGCCTTCGCCGCGACCGGGGTCAGTTGCAGCGAACCGCTCGCCCGGTCATAGCGGGCGACGAGGCTGATCGGACCGTTCTGCGCCGACAGCTCTGCCACGAGCGGAGCGCCGGTACGCGGTTGTCCTGCGAATTCCACGACCATGGCAGCCATGCCGGCCACCACCAGCAGCGACGCGAGGGCGAGGCCGCGCCAGAAAACCAGCGAATTCCACAGGCCGCCCGACGCCCGCGCGGCGGCGAGCCCGGTGCGCTCCGCCGAGGGAAAGAGCCGCGTTTCGACAAGGTCGAACACGGTGCGCGGCGGTGCCACCGCCTCGTAGTCCTCGTTGAAGCCGGCGAGATCGTGCTCCCAGCGCCTCACCCGGGCGGCGAATTCGGGTTCGCGCACCATGCGCTCCTCCGCCGCCCGGCGCGCCTCGATGGAAAGCACGCCGAGCACGTATTCGCCCGCGATGATCTCGTCGCGTCCGCCTTCGCCGTTCGTGCCCTCGCTCGTGTTCATCTCTCGAGACACTCTCTCAGCCTGATGAGGCTGCGCCTCAGCCATGTGCGCATCGTATTCAGCGGCACCTCGTATCGATCGGCCAGTTCCTGATAGCTCAGGCCTTCGACGTAGGCGCCGCGCACGGCTCGGGCGCGGTCGCCGTCGAGCTCTTCCATGCACGCGTCGATCCGCCTCCCCTCGCCGCCGAGAACGGCCGAGCGCTCCGGGTCGGGCGCGTCGTCGGCAAGATCATACGCCTCGTCGATGTCGGACGAAACGGGGCGTCTTGTCCTGAGCACATCGATCGAATGGTTGCGCGCGACGGCCGCCAGCCACGCCATGCCGCTGGCATGGCCGGTGGCGAAGCGCGCGGACCTTTGCCAGACCTTCACATAGATCTCCTGCAGTGCCTCTTCCGCTTCGGCGCGGTCCTTCAGGATACGCAGACAAATGCCGAAGAGTTTCGCACTGGTCTCGCCATAGAGCCGCGAAAAGGCGGCACGTTCCTTCAAGGCGACACGGCTGATCAATTCGGCAATCGGATCGTCCGCCATGCGCCTCGATGTTCCTTCCTGCCCCTTGTTCGCGGGCCAGCATATCGGTTCGGGCTGCCTTTGAAAGCCCCGCAGCCGCGGCAAGAAACCGACCGGGCCCGTTCGCGGGCCGGAAGTTAAGCTTCGGGCAACTATCGCGTGCCAGAATGCAGCCCCACGAAATCGCGGCGCCCGCACATGACCTCGACTCTCTCCAGTTTCAACCTGGTCAACAGCGACCTCCAGGCAACGCTGAAACGGACGGCGCAGGATCCCATCGTCAGCCGGGACGCGCAGTACTACAGGGACAATATCGGCAAGGTCACCTCCGTCGACGACTTCCTCGGCAACTACAGGCTCTTCTCCTACGCGATGAAGGCCTACGGCCTCGAGGACATGACCTACGCCAAGGCGTTCATGAAGAAGGTGCTGGAAAGCGACCTCACGGACAAGAACAGCTTTGCCAACAAGCTGCAGGACACGCGCTACAAGGATTTCGCCGCCGCCTTCAACTTCAACTCCGACGGCAGCATCGCCACCACTGCCTTCGACGGCCAGTCCTCGGCGCAGGAAGACGCCACCATCGGCCTCTACAGCCAGAGCATGCAGGACAAGCTGGCGAGCGTCGACACCGAGACGGCCTACTACAAGTCGGCGATCGGCAACGTGACGTCCGTCGACGACCTGATGGGCAATTCGCGGCTTCTCGACTACGCGCTGAAAGCGAACGGGATAGACCCGGCCTACGCCTCGACCGACACGATCCGGAAGGTGCTCACCAGCGACCTCTCCGACCCCGCGAGCTACGCCAACCAGCTCGGAAGCACGGAATATCTCAATCTCGCCAAGGCGTTCAGCTTCCAGGCAGACGGCACGCTCGCCGCAGGCACGAGCGCACAGACGGCCGACCAGCTCGCCGGGACGGCCGCTGACTACGCCTACTACGAGGCCGACGGGCCGACGCCGCAGATGGCCGCGGACGCCACCGCGTATTTCACCCAGCAGATGGGGTCGATCACCTCCGTCGACGACCTGATGAACGACAGCCGCCTCTACCAGTACGTGCTGACCGCCTTCGGGTTCGATTCCTACGCGACCGACCCGAACAGCATCAGGCAGGCGCTGACCAGCGACTCCACGGATCCGAACAGCTTCGCCAACACGCAGACGGCCGGGGACTATTCCGGCCTCGCCGCGTTCTTCAACTTCAATGCGGACGGCAGCGTCCCGGCCGGCCAGGCTGCGCTCTCGGGAGACAGTCTCCAGTCCGTGACGAACGCCTATCTCCAGAAATACTCCAGCGGTGAGCAGGCGCAGGTCGACAACGCCACCAGCTATTTCCAGAGCGCGTCGCAAAACGTGAAGTCGGTCGACGACCTCGTCAACGACAGCAGGCTCTACGCCTACGTGCTGCAGGCCTATGGCATCGACGCGGGATCGGTCTCCAAGACCGAGATAAAGCGCGTCCTGACGAGCGACACGGAAGACCCCTCGAGCTACGTCAACAGCCTCCACGACAAGAACCTCGCCCAGTTGGCGGCCGCCTTCAACTTCAGCCCAGACGGCCAGGCCGCAGCCCCGAGGGTGGCGCAATCGACGGCCGACAAGCATAGCACGGAGACCGCCTATGCGGCCCTCGCCGGCACTGGCGACATCACCACGGAAAACGCCAAGACCGAGACCGCCTACTACGACGGCGCCATCGACAAGGTGACGTCGGTCGACGACTTCCTGGGCGACAGCCGGCTCGTCGACTACGCCCTCCTCGCCGGCGGCATCGATCCGAAGTCGGTCAGCACCTCGGACTTGCGCAAGGCGCTCACCAGCGACTTCAGCGACCCGAAGAGCTACGTCAACGCCGCGGCGGGCCAGAAGCTCCGCGACTTCGCGGCAAGCTTCAATTTCCAGTCGGACGGCACGACCGGCCTCGACCAGACGAGTTCGGCCCAGTCGCGGCTCAGCATCGTCAGGACCGGGGACCTCTACAATCGCCAGACGCTGGAGGAGAACGAGGGCAACGACAACACGGGGGTGCGCCTGGCGCTCTATTTCGAACGCAAGGCAGCGGACATTTCCTCCGCCTACGACATCCTCGCCGACCCGGCGCTGCTGCAGGTCGCGCAGACCGCGCTCGGGATCTCCTCCGACACCAGCGCCGCGAACATCGACATCCAGGCGAACTACATCGACAGCCGCATCGATGTGAAGGATTTCCAGGATCCCGCCAAGCTGCAGCATTTCCTCGCGCAGTTCGCCAGCATGTACGACATGCAGCAGAACGACCCGACGACCGATCCGACGCTCGCGCTATTCTCCGGGGGCTCCACTTCCTCCGGCATCAGCGCCGACCTCATGCTGAGCATCGCGCAACTGCGCAGCGGCTGATCGCGCCGGCGGATTGCCCGCCCGGCCCAATGTCGCTAAGACAGCCCTCGCGAATCCAGAGGGACACCCATGAGCGCGAACGAAAGCCAGACACAGGCGCATCTCCTTTCGCAGGCGCTGCCTTACATGCAGCGCTACGAGAACCGCACGATCGTCGTGAAGTACGGCGGCCACGCCATGGGCGATGCGACGCTGGGGCGTGCGTTCGCGCGCGACATCGCACTGCTCAAGCAGTCCGGCGTGAACCCGATCGTGGTCCATGGCGGCGGCCCCCAGATCGGCGCGATGCTCACGAAGATGGGCATCGAATCGAAATTCGAGGGCGGCCTGCGGGTCACCGACGAGAAGACGGTCGAGATCGTCGAAATGGTTCTGGCCGGTTCCATCAACAAGGAAATCGTCGCCATGATCAATGCCGAGGGCGAATGGGCCATCGGCCTTTGCGGCAAGGACGGCAACATGGTCTTCGCCGAGAAGGCGAGGAAGAAGATCGTCGACCCCGACTCGAACATCGAGCGCGTCCTCGACCTCGGCTTCGTCGGCGAGGTCGTCGAGGTCGACCGCACGTTGCTCGATCTGCTCGCCAAGTCGGAGATGATACCCGTCATCGCCCCCGTGGCCCCCGGGCGCGACGGCCACACCTACAACATAAACGCCGATACCTTCGCGGGCGCGGTGGCCGGCGCGCTCAACGCGACGCGGCTTCTGTTCCTGACGGACGTCCCTGGCGTCCTCGACAGGGACAAGAACCTGATCAAGGAACTTTCCGTGGCGCAAGCGCGACGGCTGATCGCGGACGGCACGATCTCGGGCGGGATGATCCCCAAGGTGCAAACCTGCATCGAGGCAATCGAGGCCGGCGTCGAGGGCGTCGTCATCCTCAACGGAAAGACACCGCATGCCGTGCTTCTCGAGATCTTCACGGAACACGGGGCAGGGACGCTGATCGTTCCCTGAGGCCGCGCGTCAGCCGGTCAGGTGCGACAACGGCAGGCCGCCCGGCTCCTTGATGTCCTTCAGCACGAGGTTGGTGCGCACATCGCGGATACCGGGAATGCGCAGCAGCCGGAACGCGATGAAGTCGGCGAGGTCGTCGACTCCCGGCAGCACGACCTGAAGCATGAAGTCGTGATCGCCCGTCAGCGACCAGCAGGCGACCACCGGCTCCATCCGCCGGACGTGCTGGATGAACACGTCGGGCGAGTTGTCGGAATGGGTCGTAAGCCTCACATTGACGAAGACCTCGACCTCGAGACCGAGGGCGCGCCGGTCGACGCGTGCGGAAAAGCCCGTGATGATGCCGGTCTCGCGGAGTGCGTCGAGGCGCCGGGTACAAGGCGTCGCCGAGAGGCCGATCGCCTGCGCAAGGTCCGAGACCGACTTCCTGCCTTCGCGCTGGAGGATGTCGAGCATGCGGACTTCGTGCGCGTCGAGTGTCTGTCTCCTCATCGAATTCGCCTCCCTTGGGTGAATTCGCCTCAAATTCTGCCCAATTCTACCCGGAAAAGTCAAATCCACCCTTTCCGACGATCTATCATCGGGCGTGGAAGGAGGTTTGCCATGTCGCTTTCCGTTCAGGACTACGCGCGCGAATGCGCCGAGCAGGGCATGCGCGGCGACTATACGCGCTGCCGCCCCGACTTCACGGTCGAACAGGATTATTCCGCCTATTCGCAGGAGGACCAGGCCGTCTGGCGCACGCTATCGGAGCGGCAGGCGGAGCTGACGCGCCGGCTGGCGCACCGCTCCTACCTCGAGGGCGTCGACGCACTCGGCCTGATGGAGCGCGTGCCCGATTTCGCCGAAGTCAGCGGCAGGCTGGCAAGGCTCACCGGCTGGCGGCTCGTTGCCGTACCGGGGCTCATACCGGCCGTCCCTTTCTTCGACCACCTCGCCAACCGGCGCTTTCCGGTGACGAACTGGCTGAGGGGCATGGGCGAACTCGACTACATCGTCGAGCCCGACATGTTCCATGACTTCTTCGGCCACGTACCGATTCTGAGCCAGCCGACCTTTGCCGACTTCATGCAGACATATGGCAGGACGGCGCTCGACGTCATCGACTCGGGCGGCGACGAGATGATCACGCGGCTCTACTGGTACACGGCCGAATTCGGTCTGATCCAGGAGAAGGACGCGCCGCTCAAGGCGTTCGGCGCCGGGCTGATGTCGTCCTACAGCGAATTGCAGTTCGCCGTGGAGGACGAATCGGCGAACCATGTGCCGATGGACATCGAGACGATCATGCGGACCGGCTACGAGATCGACAGGTTCCAGCGGGCCTATTTCGTGCTGCCGTCCTTCGAAGCGCTCGGCAAGGCGATGGCGGAGGCCGACATTCCCGGGATCATCCGACGCCACAAGGCGGAACCGCCGCTCGATCCCGCCAAGCTCCGGTCCAACTGAACGGCCGTCCGCCGGTCCCGGCGGCCGGAACCGGGCCGCGGCAACCGGCGGCTTTGCGTCGAGGCCCGAGATGGCGTAAGCCGAAGCAATGAACCGCAAGCTCTCCGCGCCGCAGCCGGCCGACTTCGCCCATGTCACCGACTGGGTATTCGATCTCGACAACACGCTCTACCCCCGCCACACCGACCTGTTCTCGCAGATCGACCGCAACATGACCGCGTTCGTCGCGGAGCTGCTGCAGCTGCCGCAGGACGAGGCGCGCGAGATCCAGAAGCGCTACTACCGCGACCACGGGACGACCCTGCAGGGGCTGATGCGCAACCACGGCATCGACGCCAACGCATTCCTGGAGCGGGTCCACGACATCGACTATTCCTGGGTCTCGCCCGACCCGGCGCTCGGCGCGGCGATCAAGGCCCTGCCGGGGCGCAAGTTCATCTTCACGAACGGCGACACGCGCCACGCCCGGCGCACGGCGCGGGCGCTGGGCATTCTCGAGCACTTCGACGACATCTTCGACATCGTTGCCGCCGATCTCGTCCCCAAGCCCGCGGCCGAGACCTACGACAAGTTCCTCGGCCTCCACAGGGTCGACGCCAGGCACGCCGCGATGTTCGAGGACCTGCCGCGCAATCTCACCGTTCCGCGGGCGCTCGGCATGACGACGGTGCTGATCGTGCCGCGCAACCTGGAGGAAAGCTTTGGGGAGAGCTGGGAGCGCGAGGGCCGCGACGGCGAGCAGATCGACTACGTCACCGACGACCTGGCCGGCTTCCTCTCCGCGGCAAGCCGGCGCTGATCCGGTTCAGGCCGGCAGGCCGTATCGGCCGGCAATCACTTTCCATGCTTCGTCCGCCGTTTCCACGAACGAGAACAGCTCCAGATCGTCCGGTGCGATCGTGCCGAATTCCGCCAGGCCCTCGAAATTGACGATGCGCTGCCAGAAGGCACGGCCGAACAGAAGGAAGGGAATGCGCTCCATCCGTTTCGTCTGGATGAGGGTCAGCGCCTCGAACATCTCATCGAGGGTGCCGAAGCCGCCGGGAAACACGGCAACCGCCCTTGCGCGCATCAGGAAATGCATCTTGCGTATGGCGAAGTAGTGGAAATTGAACGTCAGTTCCGGCGTGACATAGGCGTTCGGAGCCTGCTCGTGGGGGAGCATGATGTTGAACCCGACCGACGGCACGCCTTCCTCCGCCGCCCCGAGGTTGCCGGCCTCCATCACGCCCGGTCCGCCGCCGGTCGCCACGATGTATTCGTGGCAGTCGTGCCGGCGCGCCTCGCGGGAGCACAGGCGGGCGAAGTTTCGCGCCTCCTCGTAGTAGTTCGACGCAGCCATCAGGTTCCCGCGCTGCGTTTCGTTGCGCGCCGCCCACGGCTCGACGCCCGGCGCGGGAATGCGGGCGCCGCCAAGCAGGACGATGGTCGACTTTATGCCCGCCTCCGTCAGCAGCATCTCCGTCTTCAGCAACTCAAGCTGCAGCCGCACGGGCCGCAGTTCCTCGCGGCACATGAAGTCGTCGTCCGCATAGGCGAGCCGATAGGACGGAGAAGCGCTCTGCGGCGTCTCCGGGATGCGCCTGGCGCGGGAACGGTCGGTGCCGCTGTCGGCGAGAGGGTCCCAGCGGTCGTCCTTGCGCTTGGCTGCCATGTCCAGATTGCCTTTCGTTGCCTCGCGCGGCACACCGCGCACCGCGCCGGAATTGACGCTCGTCGCAAGCTCCCTTAGGAGATGTCGCCGAGGATCCAAACACCTGACGGCCGTCAAACCCGATCTCACGGGACAATACGTCGCGAAGTTTAAGGAATTTTCATGAGCACGCCCGACCTCGCCGCCCTCGAACAGGAAATCGAAACCGCCTTCGACAACCGGGCCGAGGTCGACACCGGCACCCGGGGCGCCGTCCGCGAAGCGGTCGAGGCGGCGCTCGACCTCCTCGACAAAGGCAGTGCACGCGTCGCCGAACGCGGGCCCGACGGGAACTGGACGGTCAACCAGTGGCTCAAGAAGGCAGTGCTGCTGTCCTTCCGCCTGAACCCGATGAGCGTGATCGAGGGCGGCCCGGGCCAAGCGTCGTGGTGGGACAAGGTACCTTCGAAATTCCAGGGCTGGGGCGCCACGCAGTTCGAAAAGGCAGGCTTTCGCGCGGTTCCCGGCGCGGTGGTGCGGCGCTCGGCGCATATCGGCAAGGGAGTGGTGCTGATGCCCTCCTTCGTCAATCTCGGCGCCCATGTCGACGAAGGCACGATGGTCGACACATGGGCGACCGTCGGTTCCTGCGCGCAGATCGGCAAGAACGTCCATCTGTCGGGCGGTGTCGGCATCGGCGGGGTGCTCGAGCCGATGCAGGCCGGCCCGACGATCATCGAGGACAATTGCTTCATCGGCGCCCGCTCCGAGGTCGTGGAGGGCTGCATCGTGCGCGAGGGCTCCGTTCTCGGGATGGGCGTTTTCATCGGCAAGTCGACCAAGATCGTCGACCGCGCCACCGGCTCGGTCAGCTATGGCGAAGTGCCGCCCTATTCGGTCGTCGTGGCGGGCTCGATGCCCGGCAAGCCCATGGGCAACGGCGAGCCTGGACCGAGCCTCTACTGCGCCGTCATCGTCAAGCACGTCGACGAAAGGACGCGATCGAAGGTCGGGATCAACGAACTGCTGCGCGACTGATCGTGGGTCTCCGTACGTCCCGGCGGCCCGGAAACGGACGTATCCAAGGCAGCCGAGGCCAGGAGGAATTCTCATCAACCGCCGGCACGCCGTGCGGCGGGAGACGACGTCGAAGCGATTGCCGGGCGGGAACCGGGTGATCGACGCTTGACCGGGCGCTGGATTTCCTTATTTCCTTGGAACGATTCTAAACTAGCCGGGGCCCCAATGTTCAACCGCATCTTCAGTTTTGGCCGCCGCCCGTTCTCGTCCCTTTCCGAGCAGGAGATCCTGGCGCTCGCAATTTCGTCGGAGGAGGACGACGCCCGCATCTACCTCGCCTACGCAGACGCGATCCGCGATCAGTATCCGGCGTCCGCGAGAGTCTTCGAGGACATGGCCGAGGAGGAAAACCTGCACCGCGACGGGCTGATCGCCCGGCATCGCGAGCGCTTCGGCGAGCGAATTCCGCTGATCCGGCGCGAGCACGTCAGCGGGTTCTACGAACGCAAGCCGGACTGGCTGATCAAGAACCTCTCGATCGACAAGGTCCGGGCCGAGGCGGAGGCGATGGAGGGGCAGGCCCACCGCTTCTACCTAGAAGCCATCAAGCACGTTTCCGACGCCGGCACGCGCCAGCTCCTCGGGGATCTCGCCGTCGCCGAGCAGAGTCACGAGAGCCTTGCCCGGCGGCTCGGCGAGAAGCACACGCCCGAGGACATCAGGGACGAAGAGGCCGCCACGGAGCGGCGGCAGTTCATCCTGACCTACGTGCAGCCGGGCCTGGCGGGCCTGATGGATGGCTCGGTTTCAACGCTGGCGCCGATCTTCGCTACGGCGTTCGCCACCCACGAGACCCACACCACGCTCCTCGTCGGCCTCGCCGCCGCCATCGGCGCCGGCATCTCGATGGGATTCACCGAGGCTGCCCACGACGACGGCAAGATCTCCGGCCGCGGCTCGCCGATCAAGCGCGGGCTCGCCTGCGGCGTGATGACGGCGGCCGGCGGCCTCGGGCACGCCCTGCCCTATCTGATTCCGCACTTCTGGACCGCCACCGCGATTGCAGTCGCCATCGTGTTCGTCGAACTGTGGGTGATCGCGTACATCCAGAACCACTGGATGGAGACGCCTTGGGCCCGCGCCGTGATCCAGGTGGTGATCGGTGGCGCTCTGGTCTTCGCGGCGGGCATGCTGATCGGCAATGCCTGATCTGCTTGCCCAGTCGGCACCGGCTCTCTAAGCTCGACCGAAACGACATGAGGAGCGGACACATGTGGCGCGGCGTCTTTCCCGCAGTGACGACGAAATTCACCGAGGAGGGCGCGCTCGACAAGCGCGAGATGGAGCGCTGCTTCGGCCTGCAGATCGACGCCGGCGTCGACGGCCTCATCGTCTGCGGCTCACTCGGCGAGGCGATGGCTCTGGAATCGGAGGAGAAGCTCGAGATCCTGGCCATTGCAAAGGCGGCGGCCGGCGGAAAGCCGGTGCTGATGACCGTGTGCGAGAGTGCAACGCGACGGGCCCAGGCGGCAGCCGAAGCGGCCGCCGAGGTCGGCGCGGACGGCTTCATGATCCTTCCCGGCGTGCCCTACCGTTCGCGGCCCGCGGAGACGATCTCGCACATTCGAGCCGTGATCGCGGCGGGTGGCAAGCCGTCAATGATCTACAACAATCCCGTGGCCTACGGAGTCGACGTGACGCCGGACATGTTCGAGGAACTCGCCGGAGACGAACTGGTCGTGGCGATGAAGGAATCGACCGACGACATCCGTCGCATCACGGAGATCGTGACGCGCTTCGGCGATCGCTTCGACATCTTTACCGGCGTCGACAACCTCGCCCTGGAAAGCCTGTTGATGGGTGCCCATGGCTGGGTCGCCGGCCTCGTCGTCGCCTTTCCCGCGGAGACCGTCGCGATCTGGCGGCTGGTGCAGGAGGGGCGGATCGCGGAAGCGCGGGATATCTATCGCTGGTTCCGCCCGCTCCTCGACCTCGACGTCTCGACCAACCTCGTGCAGAACATCAAGCTGGCGGAGACGCTGGCGATCGGCTCGAACGACCGGGTACGGATGCCGCGCCTGCCACTCGATGGCGCCGAACGCAAGCGTGTCGCCGGCATCGTCGAAGCCGCGCTCGCCAGCCGGCCGGACCTCGCCAGCCTCAAGCTCGCCGCCTGACGCAAGAGCGCGGACGGGCGGAGAGGCCAGGCGAGCCTTTTGTCCGAGGGCGCAGGGTGCCGTGAAGCCGTGAGCCGACCCGGCCGCCTTGACTGCCCCGCTCCGGACGCCATCTGCCCCCTCAAATCGTCCGGCAGCCGGCCGCGACCGCGGCCGCCAAAGAAGGAAGGGTGGAAGATGGCGCAGATCGCTTTCCTCGGAATGGGCGCGATGGGCTCCCGCATGGCGCGGAACCTGCTCGAGGCCGGTCATTCGGTCAACGTCTGGAACCGTTCGCGTGACAGGACGAGGCCACTCGAGGAGGAGGGCGCCGGCGTGGCGGAAACGCCGCGCGCGGCGGCCCGGACAGCCGACATTGTCATGAGCATGCTGCGCGACGACGCAGCTTCCGAAAATGTCTGGTGCGACCCGGAGATCGGTGCGCTCGACGGCATGGCCAAGGGATCGATCGCCGTCGAAAGCTCGACTGTCAGCGTCGGCTGGACGAAGGAGCTCGGCCGGCGGGCGGCCGGACGGGGTGTTGCGTTTGCCGACGCCCCCGTCTCAGGCTCACGCCCCCAGGCGGAAGGCGGAACACTCGTTTACCTCGTCGGTGCCGATGCCGCGACCTTCGAGGCGCTCGAACCGGTGCTTGCCTGCATGGGTTCGACCATTCACCACTGCGGCGGGAACGGCGCCGGGACGACAATCAAGCTGGCGGTCAACATGCTGCTCGGCGTCCAGGGCGTCGCGATGGCGGAGGCGCTGGGACTTGCCGGACGGGCCGGCATGGATATCGGCACGGCTGCCGAGATCATCGGCTCGACCCCGGTGTGCAGTCCGGCTGCGAAGATAGCCGCAGGAATGATGGCCAGGGAGGATTATTCTCCCCTGTTCCCGGTCGACCTTATGGAGAAGGACTTCGGCGGCATCGCAGCAGCCGCCAAGGATCTCGGGGCAGAAGTGCCGCTGTCGGAGGCGACGCGCAAGCGCTACCGCGAGGCCATGGAGGCCGGCCTGTCGCAGGAGAACTATCCCGCCGTCTTCAGGCTCTATCGCGATTGATGCGGGCGCAGCCCACAGGCTGCCCCGTGGCTCTCAACGAACAGAACCGACGAGGAGTTCGCTGCCGTTCTCGATGCTGACCCACTGGCCGGAATTGTCCAGCGCCTGGCGCTTCAGGTAGGCGTAGGGCGTCTCGGTCCAGGGCTTCACGCGATCAGCGAGATTGTCGAGAACGTAGTCGCCCTTCGAGGTGCGCAAGGTCAGGACGGCGTGGCCTTCTCCGTCGGGCTTGCGAACGACCGTGATCAGCAGGTCCGAAGGCCGGAAGCCGTGCTGCTCCAGAGTGTACTGCTTGAGCAGGACATAGTCCTCGCAGTCGCCGGCGGTCTTGGGATAGGCCCAGTATTCCTCCTTGCCGTACTGGCGCATGTCCGTTTCCGGCATGATCGAGAGGTTGACGGCCGAGTTGATTTCCCGCACGAGCTTCCATTGATTGCGCGAAAGGCTGGGGGCATGGGCGTCTGACGAGTGCGGCTCGCACTGCTCCCGGTAGCGCTTGCAGAAATCGTAGTGGCCGATAGGCTGCGAGGTGATCGAGCCCGTAACCATGAACCGGCCAGCCATCCGGCCGGGGGCCGCATCTGCCAGGGTGGAGGGTATGCCGAAAGCAAGCGCGGCCACCGCCATGCCAACCGCTTTCCAGTAAGACTTCATGTCCCGACACCGCCTTGCCAAGGTCAATCCTTAACAAACAGTTAAAGGCGGCGATCGAGGACTGTCAACGCGGGATCATGTTTCCGGCCGAAACATGGTTAAGAACCGGCGCGTTCCGGGGGGCGCGGCACGACGCCGCGCCTTCAGCCACGAACCGCAGCAATCAGGTTCTCGAGCGCGCTTCGCATGCGCTCGATGTCCTCAGGGCGGGAAAGGCGATGATCGCCGTCGCGCACCAGCGTCAGGACGACGTCGTCGGAAGGCAGATGATCCACGAGCCGCAGGGCATGGCGATAGGGGACGTCGGGATCGGCCATGCCCTGGATGATGTGCACCGGGCAGCCGGTGTCGATGATGCCGTCGAGCACGCGGTTCTTTCTCCCGTCCTCGAAAAGAGCGCGGGTGTAGACATCGGGCTCCGGGCCGTAGGGTGTCGGCTCCTCGAAGCGACCCTTCGTCTCCAGGTCGCGCTTCTGTGCGTCGGTGAGTTCGGGCTCCATCAGTTCGACGGTGAAGTCCGGAGCCGGCGCCAGAAGAAGGAGCCCTCCGATCCGGTCCCGGGCGCCCCTTCGGCCGAGTTCCTGCAGCATCCTGAGGGCGATCCAGCCGCCCATCGACGATCCGGCGAGAATTTGCGGCCCCTTCGTGAAGCGCTCGAAAACCGCCAGGCTCTCCTCCAGCCAGCGCGAGATCGTCCCGTCGACGAAGGCGCCGCCGGAGGCGCCGTGGCCGGAGTAGTCGTGCCTGGTGCAGGCGATGCCCTCGGCCTCCGCCAGCCGGTCCAGTTCCACCGCCTTCGTCCCCTCCATGTCCGAGCGGAAGCCGCCGAGCCAGACGAGCCCGGGCGAACCGGCGTTCCTTGCGGCGCGGTGGCGCACCGCGATCCGCCGGGCAGCCTCACCGTCGCCGACGTCGATCGTCTCCATCGTTGCGGGCGATGTTTTCTCGGGCATTCTCAACTCCTTTTCGGGACTCTATAGCCAATTTCCCGTCATCCTCACACTGCAGGATGATTTTTTCGGCCAGCCATGCTATTGACTTGTCGCCGGCGATACCGACATTGCGGCCCTCGGCCGCTGGAACGGCGGCATGTTCGCACATATCGAAACAGTCAAGGAGAATACGGCCATTCGCAGACCGTTCAGAGCGCCACCACCCACCAAGGAGGGCCCACGCGCCAACAGCGAAATCCGGACACCCCGGGTGCAGCTCATCGATGCCGAAGGCAACAATCACGGCATCGTTGCCACAGACGAAGCTCTCTCCATCGCCGTGCAGGAAGGCCTCGATCTCGTCGAGATCGCACCGAACGCCGATCCGCCCGTCTGCAAGATCCTGGATCTCGGCAAGCTGAAGTACCAGAACCAGAAGAAGGCCGCCGAGGCCCGCAAGAAGCAGAAGACCGTCGAGGTCAAGGAAATAAAGATGCGGCCCAACATCGACACCCACGACTACCAGGTGAAGATGAAGGCCATGAACCGCTTCTTCGAGGAAGGCGACAAGGTCAAGGTGACGCTGCGCTTCCGCGGCCGCGAAATGGCCCACCAGGAACTCGGCATGAGGCTGCTGCAGCAGGTCAAGCAGGACACGGTCGAGATCGCCAAGGTGGAAGCCGAGCCCAAGCTCGAAGGCCGCCAGATGATGATGGTGCTTGCGCCCCGCTGAGCGGGGGCGCTGACCGCCTCAGTGCCAACTTTTTTGTAGAAGGGGCCGGTCGGACCGGCCCTTTTCGCGATTCCTGGCACCGGCGCCGCTCGCGGTCGCCTCCTGGCAGGGGCTGCGTGCAGGGCGGCGTTGCATTTCGACTTCACTGCGGCTATAAGGCCGCCGTCGAGCGGGCCGGCAGGGCATGCCGTGTCAGTTCTCGAACGCGAAGGAAGCCGGGTTCGTCACCGGACATCCGACAAACAACAACAAGGAAACCGCCCCGATGGGCGGGTCTTTCCGTTGAAGGAGTAGCAAAATGCCCAAGATGAAGACGAAATCGTCGTGCAAGAAGCGCTTCAAGATCACGGCCACCGGCCGGGTCAAGTCGGCCGCCGCCGGCAAGCGCCATGGCATGATCAAGCGGTCCACCAAGTTCATTCGCGACGCCCGCGGCACGATGGTTCTTTCCGAGCCCGATGCCAGGATCGTCAAGAAATTCATGCCGAACAGCCACTAGGCTTTCGCACCGGACCGAATTGAAGGAGATCACACCATGGCACGAGTGAAGAGAGGCGTCACCTCCCACGCCAAGCACAAGAAGGTTCTCAAGCAGGCGAAGGGCTTCTACGGTCGCCGCAAGAACACGATCCGCGCCGCCAAGGCCGCCGTCGATCGTTCGAAGCAGTATGCCTATCGCGACCGCAAGGTGAACAAGCGCAATTTCCGGGCCCTCTGGATCCAGCGCATCAACGCCGCCGTGCGCGAACACGGCCTCACCTACGGCCGCTTCATCGACGGCCTGACGAAGGCCGGCATCGAGGTCGATCGGAAGGTCCTGTCCGACATGGCGATTCATGAGCCGGAGGCTTTCGGCGCGCTCGTCGAGGCGTCCAAGAAGTCGCTCGCCTATCTCAAGGACACGACGCCGAACGCCTTTGAAAGCGCTGTGCACTAGGCCAGCGCTTTCCCAAAGCTTCCTTGGAATTCAACGTTTGGGAAACCCGCGCTGGCAGGGCCGGCGCGGGTTTTTCATTGCACCACACGTGTCGACGCGCTAACCGCCGATCGAACGGCCTGAACCGGAAATCCTGACGAGGCAGCAGCATGCGATGAAGGCGATGCAGGGACTTAAGGCCGAGGTCTTGCGCGGGTGCTGGTATGTGGCCGCGACCGCCGCCGATCTGAAGCGCGGCAGGATGATCGCCAAGACGATGCTTGGCGAACCGGTGGTTCTCGTGCGCGGGGAGGACGGCAGTGCGTTCGCCCTGCGGAACCTGTGCCCTCACCGCGGCATCCCGCTCTCCTACGGAACGGTCGAGGGCGCCTCGGTGCGCTGCTGCTACCATGGCTGGCGCTTCGACGGGGCCGGCAGTTGCGTCGAGATCCCGAGCCTTCGCGAAGGCCAGCAGATCGACCTCGCGAAGATCGGTTGCGGGGCCTATCCGACGGTCGAGCAATACGGCCTGATCTGGGTCTATTTCTCAGCCAACGGCGAGAAGCCCGAAGACGGGCCGATGCCCGACGTCGACATCTTCCCGCATGTGGGAAAGGACACCCGCCCGGCGGCCGCCATCATGCAGGAATTCGACTGCTCGATCGATCACGCCGCCTTCGGGCTGATGGACCCGACGCATGCCGCCTACATCCATACGTCCTGGTGGTTCAAGAAGGAGGGCCGCAAGCTGCGCCCGAAGGAGAAGTCTTTCGAGCCGGCGCCCTTCGGCTGGCGGATGGTGCGGCACAGGCTGCCGCCGCAGAACCTCGTCTACAAGCTTCTGGGCGACGGGGTTACGACCGAGATATCCTACCGCCTGCCCGCCTACCGCATCGAGGACGTCGCCGGCTCGAAGCATTCCGTTGTCGCCGTCACGGCCCTGACGCCGATCGACGGCGAGCGCACCGAGGTCTACCAGTTCTTCTATTCGACGATGGCCCTGGTGCGCTATGCCCGGCCGCTCGCCGAGTATCTGATGAACGTGTTTCTCGGCCAGGACCGCGTCGCCGTCGTGCGCCAGCGCGAGGGCCTCGTCTGGGAGCCGAAGCTCATGATGATCAACGACGCGGACACGCAGGCCCGGTGGTGGGCGCGCATCAAGTCCGAATGGCAGGAGGCGTTGAGGGAGAACCGCGCCTTCGAGAATCCGCTGAAGCCGCAAACGCTGCGCTGGCGCTCCTAGTGCCGCCGGCAGACGAAGAAGAGAACGAAAGAGAAGTGGGATGTCCGATCTGGAAGCGCTGAGGGAACGCATACTGGCCGACGTCGCCGGCGCCGGCGACGAGCAGGCGATCGAGGCCGTCCGGGTCGCGGCGCTCGGCAAGAAGGGCGCGGTATCGGAGAAGCTGAAGACGCTCGGCTCGATGACGCCGGACGAACGCCAGACGATGGGCCCGGCGATCAACGGCCTCAAGAACGAGGTGACCGAAGCTATCGCGGCCCGGAAGGCCGAATTGCGCGAGTCGGCGATCGCGGAGCGGCTCGCCCGCGAGAGCGTCGACGTGACCCTGCCCGTTCGACCCTCGCCCGCCGAGCGCGGCCGCATCCATCCCATCAGCCAGGTGATCGACGAAATCACCGCGATCTTCGCCGACATGGGGTTCGCCATCGCCGAGGGTCCGGACATCGAGACGGACTACTACAATTTCACCGCGCTCAACTTCCCCGAAGGCCATCCGGCGCGCGAAATGCACGACACCTTCTTCTTTCCGCCAGACGAGGCCGGCGAGCGCAAGGTGCTGCGCACGCACACCTCGCCGGTGCAGATCCGGACGATGGAAACCCAGGAGCCCCCGATTCGCATCGTCATTCCCGGCAAGACATACCGGCAGGATTCCGATGCCACTCACTCGCCGATGTTCCATCAGGTCGAGGGCCTCGTCGTCGACCGGACGGCGAACGTCGCCAACATGAAGTGGGTGCTCGAGGAATTCTGCAAGGCCTATTTCGAGGTGCCGTCGGTGACCATGCGTTTCCGGCCGTCCTTCTTTCCGTTCACCGAGCCGAGCCTCGAGGTCGACATCCAGTGCGACCGCTCGGGCTCCGAGATCAGGTTCGGCGAAGGCAAAGACTGGATGGAGATCCTCGGCTGCGGCATGGTTCACCCGAATGTGCTGCGCTACGGCGGGCTCGACCCGGACGAATACCAGGGCTTCGCCTGGGGCCTCGGCATCGACCGCATCGCCATGCTGAAATACGGGATGCCGGACCTCAGGGCCTTCTTCGACGCCGACATGCGCTGGATCGAGCACTACGGCTTCCGCCCGCTGGACATTCCGACGCTCTTCGGCGGCCTGAGCGCGTAAGGAGAAAGACCATGAAATTCACGCTCTCCTGGCTCAAGGACCACCTCGAGACCGACGCGACGCTCGACGAGATCGTCGAGCGGCTTACGATGATCGGGCTCGAGGTCGAATCCGTCGACGACAAGGCCGCCTTCCGGCCCTTCACCATCGCGCGCGTCGTCTCGGCCGAGAAGCATCCCGACGCCGACAAGCTCAAGGTCCTGATGGTCGACGCCGGCGCGACCGTCAACAATGGCGATCCGGTACAGGTCGTGTGCGGCGCACCGAACGCCCGCGCCGGCCTCGTCGGCGCGTTCGCCGCTCCGGGCGCCTATGTACCCGGCATCGACGTGACGCTCTCGGTGGGCAACATACGCGGCGTCGAGAGCCGCGGCATGATGTGCTCCGAGCGCGAGCTCGAAATGTCCGACGACCATACGGGCATCATCGACCTGCCGGAGGATGCGCCGGTCGGCACCAGCTTCGCGGCCTATGCGGGGCTCGACGATCCCGTGATCGAGATCAACCTGACGCCGAACCGGCCGGACTGTACGGGCGTCTCGGGCATCGCCCGCGATCTTGCCGCCGCCGGCCTCGGCACGCTCCGGACGCCGGCCGTGGAGCCGGTGAAGGGTGATGGCGCATGCCCCGTCGACGTCGCCCTCGAGTTCGGCGACACCCCTTCCCTTTGTCCCGGCTTTGCGCTGCGGATGGTGAAGGGCGTCACCAACGGCCACAGTCCGCGATGGATGCAGCAGCGCCTCATCGCCATCGGGCTCCGGCCCATCAACGCCCTCGTCGACATCACCAACTACATCACGTTCGACCGCGGCCGGCCGCTGCATGTTTTCGACGCGGCCAAGGTGAAGGGAGACCTTGTCGTGCGCCGGGCAAGGGACGGCGAGAAGGTGCTCGCCCTCGACGAGCGCGAATACGAACTCGGCCCGGAAGTCTGCGTCATCGCCGACGCCAACGGCGTCGAGTTCGATCGCCGGCGTTATGGGAGGCGAGCATTCCGGCTGCGATGAACGCACGACCGACGTGCTGATCGAGTCGGCGCTCTGGGAACCTGCCAATATCGCCAGAACCGGCCGGTCGCTCGGCATCATCACCGATGCGCGCTACCGCTTCGAGCGCGGCGTCGACCCTGAGTTCATGGTTTCCGGCCTGCATCTGGCAACCCGTCTCGTGACTGAAATCTGCGGCGGAGCGCCGACGGAGGCCCGGGTCGCCGGCTATACGCCGCACATTGCGAAAGTTGTCGAGTTCCCGGTCTCGGAGGTGGAGCGGCTCACCGGAACCTCCGTGCCGGCCGAGGAATGCCACGCGATCCTTTCGCGCCTCGGATTCGCACCCGAAGGGCGCGGCGACGTCGTTCCGGTCGCCGTGCCGAGCTGGCGCCCGGACGTTGACGGCAAGGCGGATCTCGTCGAGGAAATCATGCGCATCCACGGCGTCAACAGGATCGAGCCGCAGCCGCTTGACAGCCACGGAGCGGTTAACGGCAGGATCCTGACGCCGCTGCAGATCCGCACCCGCGCCGCCAGGCGTGCGCTCGCCGCCCGCGGGATGTACGAGGCGGTCACGTGGTCCTTCATCCCCGCCGCGCATGCGGAGGCCTTCGGCGGCGGAAGACCGGAACTGAAGCTCTCCAACCCGATCGCTGCGGACATGTCGGACATGCGCCCGTCCCTGTTGCCCGGCCTGATAGCGGCCGCCCAGCGCAACGCCGACAGGGGCTTCGGCGATGTCGCCCTCTTCGAGGTTTCCGGCACCTACGAGGGAGACACTCCGGAAACGCAGCGCCGCGTCGCCGGAGGCATCCGCCGCAACACCGCGACGCTCGCGGGCGCGGGCCGCCACTGGGACGGCGCTGCGAAGCCGGTCGGTGTGTTCGACGCCAAGGCCGACGCTTTCGCGGTGCTCGATGCCTGCGGGATTGCCGCCGACAGGGTGCAGATCGCGAAAGGCGGACCCGACTGGTACCATCCCGGCCGCTCCGCCACGATCCGGCTCGGCCCGAAGATCGTGCTCGGCCATTTCGGCGAGTTCCATCCGAGGACGATCGAAACCCTCGACGCCTCCGGCCAGCTCTGCGGCTTCGAGATCTATCTCGACGCGCTGCCGGAGCCGAAGAACAAGGCGACCCGGACCAAGCCGCCGCTCGAGCTTTCTCCGTTCCAGACGGTTCGGCGCGACTTTGCCTTCGTGGTCGACAAGTCCGTCGAGGCGGCGACCATCGTGCGCGCGGCGGCTGGCGCGGACAGGAAGCTCGTCACCGGCGTCAAGGTCTTCGATCTCTTCGAGGGCCCCTCGCTCGGCGAGGGCAAGAAGTCCGTCGCCATCGAGGTCTCCATACAGCCCGCACAGCGCACGCTGACGGACGAGGACCTGGAGAAGCTGGCAGCCACGATCGTCGCGAACGTCACCAGGTCGACCGGCGGCATACTGAGAGGCTGACGAGCTTCAGGTCCGGCGGGACGAACCGGCCAAGGAGAAAACTACTTGCCCCGGTTCATCCCGGGAGCGCGACGCCCGGCCCAGGAGATCGGGGCCCCCTCCAGCCGCTCGAGCAGCGGGGCCAGCCCCTCTCCGTAGCGGCGCCAGAGCCGGAGCGAGCTGTCGTACATGGGCTGGCGCACCTGGGCGGCACTCGCGGTGCGCACCGGGCGGGTCGCCTCGTGGAAGGCAAGGCAGCGATCGTCCCAAGGGAGCCCGCAGGCATCGACCAGCGCCCTCGAATGGGGCTCCTGATCCGCCACGAGCTCCTCGTAGCGGACGTCGACGACAAACCCGGGAAGGACTTCATGCCAGTAACGCATCAGCCCGGCATAAAGATTGTAGTAGTCTCCAAGCTCTTTCAGATCGTAGGCGTAGAGGTGGCCCTTGCTGCGGAAGAAGGTCTTGAAGATGGACAGGCAGGTCGCCGGCGCATCGCGCACGCAGTGAATGACGGTGGCCCTCGGAAGTATGAGCCGGATCAACCCGATCAGCATGAAGTTTCCGGGCATCTTGTCGGTGATGCGCCGGGCATCCGCCGAATGGCCGCGCAGGGCCTGGACATAGTCGGCGCCGGCCCGCTCGAACACCGCCGGTGCGATCTGCTCCATGTTGGCCGGAAAGGCCGACTTTCCGGGGATCGAGAAGGTCCGGGCGGCTACGCTCTGCAAAATCGAGAGTTCGCCGGGGGCGAAGACGTCTGGGTGGCTGGCGAGGATCTGCTCGACCAGCGTCGTGCCCGACCGCGGCATCCCCACGATGAAGACCGGCGTCTCGTCCATTGAGCCGACCTCGCCGAACTTTTCGAAGAGCGAAGGCGTGAAGACGGACCTGATCTCCTCGAAATGCCCTTTCGTGGCCTCGTGCGAATAGTCGAAGGTCTGTCGGCGAAGGGCATTGCCGGCGAGAAGATACTCGAAGGCCTCGTCGTGACGGCCGATATCCTCCAGTGACTTGGCGAGCGCGAACGCGAGCAGCATCTTCTCCTCTTCGGTCGCATCCGGCCTTCCGAAAAGCGCCTTCATGGCGCTCATCTCGGCGTCCTCCCCGGCAGGCCGGCGAAGCGAGGCGAGCATCAGGTGCGCCTCGGCGTGACGCGGCCTGAGCATTATGGTCTTGCGGAAGCTCTCCTGCGCGCGCTCGATCTCGCCATGCTCCATCAGGCTCGAACCGAGCTGGTAGTGCGTTTCCGGGTCGTTCGGCCTGAGCTGCAGGGCCGCGCGGTAGTCCGCGATGGCTTCCGCATGGTGCCCCGCCTCCCTTTCGGCATTGGCGAGGTTCACGCGCGCGGCGACATAGGACGGGTTGAAGGAGAGCGCCTTGCGGTAGCTGCCGATCGCGGCATCGAGTTCGCCGAGTTGCCTTTCCGTAACGCCGAGATTGTTCCAGGCAAGCGCGAAGTCCGGCCTGAGCGCCACAGCCTCGCGCAGAACCTCGCGACTCTCCTGGAGGCGTCCGGCTTCCTTCAGCACGGTACCGATGTTGTTCCTGAAGTCGGCGTTGGCGGGATCGGCGCCGAGGGAACGGACCAGAAGGTGCCAGCCGTCTTCGGCGCGGCCCTGCGCGTGCAGGAGCAGCCCGAGATAGTGGTTCGCCTCCGGGTGGTCCGGATCGCTTTCGAGGACCTTCGCGTACAGGGAAGCCGCCTCGTCGAGGCGCCCGGCCTGCTGCAGGCGCATGGCCTGGTTGACGGAGTCTTGATGAACGTCCCGCTTGCGACGTCCCGAGTGAGCTTCGCGCTTCGATTGCTTCGAGCGCTTTTCCTGCAGCCGCCTGCTTGCTCAATTCATGATCAACCCTGGATTGCCGCCCCCATACGGCACGGTGACCTCCCGACTCGCAGGATAGGGTCCACCGGACCGACTTTCAATCAGACTGCTTATGCACTCGGCCTTGCGCCGGACTTTCGGTCTGATTTCGGATTGCAGCCATACTGTGGCGGGAGCTGCTTCCGGCGCCTTTCGTTCACGTGCATGAAGTTGTAGCTTGCCGCAAGACCGATAAAGGAGGTACGCGATGTTCCGCTGGGGTATTCTATCGACCGCAAAGATTGCGCGGCAGTTCGTCGTGCCGCAGATGCTCGACGCGGAGAACGGCGTGGTTGCGGCGGTGGCGAGTCGCGACAAGGCCCGGGCCGATGCATTTGCAGCCCGCTTCGGCATTCCCCACGCTTTCGGATCCTACGAGGAAATGCTCGGCAGCGACGTCGTCGACGGCGTCTACGTGCCGCTGCCGACTTCCCAGCACGTCGAGTGGAGCGTGAAGGCGGCCGACGCCGGCAAGCATGTCCTCTGCGAGAAGCCCCTCGCGCTGGCGGCCGGCGAGATCGGCAGGCTGATCGAGGCGCGCGAGCGCAACGGCGTCCTGATCGCGGAAGCCTTCATGGTCTATTACCATCCCCAGTGGCACAAGGTGCGCGACCTGATCTCCGACGGTGCCATCGGAACCCTCCGGCATGTGCAGGGCGCCTTCTCCTACTTCAACAGGGATCCCTCCAACATGCGCAATCAGGTGGCGCTCGGCGGCGGCGGCCTGCCGGACATCGGCGTCTATCCGACCGTTGCGACGCGCATGGTCACGGGCAGCGAGCCGAAGCGGATCCAGGCTACGGTCGAACGCGACCCGGATTTCGGGACCGACCGCTACGCGAGCGTCAAGGCGGATTTCGGCGACTTCGAGATGACGTTCTACTGCAGCACCCAGATGGCGGCGCGACAGGTCATGGTCTTCCACGGGGACAAGGGCTATATCGAGGTGGCGGAGCCTTTCAACGCGGGCGTGTTCGGCGAGCCGAAGATCATTCTGAACGACCAGAGCCACGCGACCGGAACCACCTTCCGCTTCGCCGGCATCCGCCAGTACCGGCTCGAGGCGGAGGCCTTCGCCCGGCGCGCGCTCGGGGAGGACGTGCCGGTATTCTCGCTGGAGGACTCCATCCTCAACCAGAAGGTCATCGACGCCATCTTTCGCGCCGGCGAGCACGACGGCTGGGAACCTGTCTGAGACCTACTGCCGGAAGACGAAGCGGGAATAGCCGTTGTAGGAGATGATCTGCGCGCAGCCGGACGAGACGACGAGCGCCAGCAGCGGCGGAATGTCGCGATCGACCAGCAGGAGCACCGAATAGACGGCATAGTTGGCGAGGCTCGACGAGATGCCGACGCTCCAGTAGCGCGCGCCCTCGGCCGCCAGCGAATGGGCGCTCCTGTCGAAGGTGAAATTCCGGTTGATCAGCCAGGTGCAGCAAAGCGCACACGCAATCGCGACGAGCCGGGCCGAGAAGGCGTCCATGTGGGCCCAGCGCATCAGCGCGAGCAGGACGCCGACATCGGCCAGGAAGCCGACGCCGCCGGCTATCAGGAACGAGAAGTATCTTTTCATGCTGCTCCGCTACCGGCCCGCGGTTGTTGCCTCCAATGGACAGGCGGGTACGTTGACGAGAGGCTGGCGCCCGATTCGCGGGTCGATCGGGGCCTCTGGAAATCAATCTGTTGTTTTTGCACGGCGAACGGCTTCGATGTCAAGCTGGCCAACCTGCGACAGGTTAGCCGTTGGCGTGAGACGCAAGGCCGCGACTACGTCTTGCGGCCGCTCCTTCCGGTCCTTTTACGATTTGTTGGCAGCCCCGGACTAGTCTGCGGCACACGAAACCCCACGCGGAGGTCAGGATGCCGGAGGCCGTGCCGACCGTAGAGCCCAGTGGCTGGCCAGCGGAGCGCGCCGCGCCGTCGACGACGATGGCGCCTGTCCTGCGCATCGCACTTTGCTACACGCTGGTTCCTGCGGCATTCGTGATCGTCCATCACGTCCTGAAGGCCACCGACTACGTCGCCGCCGGCAACGACGACTGGATGAGGCTGGTCGAGGTGCGGGACCTGCTTGCCGGGCAGAACTGGTTCGACATGCACCAGTACCGGCTCGGCCCGCCCGGCGGGACGCTGATGCACTGGTCGAGGTTCGTCGATCTGCCGATAGCTGCCCTGATTGCGTTCTTCTCCCTATTCCTGCGGGAGCAGGCCGCCGAGGCCGTCGCGCTGTCGATCTGGCCGGTAGTGACACTCCTGCCCCTGCTGACGGGCATGGCCCTTGGCGGCTGGCGTCTGGCGGGACGGAGCGGGGCGCATTTCGCTGCCGGCCTGACGGCTCTCTATGTGATCTGCGTCGGCCGTTTTTCGCCCGGCTCCATCGACCACGACAACGTCCAGATGGCCCTGATGGCCCTCTCGACCGCCATGCTGATCGACCGGCGGTACGAGAGCAGATCGTTCGCGATCGCCGGTTTCCTGTGCGGTGCCGCGATCGCGATCGGAGCGGAAACCACGCCGTATGTGGCTGTCATGTGCGCTGCTGCGGCCGGCCTCTGGGCCTGGGAAGGGCAGGCGATGGCCGGCGCTGCACGGGCATTCGGCCTTTCGCTCGCCGCAACGCTTACGGCGTGCTTCTACGCGACCACGCCACCGAGCCTGTACTCGACGGTGCAGTGCGACTCCCTCTCGGTCGGCTTCTACGTTCTCGGCACGATTGGTGGCGGCCTGCTGTTCGCCGTGGCCGCATCCACTCTGTCGAAGCGCTCCAGACCCGAGCGCCTCGCCGCGCTCGCGGGATGCGGCGCGATCATCGCCGCTTGCGTGACGCTCGTGGCGCCACAGTGCCTGCGCGGGCCCTATGCAGATCTCGACCCGCTCCTCGTGCGGCTCTGGCTCGACCACATTTCCGAGGCCCAGCCCATGCTGGCGGTGTTCCGCCAGGGGCCTTTCACCGCCAGCGCCTTCTATGCCGGCTCGGTACTGGCGATCGTCGCATGCCTCTGGCAGATCGCGAGGGGCAAGAACCGCCAGACGCATGTCATCCTGCTTGCGCTCGTAGCGGTCTCTTTCGGCGTGACGGCGGCGCAGGTGCGTGGCAGCCTGTTCTCTACGCTCTTCGCGACTTTCCCGCTGGCCGCCGCGATTGCCGAGATCCGCGGTCTTCACAGGATCGACCCGCGCAACCTCAAGCTGACCGGGCTCTACGTCGTCCTTACCCTGGCCTCTTCTGCGCCGGTCTGGGCATTCGGCGGCTCGCTGCTGGAATCTGCGGCGGGAAGCGAGGTCGCGCAGACGAATGCAGCCGGCGCAGCAGGCCATGCCGATTGCCGCGGCGAGGCGGCGATGAAACCACTGCAAGGCCTCGCGCCGGGCCTCATCGCCGGCCCCTCGAACATGGGCGTGGGGGTCCTGCGCTACTCCAGCCAGCGGGTGCTGGCCGCGCCATACCACCGCGACGCCGCGGGGCTGACGGCCGCACTGCGGATCGAGATGGCGCCGCCCGCCGAGGCCGAAGCGATGCTGCGCGATTCGCACGTTACGCTCTTCGCGTATTGTGCGAACGACCCGGAGACGTCCATCGTCGGAGACGCTGCTCCCGAAGGTCTGCTGGCGGACGTCTCGCGCGGCAACGTCCCCTCGTACCTGTCGCTCCTGCCGGCCAGCGCCGGCGGGCCGGTCCTTTTCTACAGGGTGATGCCGGCGACAAACTAGCGACCTGCGTGCGCGGAGCCCTATCCTCGCCACAGCCATGCTCCTATTCTTGATGCAGGTTTGATTCGGTCGGGCCCTTGCGAGGTCCGGTCGACGCAAAGCGGGGATGCGACCGTAATGACGACCTCTTCGCGAAGGAACACATTCCTGGCTGCGGCAGCGCTGGTCGCGGGCCTTCTAGCCATCGCCTGCATCGCCTCTCCCGGCGCGCGGGCCGGCGAACCCCTCGCGGCCAAGGCGCTCTTCGGCGCCAAGATCCTGCCGGCGGCCCTCGCCACGGATTCCATCGGCTTCTACGCCAAGGGCTGCCTCGCGGGCGCGGTCGAACTGCCGGCGACGGGTCCGACATGGCAGGTGATGCGGCCCTCGCGCAACCGTGCCTGGGGTAATCCGGCGATGATCCGGCTGATCGAGCGGCTGTCGCGCGACGCCGCCGCCAGAGACGGCTGGCCGGGGCTCCTCGTCGGCGACATCTCCCAGCCGCGCGGCGGCCCGATGGTGAACGGGCATGCTTCCCACCAGATCGGACTCGACGCGGACGTCTGGCTGACACCAATGCCGAACCAGGTGCTCTCCGTTTCGCAGCGCGAGACCATGCAGGCGACTTCCATGGTCAGGAAGGGCACGCTGCAGCTCGACCCATCTACCTGGACCGACGCGCGCGCCAGGCTGATAATGCGGGCGGCGGGATATCCCGAGGTGCAGAGGATCTTCGTCCACCCGGCAATCAAGAAGCGACTGTGCGACACCTGGCGCGGCGACCGTTCCGACCTCGGCAAGGTGCGCCCCTACTGGGGCCACATGTCGCACATGCATATCCGCATCAGATGTCCGGGCAATTCACCCGACTGCAAGCCGCAGCACGGCATTCCGGCGGGGGACGGCTGCGGCCGCCAGCTCGCCTGGTGGTTCACCGACGAACCCTGGAAGCCGGCGAAGCCTGGCAGCAAGCCCGCAAAGCCCCGCGCGACGACGCTCGCAGACCTTCCGACCGCGTGCCGGAGGGTGTTGCAGGCTCCCGCTGCAGCCGTGGCGGCGGCCGACGCGGGTGCCGGCCTCGCGGCCATGGCCACGGCCCCGGAAGCGCCGCAGGCGACCGATGTGCCAGTGCCCCAACCGCGCCCGGAAAGCCACTGAACCGACGCACCCGCCTCCGATTTCAGGCACCCGTTGCTTTCATTGCCGATGGGGTTTGGCTATAGCTCTCTCAGTCGATCGGCCCGCAACGCGTGGCGGGCATTGCCGGAAGCCTCGAAGATGTCCGATGTGAAATGCATTGCACTGATCGCCCATGATCAGAAAAAGGACGACATGGCGGAATTTGCCCGGGCACACGCCGGGCAGCTCGAGCATTATGCGATCGTGGCGACCGGCACGACCGGCAGGCGTATCGCGGAGGCTTGCCCGCAGCTCAACGTCAGGCCCCTGAAGAGCGGTCCGCTCGGCGGCGACCAGCAGATCGGCGCGATGATCGCCACGGGCGAGGTCGACGAGCTCATCTTCTTCGTCGACCCGCTCACCCCGATGCCGCACGACGTCGACGTCAAGGCGCTGATGCGCCTGGCGATCGTCTACGACATACCGACGGCGCTCAACCGCGCGACGGCGGAGCACCTATTGATGACCACGGCGGGCTGAGAAACCGTCGGACGGAAGAATGGCGTCGGCCTGACGCCGAAGGCAGGAGACCAACATGCGATCGCCACTGGAAACGGACAGCAGCTTCTCCTTTCCGATTCTCATTGGCGACATCGGCGGCACCAATGCGCGCTTCGCCGTTCTCGTCGACAACTACGCGGAGCCCAGGAGCTTCCCGATCATCGCCACGGCCGACTTCGAAACGATCGACGCGGCCATCCAGACGGCCGTGCTGGACAAGACCTCCGTCCAGCCGAAGACCGCCATCCTGGCCGTCGCCGGCCCGATCGACGGCGACGAGATCGACCTGACGAATTGTCCCTGGGTCGTCCGCCCGAAGGCGATGATTTCCGGTCTCGGCTTCGAGGACGTCGTCGTCGTCAACGACTTCGAGGCGCAGGCACTGGCGGTCGCCTTCATCGAGGACGAGCACCGGGTCAAGATCGGCGGCGGCGAGGTCGACGAGCATTCCTCACGCGTCGTGCTCGGCCCCGGGACGGGGCTCGGCGTCGCCGGTCTCGTCAACTGCCGGCATACATGGATCCCCGTTCCGGGCGAGGGCGGGCACGTCGACATGGGCCCCCGCACCGCGCGCGACTACGAGATCTTCCCGCACCTGGAGACGATCGGGGGCCGGGTATCGGCCGAGCAGGTCCTCTGCGGGCGCGGCCTCGTCAACATCTACACGGCAATCTGCACCGCTGACGGGCGGGACCGGCGCCTTTCGACACCCGCGGAAATCACACTCGCCGGATTCGACGCCTCGGATCCGGCCGCGCTGGAGACGGTCTCGCTGTTCGCGACATATCTGGGGCGCGTCGCCGGCGACCTGGCACTGGTGTTCATGGCGCGGGGCGGCGTCTACCTTGCGGGCGGCATCTCGCAGAAGATCCTGGCCGCCCTGGAGCAACCCGAGTTCCGGGCGAACTTCGAGGACAAGGAGCCGCACGGCGCGCTGATGCGCTCCATGCCGACATATGTCGTGACGCATCCGCTCGCCGCTCTCTCCGGCCTCGCCGCCTATGCCCGCACGCCGGTGCGCTTCGGAGTGACGACCGACGGACGCCGCTGGAGGGCATAGTCAAGGCGGCGCGGAACCACTATAGAGCCCCCTCGAGAGAGTGAGTGGCCGCCGTTCTCGCGGCCGGGATGGTGTGCTTGTTCGGAAGACGCAGAAAAGAACGGCGGGTGGATCCGGATGCGCTGCTCGGCATTCTGAAGCGGATCATATCGGAGAACGGCAGGGACTACGTGAGGACGTATGCGTTCGCGGTCGTCTGCCTGGCGGTCGTCGCCGGATCGACGGCGTTCACGGCCTGGATCATGCAGGACGTGGTGGACGAGGCCTTCGCTCGACAGCGCGCAGACCTGGTATGGATCATCTGCCTGTCCATACTCGTCGCTTTCATCCTGCGCGGGGTGGCTTCCTACGGCCAGGCGATCGCGCTGGCGCGGGTGGGCAACAATCTTATCGCGCGCTACCAGCGACGGCTCTACGAGCACCTGATGAAACTCAGCGTCGGATATTTCAGCGAGGCCCGCTCGGCGCAGATTTCCGCACAGATCAGCCAGAATGTCGCCGGCATCAGGGACGTGATGAACCTTACCGTGACGTCCCTGGCACGCGACGTCCTGACGCTGATCGCGCTGGTCGCGGTCATGATCGAGCGCGATCCGTTGCTTTCGGCCTTCACCTTTCTGGTCGGCCCGCCGGTACTCTACGCCCTGCGCTACATTTCCAAGCGGTTGCGCAGTGCCACCCGCGACGCCGTGGTAATCAACAGCCAGGTCCTGGGAGCCATGCAGGAGACGGTGCAGGGCATCACCATCGTGAAGGCCTTCACGATGGAGCCGCAGCTTGCCGCGCGCGTGGAGAAACTGATCGTCGCCGCCGAGCAGAAGGCCAACCGCATCGTCAACCTCACGGAGAGGACCTCTCCCCTCACCGAGACGCTGGCCGGATTCGCCATCTCCGGCGTCCTTGCCTACGCGGCTTACAACACGATCTATCGGGGCATACTCCCGGGCGCATTCTTCTCCTTCGTCACCGCGCTGCTGCTCGCCTACGATCCGGCACGCAAGCTGGCCCGGCTGCAGGTGACGATGGAGCGGGCGATGGTCAACGCCCGGATGATCTACGAGATCCTCGATACGGAACCGAACCAGCCCGACGCGCCGGACGCGCCGGACCTCGATGTCGACGGGGGGCAGATCGAGCTTCGCGACGTCTCGTTCAGCTACGGCGGCACAAGCCGCGTTCTCGACCGGGTCAGTTTCGCGGCCGAAGCCGGCCGCACCACGGCGCTCGTCGGGCCGTCCGGCGCCGGCAAGTCGACGGTTATCGCCCTCATCCCTCGCTTCTACGACCCGGTTGAAGGCCAGGTCCTGATCGACGGCCAGGACATCTCGAAGGTCACCAAGCGCTCACTTCGTCGCCAGATCGCCTATGTGTCGCAGCAGGCCTACATGTTCGAGGGCACGATCCGCGACAACATCCGCTACGGCCGGCCGGACGCGACAGACGCGGAGATCGAGGAAGCCGCACGGCTCGCCCATGCGCACGACTTCATCCTCGCCCAGCCGGAGGGCTACGAAACTCCCGTCGGCGAGAACGGCGTGACGCTTTCCGGCGGCCAGCGACAGCGTCTTTCGATCGCCCGGGCACTGGTGCGCAACGCGCCCATCCTGCTACTGGACGAAGCGACTTCGGCGCTCGACACGGAGTCCGAGACGATGGTGCAGAAGGCTCTCGACAGGGCAATGGAAGGGCGCACGGTGCTCGTCATCGCGCACCGGCTGTCGACGATCGCGCGCGCCGACAGGATTGTCGTCATGCAGGACGGTCAGGTGGCGGAGCAGGGCCGGCACGAAGATCTGGCGGGGCGGAAGGACGGGCTCTACGCCCGCTTCCACCGGATGCAGTCGCTCGGCCTGCCGCCGGGCGAGGCCATCGACGCTGCCGCCTCGGAACCAAGCAGACGGAAGGAATCTCCATGAGCCAGACGGGAACCAACGCGGACATGGGCCTGGTCGTGGTCGGTGCGGCCGGCCGGATGGGGCAGACACTCGTGCGCACCATCTGCGAAATGGAAGGGGTGCGGCTCGCAGGCGCCGTCGAGCGCTCGGGGTCGGAAACCTGCGGCAGGGACGCAGGTGAAATCGCGGGGCTCGGCAGGCTCGGCGTAACGATCACCGACGACCCGCTGCCGGTGTTCGCAGAGGCCGAGGGCGTGCTCGACTTCACCGTACCCGCCGCGACGGTGGAGTTCGCCGGGCTGGCCGCGCAAGCCCGCATCGTCCATGTGATCGGCACGACCGGCTGCAGTTCCGACGACGACGCCGCCATACGGGCGGCGGCGCGCCACGCCCGGATCGTCAAATCCGGGAACATGAGCCTCGGCGTCAACCTGCTGGCCGTGCTCGTGCGCCAGGCGGCAAGGGCGCTCGACGAGGACTGGGACATCGAGGTCCTGGAGATGCACCATCGCCACAAGGTGGACGCGCCCTCGGGAACGGCCCTGCTTCTGGGACAGGCAGCCGCCGACGGCCGGAAAGTCGATCTCGGCGACAGTTCGGTACGGGTACGCGACGGTCACACCGGCCCGCGCGAGCGGGGGACGATCGGCTTCGCGACACTGCGCGGCGGGTCGGTCGTCGGCGAGCATTCGGTGATCTTCGCCGGCGAGGGCGAGCGCGTCGAACTTGCGCACAAGGCCGGAGACCGTTCCATCTTCGCCCGCGGCGCCGTCAAGGCCGCGCTATGGGCGCGCGGACGCAAGCCCGGCCACTATTCCATGCTCGACGTGCTCGGGCTCTCAGCCTAACCTCTTACAACGCCTTCAGAACCGAGGAACGCCATCATGTCCGGAACCCTTGTCCTTGTCCGCCACGGCCAGAGCGAATGGAACCTGAAGAACCTCTTCACCGGCTGGAAGGACCCCGGGCTGACGGAGCTCGGCGTCAGGGAGGCCGAGGACGGTGCCAGGGCGCTCAAGGACTACGGTATCACCTTCGACATCGCCTATACCTCCGTTCTTTCGCGGGCGCAGAAGACCTGCGAGATCATCCTCGACATCATCGGCCAGAGCGGTCTGCAGACGATCAGGGACCAGGCACTGAACGAGCGCGACTACGGGGACCTGGCGGGCCTCAACAAGGACGACGCCCGCGCAAAATGGGGTGAGGAGCAGGTACACATCTGGCGCCGCTCCTACGACGTGCCGCCGCCGGGCGGCGAGAGCCTCAAGGACACGGGCGCCCGCGTATGGCCCTACTACATGACCGAGATCCTGCCCCGCGTGCTGCGAGGCGAGAAGGTGCTCGTCGCCGCACACGGCAATTCGCTGCGCGCCCTCGTAATGGTGCTCGACCGGCTAAGCCGGGAAGAGGTGCTGAAGCTCAACCTCGCGACGGGAGTACCCATGGTTTACAAGCTCAAGGCGGATTCGACCGTGGCCTCCAAGGAAGTGCTCGGCGACATGTCGGCGGCCCACTAGACGAGTTCGGCCTTCCGCCGGACCAGCAGTCCGGGCCACCGAGCGAAAGCGGAATTCGCCTTCACCCGAGGGCAGCGCGCGGTCGCGCCTTACGAGCGGCCAAGCGTGGTCTCGACCTGTCCCCTCTCCCAGCCGAGCATGGCGCGCTTTCGCGTGAGGCCCCAGTGATAGCCCGTCAGCGCCCCGGACTTGCCGACCGCCCGATGACACGGCACCACGAAGGAGAGCGGGTTCGCCCCGACGGCGGCACCGACCGCGCGGGCGGCAGACGGCTTGCCGACGGTGCAGGCGATGTCGGAATAGGTCTGCGCGCCGCCGAGCGGTATCTGCAATAGCGCCTGCCAGACACGGACCTGGAAATCCGTACCGATCATCACGACCCGCAAGGGTTCTTCGGCCCGCCAGCGGGCGGGGTCGAAGACGCGCCTGGCGTAGGGAGCCGTCGCCGCTTGGTCGGCGAGATAGGTGGCCCGCGGCCATCGCCCGGCCATGTCGTCGAAGGCGGCCTGTTCCCCGCCCGAATCGGCAAATGCAAGCCCCGCCATGCCGCGCGCCGTCACCATCACCAGGGCGGTCCCGAAGGGCGAGGCATGATAGCCGTAACGGATCGTCAATCCCTCGCCGCGCGCCTTCCATGCGCCGGGAGACATCGCCTCATGCGTCACGAAGAGATCGTGCAGCCGCCCCGGGCCGGAATAACCGACCTCGAGGCTGGCATCGAGCAACGGCATCTTCTCAGCCAGCAGATGCTTGGCGCGCTCCAGCGTGACGGCCTGCAGGAAGGCCTTCGGCGACAGCCCCGCCCAGCGGGTGAAGACTTTCTGCAGCTGGGTCGGCGACTGGCCGAGCTCGGCAGCAATGTTTTCAAGCGTCGGCTGCGCTCGGTAACGGGTCGAAATGAGCTCGATGACGCGGCGAACCGTGTCATAGTCGCCGCCCTTCGGGGTGATGTCCTTGTGGATGGCTGCGGCCATGTTCATGAGCTTGCTCCTTCGACCGCGATCAGACACCAGGGATGCGCCGTTCGCCACCCGATTCTTGCCGGACCGGGAGGAACCTTCGGCTCTAACGGCCCCTGACCTTCGCCAGCGCCAGCGAAAAGGCAGACGCGAAGGTCTCGCGGTCCGCCGGGTTCAGGAACGAGCCGACGTCGGTCGACCGGCCTTCACCGGAAACCTGCATGCCGGTAATGCCGATCTCGTCGTGGCGGGCGACGCGGAAGCGCGCCCAGAACGGATTGAAGAGATATTCGGTGCGCCGGCCTGAGGGCGCGAACTTTCGGATCTCGAGGAGCGTGCGCGACACGCGCACCTCCTCGCGGGCGCGCGCGGCGCGGAAATTGAAGCAGAAGGCACCGAAAAGCAAAGCGATGTCGAGGCCACAGAAGCCGAAGACCGGCCATGCGCCCGCCATCAGGAAGATGAACCCGTTGACGAGGCAGATGCCGCCGAAGACGAACATCAGGATGGCGAAGCCGCGACGGCCGAGCGAGCGATGCGGCGTCAGCAGCGCCTCGAAAACCGCCCTTTCGTTGATGTCCTCGTCCGGATTGCGCTCGCTCATGGCAGATGATTATAGAGTGGACATGCAAAAGCCCAACAGCAAAATTCGGACGAAGGTTCCTTCCGGCAGCGTGCCCGCCAAGAGCGCCGGCAAGCCCGCCAAGCGGACCTCGCGGCTGCCGAGGAGCCGCTACTCGCGCAACGAGGTCCAGGAAATCTTCCGCCGGTTCGCCGTGCAGCGTCCAGAGCCCAAGGGAGAGCTCGCACACGTCAACGCCTTCACGCTGCTGGTCGCGGTGGTGCTTTCGGCCCAGGCGACGGATGCCGGCGTCAACAAGGCGACCGGACCGCTCTTCGCCGTTGCCGATACGCCGGAGAAGATGCTGGCACTCGGCGAAGAGAGGGTCCGGGACTTCATCAGGACCATCGGGCTCTATCGCAACAAGGCGAAGAACGTGATCGCGCTCAGCCGCATGCTCGTCGAGGATTTCGGCGGTGAGGTGCCGCAGACGCGGGAGGAACTGGTGAGGTTGCCGGGCGTCGGGCGCAAGACCGCGAACGTGGTGCTGTCCATGGCCTTCGAGCAGTCGACGATCGCGGTAGACACGCACATCTTCCGCATCGCCAACCGCATCGGACTCGCTCCCGGGAAGACGCCGGACGAGGTGGAAGACAACCTCGTGCGCGTGATTCCGCCGGAATATCTTCGCCGCGCCCACCACTGGCTGATCCTGCACGGTCGCTACTGCTGCAAGGCCCGGAAGCCCGATTGCGAAAGCTGCGTCATCGCGGACCTCTGCAAGTTCGAGGGGAAGTCCTGCAATCTGCCGGCGCCGCTCACCGAACTCCCGCCACAGGTCATCTGAGTCACCAGGCCGCCATCGAATTGCCAGCCGGCAGGGCGTCAGGCGCCTGCCGCAGCGGCGGGAACGGCGAGCGGAAATTCCCGGTCGACAGAAGAGATCATCTTGTGCAGATGCACCATCAGGCTGGCGGCGAAAAGCGGCGTCAGAAGATTGAGGACGGGCACGGCGAGAAAGGCCGCGATGACGAGGCCGGCGAGGAAGATCGTCAACGAATATTTCTGGCGGAGCTGGCGGACTTCGCCTTCCGAGCGGTAGCGCATGGCCGCAAACTCGAAGAACTCGCGGCCGAGAAGATAGCCGTTGACGAGGAAGAAGGCGAGAACGTTGATGCCGGGCACCAGGAGCAGCGCGAAGGCGACGAGATTGCCAAGTATGACGACGCCGAGGAACCGGACCGTGTAGCCGGTGGCGGCAACCACCGGCAGGGCCCTTCCCGGGGGCTGTCGCGGATAGTCGCGCGCCTCGATTACCTCGGCGACGTCGTCAAGAAAGAAGCCTGCCACGACGGCCGTGACCGGCGCGATCAGGAGCGCGAGGGCAAGCGCGAGGCCGATGCTGGCGATCACGCCGACGACGAAGCCTAGCCAGCCGGCCCAGGCAGGGATGCCGGGCAGCAATGATTCCAGCGGCGGCAGCGCGAAGCGGGCGAAGGCAGCCTCGATGCCGAACCATGCGCCAACGAGGAGCAGCAGCGTCACGCCGAGGGTCTTCCAGAAGGCTGAACGCGTTTCCGGAGCGAACAGGTTCCGGCCGGCCAGCCGGGTGGCATCAAGGATCATCGGCGGAACTTTCCGTTGACAGACGCCCGTGATGTAGGGACTAACGGAACCGCCCGCAACGCTCGATCTCCAGACAAGCAGGGAACGAAACAGCTCCATGAAGACAACCGACGTCCTGTGCATCGGAAACGCCATCGTCGACATCATCGCGCGCTGCGACGACGACTTCCTCGTCAGCAACGACATCATCAAGGGGGCGATGAACCTCATCGACGCCGAGCGCGCCGAACTCCTCTACGACCGCATGGGTCCGGCGATCGAGACCTCCGGCGGCAGCGCCGGCAACACCGCAGCCGGCATCGCGTCGTTCGGCGGCAGGGCGGCGTTCTTCGGGAAGGTCGCCCGCGACCAGCTCGGCGACATCTATGCCCACGACATCCGCGCCCAGGGAGTTTCCTTCGGCACACCGCCGCTCGCCGCGCCGCCGCCTACGGCACGCTCCATGATCTTCGTCACGCCGGACGGCGAACGCTCGATGAACACCTATCTCGGCGCCTGCGTCGAATTCGGTCCGGACGACGTCGAAGAGGAGGTCGTCGCCGCCAGCCAGGTGACCTACTTCGAAGGCTACCTCTGGGATCCACCGCGCGCAAAGGATGCCATCCGCGCCTGCGCCCGCATCGCGCACGAAAGCGGCGGCGAGGTCGCCATGACGCTTTCGGATCCCTTCTGCGTCGGCCGCTACCGCGAGGAATTCCTGGAGCTGATGCGCTCGGGCACCGTCGACATCGTCTTCGCCAACGAGGCCGAAGTGCTCTCGCTCTACGAGACGGACGACCTCGAAGCCGCGCTCCGGTCGGTTGCCGCGGACAGCCGGCTCGCGGTCGTCACCCGGAGCGAGAAAGGCTCAATCGTCCTTGCGGGCAAGGACCGCGTCGAAATTCCTGCGGTGCCGATCGAGGAACTCGTCGACAGCACCGGCGCCGGCGATCTCTACGCGGCCGGCTTCCTTCACGGATACACCGGGGGAAAACCTCTCGAGACTTGCGGAATGCTCGGCAGCGTCGCAGCGGGCCACATCATCCAGCAGGTCGGGCCACGTCCCGGCCGTTCGCTGACGGAGGTGGCGCGTGAAGCCGGCCTCGTCTGATCGAAGCCGGCGCTCGACGCCCGCAGCACGGCCGTGGGCGAAAACCCGCAGGAAAGCGTAACCCCGGAGACCGTAACTCAGGCGTCCCGCTCGGCCTGCGCGTTCGGAGCGCCCGGCTCCGCCTGGGAGCCCGGTTCGTTCGGAGCTGGCCGTGGGCCGCCCTTGGCCACACCCACCATCGCGGGGCGCAGGACGCGCTCGCCGATGACGTAGCCGGCCTGCACCACCTGGACGACGGTATTGTTCGGCACGTCCGTGTTCGGAACCTCGAACATCGCCTGGTGGAAGTTCGGATCGAACTTCTGTCCCTCCGGCTCGATCTTGCGGACGCCGTGGCGCTCGAGCGCCGTCAGCATGGACCGCTCTGTCATCTCGACGCCCTCGAGCAGAGCCTTGAAGCTCTCATCGCCGGTTTCGCGTATCCCCTGCGGGACCGCCTCGACGGCCCGGCGCAGGTTGTCCGAGACAGCAAGCATGTCCCGGGCAAAGCCTGCGATCGAGTAGCTGCGGGCGTCCTTGACGTCGCGCTCGGTCCGCCGGCGCAGGTTCTCCATCTCCGCTGCGGTTCGCAGGAAGCGGTCCTTCAGCTCGGCATTCTCGCTTCTGAGAGCCTCCACCGGATCGGTGGCAGCTCCCTCTGCGGACGCAGCGTCCGGGTTGCCGTCGGCGGCGCCGGCGGCTTCAGTCGCCTCATCGGATGCATGTTTCTTCGTTTCGTCGGTCATGACGCTGTCGAATTCCCTCGTTGAGCTAGGTCGGCATGGTGTCAGGCCGCTAATCCCCGATATCGAGGTTCGGGGGCGAAAAATCAAGCCCTCGAGGCCGGCGGCCTAGCGCATGAGGCGCGAGACAAGTTGCGCCGTGTAGTCGACCATCGGGACGATCTTGGAGTAATTGAGGCGCGTGGGCCCTATCACGCCGACGGCGCCGACGATGCGGTCTTCGGCATCCCGGTAGGGTGCCACGACCAGCGACGAGCCGGAAAGCGAGAACAGCTTGTTCTCCGAGCCGATGAAGATGCGCACGCCCGACGCGCTCTCCGCCAGATCGAGGAGTTCCAGCACGCTGTCCTTCTTTTCCAGGTCATCGAACAGCATGCGCAGCCGCGCGATGTCCTCGTTGCCGGAAACGCTGTCGAGCAGGTTGGCCCGTCCGCGCACGATCAGCCGGGCCGGCTCTTCGTTCCCGGCGCCGGACCACACGGCGAGCCCGCTCTCGACCAGTTCCTGCGAAAGCTGGTCCAGTTCGCGCCGCACCTCTTCCTTGAGTGCCTTCAGCTCTGCCCGCACCTCGGCCAGCGTGCGGCCGACGAGATGGGCATTGAGAAAGTTGGCGGCTTCGGAAAGCTGCGCGGCAGTGACGCCGGCCGGAAGGTCGATGACGCGATTCTCCACCTGGTCGTGATCGCCGACGAGGACCGCGAGTGCCTTGGTCGGATCCAGTCGAATGAACTCTATGTGCCTGAGGACCGCGTCGCTCTTGGCCGCGATGACGAGCCCGGCGCCGCGCGACAGGCCGGAAAGCATACGGCTCGCGTCGTTCAGGACGTTCTCCACCGGCTGGCGGCCGGCCTGCCCCTGGACCTGCCGCTCGATCTGGTCGCGTTCCTCCATAGAAAGGTCGCCGACCTCCATGAAGGCATCGACGAAGAAGCGCAGCCCTTGCTGCGTCGGCAGGCGGCCGGCGCTGACATGCGGTGCATAGATGAGGCCGAGTTCCTCGAGATCGCTCATCACGTTGCGCACCGAGGCCGGCGAAAGCGTCATCGGCAGGATGCGCGACAGGTTGCGCGAGCCGACGGGCTCCCCCGACGCCAGATAGC
This sequence comes from uncultured Alphaproteobacteria bacterium, assembly GCA_963760965.1. Lineage (GTDB taxonomy): Bacteria > Pseudomonadota > Alphaproteobacteria > Rhizobiales > Rhizobiaceae > Pararhizobium_B. The sequence goes on from CAVXEW010000002.1 coordinate 472,052, forward strand.
TCTCTACGATCTGCCGGAAAATCTCCCGGGCTCGCTCGTCGAGCGTGCCCTCGCCCAATTCCCTCGAAGACGGGGTCTTCACCATAAGCCACCAGACGTGTTGCACATGAACAGAAGGTAGGTCGCATGCGGAGGGAGTGCAAAGGTATTTGCGGTTGCTCCCACGGGCTTTTCCTTTGCATGGCTCCCGGCCACTCGCTAGAAGGCGAGAGAAAACACTGATAACAATGAAATGGACAGGGAGCCCGAGAATGAGGCCTTCAGGCAGGAAGCCAGACCAGATGCGCGCGGTCTCGTTCGACCGCGGCTTCTCCAAACACGCCGAAGGCTCTTGCCTGGTGAAGTTCGGCGAGACCCACGTGCTCTGCACCGCAAGCCTCGAAGAGCGCGTGCCGCCATGGCTGCGCAACGCCGGCCGTGGCTGGGTCACGGCTGAATACGGCATGCTGCCGCGCGCCACCGGGGAGCGCATGCGACGCGAAGCGTCGTCCGGCAAGCAGGGCGGGCGCACCCTCGAAATCCAGCGACTGATCGGCCGGTCGCTCAGGGCCGTCGTCGACCTGGAAGCCCTCGGCGAAAGACAGATCACGGTCGACTGCGACGTGCTGCAGGCGGACGGCGGAACGCGAACGGCCTCGATCACCGGCGGCTGGATCGCGCTGCACGATTGCCTGCGCTGGATGGAAAAGCGCCAGATGATAAAGTTCGACAAGGTGATGAAGGACCACGTCGCTGCCATTTCCTGCGGAATATTCGCGAACCAGCCGGTCACGGACCTCGACTACCTCGAGGATTCCGCCGCCGAGACAGACGCCAATTTCGTCATGACCGGCTCCGGCGGCATCGTCGAGATCCAGGGCACGGCAGAAGGCGCGCCCTTCAGCGAGGAACAGTTCGCGACCCTGATGGGCCTCGCGCGCGAATGCATCGCCGGCCTCGTCGAGATGCAGAAGCAGACCGTGGCCTGAGGCAGGAGGAAGGCCGGCCGATGACACCGCTCGCAGGCGTGCTCGAATGCTCGCTCTACGCCGACGACCTGGTCGCGGCAGAACATTTCTACGGCGACGTGCTGGGGCTCGAGCAGGTGGCGCAACTGGAGGGGCGGCATGTCTTCTTCCGTTGCGGCGGCGCGATGGTACTGATCTTCAATGCCGAGGCGACACGCGAACCGCCGGCCAATCCCGCCATGCCGGTGCCGCCGCACGGAAGCCACGGACCCGGCCATCTGTGCTTCTCGGTGCCGGACGCCGAGATCGAGGGATGGGTCGAGCGCCTGGCATCGGCCGGTGTCAGGATCGAGGCCGATTTCCGCTGGCCGGGCGGGGCACGGTCGATCTATTTCCGCGATCCGGCGGGCAACAGTCTGGAATGTGCCGATCCCAGCCTCTGGGGATTCTGAAGGGAAGCATGCTCAAGCTCGATACCAAGAAGCTGGTCCTCGCCAGCCACAATACCGGCAAGATCCGCGAAATGCGCGACCTGATCGAGCCTTTCGGTTTCGAGGTCGAAACCGCTGCCGGTCTCGCCCTCGACGAGCCCGAGGAAACCGGAACGACCTTCGAGGAGAACGCCGCGATCAAGGCACATGCAACGGCGAAGGCCTCGGGCCTTCCGGCCCTCGCAGACGATTCCGGCCTCGTCGTCGATGCGTTGAACGGTGCGCCCGGCGTCTACACAGCGAACTGGGCGGAAACGGCGGACGGCGGACGTGACTTCCCGATGGCGATGCGCAAGGTCGAGCACGCGCTGCGCGAGGTCGGCGCAGAGCGGCCCGATGAACGGACCTGCCGCTTCGTCTCGGTTCTCTGCCTGGCCTGGCCCGACGGCCGCAGCGAGACATTTCGTGGTGAGGTCGAAGGAACGCTCGTCTGGCCGCCGTTAGGCGACCGAGGGTTCGGCTTCGATCCCGTGTTCCGGCCCGTCGGATACGACGTCACCTTCGGCCAGATGCCGGCGGAAGAAAAGCACGGCTGGAAGCCCGGCGACGAAAAGGCGCTTTCCCACCGGGCCCGGGCCTTCAAGCTGTTTGCGGAGACCTGCCTGGGCGCAAAGCGGGGCGAGGCATGAACGCGCGGCTGCCTTTTGCGCCGCATTCCGCGGTTTCCACACCGGACAAGGGCGACCCGGGGTTCGGCGTCTACGTCCACTGGCCGTTCTGCGCGGCGAAGTGCCCCTATTGCGACTTCAACAGCCATGTCCGCCACAGGCCGATCGACCAGACGCGCTATTCGGCGGCCTTCGCGCGCGAGCTCGCCTACATGCGCCGCCTGAGCGGCCCGCGCACCGTCACCAGCATATTCCTCGGGGGTGGAACACCGTCGCTGATGGAGCCGGCGACGGTCGGCGCGATATTGGAGGCCGTGGCACGGGAGTGGAACGTGCCGGGAGAAATCGAGGTGACACTCGAAGCCAACCCGTCCAGCGTCGAGGCCGGCCGGTTTCGCGGCTATCGCGATGCAGGCGTCAATCGCGTGTCGCTGGGCGTGCAGGCGCTCGAAGACGGCGACCTGAGGCTTCTCGGCCGCCTGCACGACGTCGCCGACGCGCTGAAGGCGGTGCGCCTGGCGCGGGAAATATTTCCGCGCATGTCCTTCGACCTGATCTATGCCCGCCCCGGCCAGACGGTCGAGGCATGGTCGGCGGAACTGGAAAAGGCCATTTCCTACGCCGTCGACCACCTGTCGCTCTACCAGCTGACGATCGAGGAGGGTACGCCGTTCCACGGCCTCCACAAGGCCGGCAAGCTCGTCGTGCCGGACGGCGACCAGGCGGCCGCACTTTACGAGGCGACGCAGGAGATCACCGCACGGCACGGGTTGCCGGCCTACGAAGTGTCCAACCACGCCTGGCCGGGCGCCGAGAGCCGGCACAACCTGACCTACTGGCGCTACGGCGACTACGTGGGTGTCGGCCCGGGCGCACACGGTCGCCTGACGCGAGAAGGACACAAGTTCGCGACAGCCACCGAGCGACTGCCGGAGAAGTGGCTGGAAATGGTCGAGGGACGCGATAACGGCCTCGTCGAGAGCGAAGAACTCGGCCGGGAGGAACAGGCCGACGAACTGCTTCTGATGGGGCTGAGGCTGCGAGAAGGGCTCGACCTGGCGCGCTGGCAGCAGCTGGCCGGCCGCGATCTCGATCCGGCGCGGGAGGACTTCCTGCTCAGGGAGGGGTTCCTCGAAAGGCTTGGAAACAGTCGCGTGCGCTGCACGCCCGCGGGCATGCTCGTGCTCGACGCCGTGGTGGCGGACCTGGCGCTCTGAACAGGCCGGAAGAACGCGAGGACCAACCGTGACCGGGCCGACCGACGTCCCCCAGCAATCCGCGCGGACCTTCCGGTTCGCAGGCGCCGACGTTCCGGCGCGCCCCCTCGATCCGGCACTGCATCTTGTCGCCACGCCGATCGGAAATCTCGGCGACATCACGCTCAGGGCGCTGGAAACCCTCGCGGGCGCCGATATCGTTGCCTGCGAGGACACCCGCGTGACGCGCGTTCTCCTCGATCGCTACGGTATCGCCCAGCGTCCTTTCGCCTATCACGAGCACAATGCCGAGACGGCCGGCCCCCGGCTACTCGCTGCGCTCGCGGAGGGGCGCAGCGTTGCACTCGTCTCCGACGCGGGCACGCCCCTCGTCTCCGATCCAGGCTACCGTCTCGCGAGCGAGGCGATCGCCTCCGGCCACAGGGTGATCCCCATACCCGGCGCCTCCGCGCCGCTCGCCGCCCTGCTCGCCTCGGGCCTGCCGAGCGACAGCTTCTTCTTCGCCGGCTTCCCGCCGGCCAGGGACAAGGCCCGAGGCGACCGGCTGGCCGAACTTGCGGGCGTTCCCGGCACGCTGATCTTCTTCGAATCCCCCCATCGCATCGCAGCCACCCTGGCCGCAGCGGCTGCCATTCTCGGCACCGGCCGGCCGGCCGCCGTCTGCCGCGAGTTGACGAAGATGCACGAGGAGATTTCCCGCGGCTCGCTTGGCGAGCTGGCCGCAGGTTTCGCCGAGCGTGACCGGATCCGCGGCGAGATCGTGCTCGTCGTGGGCCAGGCGCCGGCTGCACCCGTGCCCGCCGAGGCCGAGGTCGAGAGGCTTCTCGCCGATCTCCTGTCGCGCATGCCCCCGGCCAAGGCTGCGCGCGAGGCCGCGCAACGCACGGGCATCGACCGCAAGACGCTCTACCAGCGCCTGCTCTCGATGAAGGGCGGCGGCTCGTGAGCGACGGCACGAAGCGCCGGCGCAGGGCAGAACGGAAGGGACACGCGGCGGAGCGGCTCGCGGCGCTTGCGCTCCGGCTGAAGGGCTACCGGATCGTCGGGTGGCGCTATCGCACGCGGCTGGGCGAAATCGACCTGATCGCACGCAGGGGCAAGCTCGTCGCCTTCGTCGAGGTGAAGGCGCGGCGGGGACGGCAGGCCGCTCTCGACGCCGTTCCCGCCGCCGCGCAGCATCGGATCCGCGCCGCCGGCGACCTCTGGCTTTCGCGGCAGCAGGACGCGGGACAGATTTCGCTGCGCTACGATATCGTCGCCGTCGTGCCCTGGCGATGGCCGATCCACTACCCGGACGCCTTCTGAGCGGCAGGGCCCATTGCAAAGGGCGCGTCGCGCGCAGTATGTCAGGCGACCAACCCTCGCCTGCCGGAGCGTGACATGATCAAGCCGCTGAAAGTCGCCGTCCAGATGGACCATGTCTCGACCATCAACATCGAAGGGGACACCACCTTTGCCATGTGCCTGGAGGCGCAGGCACGCGGCCACCGCCTGTTTCACTACACTCCCGCTTCGCTCAGCTTCCGCAATGGCGTCGTCTATGCCTATGCCGAACCGCTGACCGTGCGCGACGAGAAGGGGAACCACTATACGCTCGGCGAGCGGGTACGCCTCGACCTGTCGCACATGGACGTGGTTCTGCTCCGGCAGGATCCACCCTTCGACATGGCTTACATCACCTCGACGCACCTGCTCGAACGCATCCATCCGAAAACGCTGGTCGTCAACGACCCTGCGTGGGTGCGCAACTCGCCCGAGAAGATCTTCGTCACCGAATTCCCCGACCTCATGCCGGAGACCCTGATCACGCGCGACCGTGGCGAGATCGAGCGCTTCAGGGCGGAAATGGGCGATGTCATCCTGAAGCCCCTCTACGGCAACGGCGGCGCAGGGGTGTTCCACTCGCGGCGCGACGACCGCAACCTGACGTCTCTCCTCGAGATGTTCGACCAGCTTTTTCGCGAACCTATCATCGTCCAGCAATACCTGCCGGCGGTCCGGAAGGGCGACAAGCGCATCATCCTTGTCGACGGGGAACCGGTCGGCGCGATCAACCGGGTGCCCGCGGAGCACGATTCGCGCTCCAACATGCATGTGGGCGGACGGGCCGAACCGGCCGAGATGACCGACCGCGATCGCGAGATCTGCCGGCGGATCGGGCCTGCCCTCAAGGAACGCGGCTTCCTGCTCGTCGGAATCGACGTGATCGGCGACGTGATGACGGAAATAAACGTGACCTCCCCCACCGGCATCCGGGAGGTGCGCCGCTTCGGCGGCGCCGACATCGCCTCGCTCCTGTGGAACGCGATCGAAGCGCGGCGCGGCTGAGAACAGATTTAGTCATTCCACATTTCGTCCACAGGTAGTCCACACCCGTTTCAACAGGGCGTTCCACTCTTGTTCTTGTTTTATTCCAAGCCCCGTGCTTAGGTATTCCGGCAGGCGGCGATGACCGCGAGAGCAGTCGCCTGCCAGGCAGCGCGACGGCGCGCCGCGAAAGCATAAAGGGGGCGGGGATGGTAGCGCGGGTGAGGACGGTGTCGTTTCAGGGCATCGAGGCCGTGCCGGTCGACGTCCAGGTCATGGTGGCGCCCGGCAAGATCAACATGCACATCGTCGGACTGCCGGACAAGGCCGTTGCCGAAAGCCGGGAGCGTGTACAGGCGGCGCTCCACGCGTCCGGCCTGACGCTGCCTCCGAAGAAGGTCACCGTCAATCTGGCGCCGGCGGACCTGCCAAAGGAAGGAAGTCATTTCGACCTGCCGATCGCGCTCGGCCTGATGGCGGCCCTCGGAGCGATACCCGCCGATGCCCTCGAGGACTACGTGGTGCTCGGCGAGCTGTCGCTCGACGGCACGATTGCGCCCGTCGCCGGCGCCCTGCCGGCGGCGATCGGAGCGAACGCACAGAACCGTGGGCTGATCTGCCCGTCCGACAGCGGGCCCGAGGCTGCGTGGGCGGGGGAAGACATCGACGTGCTGGCACCCCGCAGCCTGATCGCCATAGCCAACCACTTCCGCGGTACGCAGGTGCTTACCCGCCCGGAGCCCGCCAGACGCAGCAATCCCGCCAACCTGCCTGACCTTGCCGACATCAAGGGACAGGAAAGCGCGAAGCGAGCGCTCGAAGTCGCGGCCGCCGGCGGCCACAATCTACTGATGGTCGGGCCGCCGGGCTCGGGCAAGTCGATGCTTGCCGCCCGCCTGCCGTCAATCCTGCCGCCGCTTTCGCCTGCCGAACTGCTCGAAGTCTCGATGATCCACTCGGTCGCGGGACAACTCGCGGGAGGAAAGCTTTCCGATCGTCGGCCCTTCCGCACGCCGCATCATTCAGCCTCGATGGCGGCTATGGTCGGCGGTGGGTTCCGCGCTCGTCCCGGCGAAGTGTCGCTTTCCCACAACGGGGTGCTCTTCCTCGACGAGTTTCCGGAATTCACCCCGCAGGTGCTGGACTCCCTGCGCCAGCCGCTGGAAACCGGCGAGTGCATCATCGCTCGTGCCAACCACCGGGTCAGCTATCCGGCAACGATCCAGCTCGTCGCGGCGATGAACCCCTGCCGTTGCGGCATGGCCGGCGAGCCGGGTCACACCTGTGCGCGCGGCGCGCGCTGCCAGGCCGACTACCAGGCCCGCATTTCCGGCCCCCTGCTCGACCGGATCGACCTCAGGATCGACGTTCCGGCCGTGAGCGCGGCAGACCTGATCGCCCCTGCCCCCGCCGAGCCCAGTGCGGAGGTCGCCAGGCGGGTCGCCCGCGCCCGGGCGCTTCAGGAGGACCGCTACGCCCGCCTCGGCCAGCCGACGCTCCGGACGAACGCCCGCTGCGCGACAGCACTCATAGAATCGGTCGCCGAGGCGGACGCCGGCGGCCTCGACCTGTTGCGCGAGGCGGCCGAGAAGATGGCTTTCTCCGCACGCGCCTATCACCGCGTCTTGAAGGTCGCCCGGACGCTCGCCGATCTCGATGACGCCACAAGGGTCGGGCGGATTCATCTTGCCGAGGCCATTTCGTACCGGATGGCCGGGGAGCGCCTGACGGCGGCCGCCTAGAGTGCCTCGTTGCGGATGCGGCTGCGCCGGGCTGAAGACCGGGCAGCGAAAACAGCCCGGCGTTGCGATCCCTGGCTTGGCCCTCAGTCGGGATCACGCCTGGCAGACCGCCGGGCGCGATACTCTCCGTTCCGGGGCGGTCGGCAGTCAGTCACCGAGGCCTTCGAAAAGGGCAGTCGACAGGTATCGTTCAGCAAACGACGGAATGATGACCACGATCTGCCTGCCTTCGTTCTCATCGCGCTGGCCGACCCTGACTGCCGCTGAAAGCGCAGCCCCCGAAGAAATGCCGACCGGCACGCCTTCGAGGCGGGCGACATGCCGGGCCATCTCGAAGGATTCCTCGTTCGTCACCTGGACGATCTCGTCGTAGACCCCGGTGTCGAGGATGGCGGGCGCGAAGCCGGCGCCGATGCCCTGGATCTTGTGCGGACCGGGTTCCCCGCCGGAGAGCACCGGCGAAGCCGACGGCTCGACCGCCACGACCCTTACTCCCGGCTTCCGGCTCTTCAGCACCTGCCCGGCGCCGGTGATCGTGCCGCCCGTTCCGATCCCGGAGACGAGGATATCCACGCCGCCCCCTGTGTCGTTCCAGATTTCCTCGGCCGTAGTCCTGCGGTGGATTTCGGGGTTCGCCGGGTTCTCGAATTGCTGGGGCATCACGGCACCGGGTGTGCTCTCGACCAGTTCCTGTGCCCTGGCGATCGCACCTTTCATGCCCTTGGCCCCTTCCGTCAGCACGAGTTCGGCGCCGAGCAGCGCCAGCATCTTGCGGCGCTCGATCGACATGGTTTCAGGCATGGTCAGGATCAGCCGGTAACCCTTGGCGGCAGCAGCGAAAGCCAGGGCGATGCCCGTGTTGCCGGACGTCGGCTCCACCAGCGTCGTCTTTCCGGGCGTGATCCTGCCTGCCGCTTCCATGGCCTCTATCATGGCAACGCCGATGCGGTCCTTGACGCTGGCGATCGGATTGAAGAACTCGAGCTTCGCGAGCAACTGGGCCTTTACTCCCTTCTCCTTCGCCAGCTTGTCGAGCCGCACGATCGGCGTGTCGCCTATGGTTTCGGTGATCGAGGCGAAGACGCGCCCGCGCCCCGGCTTTCTCTCAGATGCGCTCATCGTTTCCTCCGATGGTGGTTGTCGAGGAACAGACTACAGCGGGACCGGCCGTCCGGCGAGACGCCCGCACCGCCGGCGCGAGCTTTTCGCGCAAACCTCTTTTCCGGAAATGACCCCGGCCAGATTCCTATTGCGTTCCCGTGGAGCCGAAGCCGCCGATCCCGCGCTCTGTCGCGGCCGCCGAATCCCGCTCGTCGAGATGAGCCTGGGCCACCGGCGCGATTACCATCTGGGCGATGCGCGCGCCCCGTGTCACGGTGAACGGCTCGGCACCATGGTTGACGAGCAGGACCTTCACTTCTCCGCGATAGTCGGAGTCGATCGTACCGGGCGTGTTCAGGCAGGTAATTCCGTTGCGGTAGGCCAATCCCGAGCGCGGGCGTATCTGCGCCTCGAAACCCTGCGGAATCTCGAAGATGAAACCCGTCGGCACCAGCGCCCGCCCACCGGGCTCGATCACCATCGGCTCATCGAGCGCGACGGCGGCGCGCAGGTCCATGCCCGCCGCACCTCCGGTTTCATAGGCCGGCAGTGCGATGCCTTCGCCGTGGGAGAGACGGACGACACCGATCGTCGGCGCGGCAGGCGAAACGGAAGACTGCATGTTCATACCCCCATCTTGCGCATGCTGGTCGATTGCGTCGACGCCGTCGAGCCGGTAGAAGGCCAGCCATCAACAGGATTTCTCTTCTCATGCCAGAAAGCCTCGCAGAGGCGGTCTCCCGCCGCCGCACATTCGCGATCATCTCGCACCCGGACGCCGGCAAGACGACGCTGACGGAGAAGCTGCTCCTCTTCGGCGGCGCGATCCAGCTCGCCGGCGAGGTCAAGGCGAAGAAGAACCGCATCCACTCGCGCTCGGACTGGATGAACATCGAGCGCGAACGCGGAATCTCGGTGGTCACATCGGTGATGACGTTCGAATATGGCGGCCATGTCTTCAACCTGCTCGACACGCCGGGTCACGAGGATTTTGCCGACGACACCTACCGGACGCTGACGGCGGTCGACGCGGCGGTCATGGTGATCGACGCGGCAAAGGGCATCGAGCCCCGCACGCTGAAGCTCTTCGAGGTCTGCCGGCTGCGCGACATTCCCATCATCACGTTCGTCAACAAGATGGACCGCGAGAGCCGCGACCCGTTCGAGATTCTGGACGAGGTGGAAGAGAAGCTGGCGCTCGACACCGCGCCGGTGACATGGCCGATCGGACGGGCGAAGACCTTCTCGGGCACCTACCACCTTGCCCTGAACGAGGTGCGCGGCACCGACGACGACGAGGCAACGGTCCGGGTGAACGGCCCGGAGGCCGAGGCGGCCGCGGGCAGGCTGCCCGAGAACGAGCGCGCAGCCTTCATCGAAGAAGCGGCGCTTGCCATCGAAGCATGCCGGCCGTTCGACCTCGCGGCCTTCCGCGAAGGCCATCTGACGCCGGTCTATTTCGGCTCCGCCCTCAAGAACTACGGCGTCCGCGACCTCATCAACGCTCTCGGCGCCCATGCGCCGCCGCCGCGCGCGCAGGTCGCCGACCTTCGCACGGTCGAGGCGACCGACGACAAGATGACCGCCTTCGTCTTCAAGATTCAGGCGAACATGGACCCCAACCACCGCGACCGAATCGCCTTCGTGCGTGTGTGCTCGGGCAGGCTCGAGCGCGGGATGAAGGCCCGGCTTTCGCGCACCGGAAAGCCGATGGGGCTGACGGCGCCCCAGTTCTTCTTCGCGTCCCAGCGCCAGATCGCCGACACCGCCTACGCGGGCGACGTCGTCGGCATCCCGAACCACGGCACCCTCAGGATCGGCGACACGCTGACGGAAGGCGAGCCGCTCGTCTTCCAGGGCGTCCCGAACTTCGCGCCGGAGATCCTGCGCCGCGTGCGTCTCGAGGACGCGATGAAGGCGAAGAAGCTGAAGGAGGCGCTGCAGCAGATGGCCGAGGAAGGCGTTGTGCAGCTTTTCTCGCCGGAGGACGGCTCGCCCGCGATCGTCGGTGTCGTCGGTGCGCTGCAGCTCGACGTGCTCCGGGAACGGCTCAAGGCGGAATACGGCCTTCCCGTCAGCTTCGAGACGGCACGCTTTTCGGTTTGCAGGTGGATCTCGGCCGAGAAGCGGGAGGACCTGGAGCGCTTCGTCAACGCCCACCGCGGCGACATCGCCCGCGACCTGGACGGCGACCCGGTGTTCCTGGCTTCCGACGCCTTCTCGCTGAACTACGAGGCCGAGCGCTGGAAGGCGATCCACATGGTCGAGATCAAGGAATACCACGTCCGCAAGGCGGCGTGAGGGTCACCCGGCCGACTTGTCGAACTTCGGAATGCTCGTCAGATCCTGGGTCCAGTCGAGCGCGGAGCAGCACCAGATCTGCCGCGACGGCCTGAGTTCCGTCCGCTGGCGGATCGTGCCCGTCCGCAAACTCAGCGCGGCGGCATGCTCTGCCTTGCCGGTCGCATAGATGTTGGTGCCGCAACGCGGGCAAAAGGCGTGGACGCGCGTACGCCCGCTGGCTGCCGGTCGCTCGTAGAGTGCAGGTTCACCGGTCATCCTGAATGCCGCAGCGTCGACATGGGCGTTGGCGCGATAGGCGCTGCCGCTCAGTTCCTGGCAATCGCTGCAATGGCAGATCGTGATCCGGCCGGGGTCGATCTCCGCGGTGTAGGTCAGGCGCCCGCAATGGCAGCCTCCGTCGATCTTCATTCTCGTTCTCCTCGTCGGTCAGCATGGCCAATAGCACGGTCAGACCGTCGGCGTCAGCGGAACGGCCGTCGTCTCCTTGATTTCCTCCATCACGAACGAGGCGGAGACATCCGACAGCGGCACTCTTGCGATGAGGCGCTGGTAGAGCCGGTCATAGGCCTTCACATCGCTCACGCGCGCCTTCAGGACATAGTCCAGGTCGCCGCTCGTCCTGTAGACGCCGGTGATTTCCGGCAGCCCGGTGACCGCCTGCCGGAAGCGGGCCAGCCATTCGGGGTCGTGGTTGTCGGTGCGCACGAAGACGAAGACGGAAAGTCCGCAGCCGACCGCCTCGGCATCCACGAGGGCGACGCGGCCTTTCAGGACGCCGCGCTCCTCAAGCCCCTTCACCCGGCGCCAGCACGCATTGCGAGACAGGTGCACCCGTTCGGAAAGCGCCTCGACGGAGAGCGTGGCGTCGCGCTGCAACTCGGAGAGGATGCGCGTATCGATATCGTCGATATTGGTCACGGTTGGGATGTATATCCCAATTTTACCAGAAATTAAAGGATATTTGGGATGAAATGCTGGAGATATCAGGTAGGCTTTATCCATCGCCCTGCCTGGAGGATAGAGACCCCGATGAGCCGTACACTGACCCGACTTTTCACCGAGCATCCGCGCTCGGTCGACGAGAGCTATCTGGAACACATGCAGTTTGCCGGCAGTTTCTCGCTGAAGCTGTTCGCAGCGGGCCTCGCTGCTCTGGTCCATGCGGTGCTGCCCTTCCTGTTCGAGCGCACCGCCAGCACGATGATCGACGGCATGTACCGGCGCATGCACAACAGGAGCCGCTGACACGCATGTGCCGCTGGGCCGCCTGGCGCGGATTGCCAATCTATCTGGAAGACCTGATCGCCTCTCCGGCTCATTCGCTGATCGAGCAGTCGCACTGCGCCACCAAGGCCAAGACCTCCACGAACGGCGACGGCTTCGGGGTTGCGTGGTACGGCGAGCGCGCCGAGCCGGGCCTCTACCGGGACATCCTGCCGGCGTGGTCGGACCGGAACCTGCGCAGCCTGACGCATCAGATCAGCGCAGGGCTCTTCCTGGCTCACGTCCGCGCCTCGACCGGCGGAGGCACCAGCCGCGACAACTGCCATCCCTTCGTGCACGGCCGCTGGTCGTTCATGCACAATGGCAAGATCGGCGACTACGGCCGGCTGCGCCGTTCGCTCGAAAGCCGGCTTGCTGACCGGCTCTACCTCTCCCGGCAGGGTTCCACGGATTCCGAGCTCCTGTTTCTGCTCGCCGTGGAACTGGGTCTTGCCGAGGATCCCGTCGGCTCCATGGAACGCGCTCTCGGGACGGTGATCGAAGCCGCGCGCGCCGTCGGCGCCGAGCCGCACCTGCGCTTCACCTCCGCATTTTCCGACGGCGAGCGGCTCTTTGCAGTGCGCTATGCCACCGATGCCCATGCCCCCACCCTCTACGCATCGCCGATGGAAGCCAGGGGCGGCCATTGCCTCGTCTCCGAGCCGTTCAGCGACGACGCGGCGCGCTGGATCGAAATCCCGTCCGGCTCGGCCGTCGAGGTCAGCGGGGCAGGCATGTCGGTCAAGCCGTTCTCGCCCTGCGCCGGAGAGCCGGAACAAAGGCTCGCGGTCGCCAGCTAGCGAACTCCCAACTCGCGCCGCGATCGCCTGCGCGAGACGCGCCGCGACCTCTTCCTTGCTCATTTCCGGCCAGTCCTCCACGCCCTCGCGCGTCACCAGGTGCACGTGGTTTCGCTCGCCGCCCATGACGCCGAGCGCGCTTGAGACGTCGTTGGCGACGATCATGTCGGCACCCTTGCGATCGAGCTTGAGGCGGGCGTTGGCGACGACGTTCTCCGTCTCCGCGGCGAAGCCGACGACGAGCGCAGGGCGCTCGGCATGGTGGCCGATTGACTTCAGTATGTCGGGGTTCTCGACCAGATCGAGTGCCGGGGCCGCCTCTCCCTCGCTTTTCTTGATCTTCATGGCGCCCGCCTCCGAGACCCGCCAGTCGGCTACCGCCGCGACCATGACGGCGATATCGGCCGGCAGCAGGGAAACTGCCGCATCGCGCATTTCCTCGGCGCGCTCGACATGGGTCGTGGAGACCCCTGGCGGATCGGGAATCGCGACGGGACCGGAAACGAGGTGCACGTCGGCTCCGAGTCCCGCGAGGGCGGCGGCTATGGCGTGTCCCTGCCGACCCGAAGAGCGATTGGCGATATAGCGAACCGGATCGATCGGTTCGTGCGTCGGGCCGGAAGTGACGATCGCCTTCCTTCCGGCAAGAGGCCGTGCCACCGGGGCGAGAAGACGCTCGACGGCGGCGGCGATCTCGAGAGGTTCGCTCATGCGGCCGTTGCCGGCCTCGCCGCTTTCGGCCATCTCGCCGGTCCCCGGTCCGACGAAGTGCACGCCGTCGCCCGAGAGCGTCGCGCAATTGCGCCGCGTCGCGGGGTGATCCCACATGGCCGGATTCATTGCGGGCGCCAGCAGAACCGGCAGACGCGTCGCCAGCAACACAGCGGAAGCGAGATCGTCGGCAAGACCGTTCGCCATCTTCGCCATCAGGTCCGCCGTTGCCGGCGCCACCAGGACGAGGTCGTGGTCGCGGGCGAGACGGATATGGCCGACGTCCTGTTCGTCCTCCCGGGAGAAGAGGTCGGTAAAGACGTGGGCGGCCGAGAGGGCGCCGACCGCGAGCGGCGTAACGAACTCCTGCGCGGCGCGCGTCATCACCGGGGTTACGGCAGCGCCTCGCTCGCGAAGCCGCCTGACAAGGTCGAGGCACTTGTAGGCCGCGATCCCGCCGCCCAGGACAAGCAGAATTCTCTTTCCTTCCAACAGGTTTACCACGAACTCGATCCGGTTGCGACTGCACCCATTCTGTCACGTCCCGTGCGTTCAGAACAGATGGAACACGTAGGCGAGGAAGCCGAGAGCCAGAATCCAGAGAGCCACGTGGCCGACGCGCTGGCCGGCTGCCTGCGCCTTGCCGATCATCTTCACGGCTTCATTGTCGAAGCGCACGCCATTGCGGATGATGTCGTCGATCTCGGACGACAGCATCTCGGCGCGAGCCGCCAGTTCCGGCGCGCTGTCGATCAGCCTGACGATTGCATGCAGGCCGTCGCGGGTGTCGTTCAGGATGCGCGCGGGCCCGAGATGCTGCTTGATCCAGTCGCCGACCACCGGCTCGGACGCGGCCCACATGTTGAAGCGGGGGTTGAGCGTGCGCGCGACCCCCTCGACCACGACCATCGTCTTTTGCAGCAGGATCAGTTCCGGCCGGGTCTGCATGTCGAAGAGCTCGGTCACCTCGAAGAGAAGGGTAAGCAGCTTGGCCATCGAGATGGTCTCGGCCGGCTGTCCGTGAATCGGCTCTCCGATGGCGCGGATCGCCTGGGCGAAGCTCGCCGTGTTGTGGTGGCGCGGGATGTAGCCGGCCTCGGAGTGGACCTCGGCGACGCGGGTGTAGTTGCGCGTGATGAAGCCGTAGAGGATTTCCGCGAGGTAGCGCCTCTCCTTCTTCCCGAGCCGCCCGACGATGCCCATGTCGACGGCGACGATCAAGCCGTCGCGGTCGACGAAAAGGTTGCCCTGGTGCATGTCGGCGTGAAAGAAGCCGTCACGCAGCGTATGGCGAAGGAAGGACTGCACCAGCGTATCCGCCAGGGCATTCAGGTCGTAGCCGGCCGCCCTGATGGCGGCGACGTCGGACATCTTGATGCCGTCGATCCACTCCATCGTGACGACGTCGCGGCCGGTCCGCTCCCAGTCGACCTTCGGCACGCGGAAGCCCGGATCCCCGGCCGTGTTCTCGCCGAGTTCGGAAAGAGCCGCGGCCTCCAGCCGCAGGTCCATCTCGATCTTCGTCGTCTGCTCCAGCGTCCGGGTGATTTCGACCGGCTTCAGCCGGCGCGAGGAGGGCACGAAGCGCTCTTGCAGGCGCGACACGAGGTAGAAGGTCGCCAGGTCTCGGTGGAAGCGCTTGCGGATGCCCGGCCGGATGACCTTGACCGCGACCCGGCGGAGGGAGCCGTCGCCGGCCGCAACGTCGGCAGGATGCACCTGCGCTATCGAGGCAGCGGCTATCGCGGGTCCGAAGCGGGCGAAAAGTTCCTCCACCGGACGACCGATCAACTCCTCCACCCGCGCCTTCGCCACTTCGAGCGGGAAGGTCTCCATGTTGTCCTGCAGCAGGGCGAGGTCCAGCGCCATGTCGTTGCCGACGACGTCGGGCCGCGTGGACAGGAACTGGCCGAGCTTGACGTAGGACGGGCCGAGCTTCTCGACCGCACGGGCAAGACGGTCACGCCGGTCGCGCTGGCGCGCCTTGCGGCGGGCGAGGATGACCGCGAGACGGTGCGCGGTCCTTGCCGAACCGCCGAGCCCCTCGACCGGAAGTGAGGCGAACACGCCCTCGCGCAGGAACACCCAGCCCACCCGGACCAGTCGAAAGTATGCAGCAGGACTGCTCATGCGAAATCAGAGCTTCCAGCCGGAGTGGAGCGCAGCAATGCCCCCCGAATAGTTCGTCCAGCCGACGCGGGAGAATCCTGCGCGCTCGATCATCTTCGCGAAGTCCCGCTGGTTCGGGAACTTCCGGATCGAATTCGACAAGGTAGCGATAGGGCTCGTCGTCACCGGTCACGATCTTCCCGAAGCGCGGGATCGCGTTGAACGACCAAGCCTCGTAGACCTTTTCCAGGATCGGCATCTCCACCTCCGAGAATTCCAGGCAGAGAAGCCGGCCGCCGTGCCTCAGCACCCGAAAGGCCTCCGACAGCGCCTTGTCGATGTGCGGCACGTTGCGGATGCCGAAGGCGATGGTGTAGGCGTCGAAGCTCTTGTCGGCAAAGGGCAGGTCCTCCGCATTCGCCTCGACGAAATCGAGACTGTCGGCGAGGCGCATCCGGACGGCCCGCTCCGAGCCGACGGCCAGCATTGCGCCGTTGATGTCCAGCACGGTCGCATGGGCCTTGCCGCCGGAAGCCCGGACGATGCGGAACGCGACGTCGCCGGTGCCGCCGGCGACGTCGAGCACGCGGTATCCTTCTCGCCTCGGCGGTCCGAGCGCGGTCACCATGGCGTCCTTCCAGAGCCGGTGCATGCCGCCGGACATGATGTCGTTCATCACGTCGTAGCGGCGCGCCACGCGATCGAAGACGGCGTTGACACGGCCCTGTTTCTCGCCCTCGCCGACCGTCTGGTAGCCGTAGGAGGTCTCCATACCGCCGTCGGCCGAAACTCGCTCTCTGGACATGGGCACATTCTTCCTTTCGCACCGGCATGGCGGAACGCCGCTCGCGGCGCTATCTAGCAGGGACTTGGCGGACGCATCCTTCGATGCGCCATTTAGAGCAAAGAACCCGCGATTGGAACCTGTCGGCCTCTCGGCAATGCGACTGATCCCGCGGCAAGGAGCGAACGAAGACGAATGCCGGAACTGCCAGAGGTCGAGACAGTGCGGCGCGGACTTGCGCCAGTGCTCGAGGGAGCCTTGATCGAACGGATCGAGCAGCGCCGGAACGATCTCCGGTTTCCTTTTCCGGAGAGGTTCGCGGAGCGGCTCTCGGGCCGGCGCATCGTGTCGCTCGGACGGCGGGCGAAATACCTGCTGGCCGACCTGGACGACGGAACGCTGCTGATCGCGCACCTGGGCATGTCCGGATCGTTCCGCATCGAAGGCGAAGGCACGGCGGAGATGCCCGGCGCCTTTCAGCGGGCGCGCTCGCGCGACACCCGGCACGACCACGTCGTCTTCCACCTGTCGGCGCCGCGTGGTCGCCATCGCGTCATATACAACGACCCTCGTCGCTTCGGCTTCATGGACATCACGCAGCGCAGCGCAGCAGCCGTTCATCCCTTCCTCGCCGCGCTCGGGATCGAACCGACCGGCAACGGCTTCGACGCCGGTTATCTGGCGGGGCGCTTCCAGGGCAAGTCCGCGCCGCTGAAGGCGGCCCTGCTCGACCAGCGTATCGTCGCAGGCCTCGGCAACATCTATGTCTGCGAGGCTCTCTGGCGCGCCCGGCTCTCGCCGAGGCGCTCCGCCGGCAGCCTTGTGCGTTCCGACGGCACGCCGTCAGCCCGCCTCGCCGGCCTGGCGAGCGCGGTCCGGAACGTGCTGGAGGAGGCGATCGCGGCGGGCGGATCGTCGCTGCGCGACCACATGCGCACAGATGGGACACTCGGCTACTTCCAGCATTCCTTCAGCGTCTACGACCGCGAAGGCGAGGCTTGCCCGAGAGCCGGCTGCGAGGATACCGTGCGGCGCATCGTCCAGAGCGGGCGGTCGACATTCTACTGCGGCACCTGTCAGCGCTGAAGGCGCAGGGCCACCAGGAAAGGGACGCAATGGCCTACAATACAATCAAGGTCGAAACCCGGGGACGGGTCGGACTGATCACCCTGCACCGGCCGGAGGCACTCAACGCACTGAACTCGGAGCTGCTCGGCGAGTTGCGGGGCGCGCTCCAGAAGTTCGACGGGGATCCGAAAATCGGCAGCATCGTCATCACGGGCTCCGAGAAAGCCTTCGCCGCCGGCGCCGATATCAAGGAAATGCAGCCCCTTGAGTTCGTCGACATGTATCTCGGCAACTACATCTCCGGCTGGGACGAGGTCGCGGGGACGCGCAAGCCGATGATAGCCGCCGTGGCCGGCTATGCACTCGGCGGTGGCTGCGAACTGGCGATGATGTGCGACATCATCATCGCGGCGGACACCGCCAGGTTCGGCCAGCCCGAGATTACCCTTGGCGTTCTGCCGGGCATGGGTGGAACGCAGCGGCTCGTTCGCGCGGTCGGCAAGGCGAAGGCCATGGACCTCTGCCTGACAGGGCGCATGATGGACGCCGAAGAGGCGGAACGTTCCGGTCTCGTCGCCCGGGTCGTCCCCGCCGACGATCTGGTCGAGGAGGCCCTCAAGGCGGCCGACCGGATCGCGGGCCTTTCCCTGCCGGCGGTTATGATGACCAAGGAGAGCATCGACCGGGCCTTCGAGGTGACGCTTTCCGAGGGACTTCGCTTCGAGCGGCGGGTCTTCCATTCCCTGTTCGCGACCGAAGACCAGAAGGAAGGCATGGCCGCCTTCGCCGCAAAGCGGAAGCCGCAGTTCAAGAACCGGTAGGCCGGTGCGAGAGGGCCGTCGGCGGTGAGTTTGCGCCGCCGGCGAGATCGTCGTTGACGATGGTCGGCAATCCGGCTATACGCCCCGCACGGTTTCGGTGCCCGGAAAACGTGGCGCCGTCAGTTCTGCCCCCGATTGCGAGAAGGATCCGGCCACCCCGGCCGCCATGAGCGATTGCGGGTCCATGATCGAGTTCGAAGGAAGGCAATATGGCCAATACAACTTCAGCGAAAAAGGCGACCCGGAAGCTCGCACGCCGAACCGCTGTCAACAAGTCGCGCCGGTCGCGGGTGCGGAGCTTCATCCGCAAGGTCGAGGAAGCGATCTCCACCGGTGACGGCGAGGCAGCCCGGAACGCGCTGCGCGAAGCCCAGCCCGAACTGATGCGGGCCGCCTCGAAAGGGGTCTTGCACGCCAATACGGTGTCGCGCAAGGTTTCCCGTCTGGCACGTCGCGTCAAGGCTATCGGCGCCTGATTTAATTCCTACATTCAGTTTCTTTTTTCAAGCCTGGCGGCACCGCCGGGCTTGTTTGATTCGTCGCGCAGCGTGGCAAAAACGACACTCTTCCGGGCGACCCCGTGTCAGTAAAATGACATGAAATATCGTTTTAATTCAATAGCTTGTGCGAGCTTCCGAATCCCTGGAGACTCGGTGCCCGGCCCGATCAAACGACCTGGAGAGTCAAGCGATTTTTTTGTGTTCCGCCGCGAAGCTGCCACTCGACCGGACGGGTGGATTTAAAACTCTTTGAATCCAAAGCGCTTAAGCTGAACGCACAAATTGCGTCAGCGGCACGGCCCGCGCACCGCGGGCCTACCCCCTTTAAGATTTCATTAATGCGATGCTTGATCTCGCTCCGCGAGCCTGCCTTAATACGTCTCGACGAAGACAGAAGAGCGGCCGACAACGAGGCGGCCGCAGGTCGTGACAAGGCAGAACCGCAGCACGATTTTCTTCTGCCTTTCGGGGCGTGGCATTTCCAGTCGCGTTTATCAGAATAAAACCTTTGGTTGCAGCCGCTTTGTATCCATTGCGGCGAGGAGAGCTTGTGCCGATTTTCGGCTGGGGAACATTGAGGGAAATCGGAATGGGGGCAAGCCTGTCGGGTAGGCAGGCGAGGCGCGTATCGGCCAGTACGGCGGGCCAGGCGTTCTAGGGCACACACACGGAAAGGACACATCACCAAAATCCCGGGCGGGGGCGCGTCCGGGCAAGCGGTTAACTTGAAGAAACGGGGCGGCATCACGAGGAGCCGGCCCGAAAGACAGAACCAGCAACTTGGGAAGCGGCGAACATGCATACGACGATGGCGGTGACGAGGGCGGACCAGCCGACGAATTCCAACTGTGAGAAGGAGGATGCGCAGCCGCATCCGGATTCGGCGTCTCATCAAGGGACGGGCGGTTCCGAGGGGATAAGGGAAGAAGCGCTCTTCGAGCGCGTCAGGAGCAGGCTCAAGGCCCAGGTAGGCCCGGAGATCTTCACGAGCTGGTTCGGCCGGCTGAAACTGCATTCAGTCTCCAAGAGCGTCGTCCGCCTCTCCGTGCCGACGACTTTCCTGAAGTCCTGGATCCACAATCGCTATCTCGACATCCTTACGTCTCTTTTCCGGGAAGAGGAGCCGAGCATCCTGCGCGTCGAGATCGTCGTTCGCTCGGCGACCCGCGGCAGCCGCCTCATCAATTCGCCGGAAATCGGCGCAGGCGCACCGCAACCCTGCCAGCAGCCGCCGGCGAAGACGAACCGGCCGCTCGCCGGACCCACTGCGCACATCGCTGCGCCGGGCAGTGCCGCCCGGGCGGCCGGCCGTGCCAACTCCGTCATGGGCTCGCCACTCGATCCTCGCTATTCGTTCGGCACCTTCGTGGAGGGCTCGTCGAACCGCGTCGCGCTCGCAGCGGCCAAGACGATCGCGGAAGCCGGCGCCAGCGCCGTGCGCTTCAACCCGCTGTTCATCCATTCGAGCGTCGGCCTCGGCAAGACGCACGTCCTCCAGGCGATCGCTGCGACGGCGCTCGCCAGCGAGCGCAATCCGCGGGTGGTTTACCTGACTGCCGAATACTTCATGTGGCGCTTCGCAACGGCGATCCGGGACAACGACGCTCTCTCCTTCAAGGAGTCGCTGCGCAACATCGACCTTCTCATCATAGACGACATGCAGTTCCTGCAGGGCAAGTCGATCCAGCACGAATTCTGCCACCTGCTCAACATGCTGCTGGATTCTGCGAAGCAGGTCGTGGTGGCGGCAGATCGCGCGCCGTGGGAGCTGGAATCGCTTGATCCGCGCGTGCGGTCGCGCCTGCAGGGCGGCGTCGCCATCGAGATGGAGGCGCCCGACTACGAGATGCGGCTGGAGATCCTGAAGCGACGGCTCGCGACTGCCCAGGCGGAGGACCGGACCCTCGACATATCGATCGAGATCCTCAGCCACGTCGCGAAAAACGTCACGTCGAGCGGGCGAGAGCTCGAGGGCGCCTTCAACCAGCTCCTGTTCCGCCGGAGCTTCGAACCGGACCTGACGATCGAGCGCGTCGACGAGTTCCTCGGCCACCTCGTCAATGCGGGCGAGCCGAAGCGGGTTCGCATCGAGGACATACAGCGCATCGTCGCTCGCCACTACAACGTCTCGAAGCAGGAACTGGTCTCGAACCGTCGCACGCGGGTCATCGTCAAGCCGCGGCAGATCGCGATGTACCTTTCGAAGACGTTGACGCCGCGCTCCTTCCCCGAGATCGGCCGGCGGTTCGGCGGACGCGATCACACGACCGTCCTTCACGCGGTCCGCAAGATCGAGGACCTGATCTCCAAGGACACCAAGCTCTCGCACGAGCTAGAACTGCTCAAACGGCTGATCAACGAATAGGGCTTCGTGGTAGGGGGACGGCGGGCGCGGGCCAAGGCTCTTGCCCGCCGTCAACGACCGCAGCCGGGCGCCGGGACGGAGCGATTCGACGGACCTCGTCCTCCGTTCGGATTATCCCCAGAAAGCGGCGCCCGGATCGCCGGAGGCATGCTCTTTCACTTGCTTCGACCTCCGTTAATCTGCCATCTTGCCGGTCCACCTTCAGGCTGGCCGCAGAGGGCGGCCCCCAAGCCGGAATGAAATGGCCTCGCCCCCGCGCTTTTCCCGCGGCAGCGAGCTGAAAGCGGTATCACGATCATGCGCGTCACACTCGAACGGTCCGACCTCCTGAAGTCGCTCAACCACGTGCACCGTGTGGTAGAGCGCCGCAACACGATCCCGATCCTTTCGAACGTGCTGCTCAAGGCGGACGGGACAACCCTTCAGATGAAGGCGACCGACCTCGATCTCGAAATCACCGAGACGACGACCGGGCAGGTGGACCAGGCCGGGGCTACGACGGTCCCCGCGCACCTGCTCTACGACATCGTGCGCAAGCTTCCGGAAGGCGCCGAAGTGCAGCTCTCGACCAACGGCGAGAACACAGCGATGGCCGTCACCTCGGGCCGTTCGAAATTCTCGCTGCAGTGCCTGCCGGAAGCCGACTTCCCGGACCTGACGGCCGGGACTTTCTCGCACACGTTCCGCCTGCCGGCGGCACAGGTGAAGATGCTGATCGACCGCACCCAGTTCGCGATCTCGACGGAAGAGACACGCTATTACCTGAACGGCATCTTCCTTCACACGATCGAGACCGATGGCAAGCTCAAGCTCCGTGCGGTCGCAACCGACGGTCACCGCCTCGCGCGCGCCGACGTCGAGGCGCCGGCCGGTTCGGAGGGGATGCCGGGCATCATCGTGCCGCGCAAGACCGTCGGAGAGCTGCAGAAGCTCGTCGACGATCCGGACGCGACCGTCACGATCGAAGTATCGGACGCCAAGATCCGCCTGACGATCGGCGGCGTGGTGATGACGTCGAAGCTGATCGACGGCACGTTCCCGGACTACCAGCGGGTCATCCCGACCGCCAACGACAAGAAGATGACGATCGACTGCGAATCCTTTGCCCGGGCGGTCGACCGTGTCTCCACGATCTCGTCGGAGCGCGGCCGGGCGGTCAAGCTCTCGATCGGGGAAGGCCAACTCACCCTGACGGTGCACAATCCGGATTCGGGAAGCGCAACGGAGGAACTGCCCGTGGGCTACGAGAGCGATCCGCTGGAGATCGGCTTCAATGCCAAGTACCTGCTCGACATCACGAACCAGCTCTCAGGTTCCGATGCGGTCTTCATGCTGGCCGATCCGGGATCGCCCACGCTCGTGCACGACATGGCCGCCGACGACGCGCTCTACGTTCTGATGCCGATGCGGGTGTGACGCGCGGCCCGGCCCGCGAAGCGCCGGGCATCGCCGGCGCCGAATGAACGCCATGGTCCACGTCGAGACGCTCAAGCTGGCCGACTTTCGAAACTACGCGCGGCTGTCGCTCGGCCTCGACAGGCGGCACGTCGTGCTGACGGGCCCCAATGGAGCCGGCAAGACCAATCTCCTCGAGGCCGTTTCCTTTCTCTCGCCCGGCCGCGGCCTGCGGCGCGCTGCCTATGGCGAAGTCGCCCGCCGGGGCGCGGATGGCGGCTTCTCCGTCTTCGCGGCGCTGGAAGGAATGGCGGGCCCGGTCGAGATCGGCACAGGAGCGGGAGGTCCGGGGGACGCCGGTTCCCGCAAGGTCCGCATCAACGGAGCCCCCGCAGCCTCTGCCGAAGCCCTGCTCGAGCATGTGCGCGTACTCTGGCTGACGCCTGCGATGGACAGTCTCTTCACCGGCGCGGCCGGCGACAGGCGGCGCTTTCTCGACCGTCTGGTGCTCTCGATCGACCCCGCGCATGGCCGGCGCGCGATCGACTACGAGCGGGCGATGCGCAGCCGCAACCGGCTTCTTTCCGAGGGCCGTCCCGACCCGGCCTGGCTCGATGGCCTCGAATTGCAGATGGCGGAACTCGGCAGCGCGATCTCGGCGGCGCGCCGGGAGGTCGTCGCGCTCATCGTCCGGATGATCGAGCGCGGACAGGACAACAGCCCCTTTCCGACGGCGTCGCTTGCGCTCGCGGGGTTTCTGGACGAGGAGGCCGACCTGCCCGCGACGGACGCCGAAGAGGCATTCGCAAGGAGGCTGCGCGAGGGGCGCGGGCGCGACGCCGCGGCGGGCCGCACGCTCGACGGACCCCATCGGGCCGACCTCCTTGTCCGGCACAGCGCAAAGGACATGGAAGCCGCCCGCTCGTCCACCGGGGAGCAAAAGGCCTTGCTCGTGGGCCTGGTCATGGCGCATGCCCGGCTCGTGACCGAGATGACGGGCTCAACCCCGCTGCTCCTGCTCGACGAGATCGCCGCACATCTCGACGACAGCCGGCGTGCGGCCCTCTTCGACCTGATCGATGCGCTCGGCGGCCAGGCGCTGATGACGGGGACCGACCGCGGCATGTTCGCCGCGCTCGGGGAGCGCGCGCAGTTTCTGGGGCTCCGCGAGGGAGGCCTCGAGGCGGACTGAGAACAAGCCGCTCGCCGCCCGCTTCAATCCGGCCGCAAATCGCTCTATGAATGCAAGATGACCATAGAAGCCACCCCGCTCAGCGGCGAGGAACTCGAGCGCTACGCGCGCCACATCGTGCTTTCCGAAATCGGCGGACCCGGCCAGCAGCGGCTCAGGCGGGCGCGCGTGGCCGTGGTCGGGGCGGGGGGTCTCGGCGCGCCGGCCCTGGAGTATCTCGCAGCCGCAGGTGTCGGGCACCTGACGGTGATCGACAACGACGCCGTGTCGCTGTCGAACCTGCAACGGCAGATCATCCACGACACGGACGCGGTCGGCATGGCCAAGGTCGACAGCGCGGCGCGCGCGATCGGCCGAATCAATCCTCACGTCGCCGTCGAACCGATCCGAGACCGGCTGACGATCGAGAACGCCGGCGGCCTCCTGCGGGGCCACGACGTCGTGCTCGACGGATCCGACAATTTCGAGACGCGCTACGCCGTCGCCGACGCTGCGGCGGAGGCCCGGGTCCCGCTGGTTTCCGGAGCGGTCGGCCGGTTCGACGGTTCGCTGACGGTGCTCGTGCCCTTTGGACGGGATGCCGAAGGCAGGCGCAACCCCGGCTATCGCGACCTTTTTCCGGCACCGCCTCCTGACGGTCTCGTGCCGACCTGCGCAGAAGCCGGCGTGCTCGGCGCGCTCACGGGCGTCGTCGGCACCCTGATGGCAATGGAGGCGATCAAGCTCATCACGGAGACCGGCGAGCCACTGATCGGGAGGCTGCTCCTCTATGATGCGCTCGCCGTCCGCTTCGAGACGCTTCGTTACGGGGCCCCCGACGATGCGGGGTGACACCGGCAGGATCGTGGAAATCGATGCCGGCTTTGCGAACTGGGAGGGGCTGCTGGAGCTGATCCTGCAGGCCTTCGACTACATGGGACCGCTGATCGATCCTCCCTCCTCCGCCGTCCGGCTGACGCCCGCCGGACTGAAGCGGAAAGGCGAGGAGGAAACGGCGTTCGTGGCCTATGAAGGCCAGGCACTCGTCGGCTGCGTCTTCTGCAGGGTGGAGCCGGACTGCCTCTACGTCGGGAAGCTTGCCGTGCGCCCGGATCGCCATGGCCGCGGCATCGGGCGGCGGCTGCTTGCACGAGCGGAAGCCCTTGCACGGTCTCACGACATCGCCGCGTTGCGGCTGCAGACACGCATCGAGCTGAGCGGGAACCATCGCACCTTCGAGGCATGGGGATTCACGCGGACGAGCGAAACGTCGCACCCCGGCTTCGACCGGCCGACAACCGTCGAGATGCGCAAGTCGATCCAGACATGAAAGCCGGGCTCACGCCCGCCCGGGAAGCACCCGGTCCGGCGGGCGATGGCCGTCGAAGAAGGTGCGGATGTTGACGATCACCTTCTCGCCCATGTCGACGCGGCCCTCCATGGTCGCCGAGCCCATGTGCGGCAGAAGCACTACCTTGCCCTCGGCGGCGAGCTTGACCAGTTTCGGGTCGACCGACGGCTCGTGCTCGAATACGTCGAGGCCGGCGCCGGCGATGGAGCCGTCGCGCAGGCACTTGATCAACGCCTTCTCGTCGATGATGCCGCCGCGCGAGGTGTTGACGATGTAGCTGCCGGGCTTCATCAGCGCCAGCCGGCGTGCCGACAGCAGATGGAAGGTCGCGGGCGTCGAAGGGCAGTTGACGGAAATGATGTCCATGCGAGCCAGCATCTGGTCGAGACTGTCCCAGTAGGTTGCCTCGAGCGCGTCTTCCGTCTCCGCATTGACCCGGTGGCGGTTGTGATAGTGGATCGACAGGCCGAACGCCCTGGCGCGACGGGCCACGGCACTGCCGATCCGGCCCATTCCCACGATGCCGAGCCGCTTGCCCCAGATGCGCCGGCCGAGCATCCAGGTGGGCGACCAGCCGCCCCATTCCTTGCCGTCCGTCAGGACGCGGGCCCCCTCCGTCAGCCGCCTCGGCACGGCGAGGATGAGGGCCATGGTCATGTCCGCCGTATCCTCGCTGAGAACATTCGGCGTATTGGTGACTGTGATGCCTCGCCGGGCGGCGGCGTCGACGTCGATATTGTCCACGCCCGTGCCGAAATTGGCGATCAGCTTCAGCTTCTCGCCTGCCTGGCTTATTACGGCGGCGTCGAGACGGTCGGTCACCGTCGGCACGAGGACGTCGCAGGCCTTCATGGCGGCAACCAGCTCGGGCTGGGTCTTCGGCGTGTCGTCGACGTTGAGCTCGGTGTCGAAGAGTTCGCGCATGCGAGTCTCGACTGCATCCGGCAATTTCCGCGTGACGAACACGCGCGGCTTCTTCTTCTGATGCATCCGTTTGCGCCGCTCCCTGTTGAGAGCTCCTTAACCAAGTTGGCCGATGATGGAATCCTCAAGAGGCATTTCTTAACAGACCGGACCGCCAAGACAAACAGAACTCGTGCGCGTCCGGCCACCGATGCACATGCGACGGACGGAATGCCTCGACCCCAGTCGGTCAACACGAGGTTTGCAATGCGTACCGTCCTTGCCATCTTCCTGCTCTCCGCCTCACTGCTGATGATGGTGATGACCGGCAGACCGCTCGCCAACGGGACGGAGGCTGCACACGAGGTCACTCGCGGACCGAGCGGCCTACCGCTGCCGCGGTTCGTCAGCCTCAAGGCGGGCCGGGCCAACCTGCGGATCGGCCCGGGAACGGAATATGCCGTATCCTGGCTCTACACCCGCCCCGGATTGCCGATGGAGATCATTCAGGAGTACGACCACTGGCGGCACGTACGCGACGCGCAAGGCACGGAAGGCTGGATCTACCAGTCCCTGCTTTCGGGCGTGCGCACGGCGGAGGCCGCGCCATGGATGAAGGGCAAGGTCATGAAGACGCCGGCCTATGTCGTCATGTACAGCGACCCGCGCAAGAGCGCCGCGGTCGTCGCCAAGCTCGAGCCCGGCGTGGTGGTTCAGCTTCACCGGTGTACCGGCGAATGGTGCGATGCAAGCGTCGACGGCGCCGACGGCTGGGTTGCGCAGGCGGAACTCTGGGGTGCCTATCCGGGAGAGGCCTTCCGCTAGGAAGGGCTCTCATATCGAACGCGCGACCTCTGTCTCGTCGAGGCCCTTCGCCCTGTAGATCGCGAAGGACACGACCCACGCCAGCACGAAAAGTCCGATGATGGCGAAGCCGAGACTGTTGAAGTTCCCGTTGAGCGCACCGATCACGCTCCAGAACCCGCCCGTGAGGCCGAATTCGTCGGCCAGCAGCCCGCAGACTTCCACGCCGCCTATGAAGAAGGCCACGAGGATCGAGACCAGCGTTATCGTCATGTTGTAGTAGAGCTTGCGCATCGGCTTGACGAAGGCCCATTCGTAGGCGCCCAGCATCATCACGCCGTCCGTGGTATCCACCAGGGCCATGCCGGCCGCGAAGAGCACCGGAAACACCATGATCGCCCCGAACGGCACGCCCTGGGCAAGCTGGGTGGCGGAAACTCCGAAGAGCGCCACTTCGGTCGCGGTGTCGAAGCCAAGGCCAAATAGGAAGCCGAGGGGGAACATGTGCCAGCTCTTCGAGATCATGGCGAACATCGGCCGGAAGAACCGCGAGAGCATGCCTCGCCGGTCGAGCAGGAAATCGAGGTCCGACTCCGCGAAGGTGCCCGTGTCGCGCAGCTTCCGGTAGCTGCGGTAGACGCCGCGGAAGATGGCGACGTTCATGAGGCCGATGGCGAGAAGGAAGACGGCGGACACGCCGGTGCTGATCGCGCCACCGATGCCGCGGAAGGCGCCGAAGCTGTCGAGAGCGGAGGCCGCGCTCGCCACTGCCGCCGCTACGGCCATGACGACAGCGGAGTGCCCGAGGGCGAAAAAGAAGCCGACGGCGACCGGCCGCTTGCCTTCCTGCATCAGCTTTCGGGTGACGTTGTCGATCGCCGCGATATGGTCGGCGTCGACGGCGTGGCGCAAACCGAGCCCGTAGACGACGAGCGCTATGCCAAGCAGCGACGGACGGCTTTCGAACAGGACCAGCGCCCAGAGCCAGGCGCCGATATTGAAGACCGCGAGCAGGGCATAGATGGCGACCACGCGCGCCCGCAGGCTTGGCGGCGAGCTGTTCGATACAGAACGGAGACGAGAAAACATGAAAGGTCTTTCCGGGCGACGTTTCATGCCATCGCGGAAAGGACTCCCAGACCGGCAGATCCGTTCATCCCGCCAGGGCACCCCGCCCGACGCTTCCGCTTTGACCGCGGTCGATGGCAGGTCTCCTGACTCACGGCTCTGGCGCTGGCCCCACCTTCCCGGTTTCCCAGTGGCTGTCGGGGCCGGCTCACCGTCCACAGTTGCGGGGGCAGTCACGGGTTGGGACGCGTCCGCACCGTGTTCCCTCTTGAATCCCTCGCGGGAACCATCGAACTCGACAGTAGAAAGTGAAAGGCGCCGGTGTCAATCGCCGGCCGAAGCACTCAGCCGCGCTTAGGCCGGAGGCGAATCACCACGTCGACATGAGAGATCTCCATCCCTTCCGGCGGCTCGGGCAGATTGGAGACGCTGATGTTGCCGACGGGTATGTCGCGGATGTCGTTCTCGCCCTCGATGAAGAAGTGATGGTGATCCGAGATATTCGTGTCGAAATAGGTCCGGGAGGATTCCACCGACAGCACGCGCAGGAGCCGGGCCTCGGTGAACTGATGCAGCGTGTTGTAGATGGTCGCCAGCGATACGGGGACGCCGGCCTCGGAGGCTTCCTCGTGAAGCTCCTCGGCCGTCAGGTGACGGTCTCCCTTGGCGAAAAGCAGGTGCGCGAGCGCGACACGCTGACGCGTGGGCCGCAGGCCCGCGGACCGCAGGCGATCGCCGACCGACTGGCCGTCGTACTGCCGCAAACGCTGGTCGCTTTTCGTACGGTTCAAAGTCCTGTGCCCTCTTCCGACGCGGGTTCGTCGGCTGCGTTGCAGCCTCTGGATATATCTTTGCGGCAGATTTCTTTCAATAGCGGGGCATCGAGCGCCGGTTTTGCACGTTCGGCACTGGCACTCGGGCAGTCCTTCGGTTAATCCGTCCGCGTCGAGTTTCGGTTTTCGCCACGAAATGAGCTGTGATAGGGTCCGGCGGCAACAGCCGGATCAGACTTCGAGAGCGCCGGAGAGAGCGCTCGCCAACGGGAGACTTGTTTGCGAATGGGCATCCAGCAATCCAGTTTCAACTACGAGGAAATTCTGTCGTGTGCGCGCGGCGAACTCTTCGGACCGGGCAACGCCCAGCTGCCCATGCCGCCGATGCTCATGTTCCACCGGATCACTGATGTCGCCGAAGCGGGCGGCGAACACGGCAGGGGCGCGATCCGGGCCGAATTCGATATCACTCCGGATCTCTGGTTCTTCGAATGCCACTTTTTGGGGGACCCGGTGATGCCGGGCTGCCTCGGCCTCGACGCAATGTGGCAACTGACCGGCTTCTTTCTCGGCTGGCTCGGCGAACCGGGCAAGGGACGGGCGCTGTCGACGGGGGAAGTCAAGTTCACCGGCATGGTGACGCCGGAGACGAAGCTCGTCGAATACGGGATCGATTTCAAGCGCGTGATGCGCGGGCGGCTCGTGCTCGGCATCGCGGACGGCTGGATGAAGGCGGACGGCGAAACAATCTACAAGGCCTCCGACCTGCGCGTCGGCCTGTTCAAGGAAAAGGCCGCCTGAGGCTGCCGGGGCGATTCGGCGTCGATCGAAGACAACCGCTGAAACGAGAGAACTCTGATATGAGACGTGTCGTCGTCACGGGAATGGGGATCGTTTCCTCCATCGGCAACAATGCGGAGGAGGTGACAGCCTCGCTCAGGGAAGCGAAGTCCGGCATTTCCTTCTCGAATGACTTCGCCGAGCACGGCTTCCGGTGTCAGGTCTGGGGTGCGCCCAACCTCGATCCCTCCGAACTGGTCGACCGCCGCGCGATGCGCTTCCTGTCGAAGGGCGGCGCCTGGAACCACGTAGCCATGAAGCAGGCGATAGAGGACGCCGGGCTCGAAGAAGCGGACATTTCCAATGAGCGCACCGGGATCGTCATGGGCTCCGGCGGGCCGTCGACCCGCACGATCGTCGACGCTGCCGACGTCACGCGCGAGCGCGGGAGCCCGAAGCGCATCGGTCCCTTCGCGGTGCCGAAGGCAATGTCGTCCACCGCATCCGCGACGCTCGCGACGTGGTTCAAGATCCACGGCGTCAACTATTCGATCTCGTCCGCCTGCTCGACTTCGGCGCACTGCATCGGCAACGCCGCAGAGCTCATCCAGTGGGGCAAGCAGGACACCATGTTCGCAGGCGGACACGAAGACCTCGACTGGACGATGTCGAACCTCTTCGACGCAATGGGGGCCATGTCCTCTCGGTTCAACGACAATGCGCCGGAAGCATCGAGGGCGTACGACGTCAACCGCGACGGGTTCGTCATCGCCGGCGGCGCCGGCGTACTCGTGCTTGAGGAACTGGAGCATGCCAAGGCACGCGGCGCCCGGATCTACGCCGAGATCATCGGTTATGGCGCGACGTCCGACGGGTTCGACATGGTTGCCCCGTCCGGCGAAGGGGCCGTTCGCTGCATGCGGCAGGCGCTGGCGACAGTCGAAGGGCCCATCGACTACATCAACTCTCACGGCACGGCTACCGAGGTCGGCGACAAGCGGGAGATCGATGCCATCCGCGAGGTCTTCCGGGAGAACGTGCCGCATATCGCGTCGACCAAGTCGCTGACGGGCCATTCGCTCGGTGCGGCCGGCGTGCAGGAGTCCATCTATTCGCTCCTGATGATGCAGAACGGCTTCATCGGAGAGAGCGCCCACATCCATGAGCTCGATCCCGAGTTCGAAGGAGTTCCGATCGTGCGAAAGCGCATCGACGACGCCAGGATCGATACGGTGCTTTCCAATTCGTTCGGCTTCGGCGGCACGAACGCAACGCTGGTCTTCCAGCGCTACAACGGTTGAGGGATGCCGCAGATGGAAGGATTGATGAAGGGCAAGCGCGGTCTGGTGATGGGCGTGGCCAACGATCATTCGATCGCGTGGGGCATCGCCCGGAACCTGGCCGAGCACGGGGCGGAACTCGCGTTCACCTATCAGGGAGAGGCTTTCGGACGGCGCGTTAAGCCATTGGCGGAGAGCCTCGGCTCCAAGCTTCTCCTGCCTTGTGACGTCGATGACATCTCGACCGTCGACGCCGTCTTTTCCGCCATCGAAAAGGAGTGGGGCGGCATGGACTTCGTCGTCCATGCCATCGGCTATTCCGATCGATCCGAGCTGAAGGGACGCTACGCGGACGTCACCACGCGCGCCAATTTCAGCCGCACCATGGTGATATCGGCCTTCTCCTTCACCGAGGTCGCGCAGCGGGCGGCCAAGCTGATGGGGCCTGGCGGGGCCATGCTGACCCTGACCTATGGCGGATCGGTGCGCGTGATGCCGAACTACAACGTCATGGGCGTGGCGAAGGCGGCGCTCGAGGCGATGGTGCGCTATCTCGCGGCCGACTACGGGCCGGACGGCATCCGCGTCAACGCGATCTCCGCCGGCCCGGTGCGAACGCTCGCAGGCGCAGGCATAGGCGACGCGCGCGCCATGTTCAGCTATCAGAGAAAGAATGCGCCGCTGCGGCGAACGGTCGACATCGAGGAAGTCGGCCGCTCCGCGCTCTATCTGCTTTCGGATCTCTCCAGCGGAGTGACCGGCGAGATCCACTATGTGGATTCCGGCTTCAACATCACCTCCATGCCGGTGCTCGACGAGCTGAAGCGGCAGGACACCGGCGAGTAAGGCAACGGCAGATCTGCCGGGCCGGGCATCCTGGCGCGATTGCAAGCGTCCTGCCTTGCTGTAAGCTGCCCGCTTTCGGACTGCCGGGGGCTCCCCGGAACGTCGAAGAGCGGGGGAGGGTCGCGATAACCCGAATTCTTGCGAACCGCTGGAGCTTTCTCGCGATCGTCGCCGTGGCGACGGCGGCAGCGACGGTGCTCGTCTGGCTGGCGGCGGCCCAGACGGGTCGTCAGCGCGCCGGGCGCAGCCTGAAGGACGAATTGCACGTCCTCAGCCGTTCCGTCGAAAGCGAGGTGGAACGCTTCCGCTACCTGCCGGCGGTCGTCGGCCGGGAGGGGCGCATTCGCGCCGCGCTGACGGCCGGGACGCCGCAATCGGTGGCTGCGGCAAACCGCTACCTCAAGCAGGTTCGCGCGGACTCGGGAGCGGACGAGCTCTACGTCATGACCGGCAGCGGGCTGACGATCGCGGCGAGCAACTACGACGACCCGTCGAGCTTCATCGGCAGGAACTATCGCTTCCGCCCCTATTTCCAGCGCGCCATGGCGACGGGCCAGGGCCGCTACTACGCCGTTGGGGTGACGACCGGAAAGCCGGGCTATTTCCTCGCCTCGGCGATCCGGGCGGGCGGCGATGTGGTCGGCGTCGCCGTCGTCAAGGTGGACATGCTCGATCTCGAGCGAGCCTGGCGCAGGTCTTCGACCGTGGCCGCCCTCGCGGACGCAAACGGTGTCGTCTTCCTCGCCAGTCCGCCCGGATGGCGCTACAGGCCGCTCAATCCGCTGAACGACGCCGTGCTCGCCGGCATGTCGAAGACCCGCAAGTACGACGGCGTCGAGCTGACGTCGGCAACCCCGTTGTTCCCGCACGAGGACGGCCTGCCGCCGGAGGCCAAACTGCCCGGCCTGAGCGGCCGCTACCTCATTGACAGCCTGCGCATCGAGCCGGACGGCTGGCGGCTGATCGGCGTGCGCAGCCTCGCTCCCATCCATGCCAATGCAAACCTCCTCGGCATGCTGACGATCCTCGTCGGGCTGCTCGTCTGCGCCACGGGTATCTACATCAACCAGCGCCGGCAGATCGTGCGCGCCAAGCTCGACGAGCACGACCGGCTGGAAGCTCGGGTCGCCGAGCGCACCTTCGAGCTCAACCGGGAGGTCGAGGAACGCAGGCGGGCGGAGGCGGACCTTCGGGACGCGCAGGCGACCCTCATCCGGACGGCCAAGCTCGCAGCCCTCGGGCGCATGTCGGCGGCGATCGTACACGAGGTCAGCCAGCCGCTTTCGGCGCTCGAGAACACGCTTGCCACGGCCGGACTTCTGGCGGAACGCGGCGATGCCGGAGCGGTCGCGCGAAAGATGGGATCGGCGCGCGAACTGATTCGTCGCATGCAGCGCACGGTCAAGCTGCTGCGCTCCTTCGCGCGAAAGGAAAACGGCCTCAAAGAGCCGGTGTCGGTGGGCAAGAGCATCGCGACCGCCATCGAGCTCGCCCAGCACCGCATCGACGAAGAGGTCGTGGCGGTCGAGGTCTCCTGCCCCGGCAACCTCGCCGCGCTGGCAAACGCCATCCGGCTCGAGCAGGTCGTGCTGAACCTGCTGCTCAACGGCCTCGACGCCGTCAGGGGGGTCGAGGCGCCGCAGATCCTCGTCAGGGGGCGTGCCGTCGGCGACCGCATCGAGATCGACGTTGCCGACAACGGGCCCGGCATACCGCTCGAGTTGCGCGAGCGCATCGCCGAGCCATTCTTCACGACGAAAGAGACCGGCGAAGGACTCGGCCTCGGCCTGTCTATCTCCCGCACAATCGTCAGCGAATTCGGCGGAGCACTTACGTTTTCGTCCGACGAGGGCAACGGCTCCACTTTCACCATCGTCCTGCCGTCGGCAGCGGGCATGCAGGAGGCAGCAGAATGAACCGGGGAAAGGTGCTGTTCGTCGACGACGAGGCCCGGCTGCGCGAGTCGGCGAGCGAATGGCTGGCGGTCGTGGGCTTCGACGCGACCGCAGCCGCGACGGCGAACGAAGCCCTCGGCCTTCTTTCCGAAGGCGGCTTCGAAGCGCTCGTAACCGACGTGCGGATGCCGCGGATGGACGGTCTGCAGCTGCTCGACGCGGCTCTCGCCGCCGACCCGCAGTTGCCCGTCGTGCTGCTTACCGGGCACGGGGACGTCTCTCTTGCTGTCGAAGCCATGCGTCGCGGCGCTCACGACTTCCTCGAGAAACCGTACGACGCCGACCACCTGGTCGCAGTGCTCGACCGCGCGGTGAAGGAACGCCGGCTCGGCCGGGAGCTTCTGCACCTGCGTCAGGCGTCGGCCAACAGCGATGACCTGGCTGTCAGGCTCGCGGGGAGTACACCGGCAATCGTTGCCCTGCGCGAGCGCATCCTGCAGCTGGCGGACATCGACATCGACGTGCTGATCCAGGGCGAAACGGGCACCGGCAAGGAGGTCGTGGCGCGGGCGCTCCACGATTTCGGCAGTCGCCGGGACCGGCCCTTCGTCGCGCTCAACTGCGCGGCCGTTCCGGAAAGCGTCTTCGAAAGCGAGATATTCGGCCATGAGCGCGGCGCCTTCACCGGTGCCGTACAGAAGCGCGTCGGGCGCCTCGAGCACGCGCAGGGCGGCACGATCTTTCTGGACGAGATCGAATCAATGCCGCCTTCGCTGCAGGCCAAACTGCTGCGGGTGATCCAGGAACGCGTCGTCGAGCCCATCGGCTCGAACCGCCAGGTCGCACTCGACGTGCGCTTCGTCGCGGCGACGAAGACCGACCTGAAGGCTGAAGGCGAGGCAGGGCGCTTCCGACCCGACCTCTATTTCCGGCTGGCGACCGTCACGATGGACATCCCGCCACTGAATGCGCGCAGCGCCGACATTGCATTGCTCTTTCATCACTTCTGCGCCGAGGCGGCACGCCGGCACAGGGTTGCCGACGTTCCCGTCCCCCTGGCGCTGGCCGACGCCCTGCGTGCAGCCGACTGGCCGGGGAACGTCCGGGAACTGAAAAGCGCGGCCGAGCGCCACGTGCTCGGGCTGCCGCCGCTGGCGCACCTTTCGGCCGGAACCGCCCCGGGAGGCGAGACACAGCCGCTGCCGCAGCGACTGGCTGCCTACGAAGCCATGCTGATCGCCGATGCTCTCGATGCCCATGGCGGCAACATCCTTGCGGCGAGCGCCGCGCTCGGCATTCCCCGCCGGACACTGAGCGAAAAGATCGCCCGTCTCGGCATTCAACGGCTCGAAAGAGCCGTGTGAAGGCGGCAATTTTTTGCCGGAACAAGAGACTCCTCGGCAGGTATTTGCCAGGCCGCCTGTCCCTGAACTTCGGGAGCTGCCTGATTCCCCGGCTTCCGCGGACATCGCCGTTCGCAATTGAGCTGGCACGGTTCCTGCAAAGGTGCGTTCGATGCCGGCACGCGCCGGCAGCAGGAGAGAAAGGGAGGACTCATGAAGTTCGTAACCAGCAGGCTCATCGCGGCGGGTGCCGTCGCGCTTTCTTTCGGTCTCGGCTCGATGCCGGCAAGCGCGACCGATTTCATCAATATTCTCACGGGCGGCACCTCGGGCGTCTATTACCCGCTCGGCGTGGCACTCTCGAAGATCTACAGCGACAACATGAAGGGCGTGAAGGTCCAGGTCCAGTCGACCAAGGCGTCGGTGGAGAACCTGAACCTCCTGCAGCAGGGACGCGGCGAGATCGCCTTCGCGCTCGGCAACTCGGTGAAGTCCGCCTGGCAGGGCGACAAGGAGGCAGGCTTCCCCAAGAAACTCGACAAGCTCAGGGCCATCGCTGCGATCTACCCGAACTACGTGCAGATCGTCGCTTCCAAGAGCTCCGGCATCAAGACCTTTCAGGACCTGAAGGGCCACAGCCTGTCGGTTGGTGCACCGAAGTCGGGGACGGAACTCAACGCGCGGCGGATCTTCAGTGCCATGGGCATGAGCTACAAGGACCTGTCGAAAACGGAATACCTGTCGTTCGGCGAATCGGTCCAGTTGATGAAGAACCGGCAGCTCGACGCGACATTGCAGTCGGCCGGCCTCGGAGTCGCCTCCATCAAGGATCTCGCCTCCTCGGTGCCGATCCAGGTCGTCGCCGTTCCGAAATCCGTTGCGGAGAAGCTGGGCGCCCCGTTCATCGCCGCCGACATCCCCGCCGGCACTTATGACGGCCAGGACAAGGCCGTCCCGACGCTTGCGATCACCAACATCCTCGTCACGCGCGCCGGCGTCTCGGACGACGAGGCCTACCAGATGACGAAGCAACTCTTCGAACATCTGCCGGACATGGTGGCCGCCCACTCGGCCGCCAAGGCTATCAGCCTCGAAAAGGCCTCGAAGGGCCTGCCGATTCCCCTGCACCCGGGCGCAATGCGCTACTACAAGGAGAAAGGCCTCATCAAGTAGGCTTTTCGGTGCTCTTGCAGCCGCGACGGGAAGCCGTTGCGGCTGCAGGCAGCTGATGCCGACGGAAAAAGTCGGCTAGTATGCGGGCTCCAGGGAGGAGAACGCGCAGACGGCCGGGACGGCCATGGCTGCCAGAGCGCCTGGTGGCCGGATCCGGCGCCGTGGGAGTGGACGAGCCAGGATGACCGCAACGACAGACGAAAGTGCGGCGGCCGCCGCCGCGGAGATGCACGATCCGCTGGCGGGAGGGTTTCCGGAAACGCGCGAAGGGCGGGTCCTGTTCTGGATCGCCGTGGCCTTCTCGCTCTACCAGATATCGACGGCGCTCAATCTCTTCGGCCTGCCGAGCCAGGTCATGCGGTCGATCCATCTGGGATTCCTTCTGCTCCTGACCTACACGCTCGTCGCAGCGGCGAGGCCGCGCCCGATGCCGGTGAAGGCGCTCGCCTGGTTGCTGGCGCTCGCAGCCGTCGGCGTCGCGATCTACCAGTGGGTCGAATACGGACCACTGATCCTCCGGGCCGGCTCGCCGACGACACTCGATACCCTCGTCGGCATCGCGACCCTCGTCACCGTGTTCGGCGCCGCCTGGCTGATCATGGGAGCCGCTTTGCCGGTCATTTCCGGTATCTTCCTGTTCTACTGCTTCTTCGGCCAGTACTTTCCGGGGCCGCTTCAGACACGCGGCTACGACTTCACCCAGGTCATCGACCACATGACCTTCGGGCAGGAAGGCATCTACGGCATCCCCATCTACGTCTCCGCGACCTACATCTTCCTGTTCATCCTGTTCGGATCCTTCCTCGAGCGCGCCGGCATGATCCGGCTTTTCACCGACGTCTCGCTCGGCTTCGTCGGCCACGCCCGCGGCGGGGCGGCCAAGGTTGCCGTGATCTCGTCGGGCCTCATGGGGACGATCTCCGGCTCCGGCGTCGCCAATGTCGTCACGACAGGCCAGTTCACCATCCCGCTGATGAAGAGCTTCGGCTATCGCGCGGCCTTCGCGGGGGGCGTCGAGGCGACATCCTCCATGGGCGGCCAGATCATGCCGCCGGTCATGGGCGCGGTCGCCTTCATCATGGCCGAGACCCTCGACGTACACTACTACGAGATCGTCAAGGCAGCCCTGATCCCGGCGATCCTCTACTTCGCCTCAGCGTTCTGGATGGTTCACCTGGAGGCCGGCAAGTACAACCTGCTCGGCCTGCCGAAGTCCGAACTGCCCTCGCCGCGCAAGGCGCTGGAGAAGGGATGGTATCTGATCCTGCCGCTCGCGGTCCTGGTCTTCCTGCTCTTCTCGGGCTACACGCCGCTCTATGCCGGAACGATCGGGCTTGCGATGACGATCCTGCTCATTCTCGGCGGTTCCGTCGCTCTCGGCTTTCCCTCGAACGCGCTCCGGGCAATCTTCTGGATCGGCCTCGGCCTCGTTTCGGCGAGCTTCTTCGAATGGGGCATCGGGCCGATCCTGGCGGTGGCCGCGGTTCTGGTCGTGGCGAACATATTCGTCAGCGGTGGACGCCAGACGCTGATCGACTGCCGCGACTCGCTGGCCGAAGGCGCCCGCACGGCCCTGCCGGTCGGCGTCGCCTGCGCCATCGTCGGAATCATCATCGGCACGATGACACTGACCGGCGCGGCCACCACCTTCGGACAGTTCATCGTCTCGGTCGGCCACTCCAGCCTTTTCCTCTCGCTCGTCCTGACGATGATCACCTGCATCGTTCTCGGCATGGGAATCCCGACGATTCCGAACTACATCATCACGTCCTCGATTGCCGGTCCGGCGCTGCTGCATCTCGGCGTGCCCCTGATCGTCAGCCATATGTTCGTCTTCTATTTCGGCATCCTCGCCGACCTGACGCCGCCAGTGGCGCTCGCCTGTTTCGCGGCGGCGCCCATAGCCCGGGAGAAAGGGCTGAAGATCGCCTTCGAAGCGATCAAGGTCGCAGCTGCCGGCTTCATAATCCCCTACATGGCCGTGTATTCGCCTGCGCTGATGCTGCAACCGGGTGGACCGCTATCGGATCATTTCGGATTCCCCGTGGCGGTGGCCTACATCCTGGTCAAGACGGCGCTCGCGATCGGGCTCTGGGGTTCGACCGTGATCGGGTTCCTCTTCGGCCGGCTTCTCGTCTGGGAGCGCGCGCTCGGTGCCGTCGCCGCGTTCACGCTCGTAGCCGCGCTGCCCGCAACCGACGAGATCGGCTTCGCGCTCGCGGCGGTCTTCATCGGCCTGCACTGGTTGCGCGTGCGCAGGAGCCGGCACGAGGTCGCCGCCCAATGAGCGGCGGAATCTGCGTCGCCGCCGCCGGCAAGACCCTGGCGCTGGCCGCGATGACCTTCACCCTTTCCTGGACGCACTCCGTGGAGAAGATCACCTGGACCGAGCACTGGAAGCTGGCGCCCGCGGGATTTGTCGCCACAAGTGCCAGCGTGGAAGGCTCGGGCGCGGGCATGGATCCTCCGGACGGCTCGCGACTTGTCGGCGACCGGTGGGTGTACCGCCCGAAGCTCCCGCCGCAGAAGCGGCTCTTGCTCGCCGCGTCCGGAGCGACGGTCAGCGGATGGAAGATATGTTCCGGCGGGCTCTGCAGCGTGGTCGGGAAGACCGCCGGCAAACCGATCGTGGTCAGCCGGTGCGATGACCCCGGCGGACAGTAAGGCTATTCCTCGAAGACGAGACCCTGCGGATCGGCCCCGAGTTCCTTCAGCGCCCCGTTGACGCTGCCGACCATCTCGTCCGGCCCGCAGACGTAAAAATGCTGGGAAAAGTCGCGAACATGCCTTTCGAGGAAGCCCTTGTCGACGCGGCCCTTTGCGAAGCGCGGATCGTCGCCCTCCTCGACCAGATAGAGCGTCTCGAGCCCTTCCATCCCGTCGAATTCCTGCCTGAGAATAATGTCGTCCCCGGTCCTGTTCGCGAATACGAGCCGATGGCCGGCCAGCTTGCCGCTTTCTGCGAGGTCCCTCAGGATCGCGATGAAGGGCGTAACGCCCGCGCCGCCCGCGATGAAGGTGCCCGGCCCCTTGTACCGGATGGTACCCCAGGCGTCCCCGATGATGAACCGGTCGCCGACGGCGAGGGATCCGATCTGTTCGGTCAGGCCGTGGTGCTCCGGATAGATCTTGATCGTGAACTGCAGCTCCGGCCAGTCCGGCAGGGAGGTGAAGGTGAACGGCTGCCCCCGGTCACGCCAGCCGTCGCGGTCGATGCCGACCTCGGTAGCCTGCCCGGGCTCGAAGGTGAAGCCTTCCGGCTTTTCGAACGTGAATTGCCGGACGTTGTGGGTCACCTGCTCGATCTTGCTGATCTCGACCGCATGGCTCATGGCGTCCCTTTCTCTCCAGAATGTCCATCTCGCGGACAATGCGGAGATCAACCGCTTGTTCCGGCAGGAACCTCGAGAACGGAAAACCCCGCCGGCTCGCACCGGCGGGGCGATGTTCCTGCAACGGACGCGACGGAGGCCTATTCGGCCGCCGCCTCTTCCTTCGAGATTTCCTTGCCCGTTTCCTGATCGACGACCTTCATCGACAGGCGGACCTTTCCGCGCTCGTCGAAGCCCATAAGCTTCACGAACACCTTGTCACCTTCCTTGACGACGTCGGTCGTCTTCGCGACCCGTTCGGGAGCAAGCTGCGAGATATGGACCAGACCGTCGCGCGGGCCGAAGAAGTTGACGAATGCGCCGAAGTCGGCGGTCTTGACGACGGTGCCCTCGTAGATGACTCCCACTTCCGGCTCGTCCACGATCGAGTGAATCCACTTCTTCGCAGCCTCGATCTCCTTGGCGGATGCCGAGGCGATCTTGATCGTGCCGTCGTCCTCGATGTTGACCTTGGCGCCGGTCTTCTCGACGATCTCCCGGATCACCTTGCCGCCGGAGCCGATGACTTCGCGGATCTTGTCGACCGGAATGTTCATGACCTCGATGCGCGGAGCGAACTCGCCGAGTTCGGCGCGGCTCGACGTGATCGCCTTGCTCATCTCACCAAGGATGTGCAAACGGCCGCCCTTCGCCTGGCTGAGCGCCACCTGCATGATTTCCTCGGTGATGCCGGCGATCTTGATGTCCATCTGAAGCGAGGTCACGCCGTTCTCGGTGCCCGCCACCTTGAAGTCCATGTCGCCGAGGTGGTCCTCGTCGCCGAGAATGTCGGACAGTACCGCGAAACGGTCGCCTTCCTTGATGAGGCCCATGGCTATGCCCGCGACCGGCTGGGCGATCGGCACGCCGGCATCCATCAATGCCAGGGAGGTGCCGCAGACGGTCGCCATCGACGAAGAGCCGTTCGACTCAGTGATCTCGGAAACGACGCGCAGAGTGTAGGGGAACTGGTCCGGCGTCGGCAGCATCGGATGAACCGCTCGCCATGCAAGCTTTCCGTGGCCGATTTCGCGGCGCCCCGGCGAACCCATGCGACCCGTCTCCCCGACCGAATAGGGCGGGAAGTTGTAATGCAGCATGAAGCTTTCCTTGTACATGCCGGTCAGCGCGTCGACATACTGCTCGTCCTCGCCCGTACCGAGGGTGGCGACGACAATCGCCTGGGTCTCGCCACGGGTGAACACCGCCGAGCCGTGGGTGCGCGGAAGCACGCCAACCTCGGCGACAATCGGCCGGACGGTCTCGAGATCACGGCCGTCGATCCGGCTCTTGGTGTCGAGAATGTTCCAGCGGACGATCTTGGCCTGCAGGTGCTTGAAGACTGCGCCGATGTGCTCGGGGGAATATTCCGCCTCCTCGCCCTCGGCCGGCGCGAAATGTTCCTTGACCTTTGCCTTGACGGCGTCGACGGCGCTGTAGCGCTCGGTCTTGTCGGTAATCCTGTAGGCCTCGCGAAGATCGTCCTCGGCAAACTTCAGCATCTTTTCCTCAAGCGCGGAAAGGTCCTCCGGCTCGAATTCGCGCGGCTCCTTGGCCGCGGCCTCGGCGAGCTTGATGATCGCGTCCATCACCGGCTGGATGGCCTTGTGACCGAACATCACCGCCCCGAGCATCACATCCTCGGGAAGCTCCTTCGCTTCCGATTCGACCATGAGGACAGCGTCCTGCGTGCCGGCCACGATCAGGTCGAGCGTCGACTCGACCATCTCGTCGACATGCGGATTGAGAACGTATTCGCCATTGATGTAGCCGACGCGCGCGCCGCCGATCGGCCCCATGAAGGGGATGCCCGAAAGCGTCAGCGCGGCGGAAGCGGCAACCATCGACAGGACATCCGGATTGTTCTCCAGATCGTGCTGCATGACGGTGATGACCACCTGGGTGTCGTTCCTGTAGCCTTCGGGGAAAAGCGGACGTATCGGCCGGTCGATCAGCCGGGAAACGAGCGTCTCGTTTTCGCTCGGGCGTCCCTCGCGCTTGAAGTAGCCTCCCGGGATCTTGCCGGCGGCGTAGGTCTTTTCCTGGTAGTTGACGGTGAGCGGGAAGAAATCCTGCCCGGGCCTCGGCTCCCTGGCCGAGACGACCGTAGCGAGAACGACCGTCTCGCCGTAGGTGGCCATGACGGCGCCATCGGCCTGACGCGCGATCTTGCCGGTTTCCAGGGTGAGCGGCCTGCCGCCCCATTCGATCTCTACTTTGTGGGTGTTGAACATATCCTGTCCTTCGTTGCCGGCTTCGTGCCCGCATCGCCTCTCGGGATGCGCGACGTCGGTTGGCCGGTCGTGTTGCCGACACGTCACGGGCAAGACAACGGGAAACTTTGGTCCTCGACCCGGCGGCCGGCAAAGCATCCTGCAATCCTGCCCCATGACAGGTCGCCGTTGATCCGCGCCACGGGCCATCCGCGGCGCTGGAAACTTCACGGGCAGCGCCTCGGCGCGGCCCTGGACTCCGGAACAATGAGTCCATCGCTCCGGAAAAGCAACCGGCGGAATCTGCTGCTCGAGTTCGCGACCCCCGGGGCCGCGACGGGAAAGAAACTTCCGCCGGTTGCGGCAGCTCTCCTAGCGGCGGATACCGAGGCTGGAAATCACCTTCCTGTAGCGCTCCTCGTCCCTCTTCTTGAGGTAGTCGAGAAGCGAACGGCGATGCGATACGAGCTTCAGGAGGCCACGACGGGAGTGGTTGTCCTTCTTGTGCTCTTTGAAGTGCTCGGTAAGATTGACGATACGCTCGGTAAGGATTGCGATCTGGACCTCGGCGGATCCCGTGTCGCCATCCTTAGTGGCATATTCCTTGACCAGTTCGGCCTTGCGCTCGACAGTAATCGACATCGCGTGATCCTTTCTAATGTGAGGATTGCGGTCGCCGACAGCCGGGATGTCGTCCAGCTGCGGCCAGTTTCTGCAAGCGCACAGGCGCTGGCTGGGCCGGATATAGGCGAAATCGAGCCGAATTGGAAGAGGGCTCGCCACCCCGCGGGTCAGCCCCGTTTGTCGAAGCCACCCTGCAGCTTGTCCAGCGGAATGGAGAATATCCATTCGATGCCGTCCGCGTGCATTGACCGCTCGAGATGGGCACCGAGCGATATGCCGAGGATCCGCTCCAGCACGATCGAACCGAAGCCTTTTCGGTCCGGGCGACTTTTCATCTCGACGTCCCGTTCCCGCCAGACGAACCGGACGATCTCGTCTTCGAGCGTCCAGCTCACCTCGAGCCTGCCCTTGACGTCGGAGAACGCCCCGTACTTGGAGGCATTGGTGGACAGCTCGTGCACCGCCATGCCCATTACCTGGGCGGACTGCGAGTCGAGGCGAACCTCCGGGCCTTTGACCTGCACCCGCGTGGGGTCTGTCGGCCGGAAGGTCTCCAGCTGATCAACGACGAGCGCCTTGAGATCGACGCCCTGGGTGGCGTTGGTGATCATGAGGTCCGTCGAACGCGCCAGTCCGGAGATACGGCGGCGGAACGCATCGGCGAATTCGTCCTTGGAACCGGACAGCTTGGCCGTCTGGTTGAGCATCGCCTGGATGACGGTCAGCTGGTTCTTCGAGCGGTGCGCGACCTCCCGCATGAGAAAGCGAATCTCGTTCTCGGCATTCTTGCGATCGCGGGCCGCACGCGCCAGGGCTTCCGAGACCGTCGTAAACTCGATGATCGGCTGCTCTCGTCGCTCGATCGCCTCGCCGGCACCCAGCCGGCGTGCGTCACGGGCGAGGCTGCCGGCCGAGGAACTCATGATGCGGGCAATCAGAAAGGCGCCGGTCGCCGCCAGGGCGGCGATCGCCAGGCCGCCGAATATCAGCCATGCGAGAGACCGGTTGATCGTCCGGCGGACGTCCGCCGTCGGGGCCCAGGAGACGATCGACCAGCCGGTGACGTCCGACGGCTGGACGACGAGCTGGTACTCGGTTCCCTGGTACTGCACCTGGGTAAAGCCCGCACTCAGGCCCTTGTCGAACGGGATGTAGAAGGGATGTCCGGTCCGATCCGGCCCGTCCGAGGACGCTATCACGGTGCGCGTGCCGTCGACCAGCGCCGCGCTCCATCCCTGCGGGATCTGCTTGCTCGACAGCGTCTGGTCGAACTCTGCGGCGCGCCTCGTCAGCACAAGCAGCTTCGCCCCGCCGCTCTGCGTCTTCAGCGGCAGCGACACGTTGAAAGACCACTGGTTTAGGCTGCTGTCGTAAAAGAGGTTCGAGACCGCTGGCCAGCCGGACTCCAGCGCCTTCTTCGCCGAAGCGACGTTCGCGGCCTTGCCGAGGCTCTTGCCGTATGGCTCCCCGGTATTCATCAGTACCCTGAAACGGCCGTCGAGCACCGTCAGATATGCGCTCGTGCCGGCGAGCGCCTGGATCGCGCGCGCATGGAACTGGTCGAGCTCGCCGCCCTGCAATGATGTGGCCGTCGACAGGACACGCAGCGTCGCCAGCATTCCCGAGACGTCGCGGTCGACGAGCTGGGCGACTGAGTGAGTGGCGGCGATGAAGACGTTCTGGAAAGCGCGGTTCTGCGCCTCGCTGGTACGGATGAGGACGACGGCCGAGAACAGGAAGGCTGGAATCAGCACCACCAGCAGAAGGGCGATCAGGTAGACCTTGATCGAGTAGGTGACCCTGTGCGGTCTCTCGCGGACGACTGCATCGTCACGCTGACCCGTGCCCACGCCCATCGCGGAGGATCGATCGTCGGCCGTCATGGCGACACGCGATCCGCCGACCGGACCACCCGCGGGCACATCGTCTCCATCCGCATCCGCCTTTCCGCCAAAGTCGAGAGCGTGCGACCGCCGCCGGAACGCAGTGCGACCGCCTCCGGGGCAAAGTCGCCTCCGCCGGCGCCGCGTTCCCCGAAGGGGATCACCTAACCCATTTGCCGCAGGCTGTACACTCCGGCGACGCGCGGGCCGCCGGGACAAGGCCTAGCCGGCGAAGACGCGCTTGGGGCGGAACTCGCCCTGGCCGATCTCGCCTATGGCGACCAGCCGACCGTGCGCGGTGGCAAATGCCTCGTCCTCTGCCACCGGGGCATCGCGACCGCGCAGGATGATCGGGTTTCCCATGCGCAGGCGGTGCGCCTGATCGTCGCTGACGGCAATGTGCGGCAGCGTTGC
This sequence comes from uncultured Alphaproteobacteria bacterium, assembly GCA_963760965.1. Taxonomy (GTDB): domain Bacteria; phylum Pseudomonadota; class Alphaproteobacteria; order Rhizobiales; family Rhizobiaceae; genus Pararhizobium_B. The sequence goes on from CAVXEW010000002.1 coordinate 516,477, forward strand.
AAGCGCCTCGCCGGTGTCGATGAGGAAGCCGTCGAGGGCGGCAAGGCGCGCGTCCGGATCTTCCTCGGCTTCCAGCGCGACAAGGTCGGCGAGCGGAACCATGTCCCCTTCGCCGAAGGGAACGACGCATGTCCGCCTGAGCTTCGAGATATGACCAAAGCAACCCAGGTCCCGGCCCATGTCACGCGCCAGCGCCCGCACGTAGGTGCCCTTGCCACACTCGATCTCGAAAACCGCGGAGTGCGCATCGGGACATCCAATGAGCGACAGCCGGTGGACTTCGACCTCGCGAGACGGGACTTCGACGGCTTCTCCCTCGCGCGCAAGGTCGTAGGCGCGCTCTCCGCCGACCTTTATCGCCGAGAACGTCGGCGGCACCTGCTCTATCCTGCCCGTGTAGCGGGGCAGCAGGGCCTCGATCGCCGCGCGTTCCGGGCGTTTGCCGGAGCTGCGAACCACCGCTCCTTCGAGATCGTCGGTGCTGCGCTCCTCGCCCCAGGCAACCGTGAACTCGTAGAGCTTGCGGCCGTCCATGACATAGGGGACGGTCTTGGTCGCCTCGCCGAGGGCGACGGGCAGCATGCCCGAGGCGAGCGGGTCCAGCGTGCCGGCATGACCGGCCTTCTGGGCCTTGAAGAGCCATTTGATCTTGGAAACGGCCTCGGTCGAGCCGTAGTCCTCGGGCTTGTCGAGGATCAGCCAGCCGGAAACCGCGCGGCCCTTCTTCTTGCGGGGACGGGACATCTTGCGTCGTTCCTGTTTCTTTTCCATTGCCGAAGCGGCAGATCAGCGTTCGTCGTCGTCGCCGTCGCGGCCGAGGTCGCGCGCCACCTCCGGAGAACGCAGCAGCTCGTCGATCTTCTGGAAATTCTCGAAGCTGGTGTCGTCGCGGAACCGCACCTCCGGCATGAACTTCATCTGCCTCAGCGCAGGGCCGAGGCGACCGCGGATGAATCTGGCGTGGTGGTTCAGCGCGTCGATGAAGGGTGCATGGTCGCTCTGGCCAAGTGGCGTGACATAGGCCGTGGCGATCTTCAGGTCGGGCGACATGCGCACTTCCGAAACCGAGATGACGCTGCCTTCGATCAGCGGATCGCGTACGTCGCCGCGCTGCAGGACCTCCGTCAGTGCGGCGCGCACCTGCTCTCCCACGCGCAACTGGCGCTGGGAAGGGCCCGATGAGGAAGAATTCGACATGACTTCACCATTCGATGGCGCCGGGATACGAAGCCGGACGGACGATGCGGGCCAGAGGCCGGACGCCAAGCGGCGGCCGGCCTCCATGGCTTCCGGATTTCGGCTCCTAGAGCGTGCGCGTGACGTGTTCGACGCGGAAGCACTCTATCTGGTCGCCGACGCGGATGTCCTCGTAGTTCTCGAAGGCCATGCCGCATTCCTGGCCGGCATTGACCTCGCCGACCTCGTCCTTGAAACGCTTGAGCGTCTTGAGCTTGCCCTCGTGGATGACGACATTGTCGCGCAGCAGGCGGACGCCCGAGCCGCGCTCGACCTTGCCTTCCGTTACACGGCAGCCCGCCACCTTGCCGACCTTCGTGATGTTGAACACTTCCAGGATCTCGGCATAGCCGAGGAACGTCTCGCGGCGCTCCGGCGACAGAAGGCCGGACATGGCCGCCTTCACGTCATCCACGAGGTCGTAGATGATGTTGTAGTAGCGGATCTCGATGCCGGCGCGTTCCGCGGCGTCACGGGCCTGCTTGTTGGCGCGCACGTTGAAGCCGATGATGGCCGCGTCGGACGCTTCCGCAAGCGAGACGTCGGACTCCGTGATGGCGCCGGCGCCGGAATGGACGATGCGCGCGCGCACCTCCTCGGTTCCGAGCTTCTCCAGAGCACCTGCGATAGCTTCGATCGACCCCTGGACGTCGCCCTTGATGACCAGAGGGAACTCCTTCGTTCCGGCGTCCTGGAGCTGGGTCATCATCTGCTCGAGCGATCCGCGGGAGCCGGCCTGGCGCGCGACTGCCTTCTCGCGGGCAAGGCGCTGGCGATATTCGGAGATCTCGCGGGCCCGGGCCTCGTTCTCCACCACGGCGAACTTGTCACCGGCCTGTGGCGTGCCCTGGAGTCCCAGAACCTCGACCGGCATCGCGGGCGACGCTTCCTTGACGTGTTCGCCGCGATCGTCCACCAGCGCGCGCACCCTGCCCCACTCGTCGCCGGCAACGATGATGTCGCCGGGATGGAGCGTGCCGCGCTGGACGAGAACGGTCGCGACGGAACCGCGCCCGCGGTCGAGCTTGGCCTCGACGACCATGCCTTCCGCCGTACGGTCCGGATTGGCCTTGAGGTCGAGGATCTCGGCCTGCAGCAGCACCGCCTCGAGAAGCCTGTCGAGGTTGGTGCCCTTGGTGGCAGACACCTCGACGTCGAGCACCTCGCCGCCCATGGATTCCACGAAAACCTCGTGCTGGAGGAGTTCGGTGCGGACCTTGTTGGCGTCGGCTTCCGGCTTGTCGATCTTGTTGATCGCCACGATGATCGGGACCCCGGCCGCCTTGGCATGGTTGATCGACTCGATCGTCTGCGGCATCACGCTGTCGTCGGCCGCGACCACCAGGATCGCGATGTCGGTAGCCTGCGCGCCGCGGGCGCGCATCGCAGTAAACGCGGCGTGGCCCGGTGTGTCGATGAAAGTGATCTTCTGGCCGTTCTGCTCGACCTGGTAGGCACCGATGTGCTGGGTGATGCCGCCGGCCTCGCCCGCCACCACGTTGGCGTGGCGGATGGCATCGAGCAGGGACGTCTTGCCGTGGTCGACGTGGCCCATGATGGTCACGATCGGCGGGCGGGAAACCATGTCGGTCGCATCGTCCTCGACATTGAAGATGCCTTCCTCCACGTCGGACTCGGAGACGCGCTTGACGGTGTGGCCGAACTCGGTGGCGATCAACTCGGCCAGATCGGCGTCGATGATGTCGCCGGGCTTCATCATCTGGCCTTCCTTCATCAGGTACTTGATGACGTCGACCGAACGCTCGGCCATGCGCTGCGAGAGTTCCTGGATCGTGATCGTTTCCGGCAAGACCACCTCGCGGGCGATCTTCTCCCGGTTCTCCTGCATCTGGGAGCGCTTGAACTTCTCCTGGCGCCGGCGCATCGCGGCCAGCGAGCGACCGCGCGCTCCGCCATCCTCGTCAAGAGCACCGGACAGCGTCAGCTTGCCACGGCGCCGCTCGTCCTCGCGCGGACGCGAAGGCTTCGGCGCTTCGACGCTGCGAGCAGGCTTGCCGCGCGTTCCGGGGCGCGGTGCGCGCTCCTCGGAGGCTTCACGCTCGCGCGGGGCCCGCGGGGCGGCAGCGTCCGCCTTGGGTTCCGCTTCGGCCTCGGCGGGCCGCCGTTCACGCTTCTCCGCATCTTCCTCGGCGCGGCGGCGATCCTCGGCCTCCTTGGCAAGGCGTGCCTCCTCCTCAGCCTGCCGAAGTGCGGATTCCTCGCGCTCGCGGGCGCGGCGCGCATCTTCCTCGGCGCGGCGATGAGCTTCCTCCTCGGCGCGCTTGCGGTCCTCGACCTCGCGTACCTTCGCCTGTTCCAGAGCCCGGCGGCGGGCTTCCATCTCGCCGGCCGACAGGTCGTTCAGGACGACACCCGGCCGAGGGCCCTCGGCGCGCGGCGCGGGTGCCTGCGGCTGGGGCGCGGGGCGCTGCGGCTGGGGAGAGGCCGGCTGGGCGGGCGCCGCCTGGCGCGGCTTGATGCCGGCGGACGCCGTCGGGGCGGCCGGAGCCGGCTTGGCCTCGTCCTCGGGCCGCGAGATGCGCCGCTTGCGGGTCTCCACGACGACAGCTTTCGAGCGGCCTCGGCCCATGTCCTGGCGCACGGTCCCGTGCTCCACGCCCGACCTTTTCAAGGTGAGGGTCTTCCTGCCCGAAACACTGAGTGTCTTGTCGTCTTTCGTATCGCTCATTCCGTATCCGTTCCTCGCGAAGCCAGGCGGCGTACGCCGCTTCATCGGCTTCTTCGTTCCGTTCCTTCGGAGGCCGGCGCCCGCAAGCGGGCCGTCGGGCCTGGCCGAAAGCAAGTCTCATTCGCCTTTGGGCGTCGTGCTCAGTCCGTGACGATACCGATCAAGCCGTATTGCGCGCTTCACTACACCTTCTCCGGCCTGTCCCGCAAGCGCGGCACAATGGATTAACGCCCCTTCACCGAGGGCCGCATACATTTGTTCGGCATCGACCAGCCCGAATGCCGGGATTTCTTCGACGCCCGTCGCCATCGCGCGCGCATGGCGCGCCTGATCGATCTTCCGCACCCCGTCGGCTGCCGCGTCCGTTGCGTGAAAGACGGCGACCGCACCACCGGCCCTGACCGCATGGTCGACCTTGGCCGCGCCGCCGACGAACTGTCCGGCCTTGCGGGCCAGCCCGATCATGCCGAGAAGGTCGGCGACAAGCAGCCGGTCGATTTCCTCGCCAAGGTCCGCCGGCGCATGGACCTCGGCCCTCAGGGCCCGGCCGAAAAGCTTCTTGCCAACCGCCCTGTCGACCAACCGGCGCTCCGCGGTAACCCAGCAGCCGCGTCCCGGAAGCTGCCGCTTCAGGTCGGCCACCACCCGGCCGTCCGGACCCGCGACGAAGCGGATCAGGTCATCCGCCGCGCCACTGCTGCGAGTGACGATGCAGGTCCGGCCGTTCACGGCTTCGTCTTCCCGCTGCATATAGGGTCGTCCGCTCCCGCATGTTAGGCCGTCGCTTCGGTTTCCGCCCCGGTTTCGGTCCCGGTTTCCGCTTCGGCTTCCGCTTCGGGTTCCTCATCGGCCGCAAGGTCGGCCTCGGTGATCCAGCCGACGGCGAGCCGCGCCTGCACGACCATCTGCTCGGCCTCCGCACGCGAAACGTCCATGCCGGTGAAGAGTCCATCGAAGCGCTTGGTCTCGCCGTCCTTGCGTTCCGACCAGCCGACGAGATCGTCGGCGGCACAACCGGCGAAGTCCTCGAGGGTCTTGATGCCGTCCTCGCCGAGACGCACCATCATCGCAGTGGTAAGGCCGTCGACCTGGCGCAGGTCGTCGGACACGCCGAGTTCCTTGCGCTTCTCGTCGAGTTCGGCCTCGATGCGCTCGAGATATTCGCGGGCACGCGTTTGCAGCTCCTGCGCGGTATCCTCGTCGAAGCCCTCGATCGAGCCGATCTCGTCGAGATCGACATAGGCCACTTCCTCGACCTGGCTGAAGCCTTCGGAGGCCAGCACCTGGCCGACCATTTCGTCGACGTTGAGGGCTTCCATGAAGAGCTCGGTACGCTCGTTGAATTCCTTCTGGCGGCGCTGCAACTCCTCTTCCTCGGTCAGGATGTCGATGTCCCAGCCCGTCAGCTGCGATGCGAGCCTTACGTTCTGGCCGCGCCGGCCGATCGCCAGCGACAGCTGTTCATCGGGCACGACGACCTCGATGCGCTCGGCGTCCTCGTCGAGCACGACCTTGGACACCTCGGCCGGCTGCAGAGCGTTGACGATGAAGGAAGCCGGATCCGGGGACCACGGGATGATGTCGATCTTCTCGCCCTGCAATTCGCCGACGACCGCCTGGACGCGGGAGCCCCGCATGCCGACGCAGGCGCCGACCGGGTCGATGGAGGAATCGTTGGAGATCACGGCGATCTTCGCGCGGGACCCGGGATCGCGTGCGACCGACTTGATCTCGATGATGCCGTCGTAGATTTCGGGGACCTCCATGGTGAACAGTTTCACCATGAACTGCGGATGTGTGCGCGACAGGAAGATCTGCGGGCCGCGCTGCTCGCGTCGCACGTCGTAGACATAGGCACGCACGCGGTCGCCGTAGCGCATGTTCTCGCGCGGGATCATCTCGTCGCGGCGGATGATCGCCTCGCCACGGCCGAGATCCACGATAACGTTGCCGTACTCGACGCGCTTGACCGATCCGTTGACGATTTCCCCGATACGGTCCTTGTACTCCTCGTACTGGCGATCGCGCTCGGCCTCGCGCACCTTTTGCACGATCACCTGCTTGGCCGACTGCGCAGCGATGCGGCCGAAATCCATCGGCGGCAGAGGATCCGCGATGAAGTCCCCGATCTGGGCATCCGGGTTCCGGTCGCGAGCCAGTTCCAGCGCGATCTGGGTCGTATAGTCGTCGACCGTCTCGACGACCTCGAGCAACCGCTGCAGCCTGATCTCGCCAGATTTCGGATTGATATCGACGCGAATGTTCGATTCCGAGCCGTAGCGCGACCGCGCCGCCTTCTGTATGGCGTCCGCCATGGCGTCGATCACGATCTCGCGGTCGATCGACTTCTCGCGCGCCACCGCGTCTGCGATCTGCAGAAGCTCGAGCCTGTTAGCACTGACTGCCATTTTCGTCTCCGTTCAAAGATGCGGGCGGACATGTCCGCCTTCCACGTCAATCGTCGTCTTCCGCTTCGTTCTGGTTTGCCGCGAGAGCCTTGGCTTCCTTGTCTGCCTTCAATGCGTCGCGAACAAGGTCATCCGTCAGGATCAGCTTCGCCTCGGCGAGCGCGGAAAAGGGAATCGTAACAGTCGCCGGCTCGTCGGCCGGCGGCTGGTCGCGGTCGATCGTGAAGCCGGTCTCGTCGACATCCGCGATCGTCCCGCGAAACCGCTTGTGCCCGGCGACCAGCGCCGAGGTCTCGCACTTCACGAGGTGCCCCGCCCACCGAGCGAAATCCGAACGGCGGACCATCGGCCGGTCGATGCCGGGCGACGAGACCTCGAGATTGTAGGCCTTGTCTATCGGATCCTCGACGTCGAGAACCGGCGAAATGGCGTGCGACACCGCTTCGCAGTCCTCGACAGTCATGGTCCCGTCGGGGCGCTCGGCCATGATCTGCAACGTCAGCCCGTTCAGCCCGGTGATCCGCACCCGCACGAGGCGAAAGCCCATCGAGTTGATTACCGGCTCGATGATGCCGGCAATGCGCGCATCAGTGCCTGTCTCGGCCACCAGGCGCTCTTCCTGCAAGTTCTCGGCAGGCGTCGGAATCGACAAGCCGCAACCTCCTTGTGAAACGTACAAACTCTCTCGTCACGCGAGCCGGCGGGGTACTTCCGCCACTGCCGGCCCGGGCGTCGCCGGCCGGGTGGTGGCGGCTGCGCACCTTGCCCTCCCGATCGGACTAACAAAAAAGAGCGGGTCCCGGGGGTCCCACTCTTCATCGCGACGATCAAGAATTTGATGCGGATATACGCGGGCAGCCCGCCGATTGCAAGGCCCGATCCGCGAATCAGGAGGCCTTGCGCCAAAGCACTTGCAGACGTTTCGCCTCGCGTCTTGGCGTATCCCGGAAAAGCGCGCCGGCACGGCGCGTGGCTTCGGCGCGCAGCGCCGCGCGGCGATCTCCCACCAGACGCATCAGCAGGTCGCGGTCCGCTTCGCTCCCGACCGCCTCCGGCTCATGGAGGATCAGTTCCGAGAGAAGCGAGAGATTGTGCTCGTCGCCGACGAGATCGCCGATCTGCCTCGCCTCACGGCGCCTCAGCCGCATGAGGGCCGGCCAGGCGGCGTCGACCAGGCGGGCATGCATCCAGTGGTACTTGACGCGCTTGCGAAGGTCGTGGAAGTCGGCCTCTTCCGCACGGCTCATGCAGGCTTCCGCGGCCTTCAGGCCCTGTGCGCAGATCTTGCGCCAGCCTTCTGCGAGAACAGCCGCCTCGCCCTTCCTGCCGCCGAACTCGAGCGAGAGGCCGGAAAGCGCCTGGAGCGCCCTGTTCAAGGCCTGCGCCGCCTCGGCCATGCAACTGCGCAGATCCTGCCGCTTCCCGACCATCCTGTCGCGCCTTGCGACAAGGCTGTCGTGCACGGTCGACAGGCTGTCGGGGGCAATCTCCGGCGACAGGTGGCGGCGCAATTCGTCGGCGGTCTCGATCAGCGCCGTCGCGTCCCTCACGCCGGAAAGCGAACGGGCCGTATCGCGCAAGCGCGCGTTCTCCCGGGCGTAGAACCCCGGAGCGGCGCTGCGCACGAGGCGGTAGAGCCCGCGCACCTTCTTGATGCGCTTTCGGGATTCGTGGATCGCCTCGTTCCCGTCGCCCTCCTCCGCGACAAGCTGTCCGGTCGCGCGCTCGAGCTGCTCGCGGGCGATACGCCTCACCTCGTCGCGCAGGTTGCGCGAGGGATCGATGCGATAACTCATGTCAGGAAGTCCCGAGGCATGCCCTCGATGGCGAGGGCCCGGTTGCCGAACTGCGGCTCGTCGGTAACCTCGCGGCCGAGCCAGGGAGGCAGCGCCGGACGCTCCGCGACCGAGGCCATCTCCACTTCGGCGATGACGAGGCCGGCAAGCTGACCTTCGAAGACGTCCACTTCCCAGGTCCAGCCGCCGAAGGGCACGCGGTAACGCATCTTCTCGATGACAGTGCCGATACGGCGCCCGATCATCTCGCGCGCGTCGGCCAGCGGAATCTCGTATTCGAACTCGTCGCGCACGATGCCCTCGCCGTCCAGCTTCAGGGTCAGTCGCAACTCGCTGTCATCGGATATCCGAGCGCGCAGGCTGCGGCCGGGCTCGAGCATGAGGTAGGCCTGGACGAGGCGCGAACCCTTGCCGGCAGAGGCGCGCCAGGCATCCGAGACGACAATGAACTTGCGTTCGATTTCCTGGGCCATGCCACCTGCCAACGCCCCCCGGGTCAACACTCCCGAGGCTGGCGCATGCTGCCGTAATCCGGCCCGCGTGGCAATCGTCGTGTCGATTGCAGCGGGATGTCACTTTCTCACGAAAGTCAGGTAGGCGGGCCTGCGGCCTTCCCGGATCGCCTTGGCTTCGTAGCGGGTGCCCGGCCAGCCGGGAAACGGAGCGTGCCAGTCGCCTGCGGACCGCGCCGTCCACAGGAAATCCGGATGGCGCGCGACATGGAGCAACGTCCAGTTTACGTAGGTGTCGACATCCGAGGCGAAGCGGAAGGCGGCGCCCGGCTTCATGACCCGCGCGAACCGGTCGAGGTTCGCCTTCGACACGAAACGGCGCTTCCAGTGCTTCTTCTTCGGCCACGGATCGGGATAGAGGAGGTCTACGCCGCCGAGCGAGCCGGACGGCAGCCAGTCCAGGAGGCGCACGGCATCGTCGTCGTAGAGGCGCACGTTCGAAAGCGGCTCGCGGTCGAGAGCGGCAAGCAGCTTGGCCATCGAATTCACGAATGGTTCGACGCCGATGAACCCGACCGCCGGCTCCTCGCGGGCGCGGTGGAGGAGGTGTTCGCCGCCGCCGAAGCCGATTTCAAGGCGGACTTCCACGACCGGCTCGGTGAAGAGCCCGGACAGTTGTTCCGGCGGAGCCCTGTCGAGGTCTATGCGCAGCGCCGGCAGCCGGCGGGCGAGATGAGCCGCCTGCGAGGGTCGCAGGGCCTTGCCCCTGCGACGGCCGAAGAATGCCTCGCTCGCGCGCTGGCCGCGCCTTTCCGCCATTGCCTCAGTCGTCCGTCGCAATTCCGAGCATCAGGCCCAAGGGCCCTCATGCCGCCTCGAGCTGCTTTACCGCGTCCTTCAGCGACTTTACCAGGTCGAGCCGCTCCCAGCCGAAAGAGCCGTCTCGGCCCGCCTTGCGACCGAAATGGCCGTAGGCCGCAGTCTTCGCATAAATCGGCCGATTGAGATCGAGGTGTCGCCGGATGCCCGAGGGAGAAAGGTCCATGGTGGCGCGGATCGCGCGCTCGACATCCTCTTCCGTCACTTTTCCCGTGCCGTGCAGGTCGACATAGACTGACAGGGGCTGCGCGACGCCAATGGCGTAGGAAAGCTGGATCGTACAGCGTTCCGCCAGTCCAGCTGCGACCACGTTCTTCGCCAGGTAGCGGGCTGCGTAGGCCGCGGAACGATCGACCTTCGTCGTATCCTTGCCTGAAAAGGCCCCGCCTCCATGAGGAGCCGCGCCTCCGTAGGTGTCGACGATGATTTTGCGACCGGTGAGGCCGGCGTCGCCATCCGGGCCGCCAATGACGAACTTGCCCGTCGGATTGATGTACCAGGCGCAGTCGTCCGAAATCGCGATGTCGCTCAGCGCCTCGCGGATGTAGGGCTCGACCACCGAGCGGACCTTAGCCGAATCCCACGAGGCATCGGTGTGCTGCGTGGACAGCACGATCTGGGTGACCTCATGAGGCTTGCCGTCTACGTAATGGACCGTGATCTGGCTCTTCGCGTCCGGGCCGAGCTTGGCCACCTCGCCCTCGCCCCTCTTGCGTGCCGCGGCGAGCAATTCGAGAATCCGGTGCGAATAATAGATAGGAGCCGGCATGTAGTCGGGCGTCTCCCTGCAGGCGTAGCCGAACATGATGCCCTGGTCGCCCGCCCCTTCGTCGCCCTGGCGATCGGCCGAATTGTCGACGCCCTGGGCGATATCGGCAGACTGGGAATGCAGAAGGACGTCGATCTTGGCCGTCTTCCAGTGGAAACCGTCCTGCTCGTAGCCGATGTTGCGGATCGCTCGGCGCGCCACCGAGCGGAACCGCGAGGGATTGATGACCTTGTTGCCCTTCTTGTCCTTCTTCATCAGCGTCTCGGGGATGCGGACCTCGCCGGCGATGATGACCCGGTTGGTGGTCGCCAGCGTCTCGCAGGCCACGCGCACGCTCCACGGATCGACGCCGGTCTTGCGCGCTTCCTTGTACACGAGGTCGACGATTTCATCGGAGATCCGGTCACACACCTTGTCCGGATGTCCTTCGGACACGGATTCGCTGGTGAAATGATAATGGTGGCGGGCCATGGAGGAATCCTCGACTGTCGCTGAATTCAACCGTTGTTAGTCAAACGCGGCGAAAAAAACAAGCGTACAACGACATAAATATATCTTGATATGATAGGTTCGCCAGAGGAAATCGGAAATGAAAACGGCGGCCGAAGCCGCCGCTTGTACCAGACCCGACCCGCAATGCCCGCGGCGTCGCCGCGGCAGGATCAGTCGCTTTCCGCCTCGCTGCCGAGCGCCTTTACCAGGTCGACGATCTTCCTGCGCACCTTAGCATCCTGAATTTTCACGAATGCACGGTTGAGTTGCAACCCTTCGGATGAGGAAAGAAAATCGACGACGTAGTTCGAATTGGACGCCTCCGACAGGCCCGGCTGGCCGGTGGCCGGATCACCGGGTGCGTCCTCGAAAAAGAACGCCACGGGAACATTGAGTATTGCGGATATGTTCTGCAGGCGACTGGCTCCCACGCGGTTCGTACCTTTCTCGTATTTTTGTATTTGCTGAAAGGTAATCCCGAGGCTGTCGCCGAGCTTTTCCTGGCTCATGCCAAGCATTGTTCGACGAAGCCTGATGCGGCTCCCGACATGGATGTCTATAGGATTCGGTTTTTTCTTATTTTCGATCATAAACGTGTCCTAGCAAGGCAAAATTTTGCCGGTTTCCCTCAGTTCCAGCCCCGCCCCCCTGCGCGATGTGCAGCTGTGCAGGCCCCAGGCCTGGCTCCATTTGCCCCACGAACAGCCGCCTTTGACGGTTCTAAAGGCTGACTATGCATTTCTAGGGGTTTTTGTGTCAATCGCGTTTACGCAGTAAACTTTTGCGCGAGACTATGGCGGCAGTGAGAAGCAGCGCAAGAATCAGCCAGAAGGCCGTATCCTTCCATCGCTGCTCCACCTTGAGCGGGCTCGCTTCACCCAGAGTCGCGTCGATCACACCGACTCCGTCGAGGTGGATCCCTGCGACGATGCGCCCGTAGCCGTCGGTAACGACGGAGATGCCGTTGTCGCCGGCGCGCACCATCGGGAGACCCGTCTCCACCGCCCGGACCTGCGCCTCTCGCAGATGCTGATAGGGACCGATCGTCCTGCCGTACCAGGCGTCGTTGGTAACATTCAGGATGAAGTTCGGCGCTGCCCCACCGGAATCGATCGCCCCCGGAAAGATGACCTCGTAGCAGACGAGCGGAAGAGCGACGAGCCCGTGCCCAAGTTCGAGCGTCGTGCGCTCGGCGCCGGGAGTGAAACCTCCCGGCATGGCCACCGGCGGGACGCCAAGGGATCGGAACAGGCCTTCGAACGGCATGTACTCGCCGAAGGGCACCAGATGCACCTTGTCCGCCGCGCCCACGATCTCCCCCTTGTCGTCGATGACCTCGATGGAGTTGTAGTAGCGTGGCGCCTCGCCCGGCTGCCCCTCCTCGACGCGCACGGCGCCGGCTATGAGCTTCTGTCCCGGCTGCAGCATGTCGGCGATGCGACGCAGTGCGGCCGCGTTCTCGGTCAGGATGAACGGAACGGCCGTTTCCGGCCAGACGATGTAGTCTGGTCGGCGCTGGCCCTTGGCGGTGTCCGCCTCGGAGAGCCTGACATATTCGTCGAAGATGTGGCTGCCGCGGGTGTCGTCCATGCGTTCGGCCTGCGGAATGGACGGCTGGACGATCCGGAAGACGGGCTTGCCCTGGGCCTCGCGCTTCAACGCCGGCGCAGCATGAAGAACGTAGGCGCCATAGCCGACATGGGCGGCGAGGAGTACGGTCGCTACTGCAAGCCCGGGAACGGCGCCGCGACGCGTCGCAAGAAGGGCCGGCGCCGCGAAGACCAGAACCGACAGCACGTTCATCGCGAAGAGGCCGACGACGTGGACCGACTGCATCATGAGCGGCACGGGCATGGCGCCATAGCCGATTTCGTTCCACGGGAACCCTGTCAGGACGAAGCTGCGCAGCCACTCTGCAAGTCCGAAGCCGACGGCCAGGGCGGCGATGCGCCCGGCGCCGTCCGACCAGAGGAGGCGCGCAAGAAAGGTGGCCAGACCGTAAAACACGGCAAGCGCCATCGGCAGGCCCACGACGGCGATCGGAAGCGCCCAGGCGAAAGCGTCCGCTTCCACCAGAAGCGCCGAACCAACCCACCAGAGGCCGGCGAGGAAATACCCGAACCCGAACCACCAGCCGGTCCAGAACGCGGGCAGCCGACGGCGCAACAGGCCGGCGTCGGGGTCGCCGCTCGCCCCGTCCAGGAGCCAGACGAGCACCGGCAGCGACACGAAGAGCACGGCGAAGAAGTCGAAGGGCGCGAGCGCGAGCACGGCGAGCGCGCCGGCGAAGAAAGCCGCCGCCGCCCTCCTGAACCCGGAAAGCAGCATGATGCGGTAGGCAAGACCTTCCATGTACGACCCCCAGATTGCGTCGCCGGGCCATCCCTGCGAAACGAGCGCCCTTGGCGGGCTTTCTCCGGGGCCGGCGGGGATGATGCCAGCGGCACCGCCCGTCCGGTCGAATCACCCGTCGCAACATCCCAGGAAACCATCGCCATGTCCGCCGCAGAAGGCAACAGGCCTCGCCCGCGGCAAGGTTTCCCTGGGAAACTCACGCGCTGCCGGCTATCGGGACCCGTCGCCCGCAAGGCCGTCGGCGGGGCCGGCCGGTCTTGGCGAGGCCGCGCCCGCCTCGCCCTCCGGCCTGGACGGACGACGGCGCACGAGGGAGCGCCGGCGCACGATCCGTACCCGCTTGATGCGCCGAGGATCTGCGTCAAGCACGTGAAACTCGAAGCCCGGAAGCGCCTGGACCACCTCGCCGCGGGCAGGAATCCGGCCGAGCGCGGAAAAGAGCAGACCGCCCAGCGTGTCGGCGTCCTCGATCTTTTCGGTGACGTCGAAATCGGGGCCGATCATCTTCTGAAGATCTTCAAGGTCGGCCTTGGCGTCGGCAAGAAAGACATCCTCCGACGAGGCCGTGATCATGGTTTCCTCGTCGTCGTGCTCGTCCTCGATGTCGCCGACGACCATCTCGACGATGTCCTCGAGCGACACGAGGCCGTCAGTGCCGCCATATTCGTCGATGACGAGGGCCATCTGGGTGCGCATCGCCTGCATACGTTCCATGAGGTCGGAGGCGAGCATGGAAGGCGGCACGAAGAGGACATCTCGGGTGATGCCGGCCTCGTGGACGGTTCTGGAGAAATCGACGCGCGAGAAGTCGAAGGGGCCGTGCTTGCGGGCCGCGCTGCCTGCGCCGTTCGCCGGGTTGCCGTCGGCAACGGGGGCGGCCGGCTCCGTAGGCTTTCGGGCCGAGGCCCGCCGGCGCTTGTTGCGAGCCTGCTTGGTCAGATAGGCGAGCAGGTCGCGTATGTGGACCATGCCGCGCGGATCGTCGAGGTTCTCGCGATAGACCGGCATGCGCGATCGTCCCGACTCCTCGAAAAGCAGCATCAGGTCGCCGATCGTCGTCGACTGGTCGACTGCGTCGATGTCTGCGCGCGGCACCATGACGTCCTCGACCCGTATCTCGCGGAGGCGGAGAATGTTGTGAAGCATCGCCCGCTCTTCGGGCGAGAAGGCGGTATTGACCCCTGCGTCGGTCCTCAGCGCATCGGCGAGGTCCTCGCGCAGGCTCGCGCGCGCATTCGGCCTGAGGCCCTTCAGGAAGCGGCCCAGCAGCGAAGGATTGGCTCTTTCCTTGATCCGCTCTTGGGGGTCGGATCGATGACTGTCGGCGTCTTCGCCGGCTTCGGCGTGTTCGGCGTCCGCAATGTCCGCGGTCCGTTCCGACGGTGTCGAATTGTCGTTCATCGTCTCTTCAGGCGTTCAGGAGGGATCGGTGTCCCCGTAGGGATCAGATAGGCCAAGCGTGGCCAAAATGCGAGTCTCCAGCCCTTCCATCTCTTCCGCATCGGTATCCTCCACATGGTCGTGACCGAGAAGATGCAGGAACCCGTGGACGAGCAGATGGGTCAGATGGGCCTCGAACGGCAGGTCGAGGCTCGCGGCCTCCGATGCGATCGTCCCGTGCGCGAGGATGATGTCTCCCAGCATCGGCCCCGGCATCCCCCCCGGCCGGACAGGAAAGGCGGGGAAGGACAGGACGTTTGTCGGACTGTCCTTGTCGCGCCACCCGGCGTTCAGGCTTCGGATCTCGTCGTCGCCCGTGAAGACGACCGAGAGTTCGGTTGCGGGGTCCGGAAACAGCTGGCCGGTCTCTTCCTCGAGATAGTCGGCCGCCGCCTGGATGGCGGTGACGCACAACGCCTCCAGTCCCCGGGGATCGCCCCAGCCTTCGGACTGCACGGCGATGTCTATGTCGATGGCAGCCATGCGGGCCCTTGCGCGATTCAGTCGGACCGGCCGCTATCCTCGACCATCGAGCTCTCCGCGTCGTAGGCGGCGACGATCCGGGCAACAAGCGCGTGGCGAACCACGTCCCGTTCGCGGAAGCGGCAGGCTACGACGCCTTCGACGCCGTTGAGCACATGCAGGGCCTCGACGAGGCCGGACTTGACGCCGCGCGGCAGGTCGATCTGGCTCGGATCGCCCGTAACGATCATGCGGGCGTTCTCGCCGAGACGCGTCAGGAACATCTTCATCTGGATGGACGTGGTGTTTTGCGCCTCGTCGAGAATGACGGCTGCGTTCGACAGGGTGCGACCGCGCATGAATGCCAGCGGCGCGATCTCGATGACGCCCGCCGCGATCGCACGCTCGACCTTGTCGCCCGGAATCATGTCGTAGAGCGCGTCGTAGAGCGGGCGCAGGTAGGGATCCACCTTCTCCTTCATGTCGCCTGGAAGGAAGCCAAGGCGCTCGCCAGCCTCGACCGCGGGACGCGAAAGCACGATGCGTTCGACCTGGCCGCGCTCGAGCAGCTGGGCGGCGTGGGCGACGGCGAGATAGGTCTTGCCGGTGCCCGCCGGGCCGACGCCGAAGACGAGTTCCGCACGATCCATTGCCCGGATGTAGGTGTCCTGCATCGGCGAGCGTGCCGCAATCGTCTTCTTCCGCGTCGATATCTGCGCGAGCGAGAGCCGACCCTTGTTCTCCAGCGTCGGCAGCGAGAGCTGATCGTCGGCGGCCACGGCCATGCGTATAGCGCCCTCGACATCGGAAGGTTCGACGTTGCTGCCTCCCTGCAGCCGGTCGTAGAGGAAATCCAGGGTGCGGCGCGCCTGGTCGGTTGTCACCTCGTCGCCGGTGATCGTCACCGTGTTGCCGCGGGCCCGCGCATCCACCCCGAGCTTCTGCTCGAGCAGAGCGAGGTTCTGGTCGAATTGTCCGAAGAGTTCGCTCGCAAGCCGGTTGTTCTCGAAGGTCAGCACGATCCGGGTCGCATCGGAAGCGCCCGAAGAGGTCGGGCGGGGCGATCTGGCAGTCCGATCATGTGCGTTCAAGCGGTGCGGCTCCTCGTGATCTTCCCCGGACCTTATCACTCAACGCGCTCGGCAAACAGACTGTTCGCTCCGGCGCGCGTGATTCTCACCCGGATAATGTCACCGATTTGCGAAGAATTTGCATCAACAATTACCGGCTGCAGCCAGGGCGACCGGCCGATGACCTGGCCCTCGTGGCGACCGGGCTTCTCCAGCAGCAGGTCGATTGTCCTGCCGACGCAATCCTGCGCAAAGGCATGCTGGTGCTTGCCGAGGAGTGCCTGCAGGCGTGCCAGCCGCTCGGACTTCACCTCGTCGGGAACCTGGCCCTCCATCAGGGCGCCGGGCGTGCCCGGGCGGACCGAATACTTGAACGAAAAAGCCTGCGCGTACCCGACTGCTTCGACGATCTGCAGCGTCTTCTCGAAATCGGCGTCGGTCTCGCCGGGGAAGCCGACGATGAAGTCGCCCGACATCGCGATGTCGGGGCGGGCGGCACGGATTCGATTCACCAGTTCGAGGTATTCGCCGGCGGTGTGGTGCCGGTTCATCGCTTTCAGGATCCGGTCGGAACCCGCCTGCACCGGCAGGTGCAGATAGGGCATGAGCTTCGGGAGGTCGCGGTGGGCGGAGATAAGACTGTCGTCCATGTCGCGCGGATGGCTGGTCGTGTAGCGCAGGCGGACGACGCCTTCGATCGCGGAGAGCCGATGCAGCAGCTCGCCGAGGCCCCATTCGCGCCGGTCGGGACCCTCGCCATGCCAGGCATTGACGTTCTGACCGAGAAGCGTGATCTCGCGCACGCCGGCAGCGGCCAGACTCTCGGCCTCCGCGACGATCTGGCCGACGGGTCGGGAGACCTCGGAGCCGCGCGTATAGGGAACGACACAGAAGGTGCAGAACTTGTCGCAACCCTCCTGGACGGAAAGGAAGGCGGTGACGCCGCGCGCCCTGACCCGCGACCTTTCGGGCGGAGGAAGGTACTGGAACTTGTCTTCCACGGCGTAATCCGTCTCGACGACCCTTTCCCCGGAATGGGCGCGCCTCAGCGCATCCGGCAGACGGTGATAGGTTTGCGGACCGATGACGAGATCGACGACGGGAGCGCGGCGGACAATCTCCTCTCCCTCCGCCTGGGCGACGCAGCCGGCGACGCCGACCGTCATGGCGCGGCCAGAGGCTGCGCGTTCGTCCTTCATCTTCCGAAGGCGCCCGAGCTCGGAATAGACCTTCTCTGCGGCCTTCTCTCTGATATGGCAGGTATTGAGGAGCACGAGGTCGGCCTCCTCGATCGCCTCGGTGCGCTCGTAGCCTTCGCGGGCCAGAGCGTCCGACATCCGGTCGGAGTCGTAGACATTCATCTGGCAGCCATAGGTCTTGACGAAGACCTTGCGCGGGGACGTCCCGAGCACCGGGCCGGCGGGTCGCTTCGCGGTATCTGTCGTGGTGTCGCTCATGGGGCGGTTTCTAGCGCCAATCCGGCCCGGATGAAACGGGTTTCTCGGAGCTGGCCATGTCAGCGGCCACGCAGCCTTTCGGTCAGCATGCGCCGCACCGCCCGCTCGGTGTCGCGGGCGACGTCCTTGCGCCGGCTTCCGGCGGAGAAGCGCACGGGTTCGCCGAAGCAGACGTCGACGTCGATCGCTCCTTCCCTGAGCACGCCCATCAGCGAAGGAACGAGCGCGACGTCTCCCGGCCAGGCGGCTATAGGCCGGTGCATGCGGCCCATCGGCATGCCATGCACCCGGGTATAGGCGATGGCTACCGGCTGCACGAAGACCTCGCCGCTTGGTACGAAGGGCAGCGCTGCGGAGGCGGCGCCGAAGAGCGAGCTCTTGAATTCGAGGATTCGGTTGCCGTCCGAGGTCGTGCCTTCGGCGAAGAGGACGACGATCTCGCCGGCGGTAAGACGCTCGGCCACGTCGGTGATCTGCCGGCCGGTGTCGCGTTTCCTCTCCCGCTCGATGAACACCGAGCGCTGGAGGCGAGCGAGCCAGCCGAACACGGGCCACGTCCTGACTTCCGACTTGGCGATGTAGACGACGTCGGCGACCGAACCGAGCACGATGATGTCCTTCCAGGACACGTGGTTCGAAGCCAGAAGCAAAGGCCGTCCGGCAGCCGGCGAGCCGTGAAGATGTACGCGAAGGCCGAGCGCCGGGCGGGCTACGCGATGCCACCAGCGCGGCAGGCGCATGCGCAGCGGCAGCTTCAGCCAGATGCCGGCCAGCTGGATCGGCAGCAGCAGCATGGTCCACAGGAAGACGACCAGCAGGGCCAGCGCGACGCGAAGCGCGGCGACGGGGTTCATTCCGCACGTCGCCGGTCGAGATCGAGCCGCATCACGAAGGCCGAGGACTTCGCGCCGCCGGACCCCTCGTAGTAGGCCTTGCGCTCGGCGACCGTTCGGAAGCCGAGCCTCCTGTAGAGAGCGGTCGCCGGCGCGTTGGTTTCGTCGACCTCCAGGAACATCGCCTCGGCATCGCGCGCGAGTGCCTCGCGGGCGGCTGCGCGCATCAGTCGCCAGCCTAGGCCCCGGCGCGCGTGCCGGCGCTGGACGACGATCGTCAGGATCTCCAACTCGCCGCCCGCGGCGCGCGCCAGAACGAAGCCGGAGAGAGCACGTGCGGCGTTGGTGCGCCGGGCCACGAAGCCGAAAACCGGCTCCTGGACGAGCAGGGAATGGATCTCCTCGTCGCTCCAGGCGCGGCGGAAGCGTTGCGAATGCAGGGCGGCGGCCTCGTGTGTGTCCTCGTCGGACATGTCGAATATCTCGAACTCGAGCTCTCTGGCGAAGAAGCGGGAAATCATGGACATGTCAGGCCTTCCGCGCCACGGCGAAGCCGGTCTGCGGCTTCGCGTCGGCTCCGCGCAGGTAGAGCGGTCGCGGCGGATCGAACGGGCCGGTACGCTCTGCCGCAAGCCGGGCGAGCGCCGTCATGTCGACCGTGTCCGCGCTGGAAAGAACCAGGCCGGCCCGGCCTGCGGCAGGAAGGAATTCCGCCACAAGTGTCGATCCCGAACCCGTCAGTCGCGCCTGCGTGCGCCCGGCGAGCCGGGCTGCCTCCTGTGCGGTCATCGCGGCAGGTGGAACGGTGATCCGCCCGTCGCCTTCGAAGAGCGCGGCGTAGACTTCGCCGCGGCGTGCATCGAGCACGGCAAGGATCGGCCCGGCCCTGCCGTAGTGAGCCGCTGCCAGCGCCTCCAGGGAACCTATCCCCAGGCATTCGCAGCCAAGCGCAAGAGCAAGGCCGCGCGCGGCGGAAACGCCGACGCGTATGCCGGTGAAGGATCCGGGACCTACCGTCACGGCTACTCGCCCCAATTGTGAAATGTCGGCATGGGCCGCCTCGAGCGCGGCGTCGACGACCGGCATCAGGCGCTCGGCGTGGCCTCGACCGATGATTTCGCTCGCTGCGCCCGCCACCATCCCGGCCTCACTGTCGTGGACGCAGGCCTGGCAGGCGGCAGACGCCGTATCGATCGCGAGGGTCAACATGGCGGATGCGTTTATCGAGGCTCACGCTCCAAGTCCAGCCGAACCGTCGGTCCATCGCGGCGCGGCAAGCTCCGGCCGCCTGGTTTCCGGTCAGACGGGCTCGACTTCCTGCACTTCCGGAATGAAATGTCGCAGGAGGTTCTGTATGCCGTGCTGAAGCGTGGCCGTCGAGGACGGGCAACCGGAACAGGCGCCCTTCATGTTGAGAAAGACCTTTCCGTCCCTGTAGCCGCGAAAGGTTATGTCGCCGCCATCCTGGGCGACCGCCGGCCGCACGCGCGTCTCCAGAAGCTCCTTGATCATCTCGACGATCGTCGCATCGGACTCGTCGAAGAACTCCCCGTCGGAGGTCTCGACCTCGCTGTTCCCGCCATGGGCCATGATCGGCGCGCCCGACATGAAATGCTCCATGATGGTACCGAGCACAGCGGGCTTCAGGTGCTGCCAGTCCGGCCCGTCCTTGCTGACGGTGATGAAGTCGTAGCCGTAAAAGACGCCGGTCACGCCGGGCACGTCGAACAGCCGCTCGGCCAGCGGCGAGCCAGCCGCCTCCTGCCGATCGCGGAACTCGGCGGTGCCCGACTCGAGGACGACCTTTCCGGGAAGGAATTTCAGCGTCGCGGGGTTTGGCGTCGATTCGGTCTGTATGAACATCTCGCGCTCCATGCAGCCGGACACTTGATCCGGCGCTATTTCGGATATTTCCACTCAAGAATAAGCACCGGCATCGTTGCAATCAAGCCTTGACCCGGCCATCCCGGCCTCAGCAGAGGGAATCGATTTCCTCGTCGGAAAGCATGCTTGGAATGACCGTGACCGGGATGGGAAACACCGCGCCCCGACCGGCAATCGAAGCCACCAGCGGCCCGGGTCCTTCCTTCGACGTTCCCGCAGCGAGCACGAGAATCGCGATGTCGCGGTCCTCCTCGATGAGCGCATGGATCTGTTCGGCGGGATTGCCGATCTTGACGACGAGTTCCGGATCGATGCCGATGGACTCGCGCACCGCCTGCGCCTCCTTGGCGAGCGTGGCTTCCGCCTCCTCCATCGCCTCGGCCTTCATGATCTCCTCGACGCCCAGCCAGTGCTGGAAGTCGCTGTCACCGATCACGTAGAGAAAAACGAGCCCGCCGTTCGAGTTGCGCGCCCGCATCGCGGCGTACCGCACGGCACGATTGGCCTCCGGCGTCCCGTCGATGATCACGAGAAACTTGCGGCGGTGTCCCTCCTGCCGGGACTGGCGGCGTGAAACCATGCTTTGACTCTGCCATTCGCCCCGGTCCGCGACAAGCAGTGTGCGAGAAAGTGCCTCGCCGCCTGCGGGAACGGGCTCGTGCCTTCAGATGAAACCGATGATGTCCTTTACGTCCTTCATGGTCTTCTCGGCCAGGGCGCCCGCGCGCTCGCTGCCGGCCTTGAGCACCGAATCGATATGGCCCGGATCTGCCATCAGGCGGCGCATCTCGGCATTGACGGGTGAAAGCATCTCGACGGCAAGTTCGGCCAGTGCCGGCTTGAACTCGGAGAACTGGCGGCCGCCGTATTCGGAAATAACCGCTTCCCGGGTCGTGTCCCTCAGGGCGGCGAAGATGCCGACGAGGTTGTCCGCTTCCGGGCGCCCGGCAAGGCCGGCAACGTCGCCCGGCAGCGGCTCCGGATCGGTCTTGGCCTTGCGGATCTTGCGGGAGATCGTTTCGGCGTCATCGGTCAGATTGATGCGCGAGAGGTCGGAGGCGTCGGACTTCGACATCTTCTTGGTGCCGTCGCGCAGGCTCATGACACGTGGCGCGGGGCCGTCGATCAAAGGCTCCGTGAGCGGGAAATAGCCGTCCACCCTCTCTTCGCCGACCATCATCTCGACACCGAGGCCGGTCGCGGCGATCCGCTTGGAATAGTCGATGTTGAATTTCTGGGCGATGTCGCGCGTCAGCTCCAGGTGCTGTTTCTGGTCGTCCCCGACCGGCACGTGGGTTGCGCGATAGACAAGGATGTCCGCGGCCATGAGGGAAGGATAGGCCAGCAGTCCCAGCGAGGCGTTCTCGCGGTCCTTGCCGGCCTTGTCCTTGAACTGCGTCATGCGGTTCATCCAGCCGATACGTGCCACGCAGTTGAATATCCAGGCGAGTTCGGCGTGCTGGGGAACTGCCGACTGGTTGAAAACGATGTGCCGTTCGGGGTCGATTCCGGACGCCAGGAAGGCGGCGGTGATGGCGCGGATCTGCGCCGGGAGATCCTCATGGACGAGCTGTGCCGTCAGCGCATGCAGGTCGACGACGCAGTAGATGCAGTCGTACCCGTCCTGCAGCGCGACGAACTTCTTAAGCGCGCCGAGGTAGTTGCCGAGATGGAGATGGCCGGTCGGCTGGACGCCGGAAAAGACGAGTTCCTTGAATCCTGACATTTCTTTCCTCACGCAGACTTGTGGAGGGCCTGCTCCTCGCAGTGAAATCGCGGCGGGTTATGCACGGGCGCCAGCCCGCTTGCAAGAGCTCGCCGGTCCGCAAGCTGCGGGCCGTTCACGTCCTCCCCTTCTTCGCAGCCCTCCTGGTCGCGCGATCCCGGTCCAGATTTCGCCTGATCATTCCCATGTCGGCGCCGCCGATCGCAAATGCGAGGCCGAAATAGACGATCATGGCGCCGGCAATCAGGCAAGCGAGCGCCGGCGCCTGAACGAGAATGGAGGATTGCGGCCGGAGCCACGGCTCGGCATAGCCGATCGCGAAATCGAGCGCCACCGCCATGACCACGGTCGAAAGCAGCAGCCGCGGAAGGCGGCGCAGGAGGTCGACGTCCCCCGTCCAGTGGCCGCGGCGCACGAGCGTCGTCAGCAGGAGAGTCGCGTTGATCCAGCCGGCGCTGGCTTCCGCCGTGGCGATGCCCGCCTCGGCGATGCGGGGGAAGAGCGTGAGGGCCAGCGTGACGTTGACGGCGACGGAGATTGCGGCAAACACCATGGGCGTGCGCGTATCCTCGCGGGCGAAATAGCCTGGCGTGAACGCCTTGATCATGACGAATGCCGGCAGGCCGAGACCGAATATGGCGAGCGCGCGCGCCACGCTGTGCGTGGTCACCGGCGAGAACGCTCCGCGTTCGTAGAGGACCCTGACGATCTCCGGGGCCATCACCCAGAGAGCGCCGGCGGCCGGCAATGTCAGGAACAGGGCGAATTCCAGCGACCGGTTCTGCAGATTGGCGGCATCCCGCATGTGGCCCGCCTTGAGTGAGCGCGAGAGCTCGGGCAACAGCACCACGCCGACCGCGATGCCGACCACGCCGAGCGGCAGCTGGTAGACGCGGTCCGCATATTGCAGGACCGAGATGGCGCCGGGCTTCGCCGAGGCGATCATCTGCCCGATGACGAGGTTGATCTGCGTAATTCCGCCGGTGGCGGCCGCGGGGATCGCAAGTGCCAGCAACCGGCGGACGCTGCGCGTCATTCTAGGCCGGCGGAATCCGACCGCAATTCCCGCCCGACGCACCGCCACGGTCACGATCAGGAGCTGGAGGAGGCCCGCGACGAGCACCCCGCCGGCCATGGCGTGCGCGGTCGCCCGGCCGCCCAGCCCGACCAGCAGCGCATGGCCGAGAACGGCGATGAGGATGACGTTGAGGAATACCGGTGCGATCGCCGCGGCGAAGTATCTGTGCAGCGAGTTGAGGATGCCGCTCATCATCGCCGTCAGAGACATGCACATCAGGTAGGGGAACATGAGGGCGGCGAGGCGAACGGTCAGATGGAACTTCTCGGGATCGTCGAAACCGGGCGCAATGATCGTCTCGACGAGGATCGGCATGGCGAGTTCCATGACGATCGTCAGAACGAGTAGGACGGCGAAGAGGACGCCGAAGACCTCCTCGGAGAAGCGGCGCGCGCCCTCCTGGCCGCCTGCCTCGATCTCCTTGGCGAATAGCGGCACGAAGGCCGCGTTGAACGCTCCCTCGGCGAACAGCCGTCGAAAAAGGTTGGGAAACCTGAAGGCCGCATAGAAGGCGTCCGCCATCGGCCCGGCACCGAGCGTCGCGGCCATCAACGTCTCTCGTACGAAGCCGAGGATGCGGCTGGCGAGCGTGGCGGAGCCGACGGTCGCGAACTTCCCTACGAGGCTCATGCGACGGCACCAGCCGCGGAAGATGTCATGAAAGCTCGACCTTCGCCTTGCGTGTGGCTGCCTCGGCGCGCTTCGAGACGGCCGGGGCGGCGATGATGCCGGAAGGCATGCGGTCCCGCACGTCCTCCTCCTCGCCCGCCATTACGGCCTTCAGGCGGGCGGCGGTGTGGGCCTGCCGGTTCTCATTGGTGATCTTGTGGCCGAAAAGATCGGTGACATAGAAGGTGTCGATGACCTTCTCGCCGAAGGTGGTGATGTGGGCCGATGCTATGTCCAGCGAGAGATCGGAGAGCACCGCGGTGATCTCGGAGAGCAGTCCCGCGCGATCGAGGCACTCGACCTCGACGACGGTGAACCGGTTCGACAGGCCGTTGGAGATGGTCACAGCGGGCGAGACGCGGAACGCCCTCGTCTTGCGCCTTGCGCGCGCCTTGCTGGCGATGACGTCGGGCAGGCGCTTCCGCCCGGCGAGCACGTCCTCGATCATCCGCCCGATCTGGGCGGCGCGCCGCAACTCGTCCTCGTCGTCGGTGAACTCGCGGTTGACCAGAATGGTGTCGAGCGCCCGCCCGTCCGACGTCGTGAATATCTGCGCGTCGGCGATGTTGGCGCCGGAAGCCGCGCAGGCCCCCGCTATGATGGTCAGGAGCCTCGGATGGTCCGGCGCGAGCACCGTGATCTCGGTGATGGCGTGGAAGGAGTGGGTGCGCACCATCGTGGCCAGCGCCTTGCCCGCCCTGTCGGACTCGCGGATGAAGTCCGCATGGCGGACCTGATCCTCGTGCGCGACCGACAGCAGATAAGGCTCGTAGTGCAGGCCGAGATAACGTTCGCGCTCTTCCTCGGTCCATCCGGCGAGCGCCTCGCGCAGCTCGGCAAGCGTCTGTTCCGTGCGCTGCTTTCGCGAAACCGCGGAAAAGCCGCCGGTCAGCACGACTTCCGTCTCGAAATAGAGTGTGCGCAGCAGCTGTCCCTTCCAGCCGTTCCACACGCCTGGCCCGACGGCACGGATGTCGCAGCAGGTCAGCACCAGAAGCATCTTCAGCCGGTCCAGCGACTGCATTCTGTCGGAGAAGTCCTCGATGGTCTTCCGGTCGTTGAGATCGCGTGACTGGGCAGTCATCGACATCGTCAGGTGCTCTTCGATCAGCCAGGCTACGAGCTCTGTCTGCTTGGCGCCGAGGCCGAGGCGCGGGCAGAGCTTGCGAGCCACCCTGGCGCCCGCGAGAGAATGGTCCTCCGGCCGCCCCTTGGCGATGTCGTGCAGCAGCACGGCGACGTAGAGCACCTCGCGGTCCTCGACCTGAGGCATCAGCCTCGTGGCAAGGGGGTGGACATCCTCTTCCTCGCCCTTCTCGATGCGCGACAGGACGTCGACAGCCCGCAGCAGGTGCTCGTCCACCGTGTAATGGTGATACATGTTGAACTGCATCATGGAGACGATCTTGCCGAAATCCGGAATGAAGCGGCCGAGGATTCCGGCCTCGTTCATGCGCCTCAGGATCAGGGCAGGGTTCCGCCTCGACGTCAGGATCGACATGAAAAGCCTGTTGGCTTCCTCGTTGTCGCGCAAGGCACTGTTGATCAGCTTGAGGGAACGGGTGACGCGCTTCAGTGCGTCGGGATGGAACTCGAGCCCGTGGATGTCCGCCAGGTGGAAAAGACGGATGATGTTGACAGGATCCTTCCTGAACACGTCGGGTCCGGCGATCGTGATGCGACCCTGATCATCGAGAAAGTCGAGCGTGCCGGCGATCTTGCGCTGCCGCCGCGTGAAGCGGCCGATGACGCCGCCGAGGCCGGGCGCGGCCTTCGCTTGCTCGTCCTCCAGCGCGGCGCAGAGGATGCGCGTCAGGTCACCGACGTCCTTGGCGACGAGGAAGTAGTGCTTCATGAACCGTTCGACGGCGGATAGTCCCGGGTGGTCCTGATACCCGAGCCCTTCGGCGATCTCGCGCTGGATGTCGAAGGACAGTCGCTCCTCGGCCTTGCCAGCGAGGAAATGCATCTGGCAACGAACCGCCCAGAGGAAATCCTCGGCCTTCTCGAGGAGCCGGTATTCCTTCCTCGACAGCACGCCGAGACCGACAAGCTCCTCGGAAGCACGAACCCGGTAGTGATACTTGGCGATCCAGAACAACGTGTTCAGGTCGCGCAACCCTCCCTTTCCCTCCTTGACGTTCGGCTCGACGAGGTAGCGCGTGTCGCCGTCCTTGCGGTGGCGCGAATCGCGCTCCGCGAGCTTGGCTGCGATGAACTCCGGACCGGAGCCCTTGACGACTTCCGCATCGAAGCGGGCGGAAAGATCGTCGTAGAGGCTCGCCTCGCCGCAAATCAGCCGCGCCTCCAGAACCGCGGTGCGAATCGTCATGTCGGCGCGGGCCTGGCGAAGGCATTCGTCGACGCTGCGGGTCGCATGGCCGACCTTCTGGCCCATGTCCCACAGCATGTAGAGCACCCACTCGCAGATCTGCTCCGTCCACGGCGTCGACTTGTAGGGAAGCAGAAAGAGCAGGTCGATGTCGGAGCCTGGCGCCAGCGTTCCGCGGCCGTAGCCGCCGACGGCAGCCACGGCCAGCCTCTCGGCCCGCGACGGCGATGCGACCGGATACACATGGGCGCAGGCGTAGCGGAAGATCGCCGTCACGAGCGCGTCCTCGAGACAGGAGATGCGCGCCGCGCAGGCCCAGCCGCCGCCGTCCGCGTCGAGCAGGGTGCGGGCGCGCCCGCGGCCCTCGGCATTGGCGGCCTTGAGGGTCTTCAGCACTTCCTGCCGGGCGGCCTGGCTTGCGCCTCCGTGCGCCGCGGCGATCGCATCGAGCGTCCTGCAGAGGCCGTCGGCATCGACCACCGTTTCGATCTCCTGCGCGTCGTCTGGTGTGGATGCGGTCATGGCTCCGGGAACTGCCTCGCCTCGTTTCCTTCCGGCTATAGCTGTTTTGCCGGCCGAGTTACAGGCGTGCGACCCGCTCAATTGTCAAGCCGCTCGATGAACCAGCTGGTGAGCCGGGACCAGACCTCGTCCTTCTCGGCATGGTCCTCGACACCGTGCTCGAGATTGGGATTGTCGTTGACTTCGATGACGAAGACTCCGTCGTCCGTTTCCTTGAGATCGACTCCATAGAGGCCATCTCCGATGCAGCGCGCGGCCCTCAGGCCGGTATCGAGCACCAGGGGCGGCGCGTCGGCGAGCGCGAAAGCCTTGAAGCCGCCCTCCAGCGGCTTTCCGCCGGTGTCGTGCTTGATGATCTGCCAATGGCTCTTCGCCATGAGGTACTGCACTGCGAAGAGCGGCTTGCCGCCGAGCACGCCGATGCGCCAGTCGAAGGCCGTCGGCATGAATTTCTGGGCGATCAGCAGGTCCGAATCGTCGAGCCAGGCGGTCGCGAGCTTCTTCAGCTCGGCGAAGCCGGTGACCTTGCTGACGCCGCGCGAGAAGGAGGAGTCCGGAATCTTCAGAACCATCGGGAAGCCGAGCTTGTCGGCAGCCTTTGCAAGATCGTCCTCGCCGGCGATCATGACGGTCGCCGGGACCGCGATGCCGTTCTTGTCCATCAGTTCGTCGAGATAGACCTTGTTGGTGCAGCGGATCATCGAGACCGGGTCGTCGATCACCGGCATTCCTTCCTGCTGGGCGCGGCGCGCGAAGCGGTAGGTGTGGTTGGAGATCGAGGTCGTCTCGCGAATGAACAGCGCGTCATAGTTCGCAAGGCGCGGTAGGTCCTTTCTCGTGATCGGCTCGACCTCCACGCCGAGGCGCGCGGCGATGCGTGCCCAGTGCTTCAGGCTCGAGATCGTCGACGGCGGCATTTCCTCCTGCGGGTCGACGAGCGTTGCGAAGGAATAGCGGGCCGGTGTCTTGGCCTTCGGGTCCTTCCACTGGCGCGAGGTGTAGCGGGCCATGCAGTGGAAAAAGGCGCCCTTTTCCTGCT
The DNA here is from genome assembly GCA_963760965.1 of uncultured Alphaproteobacteria bacterium. Lineage (GTDB taxonomy): Bacteria > Pseudomonadota > Alphaproteobacteria > Rhizobiales > Rhizobiaceae > Pararhizobium_B. The sequence goes on from CAVXEW010000002.1 coordinate 544,065, forward strand.
CGTCGAGCTTGGCGAGCGATCCAAGGCCGATCCGGCCGATGGTCAGCCATTCGCCGCGCCTGACCGTCACTTCGAGTATCGGCGCGCGGAACCAGTCGAAGATCAGGCGGGAAAAGCGCTCCAGCCGGTGGTCGCCGTTCGTACCGAAGAAGACGTGAAGACGGGACGGGCACTCGTCGGCATGGCCGCGCAAGGCCCTGTTGAGCGCGTCTTCCAGTTCCGGCAGCGCATTCTCGTAGAGCTTGCGGGCGGAGAGGTCGATGATCGTCTCGACGGAGGGTATGACGCGCTGTCCGCGCGCGGCGGCAAGCAGCGAGGCGTAGTAGCCCCGGCTCTGGTAGGCGTAGGATCGCGACAGGTTGATGATGTTCGGTCGACTTCCGCGGAAGAGTTCCGGCCGCGACAGGAAATCCCTGCCGAGGAGAACCTTGTGCTGCGTGGCAGCGTGGTCGAAAGAGGCAAGGCTGCTCGCCAGGATCACCCAGTCAGACATCTGGCTGTCTTCCTTCCAGGAACACCGCGGCGCGCAAGCCGTCACGGCCGAAACGGGAAATGCGGTCAAAGATTGCGTAGGGAACCGGGAGGTTCGCGGCATCCGCCACTGTCTCTCCGCGTTCCTCTTCCACCCACGGGTCATGTATCATGATGTGTCGCCCGTCGTCGCCATGCGCGAGAACCCAATGCGGCACCTTCTTGCCGAACATCAGGTAGCCGCTGACGAGCACCGCCACCAGCCTGCCGCCCGCGATCGCGGCACGCACGTCGTCCACGGTGAAGGCCGCGAAGTTCGTCGCGACATGCAGGTCGGCGCTGCGTCGGCGGAAATCGACCTGTGCCAGTTCCATCACCTTGCGCTTCTCGGGATTGCGCACGGTATCGAGGAAGAGCAGGTCTGGCTGCGAGCAGAAGATTGTCGGCTCGAGGCCGTAGGTGCGTGCGGTGACCGCAAGCCCGAACGGCTCGCAGCCGCCGGGCCCGGCGAGCATGAAGACCGTCGTCGCCTCCCGCCAGAGCCTGATTTCCCACACCGGATCGAGATAGTCGGGCGAGACGAAGCGGCCGAGCGCCATGACAAGGCAGGCCGCACCACAGGTGAAATCCGTCGTCTGCTCGTAGAAGGGTGTCCGGGCAGTCGGTACCGCCCCATCGTCGCGCAGGAGCTTCTCGAAGCGCAACGCCGCCATGCCGTCCTCGTAATAGTCGGCTATGCGGCTGATCTGACGATAGCCGGCGCCCCGGTAGAGGCCTATTGCGGCGCGGTTGTCCTCGCGCACCTCGAGGCGGAGCATCATGCGGTCATGGCGCTCGGCCGCGTCCTCGGCTGCGGCCAGAAGCTTCCTTCCGAGGCCCCGGCCTGCGTGCCCCGGAGCAACCGCCAGCGAATAGAGCCGCGCCATTCCGGTGCCGGCCCGAAAGAGGATCATGGCATAGCCGGCGACGGCGCCATCCATCTCGGCGACCAGCGTCGACGCGGTCGGTCGCGCTATGAGAGCGCGGAACGAGCGCCGCGAGATGCGGTCGGTCGCGAAAGCGGCCGCCTCTATGGCGGAGAGCTCGTCGATGTCTTCGGGAGAGGCAGCGCGGATCCGCAGGGCGGACATGGAGATGCAACCGGATTTGTGTGCTGCACCCACCGCAGCCGTGGCCTTTTTTCAGGCGCCTGCAACATGGCCGAATTGTGATGTGGTGTCACGGCCATCATCGAAATCGCGGGATCGCCGGCTCTGCCCGCCGCAACCTGACGTCGAGGCGGACAGCGCATCGCCGGACGACTACTGCGCCGAATGTGCGTTCTGCGCGGACTGCCGGGCCTGGATGCCCGCCGCCTGCTCGCATACCTCGACGTGCCTGGCCAGCGCCTCGTTGGAGAGCACCGCGCTGATCGTTCGAATGTCGCGGTTCTGGAACTTCGGCATTCCCTGGAGTTCCTTGAGCCGCTCGAGAAGGGCTACCCGTGTCATGCTCGTCTCCTTTCTTCGGCCGGCGGCGGGCAGCGCCGCCGGCTGTTCCGGGAAGGCGGTCAGGCCGCCTTCATGCCTGCGTCGAGCGGGATCTCGATGTCGACTTCGAGCGTCGAGACCTTCTCGCCGCGATCCATCTTGACGTTGACCTTGTCGCGGTCGACCTGGACATGCTTGGCGATGACGGCAAGGATCTCTTCGCGCAGCTGCGCGACGAGATTGGAGTGGGTTGCCGAAGCCCGCTCGTGGGCCAGCAACACCTGGAGCCGCTCGCGCGCCTTGGGCGCGGAACTCTCCTTGTTGAAGAACCGGAAAATGCTCATGCGGCCCTCCGTCCGAAGATCTTGCCGAACAGCCCCCGCTTTTCTCCGGGCACGGTCATCGTCACCGTCTCGCCGGCGAGCCGCCGCGCCGCATCGTGGTAGGCCTGCGCCGGAGCGCTGTCGCTGTCGGCCAGGGTCACCGGCGTTCCGAGGTTCGATGCGCGAAGCACGTCCATGCTCTCCGGCACGATGCCGAGCAGCGGGATCGAAAGGATCTCGAGCACGTCGTCCACCTTGAGCATGTCCCCCCGCTCGGCACGGGCGGGATCGTAGCGCGTCAGGAGCAGGTGCTTCTCGATTCGCTCGCCCTTCTCCGCCTTCGCCGTCTTGGCGTCGAGAAGGCCTATGATGCGATCGGAATCGCGCACCGAGGAGACTTCCGGGTTTGTCACGACGACTGCGATGTCGGCGTGGCGCATCGCGAGGGTGGCGCCGCGCTCGATGCCCGCCGGGCTGTCGCAGATGATCCAGTCGAAGTGCTTCTTCAACTGCGCCATCACCCGCTCGACACCCTCGGGCGTCAGGTTGTCCTTGTCGCGGGTCTGCGACGCCGGCAGCAGGAAGAGTGTCTCGAGCCGCTTGTCGCGGATCAGTGCCTGCGGCAGCTTGGCGTCTCCCTGTATGACGTTGATCAGATCGTAGACGACCCGCCGCTCGGCGCCCATGACGAGATCGAGATTACGAAGGCCGACGTCGAAATCCACGACGACCGTCTTCTCGCCCCTCTGGGCCAATGCAGCACCGAGCGCGGCTGTCGACGTCGTCTTGCCGACACCCCCTTTGCCCGATGTTACGACGATTACCTTTCCCATGTCGCTCTCCTGTCTCCTGGCCGGCCGCCGACTCAGGCCAGCTTCTCTGCCATGATCGTATCTCCGTCGAGCCAGAGCTGGACGGCCTGCCCCCTCAGTTTCGGCTCCATGTCTTCGGCCGTCTTGTAGAGGCCGTCGATCGCGAGCAATTCCGCTTCGAGCTTGCGACAGAAGATGCGCGCCGAGGCGTTGCCCACCGAGCCCGCCATCGCCCGTCCCCTGAGTGTCCCGTAGACATGGATCGAGCCGCCGGCGACGATCTCCGCGCCGGACGCGACCGATCCGACGATGGTGACGTCGCCCTCGGTGAAGATCACGGATTGTCCCGAGCGCACCGGCTCGTCGATGAGCAGCGACGGCAGGGCCCGGCCTGCCGCGGCTTCGGTCCGCTCGGCGGCGGCCGGCTTGGCGGAACCGACGTCCTTCTCCGAAACCTCCTCGCCAGCCGGAGCCTCGAAATCGGGCGCCGGGCGGCCGCCGCGCATTGCCGGCGGCATGCCGAGGCCGAGCAGGGAGGGACGGGCGCCTTCGACGCCCATGATGCGAACGCTTCGCTCGCCCAGTTCGCCGATGAGCTCCTGCAGCTGACTCTTCGAGATGTCGAGCGACGCGACGTCCAGGATCACCGGGCGACCGAGGAAAAAACCGGTCGAACGGGAGGCGAGGTCGTCGAGACGGGCGAGCCAGTCGTCGAACGGCAATTCGGGCGAGAGGACGATCGCAAGGAAGGAGCGACCTTTGAGGCGGATCGGGCGCGTATCTGTCAGCAAATTGTTCATCAGCGTTAATTTTCCGTTTCAAAAGGTCTAGGCGATTTGTGGTTAATCAAACGTTAACCGCCGGACCCTGCACGGGGCTGGAGTCGAATTAAGCAACTGCGAAAATTGAAGTGAAAAAAGGGGGGGCGGCGGTGCACTGCGGGCGACGGTATTCAATGCCCGGGATGGGATGGCGGGCCCGCCGGCGGACTACTTGCGCGCAAGCGCACCCGCCTTTTTCAGCGCGTAGATCGCCTCGAGCGCTTCGCGCGGCGTCATGTCGTCGGGATCCATGCCCGACAGCAGCGAGTGGAGTTCGGACGCGGCGCCCGCCGCCGGCTCCGGAGTGCGCCTGGCCTCGACCGAGAAGAGCGGCAGATCGTCGGCCAGCGTATGGGCGGGGCTCTTGCGGTCCCCCTCCTCCAGTCGTGCGAGGACGGAGCGGGCGCGCGAGACGACCGCTTCGGGCAGTCCGGCGAGGCGCGCGACCTGAATGCCGTACGACCTGTCGGCGGCACCCGGGCCGACCTCATGCAGGAAGATCACCTCGCCTTCCCACTCCTTGACGCGCATGGTCACATTCGAAAGACGCGGCAGCTTCTCCGACAGGGCGGTCAGCTCGTGAAAGTGCGTCGCGAAGAGCGCGCGACAGCGGTTCTGCTCGTGCAGGTGCTCTACGGACGCCCAGGCTATCGACAGACCGTCGAAGGTGGCGGTCCCGCGTCCGATCTCGTCGAGGATGACCAGAGAGCGCTCGCCAGCCTGGTTGAGGATCGCCGCCGTCTCGACCATCTCCACCATGAATGTCGAGCGACCGCGGGCGAGATCGTCGGAGGCTCCGACGCGCGAAAAAAGACGGTCGACGACCCCGATGCGGGCATGGCCGGCGGGTACGAAGGATCCCATCTGCGCCATCACCGCGATCAGGGCGTTCTGGCGCAGGAAGGTCGACTTGCCGCCCATGTTCGGGCCGGTGAGCAGCCAGATCGCCCCGCCCTTTCCGCCGGCGGCGGACAGATTGCAGTCGTTGGCGACGAAGGGATCGGCAGCCTGGCGTCGCAGGGCCTGCTCGACGACCGGATGGCGGCCGCCGACGATTTCGAAAGCGATCGAATCGTCGACTGTCGGGCGGCAGTAGCCTTCGCTTTCGGCAAGAACGGCGAGCGCCGCCGAGACGTCGATAACGGCGAGCGCCCGGGCGGCCCGCTTGATCGGCTCCGCCTCCGCGACGACCGCCGCGACGAGCTCGTCGAAGACCGCGAGCTCGATGGCGAGCGCCCGGTCGGCCGCATTGGCGATCCTGGTCTCGAGGTCCGCGAGCTCCGTCGTCGTGAAGCGCATCGCACTTGCCATGGTCTGGCGGTGGATGAAGCGCATCCGGACATCTTCCGAATCGGTCAGCGCGGCAGCATTCCCGGCGCTCACTTCGATGAAATAGCCCAGCACGTTGTTGTGCCTGATCTTCAGCGAGCGGACGCCCGTCTCCTCGGCGTACTTCATCTGGAGTCCCGCGATCACCCGGCGCGACTCGTCGCGCAACGAGCGCATTTCGTCGAGCTCGGGGTGGTAGCCGCGGCGGACGAAATTGCCATCGCGCCTGAGCAACGGGACCTCGTCCGCGAGAACTGCGGAGAGCCGGTCCGACAGTTCGGGCGGCACCGATCGAAGCGCGTCGACCGACTCCGCGATTTCGGCCGGTGGCTGCGCGCCCGCGAACATTGCAGCCGTGGCTTCGGAGGCCCGCAGCCCCTGACAGAGCGATGCCAGGTCGCGGGGTCCGCCCCGGTCGAGCGCCAGCCGGGAGAGGGCGCGGGGCATGTCCGGAACCTGCCGGAGAGCTTCGCGCAGGCGTTCGGCGAAGTCCGGTTCCGCAAGCAGCCAGGCGATCGAGTTCGAGCCGCGACGAAATCGCCGGCGGGTCCGTGAGAGGCGACATCAGGCGTTCTGCGAGCAGACGCCCGCCACCGCCCGTCACCGTCCGGTCGATCGACCTGAGCAGGCTGCCCTGCCGTTCGCCGGAAAGGGTGCGCAGCAGCTCCAGGTTCGCTCGGGTTGCAGGATCGATGAATAGCGTCGTGCCAGCGGCCTCGCGTTCCGGGCGACCGAGCGGGGGGCGCCCGGCCAGCTGCGTCTTCTCGACATAGGCGACGGCGGCAGATGCCGCGGCGAGCTCGGCGCGGGAGAAGTCGCCGAACCCGTCGAGCGTCGCGACGCCGAAGAAGCGCGCTATCCGCCCGGCCGCCGTGGCACTGTCGAAGAGAACCGCCGGCTGGGGCACCGCGACCCGGCCGAGCACGTCGAAGACCGGCCTCAGCCCGGGGTCGTGGAAGACCGGCTCGGCGACGACGACCTCGCGCGGGTCGACGCGAAGCACGTCGGCAAGCAGCCGGTCGGCCGTCGATTCCGCCAGCCGGAACGTTCCGGTCGAGATGTCGATCCAGGCGAGCCCGAATGCGCCGTCCCCGTCGCCCCGGATGCGCGCGAGAGTCATCAGGTAGTTCGGCTCGGAAGGCGAGAGGAGCTTCTCCTCCGTCAGCGTGCCGGGGGTCACCAGTCGTACGACGTCGCGGCGCACGACCGACTTCGAGCCCCGCTTCCTCGCCTCGGCCGGGTCCTCGACCTGTTCGCAGACGGCCACGCGGAAGCCGAGCGCGATCAGCTTCTGCAGGTAGTCGTCTGCGGCATGGACCGGCACGCCGCACATGGCGATGTCCTGGCCGAGATGCCGGCCACGCTTCGTCAGCGTGATGCCGAGTGCCTGCGAGGCCCGCAGGGCGTCATCGAAGAACAGCTCGTAGAAATCGCCCATTCGGTAGAACAGCAGCGAGTCGGGGTTCGCCGCCTTGATCTCGATGTACTGCTCCATCATCGGCGTCGCGGCGGCCCGGCTCTCCGCACTGGCGAGATCCGCCGCCTTCAGGGAATTTTCTGGTAGGGGGGACTGGTCCGTCACGAGCCGTCTGCCTCAGTCGCGCAATAAACACCATTGCCCGGAAAAGCGGCAATGCGGGGCTTTACGCCGCACCCTAACGGTGCTTGCTTGTCGAAGACAACAGAACGAGGCGCCGATCGAGCGGCCGCCCACAACAGCTTGAGGAAACGCACATGGACAAGAAGCTGTCCCGCTCCACGCTGACGGAACAGGAAGCGCTGGAGTTTCACGCCGGCGCCCGGCCGGGCAAGCTGGAGATCGCGCCGACCAAGGCAATGGCGACACAGCGCGACCTGTCGCTCGCCTATTCCCCGGGAGTCGCCGTACCGGTCAAGGCGATTGCCGAGGACCCGAGCCGGGCCTTCGACTACACGACGCGCGGCAACATGGTCGCCGTCGTCTCGAACGGAACCGCGATCCTCGGGCTCGGCAATCTCGGCGCGCTCGCGTCGAAGCCGGTGATGGAGGGCAAGGCAGTGCTCTTCAAGCGCTTCGCCGACGTCGATTCGATCGACCTCGAGGTGGACACGCAGGACGTCGATGCCTTCGTCAACTGCGTGCGGTACCTCGCCCCGTCCTTCGGCGGCATCAACCTGGAAGACATCAAGGCGCCGGACTGCTTCATCATCGAGGAGAGGCTCCGCGAGCTGATGGACATCCCGGTCTTCCACGACGACCAGCATGGCACGGCGATCATCGCGGCGGCGGGACTCATCAACGCGCTCCACCTCACCGGACGAGACGTCAGGTCGACCAAGCTCGTCTGCAACGGCGCCGGCGCCGCCGCGATCGCCTGCATGGACCTTATCAAGGCGATGGGATTCGCACCCGGCAACATAACGCTGTGCGACACCAAGGGCGTCATCTACGAGGGGCGCACGGAGGGGATGAACCAGTGGAAGTCGGCGCACGCGATCAGAACCGACGACCGTACGCTGGCCGACGCGGTGAAGGGATCGGACGTCTTCTTCGGCCTGTCGGTCAAGGGCGCGCTGACGGAGGACATGGTGCGTTCGATGGCAGACCGGCCGATCATCTTCGCGATGGCCAATCCGGATCCCGAGATCACGCCCGAGGAAGTGGCGGAAATCCGCGACGATGCCATCATGGCGACCGGCCGATCGGACTATCCGAACCAGGTCAACAACGTGCTCGGCTTCCCCTACATCTTCCGCGGCGCGCTGGACGTCAGGGCGACCTCCATCAACGAGGAAATGAAGGTCGCAGCCGCGGAGGCGCTCGCCCAGCTCGCTCGCGAGGACGTGCCGGACGACGTCGCGGCCGCCTATCAGGGCAACCGGCCGCGCTTCGGCCCGCAATACATCATTCCGGTTCCGTTCGACCCTCGGCTGATCTCGGCTATTCCCGTCGCCGTCGCCAGGGCGGCCATGGATACGGGCGTCGCCCGCAAGCCCATCCTCGACATGGATGCCTATACGGCCGAGCTCTCCGCGCGGCGCGACCCCATCGCTTCCACGCTGCAGCGCATCTACGAGCGGGTGCGGCGACAGCCGCGGCGGGTCGTCTTCGCCGAGGGCGAGGAGGAGCAGGTGATGCGCGCGGCGATCTCGTACGTGAACCAGCGCCTGGGCACGGCGATCCTCGTGGGACGCGAGGACATCATGGAAGAGACAGCCCGCCAGGCAGGCATCGATCTCAAGCGACCGGGCATCGAGCTCGTCAATGCCCGCATATCGAGGCGCCGCGGCGCATATACCGACTATCTCTACGCGCGACTTCAGCGTCATGGCTACCTGCTGCGCGACTGCCAGCGCCTGATCAACACCGACCGCAACCACTTCGCCGCGACGATGGTGGCCTGCGGTGATGCGGACGCTATGGTAACGGGCACCACCCGGAACTACTCCACCGCCCTTTCGGACATACGCCACTGCATCGACGCCAAGCCCGGCCACCTTGTCATCGGCGTGTCCATGGCGCTCTGCCGGGGCCGGACGGTGGTGGTCGCAGACACGGCTGTCGTCGACATGCCGACGTCCGAGCAGCTGGCGGACATCGCCGAGGAGGCCGCCGGTCTCGCGCGGCGCATGGGATACGAGCCACGGGTCGCGATGCTCGCCTACTCCACCTTCGGCCAGCCGACCGGCGAGAGGTCCGAGAGAGTACGAGAGGCGGTGCGCATCCTCGACAAACGCCGCGTCGACTTCGAGTACGACGGTGACATGGCGGCGGACACCGCGCTCAATTCGCAGACGATGGAACTCTACCCGTTCTGCCGGTTGTCGGGCACCGCCAACGTGCTCGTCATGCCGGCGCTGCATTCGGCCGCGATCTCGACGAAGATGCTTCAGGAACTCGGCGGGTCGACGGTCATCGGGCCGCTGCTCGTCGGTCTCGACAAGCCTGTCCAGATCGTCTCGATGAGCGCCAGGGACTCCGACATCGTCAACATGGCAGCGATTGCCGCCTACAGCGCCGCCGGTTGAGCCGGCGGCCGCGCCGCTGCCATGGCGCCGCCGCATCAGGAACAAAATCGTGGCGGGAGCATTTCCCGCCCATGATTACCAGCAGAAAAACGATCGTTCTCGTCGCAACGTCGCTCGCCGCCTGCGTTACGGCCGCGACGATGGGTCTCGCCATAATGTCGGGTCCCGCAGTCAGCCATGACATGCGAGCCGGCGCAGGTTCGCCGGCATCCTGCGAGACCGCGACATGGCCCTACATCCCGGCGAGATGCCTGAAGGGCATCCACGACACGCAAAGAAAGTTCACCTACGCCCGACCAAAGATGGCCGAACCCAGGTGATCCCCGGCTGCCGTGCCCAAAGTCAGGCGAACCGGCTGGCGTCGGCGCCGTAGTAGTTGAGGTAGCGGTGGCTGATGTTGGCGATGGGCAAGACGATCATCACGTCGGTGGTGCGGAAGGCACGGTCCACGAAGGCTCCGTCACCGACCATCGCGCCCAGGCGCAGATAACCCTTGACGAGGGGCGGCATGGCCGCAAGCGCGCGTCGCGGCTCGATCGCCTCCTGCGGCATCATGTCCATCGGATGACGAAGGCCGGGCAGGGCCGAAACCGACCACTCGGGCGTCGCCGGGCAGTTGTGGTGCAGGAAGGACAGCGAGAGCGCGTGCGCCTCCGGATGGACGCCCGAGAACGAAGCGCAGCCGAACATGACGTCGATCCCGTGGCGCAGGGCGTAGGCCCAGTTCCCCTGCCAGAGGACCTCGAGAGTACGGCGGGTGCGGTAGCTCGGCAGGACGCAGGAACGGCCGAGTTCCATGAAGCGCTTGTCCGGATGTCGCGCGATCAGGCTCTCGATCGAGAATTCCGAGGCCGAATAGAAGCCTCCGTGCTGCTTCGCGACAGCGCCTCTCAGCAACCGGTACGTACCGACGATCTGGTCTTCGGGATCGCCGTCGATGTTGGTGTCGAGAACCAGAAGATGGTCGCAGATGTCGTCGAAACTGTCCGTGTCGCGACGGTCGCGGGCGTTCTCAGGCGACATGCTGGCGCCCATTTCCTCCGCGAAGACCTGGTAGCGAACGCGCTGCGCGGCCGCTATCTCGCTGTCTTTCGCTGCGAGGCGGGTCTCGAGCGCTCCGATTCGCCCAAGAGGCCGCAGGACGTCGGTGCAGGCCTGAAGAAGGCCCTTGCGCACATCGTCTTCCTTCGAATCCCGTTTGCGAAGGTGAACGCTCATGAAGTCACCATTCCCCTCTGTCGATGGGTGCCAAGAACCATGGCTTTGAGACACCATCGTGACAGGCCGGGGAGGGTTCTGGCAAGCTTTCAGCATCGAACGGGGTATTGGGGACCGTGACAGCTAGTCCTCGTCGCCGGCCGTTCGCTCGACCGTGCGCAACAAAACGTCCGGATCGACGGGCTTTTCGACATAGTCGTCGGCGCCGATCGCCATGGCCCTGTCGCGGGTCGATCCCTGCCCGTCGGCGGTGAGAACGACGATCGAGATCGGCTTCAGGCCGTGGGACCGCTCATATGAGCGAATCGCCTCGACCGCTTCAATCCCATCCATCTCGGGCATCGACAGGTCGGTGAGAACGAGATCGAACCGGCTCGCGGCCCGCGTGCGGTCGTAGGCCTGCTCTACCAATGCGCGCCCGTCCGCGACGTGCACGACTTCGTGGCCGGCGCGCTGAAGCGCCGAGCGAACGAGTAGAGCGTTGACGGGATTGTCCTCGGCGAGCAGCACGGAGAGCTTGCGCGCCCCTTCCCGGACGCCGGCCCGCCGGGACAGATGCTCCAACCCGCCTTCCCTGCGCTCTTCCAGCCAGCCCCCGAGCCCGCCCGTCTCGCGCCGGAGCACCTTGACCACCGAAGAAGGCCGCAACGGCCTGATGAGCCAGGCGGAATAAGCGCGCGCACGCGCCTTCGTCAACGCCTCGCGCTCGGCCGGCGTGACCATCATCGTGCGGCCAATCCGCTTGCGGGTCGCCGCTGAGAGCTTGGCGAAGACGGCGTCCGCGACACCCGCGATCCGGTTGTCGACAATTGCGTCCGTCAGAGCTTCCTCTCCACCGAGGCGCGACAGAGCGCGAGCGGCCTGGCCCGGCTCGTCGATCGCTTCGGCTTTCCCGCCCAGGTCACCAATCAGGTGTACGAGCGCCGCGGTGGTGGGCCCTTCCGGCGCGATCAGAAGCACCCGGCAGGCGGCAAGCGGACTGCTATCCTCAGGCGGTACCAACTCGCCCTCCGGCGCCGCGAGCGGTATCCGAAAGGCGAACGTGCTGCCGTTCCTGCCGTCGCTTTCGACCGCGAGGGTTCCGTCCATCGCCGATACGAGCCGCGCCGAGATCGCAAGGCCCAGCCCGGCACCGCCCTTGCGGCGTGTCGACCCACTCTCGGCCTGCTCGAACTCCCGGAAGACGCGCTGCCGATCCGCCTCGCCGATGCCCGGCCCGGTATCGGTAACGCGAAACCGGAGTTGCCCCCCGTCCAGCGATACCTCGACGAAGACGCCACCGACCTCGGTGAACTTCACCGAGTTGCCGATCAGGTTGAACAGGACCTGCCGCAGGCGGCCGTGGTCCGCCACGATCCGTTCGGGCACGTCCGGAGCGACGTAGGCCGCAACCTCGATGTTCTTCTCGTCGGCCTGGTGGGCAGAGAGCTCGACGACGCTTCCGATCAGTTCGCGGAGGTTTCCGGGCTCGGGCCGAAGATAGAAGCGGCCTGCTTCCATGCTGGAGAAGTCGAGCAGGTCCTCTATCAGCGAGAGCAATGCCTGCCCGGAATGGCGCACGGCGTCGACGTAGCTTTCCTGCTCGTGCGTCAGCCTCGTGCGGGCCAGCAGCTGGGTGATCCCGAGAATACCGTTGAGCGGCGTGCGCACCTCGTGGCTGACCATCGCGAGAAAGCGGGACTTCGCCGCGCTCGCCGACTCGGCCCGTTCGCGGCCGGCGATCAGGTCACGCTCGGCATCGTGGCGCTGCGTAATGTCACGGCCAAGCGCATAGACGACAGCCGCTCCCGTCACCGGGTCGCGGCTTGCCACCTCCCGCCAGTCGTAAAGCCGGGGTCCGTCGACGGTGGCGAGTGCCTGGAGGTTCGCTTCGCGACTTTCCTCAGCCCTGCCTACGCAGAAGTCGAGAAATGCGCGCCCGGCTGGATCCGGGCAGCCTGTCGCGTGCAGGAATGCGTCGTTGGCGTGGAGGATGCGTCCATCCAGCCCGCGCACCACGACAAGGTCACCGAATGCGGCCAGAAGGCGATCGAGCGGCGCAGACCTGTCGATCACCTCCACTCCTGCAGGACGTCCTTCGCCGAGGACCCTGCCGGCCCGGCCTGTCGTCTTCCCCGTATACGCGGCTTCGCTCATGCGAGTCGTCTACCACGATAGTGTTCGAGGAGGCTTTGCCGGTTCGCTAAAGTTTTATCGGCCGGCGCCGAAAGGTTCCATCCTCATGCCTTCATGTCCACCACGATGCGGCCGCGAACCTTTCCCTCGACGATGTCGCGCGCGGCATCGAGAATGCCGTCGAAACCGATCCTGGTCGACAGCGCGTGCAGCTTGGCGAGATCCAGATCCGTGCGAATCCGGTCCCAGGCCTCGATCCTCAACGCCTTCGGCGCCATGACGGAATCGATGCCGAGAAGAGACACGCCGCGCAATATGAAGGGCGCGACGCTCGACGGCAGATCCATGCCCTGCGCCAGACCGCAGGCGGCGACCGCGCCGCCATACTGCGTCATGGAAAGCACATTGGCGAGAGTGTGGCTGCCGACTGCATCGACGCCGCCCGCCCAGCGCTCCTTTCCGAGCGGCTTTGCAGGCCCGGACAGCTCTTCCCGATCGATGATCTCCGCGGCGCCGAGCTGCCGGAGGAAATCAGATTCGCCCATGCGACCGGTCGAGGCCACGACATGGTAGCCGAGTTTCGACAGGATGGAAATTGCGACGGTGCCGACGCCGCCATTCGCACCGGTCACGACGACGGCCCCCCTGTCGGGCACGATGCCGTGGCGCTCGAGCGCGAGAACACAGAGCATGGCCGTGTAGCCGGCGGTGCCGACCGCCATTGCATCGCCGGGGCTCATCCCCTCCGGCAGCGGGATCAGCCAGTCGGATTTCAGCCGAGCGTAGGCGGCATAGGTACCGGTGTGGGTTTCGCCGACGCCAAAGCCGTTGAGGATAACCCTGTCTCCCGGCGCGAATGCACCGGTCTCGCAGGAGACGACCGTACCGGCACAGTCGATGCCGGGAACCATCGGCCAACGGCGGACGACGGGAGCCTTCCCCGTGATGGCGAGCCCGTCCTTGTAGTTGACGGTGGTTGCCTCGACTTCGACGATCGTGTCGCCTTCCATCAGGTCGTCCATGGTGAGGTCCGTCACCGCGACCGATTGCTTCCTGTCCTCGTCGCGCGATATGAGAATTCCCTTGAACGGTTCCTGCATGGCATTCCTCCTGGTGATTCCTTCGCCCGACCCTGGCCGCGCCCCGGAGGCGCAGCCACCGTCGGCCTTCTCACAAGCTGGAACAGGAGCCTGCGGCGGTCAATGCGCCTATGGTGCGAGGGCCGGTTTCAGCGGTCCGTCTCGCCGCGGCCCGTCCGTCCCGTTCCAAGCAGCTCGTCGAGAATTACCGCACCAGCCCCGACCGTGATGAAGCTGTCGGCGAGGTTGAACACCGCGAACGACCAGTGTTCGGTGTGGAACAGAACATAGTCGACCACATGGCCGAGAAGGACCCGGTCGATCATGTTGCCGATCGCTCCTCCGATGATCATCGCGTAGCCGAGGTGAGCGAGCCAGCGCCCGACGCCGGTGCGGTATCTGAGGTAGAGGACGAAGCCGACCACGACGACCGTGAGCGCCAGCAGCGACCAGATGCTCGAACCGGTCAGGAAGGAGAAGGCGATGCCGCGATTGTAGGTCCTGTAGAGACCGAGCATCGGCACCACCGGCACGAGTTCGTGGTAGGGCAGGGTTTCCTCGACGATGCGCTTGACGATCTGGTCGAGCGCAACCGCGACGGCGATCACGCCGCAGAAGGGCAGGAGGCGAGCGAGGACCGGTGGCTTCAAGCGGTGCCTCCGAGATGCAGCAGGTGGCGGCGTGCCTCGAAGATCATGAGGCCGGTGGCGACCGCCAGGTTGAGCGAGTTGGCACGCCCGGCCTGCGGGATCAGCGCCAGCGCATCGCAGGCCGAGGCGAGTTCGGGCGACAGCCCCGCCTGCTCGTTGCCCATCAGGAGGACCACCGGCCGCGAACGGTAGTCGACCAGACGGTAATCGACAGCCCCGGCGAGGTGGGTTCCGACGAGCTGAACGTTGAGGCCGCGGCGCCAGTCGAGGAAGCCCTCGAGCCCCGTGCGGGCGACAGGCACCGCGAAGATGGATCCCATGGTGGCACGCACGGTCTCCGGCGAGAACGGATCTGTGGTATCGCCGATGAGGACAATGCCACTTGCCCCCGCCGCGTCGGCGGTGCGCACTATCGTGCCGAGATTGCCTGGATCGCGAACCCGGTCGAGCGCGATCCATGTCTGGTCCGCTGCAGGGCTGATGTCGGAAAGTCGCGCCAGTCGTTGCTCGAAGACCGCCATCACCATCTGCGGATTGTCTCGCCGGGCGACGGCCGAAAGGACCTTCTCGCTCGCTTCGAGCACCAGCCCGCCCGCCGCGACGGTGCGCGCGGCGACCTTCTCGACGGCCGGCTTGCCACGGCCCGCCTTGGAGCAGACGAGCGTACGGATCGTCCAGCCGAGGTCGAGCGCGTCGATCACGAGCTTCAGGCCCTCGGCCAGGAAGGTGCCCGAGGCGTCCCTGTTCTTCTTGAGCGCAAGGCCGCGGATGTCCTTGACGATCGGGTTCGAGAGGCTGGTCACTTCCTTGACCTGGCCGACACGCCGTCGTTCGTCTTGCCGGGTGCGATCCGTCATGACGGCACCCAGCGGCTGAACAGCGACGTCGACAGCGCGCGGCCGGAGGTCTCGCCGCCCTCGCCGGTCTCGCGAATGATCAGTTCGCCGGACTCGACCGTTCCTCCGGCACCTCGCATCGTCTCGCGAAGCAGTTCGTGGATCGAATAGAACGAGGCACGGATCGAATAGGCGGTCAGCACGAGCGCGACAGGCTCCGCGGACAACAGGCTGCGACAGACGTCGAGCATCGGCGGGAGGTGATCGAACAGCTGCCAAACCTCGCCGTTTGGCCCGCGGCCGAACTTCGGCGGGTCGGTGAGCACGATGTCGTAGCTGTTGCCGCGGCGCTCCTCGCGCAGGATGAACTTCATCGCGTCGTCGCAGATCCAGCGGATCGGTCGGTCTTCCAGACCCGACAGGGCCTGGTTCTCGCGCGCCCAGCCGATCGCCTTCTTCGAGGCATCGACATGGGTGACCTCGGCGCCGGCGGCCGCTGCCACCAGCGAGGCAACGCCGGTGTAGCCAAAGAGGTTCAGCACCTTCAACGGCCGCCGCGCAGCGGCAATGTGCGCGCGCATCCAGGACCAGTGGGCGATCTGTTCCGGAAAGACGCCCACGTGGCGAAAGGCGGTGAAGCGGCCGTTGAAGTCGACGTCGAGGAGCCGCATCGGCCAGGTCTCGCCCAGCGGACCGCCGGGAAAGCGCCAGCGACCCATGCCGTCCTCTTCGGTGTCGCCGGTGAACACGGCATCCGCCTTTTGCCAGACGGCCTCGTCCAGCGCCTTCGGCCACAGGGCCTGCGCCTCGGGCCGCACGATCCTGCAGGAGCCGTAGCGTTCGAGCTTCTCGCCGCCGCCACTGTCGATGAGCGCGTAGCCCTCGTCGGCTGAGGTCTCCAGGATCAGGGGAACACGCTCTGCCGGTCGCGCGCCGTGCCGGGACGGGCGCATTGCGCCCCGCGCGGCGGTGAAGGGGCGACCGCTCTCGACCTGCCCCGCCGGGCCGCGTCCGGGCTTGCCGGGTTCGCGCGCCTGCCCCGAACGGCCGCCGGTTCTTTTTCGCTTCTCTGCCAAGGATCCGATCCGGTTTTCCTCGTCTTTCGGACGGTGGTCGCAATAGCACCGCCGTTGCCCTTGGCAAAGCCGTTTCCTATTTGCATAACAAACCTGCATCACCTTGAAGGGAGGCCAGCCATGGAAATGAAGGGTGAGGAACGCATCGAGGCGCCGCGCGACAGGGTATGGGAAGCGCTCAACGATCCCGACGTCCTGCGCCAGTGCATTCCCGGCTGCCAGTCTCTCGAGAAGACCTCCGACACGGGCTTCGCCGCCACGGTGAAGGTCAAGGTCGGGCCTGTTTCGGCCAATTTCAAGGGCGAAGTCAAGCTGGAGAACATCAATGCACCGGTCAGCTACACCATCAGCGGAGAAGGCAAGGGCGGCATCGCCGGCTTCGCCAAGGGGGGCGCCGACGTGCATCTCGAGGACGACGGCGGCGACACGCTGCTTTCCTACGAGGTCAAGGCCCAGGTCGGCGGCAAGCTCGCGCAGATGGGGTCGCGGCTGATCGATTCGACCTCGAAGAAGCTCGCAGGGCAGTTCTTCTCGGAATTCAACGCGGTTGTGAGCGGCAAGAAGGAACCGGCAGCGTCATGAGGGCGGCCGGGCCGCGTGATTCTCGTAGACCAGGCAGCCCGCCGAAAAGTCCTCAAGCGCCGTGCCCGTCGACTTGAACAGCGTGATCTCCTCCGCGCTGCTGCGGCCGGGATGCTGCCCGCGTGCGAGCATCGCGAGGTCGGCCTTGACGTCGTCGCGCGAGATGATGCCGGCCGCGATCGGCTGGACCAGATCGCCGCCTTCCTTCAGCGCGCCGTCGAACGTGTCGACGAACAGGGTGGCGCGGCGGACGACCTCGTCGTCCGTCTCTCGCAGCTTCGGCGTGAAAGCGCCGACCAGATCGACGTGGACTCCGGCGGGCAGCCAGCGGCCTTCGATCAGCGGGACGTCGGATATCGTTGCGGACGAGATGATGTCGGCCGACCGGATCGCCTCTTCGCGATCTTCCGTGGCGTGCACCGACAGTCCGCTGCCCTCGAATTCGGCTGCCAGTTGGCGGGCCTTCTCCAGGCTCCGGTTCCAGATCGCGACCTCTCGGACCGGGCGCACGGACGCATGCGCACGGATCAGATGTGGAGCAAGCTTGCCGGCGCCGATCATCGCCAGTCGCGAGGCGTCCTTGCGGGCCAGATACGATGCTGCGAGCGCCGAAGCGCAGGCCGTGCGCCAGACCGTCAGTGCCTGTCCGTCGATCAGGGCCAGCGGTTCGCCGGTCTCGCCGTCGGCGAGGAAATAGATGCCCATTACGGCGGGCTTGCCGCGGGCATTGTTGTCCGGGTTGACGGTAACGATCTTGACGCCGAGATAGCCGCCCGCAGCGGTCCCGCGTGCGACGAAGTCGGTCCAGGCGGGCATCAGGAGCAACGTTCCGTCAGCCGCGTCGGGCCGTTCCAGCGTGTGGTGGTGGCGCGTCGGGGCGGCCACGCCTTCTGCGAAGGTCCCGCGCAGGGCCTCTACGAGGTCGCGATGCGTCAGTGCCCTGTCGACATCGACGGCGGATATGAAATTCAACTCGGCCTCCCCGGAAACGATCGGCTCAGGACGGGGCCGTCGTGGCGACGTCGCGGCGACCCGCCTCGTTCACCCGCTTCTGTTTGTCCGCCTCGGCCTGCCAGCGCACCGCCTCGCGGGCCTCCCTGCGGGCCCGCTTGCGATACCTGCCCTGGTTGAGCCATGTGGCGAATGAGCCGATCAGCATGCCGGCTATGAGAGCTGCGAAAAGGAAGACGAAGAACGGTGCCGAGACCGACAGCAGCTTGTCGTCCGGATTGAACGGGTTGAGAGCAAAACGCACCCACTCGCGGTTCGCCACCGACAGCACGATCAGTATGACCGCGACAGGTACGAGTATCACGACGTTGACGATCTTGCGGGTCATCGCTCCGGCTCCTGCTCAGCGGCCTCTTCCTGACCGCCGCGCGGAAGGACGCCGACTGCAAGCGTCATTGCGGGACCGGTCCGTCATCAGGGTTTTAGCGGCGTGGCCGCAGGATACAAGGGGCCCGCCAGCCGGTCACGGTCAATCGGAACGATCCGCGTTCAGCCGCTCGCGGAGTTCCTTGCCCGTCTTGAAGAAGGGCACCCATTTCTCCTCGACGAAGACGGCATCGCCGGTACGCGGGTTGCGCCCCGAACGCGCCGGCCGGTTCTTGACGGAGAAGGCACCGAAGCCACGAAGTTCGACCCGGTTGCCGTCAGAAAGGGCGTCCGTGATCTCGTCGAGTATCGCGTTGACTATGTTTTCTACATCGCGGTGGTACAGGTGGGGATTCCTGGCGCCGACGATCTGCACCAGTTCGGATTTTATCACTTCGCCGTCCCCTTATTCAGCGTTTGTTGGTTGCTGGTCAAACTGCCAAAGCGAGAGAAGACCGTCAAGAAACAACTTGCGCCGCGCCAGCTCGCCGAGCGGCGCGCTCCAGGAAGCGCCGTGCACCCAGGCATCGAGCGCGCCGGTGGCGGCCTTGCCGAACAGGCCCCAGCCCGAGTTTTCCTTGCGCTTCCATTCGACGACCGGAAGGTCGGCGCCAACACCCTTCGTCGCCAGCCACTTGCGCGCCTCCGCATCGCCACCGAGTTCGTCCACGAGGCCGTGCTCGAGCGCCTGACGACCGGTGAAGACGCTCCCGTCCGCGAGCTTCAGCGCCTTCTGGTGGTCGAAGCCGCGGCGCTTCGCGACAAGATCCACGAACCAGTTGTAGGTGTCCTGGATCATCGAGTCGATCATGGCCTTTGCCGCCTCGCTCGGCGGATGGAAGGGCGAGGGTTCCGCCTTGAGCGGCGCGGACTTGATCTCGTTGACGCTCACGCCGAGCTTGTCGAGCAGGCCAGAGACTTGCGGGTACTGGAACAGTACCCCGATCGACCCGACGATCGACGTCTGGCTCGCCACCACGCGGTCACCGGCCACCGCCACCATGTAGGCGGCAGAGGCGCCGAGCGTGCGGATCTCCGTGACGACCGGCTTGGCGGCGGCGACACGGCGAACGGCCTTGTAGATCTCCTCGCCGCCGAAGGTCGTGCCGCCGGGCGAATTGATGTCGACGATGAGGGCTTTGGCTTCTTTGCTCGCAGCAATCCGGTCGAGGCGCTTGACCAGGTCCTGGTCATCGTTGATCACGCCGGAAACCGTTACCCTCGCGACGTGGGGACTGCCGGTCGCCGACGTGTCCCGGTGTTCGTAGCCGTAAAGGACAACTGCCAGAGCAAGGAGAACGAAGACGCCGAGACGCCAGAAAGTCAGCTTGCGCCTCAAGCGCCGCCTGTCCGCGATGCCGTACTGATCCAACCCAAGAACCTCCCGATCGGCCTTCCGGACTGAATAGCAGATGAGGCCAGGCAAGACCACAACAGTGAAAGGAGGGGCGCCGCGTTTGCGTTTCTTCCTACAATCGCCATATTCGCACACGCAATGCGATGCGGAGCGACGGCTGCCGGGCCGGATCGCGACAATGACTGCGAGAACCGTGGATGACAGCGACGGCCGACACAACGCGCATTGAAGGCAGGCGGCAACCGCTGCGCGGGCTGTCACACGCGGAATACCGGCGCGCTCTGCGCCATTCGTGGCTCGTGCGCGGAATGAAGTTCACCTTCCCGCTCGTCGCGGTTCTCGTCATGGCCGGGTTCTTCTGGGCTTCGATATTCAACGCCATGCTCCCGGACAACTTCAAGGTCGACAGGTCCGTGCTGCAGGACGGCAAGCTGATCATGAGCGATCCCGTCCTGACGGGCGAGAACGCGGCGGGCGCGATCTACAAGGTGACCGCCGCGCGCGCCGTTCAGGCCCTTTCGGATCCCAACAATGTCAGGCTGGAGAAGATCAGCGGATCCTTTCCGCTCGGCGGCGACAGGATCGCGCAGCTGAGGGCGAAGAGCGCGAGGCTCGACCGCAGCGCCAATATCATCACTTTCGACCAGCCCTTCAGCATCGATACGCAGGAGGGCACAAGGGCACAGATGCAGGGCGCGCGCATCGACATCTCCAGCGGCCGGATGACCACCGACAAGCCCGTCGAGATCAGCACCGCAAAAGCCCACATTGTTGCGCAGTCCATGCGAATGCGCGATAAGGGCAAGACGATCGAGTTCGATCACAAAGTCAGGATGACAATCCAGCCATCGGCGATCAGACCGGTGCCCGAAGAGAAGGGCCACTAGCCATGCCTCCTGCGCTCCAGAGCGCCAGCACCCTTTCCAGGCTGGCGGCCGGCTGTCTTATGGCAGCGGCGATCATGGCCGTCCCGCATCCCGCCGGCGCGGCGACTGCGGGCGGCGCCGGCCCGACGACGATGAGCGGGCTGGCCATCTCCAACGACAAGCCGATCCAGATCGAGAGCGATTCGCTCAAGATCAACGACAAGGACAAGATCGCGACCTTCACCGGCCACGTGAAGGTCGTGCAGGGCGACACCACGCTGCGCTCCGGCAGGATGATCGTGCACTATTCCGGCAATGGCAGCATCGCGAGCGGCGAGAGCCAGATCCAGAAGATCGACGTGTTCGACAAGGTCTACGTCAAGGCGGGAGACCAGGAGGCGACGGCCGACCGCGGCACCTACGACATGCCGGCGCAGCTGATGACGCTCAGCGGAAAGCAGGTGGTCCTGACCCAGGGACAGAACGTCTTCGTCGGATGCAAGCTGATTGTGCACGTCGACAGCAGCGAGGCCAATCTCGAGAGCTGCGGCAAGCGCGTGATGATCCAGCTCGATCCGAAGTCGCAGAAATCCGGCACGAAATAGCGCCATCGGAAACCCGCCCCTTGTCGTCTCGACTGTTCAATCACCCCGACGCGTCCGCCGCGCCATCCGAAACCGCCGAGCAGGGCCGATTCGACGGCACCCTGATCGCCCGCGACCTGACCAAGAGCTTCAAGAAGCGTCGCGTCGTCGACGGGGTGTCGCTCGGCGTGCGCCGCGGCGAGGCGGTAGGACTGCTGGGCCCGAACGGCGCCGGCAAGACCACGTGCTTCTACATGATCACCGGACTGATCCCGCTCGACGAGGGCTCTATCGAGATCGACGGCAACGACATCACGCTGCTGCCGATGTACCGCCGGGCGCGGCTCGGGATCGGCTACCTGCCGCAGGAGGCCTCGATCTTCCGCGGCCTCACGGTGGAGGGCAACATCCGCGCCGTGCTCGAGGTCGTCGAAAAGAACCGCGGCGCCCGCGAGGACAAGCTGACCGAACTGCTCGAGGAGTTCCACATCGCGCATCTGAGGAAGGCGCCGTCAATCTCTCTCTCCGGCGGCGAGCGCCGGCGGCTGGAAATCGCCCGCGCGCTTGCCAGCGATCCGACGTTCATGCTGCTCGACGAGCCGTTCGCGGGGGTCGATCCCATAGCCGTGTCGGACATCCAGAACCTGGTGCGCCATCTCACGCGGCGGGGGATCGGCGTGCTGATCACGGACCACAACGTCCGGGAAACGCTGGGGCTGATCGACCGGGCCTACATCATTCACGCAGGCTCGGTTCTGACGCACGGCCGCGCCCACGACATTGTGGCGAACCCCGACGTCCGGCGCCTCTATCTTGGCGAAGAATTTACCCTTTAGCGCGCAATCGCGGCGGCGCCGGCTGCGACTTGACCCATCGCAACAAAAAAGCAATTTTTGGGCCAGATGATGCCGCCGCCCGGGAGTCTTCGGAGGCGACATCGGAAGACCTGCCCTCGGGCGCGTTTGTTGGGGAATTCTTCGTCTGTCATGGCGTTAGCGGCCAGCCTTCATTTGCGTCAGAGCCAGTCCCTGGTCATGACGCCGCAGCTGATGCAGTCGATACGGTTGCTGCAGCTCACGCACGTCGAACTCGCCCGGTTCGTCGAGGAGGAGATCGAGCGCAATCCGCTGCTCGACCACCAGGTCGAAGACGACGCCGCGACGTCGTTCGCGGACGAGCGGGCAGCGGATGAACATCCCGCCACGCCGGGAGATGACGACTGGTTCCAGGCGGCGCAGCGCAAGGAGGGGGAAAGCCTCGCGGACCAACTCGACACGAGCTACGAAAACGTGTTCCAGGACGATGGAGCGCCGCCGCGCGCCGACGTTCCCGAACTGGCCGGCCAGTGGAAATCGATGCCGGGCACGACATCGACCGGCTCCGCCGAGAGCTTCGACCTCGACGATTTCACCGCCCGGGCGGAGACGCTTCACGACCATGTCGGCCGGCAAATCGCGCTGACGAACCTTGATGGCCGCCAGCGGCAGATCGCTGCCGAGCTGCTCGACCAACTCGAGGAGACCGGCTACCTGTCGGCTGGCGCGGACGAGATCGCTGCCCGGCTTCAGGTCGACAAGGCGGACGTGGAGGGCGTTCTCGAGCGCCTGCAGCAGCTGGATCCGCCGGGAATCTTCGCCCGCTCTCTCGCCGAATGCCTGGGAATACAGCTGCGCCAGCGCGATCGCCTCGATCCGGCCATGCAGAAGCTGCTCTCGCATCTCGAGATGCTGGCCCGACGCGACTTCGCGGCACTGAAGCGGATCTGCGGCGTCGACGAGGAAGACCTTCTCGACATGATGGCCGAGATACGCGCCCTCGACCCCAAGCCCGGCAACTGCTTCCAATCGGGCGTAACGGAATCGGTGGTTGCCGACGTCATTGTCACGCCGTCCTCCGATGGAGGCTGGCACGTGGAGCTCAACCCGGACACGCTCCCCCGGGTTCTCGTCAATCACAGCTACCATTCGGAGGTGTCGCGGCTCGCGCCGCAGAAGAGCGAGGAGCGCGAGTTCCTCAACACCTGCTTGCAGAACGCCAACTGGCTGACCCGCAGCCTCGACCAGCGGGCCCGGACGATCGTGAAGGTTGCGCGCGAGATCGTCCGCCAGCAGGATCAGTTCCTGCTTCACGGCGTGGACCACCTCAGGCCGCTGAACCTCAAGACCGTCGCCGAGGTAATCGGCATGCACGAATCGACCGTCAGCCGCGTGACGTCGAACAAGTACATGCTGACGCCGCGCGGTGTCTTCGAGCTGAAGTACTTCTTCACCGTCTCGCTCGCCTCGGCGGCTGGTGGCGACGCCCATTCTGCCGAATCCGTCCGGCATCGCATTCGCGCCATGATCGCGGCCGAGACGGCAGTCGACGTCCTGTCCGACGACGCAATCGTCACGAACCTGCGTGACAGCGGCGTCGATATCGCCCGGCGCACGGTCGCCAAATACCGTGAGGCGATGAACATTCCCTCCTCGGTGCAGCGGCGCCGCGAAAAGAAGGCGCTGGCGCGCAGCGCCGCACTCTGAGCCGGCTTTGCCCGCGGGAAACGCCATGTTCCCGGGCCTGCGGCGACATCACGATCTCCCGCCCCGCGTTGACATCGCTCCTTCGTGCGCGTAGAAGCCGCCGGCAATTCGCCGATGAAACCGGCGAAGCCGCAGATGCCGGATCCGCTGCGCGACCCTTTCCGGCATACCGGTTGATAGGCGCGCGAGGCGCTTGGATGAGCGCAGAGCTTGGCATAAACTGACATCGCATTTCGAAAATAAGAAGGATACCTCAATGAGCGTGCGCGTGTCGGGAAAGCACATGGAGATCGGAGAAGCCTTCCGCAGCCGGATAGAGGATTCCATCCTCGGCGCGGTCGGGAAGTATTTTGACGGCGGTTTCTCTGGCCAGGTGACGGTCGAGAAGGCCGGCTCCCGATTCACCTCGGATTGCAAGATCCACCTGGACACAGGCATCGTGCTGCAAGCCACGGGCCAGGCGCAGGAACCACAGTCGGCATTCGAGGCATCGGCGGAACGCATCGAAAAGCGGCTTAGGCGCTACAAGCGGCGCCTGAAGGATCATCACGCCGGCAACGGCAACGGCACTTTCGCCGAAGTCGCATACCGCGTGATGGACACCGGCGGGGAGAGCGAAGAGGAACTTCCCGAGGACTACGCTCCCGCAATCGTTGCCGAGAGCTCGAAACAGATACGCACGATGACGGTGGCGAGCGCGGTCATGGCGCTCGATCTGACCGACGATCCGGTCATGATCTTCAAGAACGCCGGGACAAACACGCTGAACGTCGTCTATCGACGGAACGATGGCAACATTGGCTGGATCGACGCAGCCAGCACCCAATCCTGACGTGCATAGCGGTGCAGCGAGAGCGGAGGTCGCCGTCGCGGCGCGCTTCGGGATATTGACACGAGGACAAATTTGATGGCTCTGGCGGATTTGCTTGCCCAGGACGCGGTATTGCCCGCGCTCAAGGCAAATTCCAAGAAGCAGCTCCTGCAGGAACTGGCCGAGAAGGCCGCCGCGGTCACCGGCCTGCCCGAACGGGAGATATTCGACGTCATCCTTCAAAGGGAGCGGCTCGGATCGACCGGCGTCGGCAACGGCATTGCCATTCCGCACGGGAAGCTCACCCGCCTCGACCACATCGTCGGCGTCTTCGCCCGGCTAGATGCGCCGGTCGATTTCGAGGCGCTCGACGACCAGCCGGTCGATCTCGTCTTCCTGCTGCTCGCGCCCGAAGGGGCGGGAGCCGACCATCTCAAGGCACTTTCGCGCATTGCCCGTGTCCTGCGCGATTCCGATGTCGTGGCGAAGCTGCGCGCGTCGACCTCGGCCTCGGCGATCTACACCCTGCTGGCGGATTCGCCGGCATCCGATGCGGCCTGACCCGACGACGGGCCACTGCCGCCTTTCCGCAGCCGGCGGAAGAACCGAAGGCAGGCGCCGAGACAAGGCCGCCTTTTCGCATTGCTTCACCTTCGGGTCCGCGCCGCGGCCGAAAGCCTCGACATTCCTCTGACAGTCACGCTTCGGATATTGGACCACCCTCCCGGAAGGGCACGGCAAAGGGGCGAGGCGACAATGCCGGGAAACGCTCTTCCTCAGGCGGGGGAGTTCAGTGCACGCTGACGGTGCGAAGATCATTCTCCTGCGCCTTGTAGAAGGCGCTCGTGCGGTCGTCGCTGACGAGGATAGGCGTGCCGTCCGCGCCGAACAGGGCCCACAGGTCCAGGCCCGGGTCGAGTTCCGGCGCGCCCGGAAAGCGCCGGGTGATCTCTTCAGACCGCATTTTCCGGATGTAGCCGACCTGACCTTCTCCAAGGTGCGCCAGTTCGGCTTCGCTCACCGATTTGCCAGTGGTCTTGGTCATCATTTGGAGTTCCTCCTTTCAAGGCAGGAAACTGTCCGAGCAATCGACCTTTCGAGGCTCAGTCTCGGACGGAAATATTAATTTTCTTCACCATCCGTTCCGGTTCGGGACGCACAAGATCGACCGAGAGCAGGCCATTCTTCAGTTCGGCGCCCATGACTTGCATGCCGTCCGCCAATACGAACATGCGCTGGAATTGCCGCGCGGCAATACCCCGGTGGAGATATTCGCGGTCATCGGGCTCGCTCTGACGCCCGCGAATGACCAGCTGATTTTCTTCCGTGGTCACTTCCAGGTCATCCTCGCAAAAACCCGCCACCGCCAGCGTTATGCGCAACTTCTCGGCGGTCGAGCCGTCCTCGGTGCGGCGAATGCGTTCTATGTTGTAGGGAGGATAGCCGTCGCTCCCCTTGGCAATGCGCTCCAGGGTCTTTTCCATGGTGTCGAACCCCAACAGCAACGGGCTCGAGAAGGGAGTCATCCGGTTCATCGTCCAGTCCTTGCGTCAAGCGACCTTCGCGCGGGACCCTCTCGGCACCCCGCTCGAGAACTATATGGTACGGCGAATTCTGCGTTGCAAGCGCTCGCGAGCCGGTATCAATCCCTGTCCCATTCGACCCAGTCGCGCATCAGCCGGTGGGCGATGGCGCCGGCGGGAGGACTCGAGCGGTACTCGCCGAGCGACCGGTCGAGCATTTCGGCCGTTTCCTGCCGGGTGAACCAGCGGCAGTCTTCCAGTTCCGTCGTGTCGCGCACGATCCTCTCTGATTTCGCCTCTCCGAAGAGGCCGATCATCAAGGTATGCGGCATCGGCCAGGGCTGACTCGCATGATAGCGCACGCGATCGACCAGGATGCCGGACTCCTCGAGCGTCTCGCGGCGGACGGCGTCCTCGATCGTCTCGCCAGGTTCGAGGAAACCGGCGAGGCAGGAATACATGCCCTCCCGGAAGTGCGGCGACCGCCCGAGCAGGCAAAGGTCCCGTTTTTCGTCGACGACGAGCATGATGACGACGGGGTCCGTGCGCGGGAAGAACACCGTCTTGCAGGAGGAGCACTCGCGCCGGTAGCCGCCGGCCCGGTTGATCGTCGGCTCGCCGCAGCGGCCGCAGTGAAGCGTCGACAGGTTCCACGCGACAAGGCTCGCCGCCTGGGCGAGTTGCCCCAGGGCTTCGGCCGGAACGATCTGCTGGGTGTAGATCGACCGGTAGTCGATCGCCTTGTAGAGCGGCGGAAGCTTTTCGGTATCGATCCCGACCGGCACCGCAAGTCTGGGCTCGCCATTTCTCTCGTAACCGAGCAGGACGGCGTTGGCGAAATCCGGGGAAAGCTCCTCGAGCTCGTAGGGAGCGTAAAGCGGATCGAGCGTCTGCCTGTCATGCTTGAGGACGGCGCGCCCGCGGCCGATGGCAAAGGCGTGGGCGCCATCGGCCTTCAATGCCTGGTCCAGCACGTCGTCGGGGCGGTTCTCCGAGCGTCGGTCGAGCCGGTTGCCGGAGAAGGCGACCAGCGAACTGGGTTCGTCATGCCGCGCGTCGTGGTCGAATATCGAGGAAGCCATGGGCTCAAAGAGCATTGAGGACGGCTTCGATCAAGGCCTTTTCTCTCTCGTTTTCGTAGGGCTCGCCGGGGCCTGTGCCCCACACGGGCCCGGGCCATGCCGGGTCCCCCTCGAAACGAGCCACGACATGGACATGCAACTGCCGGACCTGGTTGCCGAGCGCACCGACATTGACCTTCGTGCAGCCGGTCGCCTTCTTGACAGCCTCCGCGGCAAGGGACGTCTCGAACGTCAGCATGGCCTGATCAAGCGGTGTCAGTTCGAATATCTCCGCGACGCCGGAACGCTGCGGCACGAGGAGCAGCCATGGCCAGCGCGCGTCGTTCATCAGCCGCAGCTGGCAAAGACCCAGGAATGTAAGGTGCCGGCTGTCGGCATCCAGCCGTGGATCGAGCGTGAAGCGCGTCATCGGGAAAATCCTCTCCGCCTGCATTTCTAGCAGTTTTTTCCGATGTCGGCTTGCATTTCGTCGCATGTTTCCGATATCTGGCATCGGGAGGTTGGTGGTGGACGCGCCACTCGCCAACCGGGTCAGGTCCGGAAGGAAGCAGCCCCAACGAGCCACGGCACGGGTCACCGTGCCAGCCTCCCACCTTCCATGCTGCCGTCGCTGCATGCGGCCAGTCCCAAGGCCGGCACCGGCGCACGGATGCGGCCTTCGCATCGGCGCGCGACACCGTTTTTGACCCGGGCGCATTGACGGCGCGCGCGGGCAACGCGAAACTTCAAGGGCGGCGGAATGGAAACGGGCGCGTGGAGGCGATGAGCGAAACGGACCTAGGCGACGGCCGGCAGAAGGACCACGCGGCAGCCTCGGCGGCCAGCGAGGCAGGATATCGCGTCCTCGCCCGCAAGTACCGGCCCAGGGATTTCTCGGACCTGATCGGCCAGGCACCGATGGTGCGCACGCTGACCAACGCGTTCGCAACCGGGCGGATCGCCCAAGCCTACATGCTGACGGGCGTGCGTGGTGTCGGCAAGACCACGACGGCACGCATCCTCGCGCGGGCGCTGAATTACAAGACCGGTGAAATCGACCGGCCGACGATCGAACTCGGAGAGCCCGGCGAGCATTGCCAGGCTATCATGGAAGGCCGCCACGTCGACGTCATCGAGATGGACGCCGCTTCCCATACCGGCATCGACGACATTCGCGAGATCATCGAACAGGTCCGCTACCGGCCGGTGTCGGCGCGCTACAAGGTGTACATCATCGACGAAGTACACATGCTTTCCACGCAGGCCTTCAACGGTCTTCTGAAGACCCTGGAAGAGCCGCCCGAGCACGTGAAATTCATCTTCGCTACGACAGAGATCCGCAAGGTCCCGATCACGGTGCTTTCGCGATGCCAGCGTTTCGACCTCCGCCGCATCGACGCCGGCCTGCTCGTGGAGCATTTCCGAAGCATCGCCGCGAAGGAAGGCGTGTCCTTCGACGACGAGGCACTGACGATGATCGCGCGCGCGGCAGAGGGTTCGGCACGCGACGGGCTGTCGCTGATGGACCAGGCGATCGCGCACGGCGGATCTCATGTCGACGCCGAGACCGTGCGCACCATGCTGGGGCTCGCGGATCGCTCGCGCGTGGTCGACCTCTTCGGCCACATAGCGCGCGGCGACATCGCGGAAGCGCTCGCCGATTTCCGCGACCAGTATGACGGCGGCGCCGATCCGTCGGTCATCCTCACCGACCTCGCAGACTTCACGCACCTGGTGATGCGGCTGAAGTTCGTTCCCGATGCTGCCGGCGATCCGGCACTGACGGAGGCCGAGCGCACCGGCGCCGCGAGCATGGCGCCCAGGCTGCCCGTGGCTGCGCTTTCGCGCTTCTGGCAGATGCTCCTGAAGGGCATCTCGGAGACCGAGAACGCCAGCCGCCCGCTCGGCGCCGGCGAGATGGTGCTGATACGCCTCGCCTACGCGGCCAGCCTGCCCTCTCCCGAGGAGGCGATCCGCCGACTTGCCGACCCGGACACCGCGCGCGCGGCCGCGCAGCCCTCCGGCAATGGCGCGGCATCGGGCGGAGCGACGGAATCGCGGCGCGGCGGAGCACCTGCGATTGCCGGAGCGCCTTCGAGCCATGCGGATATCCCGCGGACGCCGCCGGGCTCTTCCCTGGCGGTCCAGCCGGAACCTGAAGCCGTCGCCGACCGGCCGCGGCAGGAACCGGCGGTGCCCGGCATCGTTCTGGAGACGCTCGAGGACATTGTCGCGCTCGCCGAGAAACACCGCGACATCACCACCAAGATCCACGTCCGGAAATGTCTGCGTCTTGCCCGTCTGGAACCCGGTCGGCTGGAGGTCGGCCTAACGCAGGATGCGCCGAAATCCCTGCTCGGCGATCTGTCGAGGAAGCTCGAGGAGTGGACAGGCCGCCGATGGATCATCACGCTCAGCCGCGATGCCGACCGGCCGACGCTGGCGGAGACGGAGGCCGCGCGTCGCGAGGCACTCGTCAGCGACGCACGGGCCGACCCTGACATCGCGGCCATACTCAGGCAGTTCCCCGGCGCACGCATCGCGGACGTGCGCATCAGCAACCCCGAGGACGAAATGCCGGGCACGGCCGAATCGGACGAAGGGGACATCCTTCCCGAAGCACCCGGCGCCGACGAATAGGCGAACAACGGAGATCAGCAATGCGCGACATCATGGGCATGATGGGCAAGGTCAAGGAAATGCAGGAAAAGATGGCGAAGCTGCAGGAGGAAATCTCGGCGACTGAGGTCTCCGGGACCTCCGGCGGGGGCCTCATCACTGTACGGCTTTCCGGCAGGGGGCAGATGCTCGGCCTGAGTATCGATCCGACGCTCATCAACGCGGACGAGACAGAAATCCTCGAGGATCTCATCGTTGCCGCGCACAACGACGCCAAGAGCAAGGCGGAAACCATGATGCAGGAAAAGACGAAGGAACTGACGGCCGGCCTGCCGCTGCCGCCCGGCATGCAGCTGCCGTTCTGAAAGGGGGGTTGCCGGCCGTCTTGCCGAATCCGGCTGCGCCCGTGCTCAGGGGGTGGCTCGCCTGCCCACGAGGTAGTCCTTGATTTTCCAGTGGAGCGGAATCGACAGCAGTTCCTGGATCTGGACCGGGTCGAGATCCTCGCGGCGGGGCCAAGAACCCATTTCCGAGACACGCCGCTCCACACCGCGGTAGCGCTCACGTTCGATCCGGTCGCCGGCGCGCACGTTGCCTTCGTCGACGACCCGGCAGTAGAAGCCCGGCAGCGCCGCCTTCTGGAAGCGTCTGGGGAAGGCCGGGTCTCCCATTCGCTCGGCGAGCGTCGCGCAGGGAATTCGCGGCGCGGTCACTTCCAGCAGGACCTCGCCCACGGCAAACCGGTCGCCGAAGAAGACATCCCGGCAGCTGATTCCGTCGAAGACCATGTTCTCCCCGAAGGTGCCGGGATCGAGTTCGCGCCCCAGTTCGGCCGCCCACCACTCATAGTCGCGGGAGCAATAGACATAGACCGCCTGGTCGACGCCGCCGTGTTTCTCGAGATCGCAGATCGTATCGCCGGCAAGGCCCAGCCGGCCGACGTGCACGGCTCCTTCGACCGGCCGCTTGACGATGCCGGTCAGCCCCGACAGCTTTGCCTTCGTGGGCTGCGCCTCGCCGATCGTGATGCTGCGAAGGTTCATGGTCGTTCCCGTCGTCTTCCCGCAAGCCTTAACATCTGCGGCCCGGTTTGTTGAGCCTACTCTTCGGAATCGCGGTGAGTGGCATCCTCGCTGGCGAGGAAGAGCCCGAGCCCGCGCAGTTCCTCGAAGTGGTCGCAGAAGGTCTTGACGAGAACGAGAAGCGGCACGGCGATCAGAGCTCCGGCCACGCCCCACAGCCAGCCCCAGAACGCGACCGCGAGGAATACGGCCACAGAGTTGATCTCCAGCCGGCGGCCCACGATCGTCGGGGTGATGAACTGCCCTTCCAGGCAAGTCAGGGCGAAGTAGCAGGCGGGCGGGACGACGGCCATCGAGAGCGTGACGTAGTGCGACAGCGATAGAAGGCCCACTGTGACTATTCCGGCGAAGGCGCCCACGTACGGCAGGAAATTGACGACCGCCGCGATCACTCCGAACAGCATGGCGTTGGGAAAGTCGAGGAGCCAGAGCACCGTTCCCACGCAAAGGCCGAGAATGCTGTTGATGATGAAGATCGTGAAAAGATAGCGGGAGATTTCGCGCTCCACGTCGTGTGCGATGCGCAGCGCACGCTTCTTGTCGCTCATCAGTTGAAAGGACTGGATGATCTTCTCGTAGAACATCATTCCGGAAGCGAGAAGGAAAAGCGTGAGGACGATCGTTATCGCAATCGTCGTGGCGACCGAGATGAGGTTGCCGGTGGCGCGCGACATGATCCCGGGTTGTGCGATCGAAACCTTCTGCACCGTCGGGTCATTTTCTGAAGTTGCGGCGTTCTCGACCTGCTTGGATGCCTTGCGGACCTTTTCCAGGGGTGTCTGCAGGTTGCTCAGCCTCAGCTGGATGGTGCGCGCGATCTGGGGCGCCTGCGATACGAGGCTCGAGACGGGTCCGCTGAGGCCATAGGCCAGCCCGCCGATTCCGACGACGACGGAAAGCACGATGAGCGAGGCCGAAAGGGCCGAGGGAACGCCGCGGCGCATGAACCATCGGTTCAGCGGCGCAAAGGTGAGAGCCAGAAGCACGGACAGCACGACGGGCATAAAGAAATCCCGCGCGAAATAAAGCGCGTAGCCCGCCAACAAGAGAAAGATTCCGCCCGTGAAGCGAACGAGCATCTTCGTGCGGCGTTCGTTGTCGAGCCGCACCAGGCTCGCATCGTCCTCAAGGCGCGTCCGGTCGTCCATGTCGCAAGGGTCTCTCCGCAGGCCGGAACCGGCCCAGGTCGGAAACGCGCGAGTCCGCCGGTGGTTCCGGCCGCGATGCCGATCTTCACGCAGGCCGCGTGACACCAAACGGGCTTTGCTCTATTGAACGCCGCCATGCACGATACAGCCGACCCTGCAGAAAACCTGCGGACCCTCGTCAGATGCGCCTCCGTCACCCCGGCCGAAGGAGGTGCGCTCACCGCGCTCGCAGGCATGCTGGAGCCGCTCGGCTTCAGCGTCGAGCGCGTGACCTTCACCGAGGCGGGCACGCCGGACGTGGAGAACCTCTATGCGCGCCGGGGCGACGGCGGCCGGCACCTCATGTTCGCGGGGCACACCGACGTCGTGCCTGCCGGCGACGAAGACGCCTGGTCGCAACCCCCCTTTGCCGGAGCGATCGTCGCCGACCAGCTGATCGGGCGCGGTGCCGTCGACATGAAGGGCGCCATCGCCTGTTTCGTGGCGGCAGTCGCCCGGATGGCGACGGGCGGGCGCCTGGACCGGAGCTCCGTCTCGCTTCTGATCACAGGTGATGAGGAAGGGCCGGCGATCAACGGAACCGCAAAGCTGCTCGAGTGGGCAGCCCGGCGCGGCGAGCGATGGGACGGCGCGATCGTCGGCGAGCCGACCAATCCACAGGCGCTTGGCGACATGATCAAGATCGGCCGGCGCGGGTCCCTTTCGGGCGTGATCACCGTCGACGGCACCCAGGGCCATGTCGCCTATCCTCACCTGGCGGACAATCCGGTTCCCGGCATGATCCATCTTCTCGCAGCTCTGACGGCAACGCCGCTGGACGAAGGAACGGATCGCTTTCCCGCCACGAACCTGGAGATAACCACGGTCGACGTCGGCAATCCGGCGCCCAACGTCATCCCGGCTCGCGCGAGGGCCGCTTTCAATATCCGCTTCGGCGACCTCTGGACCGCCGAGAGCCTTCAGGCAGAAGTGCACGAACGGCTCGACCGGGCGGCGGCCGACTGCCCCTCCAGGACCGGGCGCCCGGCCATCGACTTCAACCTCGCCTGGCGCGACCGGCCGAGCCCGGTCTTCCTGACGCACGACGCTCGGCTGATCGAGACTGTTTCAGGCGCCATCGAGGCCGTGACCGGCCGGAGGCCGGAAGCCTCGACGACGGGAGGCACCTCGGATGCGCGTTTCATCAAGGACTATTGCCCGGTCGTCGAATTCGGCCTCGTGGGCCAGACCATGCACATGGTCGACGAGCGGGTACCGCTTTCCGACCTGGAGACGCTGACCCGGATCTACCTCGAACTGCTGGAGCGGTGGGTGGACTGATGCCGGGCCTCGAAGAAGTCGAAGCCTATGTGCACGGCATTCTCCTTCTCGCGCGCAACCGCGCCGAGGGCTTCAAGTGGCTCGACATATCGGCGGACGGCTTCTGGCGGTCGTTCTGGTCGATTGCCTATGCCGTGCCCGCACTTTCAGTCAGCTGGGCCAGCTACCGGGCGGTCTTCCTGCAGTCGGCCGGCGGCGCGGCCTCTGCCGGACCCGGCTTCGTGCTTCGGCTGGCGGCGATAGATGTGGTGACCTGGATCGCGCCGCTCGTCGTCGTCGGCCTCGCGGCCCGGCCCCTGGGCATCCAGCGATGCTTCGGACGGTTCGTCATCGCCACCAACTGGCTCGGCACGGTGAGCGCCTATGCGCTGGCACTGCCGTCCCTGCTGCGCATCGTCGTCGACGACACAAGCGTGGTCGTCACGGTCGCCTCCATCGCAGTCTTCATCGTGACCATTCTCCTGCTCTACCGTGTAACCCGGCTCGCCTTCGACGGAGAGGCCACGACCGCGGCC
This sequence comes from uncultured Alphaproteobacteria bacterium, assembly GCA_963760965.1. Classification (GTDB taxonomy): domain Bacteria; phylum Pseudomonadota; class Alphaproteobacteria; order Rhizobiales; family Rhizobiaceae; genus Pararhizobium_B. The sequence continues at coordinate 577,639 of CAVXEW010000002.1, forward strand.
ATCGTGACGATCGGCACCATCATCTTCTCCATCATGCTGACAGGGCTGCTGCAGCAGGCACTCGGCGTCGCCATCTCCTGAAGCCGCCCGCCGAACGGCGATTTCGCACCGCGCGATTGCCGCCGGTCACCATTCGTGAACGGCTTGCCCCGCCGTTCGCCGGAACCCCACGCACCCCGAGAGCATTGTCGCCGCCATGAGGGTACAAGCACGGCCCGAGTGCCGAAACCTTTGGGAGACGAACATGAAAAGACAAGTCATCATGACCGCATTCGCGGCGGCCGCGGCCATCGGCATCGGGACACCCTCGCTTGCCGCCGCGACCACGGCGACAGCCACGAGCGATCTCAACATCCGTTCCGGCCCGGGTCCGCAATATTCGCCCACCGGCGTCGTACCCAACGGCAAATCCGTCGAAGTCGACGGCTGCATCAAGGGCAGCCAGTGGTGTCGGGTCAACTATCACGGCAAGTCGGGCTGGTCCTACGCACAGTACCTGACGATGGACTATCAGGGCCAGACGGTCGTGATCCAGCAACGCCCGTCGGCCGTGCCGGTCGTGACCTACCAGGCACCGGCCAACGCCCCCGTTCCGGCCCGGCCCGTTCAGGGCGAACTGATCGGCCGCGTCGGCGACGTTCCTCCGCCGGCCATCCAGGCGCCGCCGTCGAACGTACGCACCTATGTCGTGGACCACCGGATGCAGCCGACCTATCTCAACGGCGAAGTGGTCGTCGGAGCCGGTGTTCCCGATACGGTCCAGCTGCAGCAAGTGCCCGACTACAGCTACGACTACACCTATGTGAACGGCGAGCCGGTGCTCGTCGATCCAGGCTCACGCCGGATCGTCTACGTCTACCGGTAGAACGCCGGCGACGCCGACCGGCGTCCCAGGGCTCAGTAGTCGACCCGCAGGAAATACAACCCCTCCGGCGGGGCGACGGGGCCGCACGCGGCACGGTCGCGTGCGGCCAGTGCGCGCTCCACGTCGGTGATTGCCCATTTACCCTCACCGACTTCCTTCAGCGTACCTGCCAGCGAGCGTATCTGGTTGTGTAGGAAACTGCGCGCCGAAGCCCGAATCTCGACGACCTCTCCCGCGCCGGCGACCTCGAGCCGATCAAGGGTGCGCACGGGGCTCCGGGCCTGGCAATGCACCGAGCGGAAGGTCGTAAAATCGTGCCGGCCGACGAGCACTTGTGCCGCAGCATGCATCGCCTCCCTGTCGAGCGGTCGCGGCACCTGCCAGGCGCGCCTTGCTTCGAGCGCGAGAGGCGAACGACGATTGACGATCCGGTAGAGATAGTGCCGCTTGCTGGCCGAGAATCGGGCATCGAACGCGTCGTCAACCTGCAGGACCTCCAGAACGGCGACCGCCTCCCCGGCCATCCTGAGGTGGGCGTTGACGGCGTTGCAGACCGTCTGGCCGGGCCAGTCGCGAGCCAGATCGGCATGGGCGACCTGTCCCCGCGCATGGACACCGGCGTCGGTACGACCGGCGCCGCGGACCGCCACCGTCTCGCCGCTGAATTGCAGGATCGCCGCCTCGATGGCCGCCTGCACCGAGTGGCCGTTGGCTTGCCTCTGCCAGCCGACATAAGGCGTTCCGTCGTATTCGAGGGTCAGGCGGTAGCGTGGCATCAGCCAACCCGCGTGCCGCGCGCGATGGCGTTGCCGCGCAGGAAATCTTCGGCCGAAAGCGGCTTCCCGCCAGCCTTCTGAAGGCGCGTGAGCCGGATGGCGCCGTCGGCGCAGGCGACCAGCAGCCGGTCGTCGAGCACCGTGCCGGGTTGCGCGTTCCCGTCACCGGGCTTGCAACCAAGGACCTTGACGCGCTCGTGACGTCCGCCGAGAGCCGCCTCGAACCAGGCGCCGGGAAATGGCGACAGGCCCCGTATATGATTGTGCACATCGAGAGCCGGGCGGGCGAAGTCTATCCTGGCCTCGTCCTTCCGGATTTTACAAGCGTAGGTCGCGTCCTTCTCCGTCTGGGAGACAAGCGGCAGGTCGCCAGACTCCAGACGGCGCATTGCCTCGGCCATCAGCGCTCCGCCTTCCATCATCAGGACGTCATGCAGTTCGCCGGCGGTCATGGTGGACGGAATCGCTACCCGGCGCGTCATCGCGACTGGTCCGGTGTCGAGGCCCTCGTCCATCTTCATGACCATCATGCCGGTCTCGGTGTCGCCGGCCATGATTGCGCGCTGGATCGGCGCGGCGCCGCGCCAGCGCGGCAGGAGCGATGCATGGCCGTTGTAGCAGCCGAGCCGGGTTCCCTCGAGGATCGGGAGCGGCAGGATCAGGCCGTAGGCAACGACGACGGCCACGTCAGCGTCGAGCGCGCGAAAGGCCGCCTGCTCCTCCTCTCCCTTCAGAGATTTCGGCGTGCGCACAGGAAGGCCCAGCAGGTCGGCCTGGAGATGGACCGGCGACTTCACCGTCGTCAGCCCGCGCCGGCCGCCGGGTTTCGGAGGCCGCGTGTAGACGCAGGCGATCGCATGCCCGTCCTGCGCCAATGCGGCGAGCGTCGGCACCGCGAATTCCGGCGTCCCCATGAAGACTATCCTCAGAGCCATGGCGCACCTCCCCTTCGCGGGACCTTACGGCGGCCAGCTTGCGTCAAAGCGCCCTGGCGCCGCGCTGCTTTGCGAGCTTCGTGAACTTCTTGACGACCATGTCGCGCTTCAGTTTCGAAATGTAGTCGATGAACAGGATGCCGTTCAGGTGGTCGATCTCGTGCTGGAGGCAGGTCGCGAGAAGGCCCTCTGCCTCGGTGACCCTTTCCTTTCCCTCCCGGTCCAGGTGGCTGACCCTGACGGTGGCCGGCCGCTCGACCTCTGCATAATAGTCGGGAATCGACAGGCAGCCCTCCTCGTAGGTGGCGCGCGCATCGGAGCTGTCGAGAATCTCCGGATTGATGAAGACCTGCGGATGCCGCTCGTCCTCGTCTTTCGAGACGTCGACGACAAGGACACGGCGGGGCACCCCGACCTGGATGCCGGCAAGACCAATGCCCGGCGCGTCGTACATCGTCTCGAGCATGTCCCCCACGAGCCTGTCGAGATCGGCGTCGACCCGTTCTATGGGCTCGGACGACTTGCGGAGGACCGGGTCGGGAAGCTGGATGATGGGCATGATCGTCATGGCTTCCACGTAAGATCAAAGCGCGCCGAGGTCAATTCTCGCCGAGCCGGGGATGCGCCTTTCCTGTTCCCGTTTTGGTCTGGCAGCAGGACGCGAATCAGCTAGTCTTGCGCCATGACACATCCTGCAGCTGCCGATACGGTCCTCTTCACCCTTGGCGGGAATGCCGTCAGCTACGCGGCGGCGGCCACCGCTGGCGGGCTGGCGATCGCCGCGGCGCTCGTCGCCATCGCCCTCGTCGCCTGGCGTGGAGCGCGCAGGCGCGAGGCGGATGCCAGGGAAGCCGCCTTCCGGGCGGCGCGCGACGAGGAGCAGATGGCGGCAATCCTCCAGGCGCAATCGGAAATGCAGGGGCGCATGGCGACCATGGCCGAACTTTTCGGCTCCCGGCAGGCGGAACTCAACCGCGCGATCAACGAACGCCTCGACGGCATGACCCAGCGGCTCGGCAGCTCGATCAGCGAGCAGACCAAGTCGACGCACGAGAACCTGGCCAGGCTGCAGGAACGGCTGGCAGTGATCGATACGGCACAGACCAACATCCAGGCCCTCGCCAAGGACGTCGTCGGGTTGCAATCCATTCTCTCCAACAAGCAGACGCGCGGCGCGTTCGGACAGGGGCGCATGGAGACCATCATCGCCGACGGCCTGCCGATGGGCGCCTACGCCTTCCAGCCGACGCTCTCGAACGGCGCACGTCCCGACTGCACGGTGACCATGCCGAACGACTCGCCGGCGCTCGTCATCGACGCGAAGTTTCCGCTCGAAGCCTGGAACGCAATGCGCGATGCGGCCGGCGCCGAGGAACAGGACGCCTGGCGCCAGGCCTCGCAGCGCTTCAAGCGCGACATCGAGGTGCACATAAAGGACATTTCGGAGAAGTACCTGCTGCAGGGAGAGACGCAGGACACGGCCTTCATGTTCGTTCCCTCCGAGTCGATCTTCGCCGACATCCACGAGAAATTCGAGAGCGTGATCGAGCGGGCTCACAAGTCGCGCGTGGTCATCGTTTCGCCTTCGCTCCTGATGCTTTCGATCCAGGTAATCCAGGCCGTGCTCAAGGATGCGCGGATGCGCGAACAGGCCCATCTGATCCAGGGCGAGGTCATCCGGCTGATGGAGGACCTCAACCGGCTCGACGACCGGGTGCGCAAGCTGCAGGGCCACTTCACCCAGACAGAGAAGGACATAGAGCTCATCCTGACCTCGACCGAGAAGCTGACAAAACGCGGCTCCCGGATCGAGGCGCTGGATTTCGGCACGGCAGAGAAAACGCAATCCTCTCCGCGCGACCGCGAGCTGGCGGATGATCGCTCCGCGCAGGAACGTCTGAAGCTCCGGGCCGTCAACGAGGACTGACGCGCGGCCGCAGCGGCGTCAGGCTTCCTCCATCTCGCGAACACGGAAGGGGTGGGCCCTGTAGACGCCGAGAATGTTGAGCTCGCGGGAGAAGAAGCCGAGTTCCTCGAGCGCGCGAGCGACCGGCAGGTCGTCCGGATGACCCATGATGTCGGCGTAGAACTGCGAGGCGAAGAACTTGCCACCGGTCTGGTAGCTCTCGAGCTTCGTCATGTTGACGCCGTTGGTGGCGAAGCCCCCAAGCGCCTTGTAGAGTGCGGCCGGAAGGTTGCGTACCCGGAAGACGAAAGTAGTGATCATCATGTCTTCCGGCCGTTCGCGCGCCGCCCAGCGCTTCTCCTTCTGGAGTACCACGAAGCGGGTGATGTTGGTCTCGCTGTCCTCGACGTTCTCTGCGACAATCTCGAGTCCGTAGAGATCGGCGGCCAGGCGCGGCGCGAAGGCGGCCATCGTCCGGTCGCGGGTCTCGGAAACGAGCTTCGCCGCGCCGGCCGTATCGCCGGCCACCACCGGATTCCAGCCGTGCTCGCGCACGATCCTGCGGCACTGGCCGAGGGCGTGAATGTGGCTGTGCACCGTCCGGATCTCGTCGAGCCGCACGCCCGGCAACACCATCAGCTGGAAGTGGATCGGCATGAAGTACTCGCCGACGATTTGCAGGCCGGAATCGGGCATCAGGTGGTGTATGTCGGCTACGCGCCCGGCGATCGTGTTCTCGATGGGGATCATGGCAAGGTCGGCAGCGCCGGACTGGACGGCATTGAAGGCGTCCTCGAAGGTCGGGCAAGGCAAGGGCGTCATCGCACCAAACATGTCGCGGCAGGCCATGTCGGAGTTCGCGCCGGTGTCGCCCTGGAAGGCGATCAGGTTGGTCCTGGCAGCCATTGTATGTCCTGATGTTCAGCGCGCCGTGAGGATTGCACGGGCCCGTTCGAGATCGGCCGGAGTATCGACACCCAGCGGAACCGTGTCAACGATCTCCACGTCGATGCGCATGCCGGCCTCGAGGGCACGCAGTTGCTCCAGCGATTCGCGGCGCTCCAGCGAAGAGGGCGGCAGGGATACGAAGCGGTCGAGCGCGGCGCGGCGATAGGCATAGAGACCGATGTGGTGGTAGAGCGGCCCGTCGCCGTAAGGGGCCGTCGCGCGCGTGAAATAGAGGGCGCGCATGCGGCGCGGGGAAATCGGCGAACCGACGATCTTGACGACGTTCGGGCTCGTCTTTTCCTCCTCGCGCCCGATTTCGGCGGCGAGTGTTGCGAGGTCGACAGCCGGTTCGTCCAGCGGACGCAGCGCGGCACGGATCGTTTCAGGCTCTATGGTCGGCAGGTCGCCCTGGACGTTGACGACGATGTCGGCCGCGCCGTCGGGGTCGACCAGCGACAGTGCCTCATGGATCCGGTCCGAGCCCGACGGATGGCCGGAGCTGGTCATCACAGCATCGAAGCCGGCCGCGCGTACCGCCGCGGCGACCGCATCGGCATCGGTGGCGACGACGACCCGGCCTATCCCGGCCTCGGCGGCGCGGGCGGCCACCTGGACGATCATCGGCTTGCCCGCGACGTCAGCAAGCGGCTTGCCCGGAAGCCGGGTCGAGGCCATTCTGGCCGGTATCAGGACGATTGCGCGCGATGCCATGTGAATTTCTTTCGGATTTGCGTCGGCAACATTTGCCGGATGGCTGGCGGCGTGCGAAAAAGCCGCGTATTCATGAGCATAATCAGTGTTGCAAGGAATTTGCAAAAGACATAGGTTCCGCGCGAATTCAAGATGGTCCGGGGATTGTCGGGGACCAGGCGGGAGATGGGAGCAGGATTGGATGAGTTCCTCATACTTGAATATGGCGGCGGGGGCATTTCTGGGGACGTGCTTTGTGGCCATGACGCTTTCTATAGTGTCGGGTTCGATCTACTACTCTCCCAATCCTGAAAAGGAAGGCTTTGTCATCAAGGCCGAGAAGACCGCTGCCAGCGGAGAGAGCAAGTCCGCAAAGCCGGAGATACCGCCGATCGCGCCGCTCCTGCAGAAGGCCGACGTCAAGAAGGGCGCGCAAATCTTCAAGAAATGCGAAGCCTGCCACAATGGCGACAAGGGTGGGCCGAACAAGATCGGACCCAACCTGTGGGGCGTGGTGGGCCGTCCGATAGCTTCCCATCCCGGCTTCAGCTATTCGTCGGCGCTCAAGAAGTTTTCCGAGGATGGCAAGAAGAACTGGGACTACCAGCTTCTCAACCATTTCATCCACGGGCCGAGAGAATACGTCTCGGGAACCGCAATGACCTTTCCGGGCGTGAAGGACAACCAGGACCGCGCGGATGTGATCGCCTATCTTCACACGCTCTCCGACAACCCGGTTCCGTTCCCGAAGCCCGAGGCGGCCGGCGGGAAGGCGGATGCCGGCGGCAAGAACGGAAAGTCGGACGCCGCCGGGGCCAAGGCTTCAGGCGACCAGACGAGCAAGCCCGCGGCGGCGCCCTCGGACAAGGCCCCCGCCAAGAGCGCTTCCGACGCCGGCTCGAAGGAACCGAGCCAGAGCGCAAGCGACCAGAACAAGGGGGCCGGCCAGGGCGCACCGGCAACGCAGAAGCCGGCAGCCAACCAGTAGGCCGGGACTTTCCGTCCTCACCAGGCGCAAGGGCCGGAGGCAACTCCGGCCCTTAAACGTGCGGTGCTCGTGTCGCGAAGCATGGGCCGGCACATTTTGCCGCTGCCCTGTCAATTGCCTCGTTTTGCCTTATTGTTCCCTCTCAATGAACATCGCCAAAACGGGAGCACCGATGCAGCCGATTCGCGCCGCCCTGAAGATCTCGATCACGGGCCTGATCCTCGCGGGCTTGGCGGCTCCGGCCTTCGCCGCCGACGCGTCGAAGCCCGTCTGGCACTCGAGTCTCGCCCTCATCGGGTCCCCCAAGTATCCGGACGGCTTTGCGCATTTCGATTACGTCAATCCGGACGCACCAAAGGGCGGATCGCTTCATCTCTCGCAGACCGGCTCCTTCGACACGCTCAACCCCATCCTGTCGAAGGGCGATGCCGCATCCGGGCTCGGGCTCGTCTTCGAGTCGCTGTTCACGCCGTCCTCCGACGAGGTCGAGGCCTCCTACGGCTTGCTTGCCAGGGCGGTGTCCTTTCCGCCGGACATCTCGTCGGCGACTTTCAAGCTGCGAGCGGCCGCCAGGTTCGCTGATGGATCTCCGGTCACGCCTGAGGATGTCGTCTGGAGCTTCGACAACGCCGTCGAGCTCAATCCGCAGCAGCACTTCTATTATCGCCACGTCAAGTCGGCCAGGAAGACCGGTCCGGACGAGGTGACCTTCACCTTTGACGAGAAGAACAACCGGGAGCTGCCTTCGATCGTCGGGCAGCTCCTCGTGCTGCCGAAGCACTGGTGGGAGGGCAAGGGCGCGAGCGGCAAGCCGCGCAGCATCAAACAGACCACGCTCGAGCCGCCGCTCGGCTCGGGACCCTACCGGATCGCCTCGGTCGAGCCGGGCTCCAAGGTCGTCTTCAAGCGCAATCCGGACTACTGGGGCAAAGACCTCAACGTCAATGTCGGCGAGAACAACTTCGACACGATCACCTACACCTACTTCGCCGACCGCAATGTGGAGTTCCAGGCATTCAAGGCCGGCAATGTCGACTTCTGGTACGAGAACCGCGCCAAGCGCTGGGCAACGGAGTACAACTTCCCGGCCGTGGAACAGGGCAGGATAACACGCGAGGAACTGCCGAACCCCTACCGGGCCCTCGGCATCATGGTCGGTTTCGTGCCCAACCTGCGCGAGGAGAAGTTCCAGGACCGGCGGGTGCGTCGGGCGCTCAACTACTGCTTCGATTTCGAGGAACTGAACCGTACGATCTTCTACAATCAGTACGAGCGGGTGAACAGCTACTTCTTCGGCACGCCGCTTGCCGCCCCGGGAATCCCGACCGGAGCGGAGAAGGCGATCCTCGAATCGATCAGGGACAAGGTGCCGGACAGTATCTTCACCCGACCCTACACCAATCCCGTGGCCGGCTCACCGGAGAAATTGCGCGCCAACCTGCGCAAGGCAGTCGAACTGTTCAAGGAGGCGGGCTACGAGATCCGCGACAACGGCATGGTCGACGCCAAGACCGGCAAGCCGTTCTCCTTCGAGATCCTGCTCAACGGCGACACGATCTCGCCCGTCGCGCTGTCGTTCGCCAAGAACCTCAAACGCATCGGCATCAACGCAAGCGTGCGCACGGTCGATCCGTCGTCCTACATCAACCGCATTCGCAGCCGGGACTTCGACATGATCTACAATGCATGGCCGGAATCCCTTTCGCCCGGCAACGAGCAGGCCGAATTCTGGGGTTCGGAGTCGGCCAGGCGGGAAGGCTCGCAGAACTATGCCGGCATCGCCGACCCGGGCATCGACGCGCTGGTACGCAAGGTGATCTTTGCCGCGAACCGGGAGGATCTCGTCGCAGCCACGCACGCTCTCGACCGCGACCTGCTCGCCCACGACTACGTGATTCCGACATACACGCGGCAGGAGCAGCCGGTCGCCTACTGGAACAGGCTTGCCCGGCCGAAAGACTTGCCGAAATACGGCATCGGCTTCCCGGCGATCTGGTGGGCCAAGGCTGCCGAGAAGCCCAAGTCTTGAAGCCCCCCGCCCGACATCGACCCGTCCGGATGGACCGCCGGAGCTTCCTGCAGACCTCGGCTGCCGCCGGCGGCCTCGTGATGCTGCCGGTCTCCGTCTCGCGCGCTTTCGCGGCCAATCCGGCCGAGGCCAAGCTTCACGGCCTCTCTGCGTTCGGCGAACTGAAATACGAGGCCGGCTTCAAGCGCTTCGACTACGTCGATCCAAAGGCGCCGAAGGGCGGCCAGTTCAACTTCTCGCCGCCCAACTGGTTCTTCAACCAGAACACGCAGACCTTCAATACGCTCAACTGCTTCGTCCTGAAGGGGGATGCGCCGCCAAGAATGGAGATGTGCTTCGACACGCTGATGGTCTCCGCGCTCGACGAGGCGGACGCCATCTACTGTCATCTCGCCGAGTGGGTGGAGATCAGCAAGGACCGGAACAGCTACACGTTCGGCCTGCGCCGGAACGCAAGGTTTCACGACGGCTCGCCGGTCAAGGCGTCCGACGTCGTCTTCTCCTTCCTGGAACTGAAGGAAAAGGGCCATCCGCAGCTTGCCTTCCCGCTCGCGGAACTTGTCAGCGCAAAGGTGATGGACGATCACACGGTTCAGATCCGCTATTCCGGCGACCAGTCGGCCCACGCGATCCTGGCGACGTCGAGCATCCCGATCCTTTCCCGGGATTTCTATACGCAGCACCCCTTCAATTCCTCGAAGCTCGAGATCCCCCTTTCGTCCGGCCCCTACAGGGTCGGCAGGTTCGAAGCCGGACGATACATGGAATACGAGCGGGTTCGGGACTACTGGGGCGCGGACCTGCCGACAGCAGCCGGGCTCAACAATTTCGCAAGGATCCGAATCGACTTCTTCGCGGCGCGCGAGCCGGCGTTCGAGGCCTTCAAGAAGGGTTCCATCCACTGGCGCGAGGAGTTCACGTCGAAGACATGGGCGACCGAATACCATTTCCCCGCGCTTGCCGACGGCAAGGTCGTCAAGGCCGAGTTTCCCGAGGAGAAACGGCCTACCATGCAAGCCTGGGCGTTGAACCAGAGGCGCGAACGGTTCGCCGACGAGCGTGTTCGCCAGGCGATCGACCTGTGCTTCGACTTCGAATGGACGAATGCGAAGATTTTCTACAACGCGTACAAGCGCGCGCAGTCGCTGTTTGAAAAGTCCGACTTCGTTGCGACAGACAAGCCGGAAGGCGCGGAACTCCAGCTCCTGAAGTCCCTAAAGGAGGAGGTGCCCAAGCGCGCCTTCGGCCCGGCGGTCAGGCAGCCCGTCTCCGACGGATCGGGGCATGACCGCAGCCTTCTGAAGAAGGCCTACGACCTGCTTCAGGCGGCCGGCTGGAAGCGGAGCGGCGACCTTATCGAGAAGGACGGCGACAAGCTGACGCTGGAAATCCTGATCAGGTCGCCGGCGCTCGAGCGGCTGCTGTCGAGCTTCGTGCAGAACCTGCGCAGCCTCGGCATCGACGCCACGATGCGCCTGGTCGATCCGGCACAGTACCAGTCGCGCCTGGCTAGCTTCGATTTCGACATGACGATGTACGCCAGCCAGTTCGAGGCGACGCCGACGGCGGAGACGCTGCGGCAGTTCATCTCCAGCGAGGCGGCGAAGCGCGAGGGTTCATACAATCTCTCGGGCGTCAGGGCTCCCGTCTATGACGAACTCATAGAGCACATCAAGGGAGTGAAAAGCCGGGACGAACTGGTCACTGCGATGCGCGTCCTTGACAGGATCGAGCGCGCAAGGCTCGACTGGATCCCGAACTGGTATTCGGCGAATCACCGGGTCGCGTACTGGGACATGTTCGGCTTCGTCACGCCAAAGCCCGATTATGGCTGGCCGGTCGAGAGCCTCTGGTGGTACGACGCGGACAAGGCAAAGGCGATTGGCAGGGCGTGACGGGCGAGATCTTCATACCGGACCGGCAGGGGAGTTCTCCCCGCCGGCAGGGTGAGTGAGCGTGGGCGCCTACATACTTCGCCGCCTTCTGCTGATGATCCCGACCATCGTCGGGATCATGTCGATATCGTTCGCAGTTATCCAGTTCGCCCCGGGCGGGCCCGTCGAGCAGGTCATCGCCCAGCTCCAGGGGCAGGGTAATACCACGACGAGCCGAATTTCAGGCGGCGGCGACTTCCAGGGGTCCCAACAATCCTCGGGCGGCAGCGACAATGGCGACTATCGCGGCGCGCAGGGCCTGGACCCGGCCTTCATCGCCAAGCTCAGGAAGCAGTTCGGCTTCGACAAGCCCCCCCTGCAGCGCTTCCTGAAGATGATGTGGGACTATGCCCGTTTCGATTTCGGCCAGAGCTATTTCCGAGACATCTCGGTCATCGAACTGATCAAGGAGAAGCTTCCGGTTTCCATTTCGCTGGGCGTGTGGATCCTGCTCCTCTCCTATGCGATCTCGATCCCTCTCGGCATCAGGAAGGCGGTGCGGGACGGCTCGCGCTTCGACGTCTGGACGTCGGGGATCATCATCGTCGCCTATGCGGTGCCGGGCTTCCTGTTCGGCATCCTGCTGATCGTGCTCTTCGCCGGCGGCTCGTTCCTCGACTGGTTCCCCCTGCGCGGGCTCGTCTCGGACAATTTCTGGTCACTGCCGTGGTATGCGAAGATCGGCGACTATTTCTGGCACCTGACGCTGCCGCTCATCTCCCTTTCACTTGCCGCCTTCGCGACGTCGACCCTCTTGACGAAGAACTCCTTCATCGACGAGATCCAGAAGCAATACGTCGTGACCGCCCGGGCGAAGGGCCTGAGCGAGCGCCGGGTGCTCTACGGGCACGTTTTCCGCAACGCCATGCTGATCATCATCGCCGGCTTCCCGGCCGCCTTCATCACCTCGTTCTTCTCCGGGTCGCTGCTAATCGAGACCATCTTCTCGCTCGACGGGCTCGGGCGGCTCGGCTTCGAATCGGTCGTCAAGCGCGATTATCCAGTGGTCTTCGCAACGCTCTACATCTTCTCACTGATGGGGCTCGTCGTCGGCCTCATCTCGGACCTCACCTATACCTGGGTCGATCCGCGCATCGACTTCGAGAAGCGGGACGTCTGACGTGGACAGGGCGGTCGAAGGAAAGAACGGTCAGGATGCCGCCGACGGCGGCCCGCCGCGCGGGTGGATCTCGCCGACGAACAGGCGGCGCTGGGAGAATTTCAAGTCCAACAGGCGCGGCTACTGGTCTTTCTGGATCTTCCTGGTCCTGTTCGTTCTCAGCCTGTTCGCGGAATTCATCGCCAACGACAGGCCGATCCTCGTCGACTACAAGGGAGAGCTGCTGGCGCCGGTCGTCGTCGACTACCCGGAATCGAAGTTCGGGGGGTTCCTGGCACGCACCGACTACCGCGATCCGTTCATCCAGAAGGAGATCGGCGAACATGGCTGGATGATATGGCCGCCGATCCGCTATTCCTACCGCACCGCCAATTCCTATATCCCGCATTCCGCGCCGACCGAGCCATGGTGGCTGATGTCGAAGAAGGAACGCTGCTCGGCCTATCCGAAGAAAGCCGAAGACCCGAACTGCATCATCGGGAACATGGACTGGCTCGGTACTGACGACCAGGCTCGCGACGTGCTCGCCAGATTGATCTACGGATTCCGGATATCCGTCCTCTTCGGCCTGATCCTGACGGCGGCCTCGGCGATAATCGGTGTCACGGCCGGTGCCATTCAGGGCTTCTTCGGCGGCTGGATCGACCTCACCTTCCAGCAATTCATCGAAATCTGGTCATCGATGCCGGTGCTCTACATCCTGCTCATCATCGCCGCGATCCTGCCGCCCGGCTTCTGGGTGCTGCTCGGGATCATGCTGCTCTTCTCGTGGGTGGCGTTCGTAGGCATCGTCAGGGCGGAATTCCTGCGTGCGCGCAACTTCGAATACGTCAACGCAGCGCGCGCTCTCGGCGTGGGCAACGTGACGATCATCTTCCGGCACCTGCTGCCGAACGCGATGGTCTCTACGATGACCTTCCTGCCCTTCATACTGTCCGGCTCGATCACCACGCTGACCTCGCTCGACTTCCTCGGCTTCGGACTTCCGCCTGGCTCGCCCTCCCTCGGCGAACTGATCGCGCAGGGCAAGAACAACCTGCAGGCTCCCTGGCTCGGCCTCACCGCCTTCCTCGTCCTGTCGATCATGCTGTCGCTGCTGATCTTCATCGGCGAGGCCGCGCGCGACGCCTTCGACCCGCGCAAGACGTTCAGGTGAGGAGATGGCCATGACGTCCGAACCGCTTCTCGCCGTCCACGATCTTTCTGTTGCGTTCAGCCATCGCGGGGCCAATTCGCTCGCCGTGGACCGCATCTCGTTCGACATCAATCCGGGCGAGACCGTCGCGCTCGTCGGCGAGTCGGGCTCGGGAAAATCCGTCTCTGCGCTGTCGATCCTGAAACTGCTGCCTGTTTCGGCGACGCACCCGAGCGGCCGCATCCTGTTCGGGGGACAGGACCTGCTTGCAGCTTCCGAGAAGGAACTCCGCAAGGTTCGCGGCAACGACGTCACGATGATCTTCCAGGAGCCGATGACCTCGCTCAATCCGCTCCACACGATCGAACGGCAGATCGGCGAGGTGCTCGCCGTCCACCAGGGCATGCGCGAGAAGCAGGCCCGCGAGCGGATCATCGAACTTCTGACCCAGGTCGGCATCCGGGACCCGGAGCGCCGTATCGGTGCATATCCGCACCAGCTTTCGGGCGGACAGCGGCAGCGCGTCATGATCGCCATGGCGCTTGCAAACCGGCCGAAGCTCCTCATAGCCGACGAGCCGACGACCGCCCTCGACGTCACCGTGCAGGCGCAGATCCTCGACCTCCTCGGCCGCCTGCGGGACGAATACGGCATGGCGGTGCTCTTCATCACCCACGATCTCGGCATTGTCAGGAAGTTCGCCGACCGGGTCTGCGTGATGACCAAGGGCGAGATCGTCGAGCGCGGGGCAACGGCCGAGATCTTCGGCAATCCGACGCACAGCTACACGAGGCACCTGCTCGCCGCCGAACCCAAGGGGCAGCCGCCCGAGGCGGACATGAGCGCACCGGTCGTGATCGAGGGCGAAAGCGTGCGGGTGTGGTTCCCGATAAGGAAGGGTTTCTTCCGCCGCGTCGTCGACCACGTAAAGGCTGTCGACGGGATCGACCTGAAGCTCCGGGCCGGGCAGACGCTTGGGGTCGTTGGCGAATCCGGGTCCGGCAAGACGACCCTTGGCCTCGCGCTCACGCGCCTGATCGGCTCTGAAGGCCGCATCGGCTTCGTCGGGCGCGACATAAACGAATACTCCTTCAAGGCAATGAAGCCGCTGCGAAACCGCATGCAGGTGGTGTTCCAGGACCCCTACGGCTCGCTCAGCCCTCGCATGTCGGTCTCCGACATCGTCGCGGAAGGGCTGCAGATACACGAGCCCTCGCTCTCCTTCGAGGAGCGCGACCGCCGCGTGGCGTCGGCGCTCGTCGAGGTCGGCCTCGATCCGTCGACGCGCTGGCGCTATCCGCACGAATTCTCCGGCGGCCAGCGCCAGCGCATCGCGATTGCCCGCGCCATGGTGCTGAAGCCGACCTTCGTCATGCTCGACGAACCGACCTCGGCCCTCGACATGAGCGTCCAGGCTCAGGTGGTCGACCTGCTGCGCGACCTGCAGAAGCGGCACGACCTCGCCTATCTCTTCATCAGCCACGACCTGAAGGTCGTCCGTGCGCTGGCCAACGACGTCATCGTGATGCGCGCGGGGAAAGTCGTGGAGGAAGGACCGGCCGACCGAATCTTCGATGCACCGGAGACGGACTACACGAAGGCACTGATGGCCGCCGCCTTCAAGCTGGAGACCGCGCCGAGGGGGATCGTCAGCCAATGAGCCGCAGAGAAATCCAGGACCGCCCGACCGAGGTCGACGTCGACGTGCATGAACGTCCCTACGAGGGCTTCCGGCCGGTCGATACCTATCGTTTCCGGCACCGCGTCGCCGGTGACGCGCAGTGGGAGGAGCCCGTCAGCCGACAGGTTCTGCGCAGCCCGCCGATCGTCGCCGTCCTGCCTTACGATCCGGTGGCCGGACTTGTCGTGCTCATCCGGCAGTTTCGGCTCGGCGCGCACCTCGCGACCGGCTCGGGAATGCTTGTCGAGATCGTCGCAGGCGCGGTCGACGAGGGCGAGGACGCGGAAACGGCCGCATCCCGCGAGCTGCATGAGGAGACCGGCCTTGCTCCGCTCTCGATGACCGCGATCGCACGCTTTCTCTCCTCGCCCGGCATTTCGGACGAATTCATCAACCTTTATGCGGCGCGGGTCGACGCCAGCACGCTGCCGCAGCGGGCCGGCCACGACCAGAACGAGATCATCTATCCCTTCGCGTGCACGCCGGAAGCGGCGATCGCCGCCGCCGACGGCGGCGCAATCGGCAACGTCTTCACCCTGCTTGCCCTCAACTGGCTGGACAGGCACAAGGAAGGCCTGTTCGCCGTTCGCTAGGAGAGGATTCAAATGGACAAGAAGGGCCGGATCCTGCTGTCTGTCACGGGCTGGGACCCGCGGGACTGGAAGGATGCTCTCGAACGACATGCGCCGGACCGGGAAACCGTGCTCGCACCGGAGGGGCCTCGGGACCCGTCCATCCGCTACGCGGTCGTGTGGAAGCCGGAACCGGCGGTACTCGCCGGCCTGCCCAACCTGGAAGCGATCTTCTCCATCGGGGCCGGCGTCGACCACATCTTCGAGCAGCCCGCAATTCCCGAGGTTCCGGTCGTTCGGGTCGTCTCCGATGACCTGACGGCGCGGATGAGCGAATATGTGGCGTGGCAGGTGCTCGATCATCACCGGATGGGCGCCCTCTACCGTCGCCAGCAGGCCCAGCATCTGTGGCGGGAAGACCGGCGGCAGCCAGCGGCGGCCGACGTCACGGTCGGCATCATGGGCATCGGAGTGCTTGGTACGGACGCGGCTCGAAAACTTTCAATGCTCGGCTTCAAGATCTCCGGCTGGTCGCGTCGACCGAAGCGGATCGACGGCGTTACCTGCCATCACGGCGAGGACGGGCTCCCTTCCTTCCTGGCGGAAGTCGACATTCTCGTCGTGCTGCTGCCGCTAACCGCGGCGACGCAGGGCATACTGGACCTGCGCCTCTTCCGCCAGATGAAGGCGGAAGGTCCGCTCGGCCCTCCCATACTGATCAATGCCGGACGAGGAGGACTTCAGAAGGAAGACGACATCCTTCAGGCGCTCGAGACCCGCGTCCTCGGCGCGGCCACGCTAGACGTCTTCACCCGGGAGCCCTTGCCGGAAGACCATCCGCTCTGGGATCACCCGCGGGTTTCGATCACTCCGCACGCAGCGGCGACGTCGGTGCCCGCAGCACTGGTGCCGCCGATGATACGACAGATATTGGCCCACGAGGCCGGACGACCCTTCGAAAACCTCGTCGATCGCGCGGCGCAGTACTGAGCTTCAGAGGCGCCGGAAGCCGGTCGGCATGCCATACTGCGCGGCGATGCGGCCGATAGCCTCGTCGAGGGCCTCGCTTGTGACCGTCATCGTGTGGCCGCTGGCATGCAGCAGCGTCGCAGGATCCTGCAGCAGGCCGACATGCCCCCTCCAGAACACGAAATCTCCGCGGCGCAGGCCGGAAAGATCCTCGCCCGGCTGAAACGGATAACCCAGCCCGGCCGCCTGCATGTCGGAATCGCGGGGCGACGGGCAGTCCGACAGCTGAAGCGCAAGCTGTACCAGCCCCGAGCAGTCGATGCCGAAGGCGGAGCGCCCGCCCCACAGATACGGCGTCTCCATGAAGGTCTCGGCGATCGACACATAGTCCATCGAGCAGACCTCGCCGATCGGCAGACAGTGCCGCGCGATCACGGCTGTACCGTCTGCAAGAATGTCGTAGAGAACCCCGCGCGTCTCGGCCTGGTCGACGACTTCGAGCAGGCTGCCGGCCGAGACGACGGCCGCGGGCGGGAAACGCAGGTCCGCTGCCGGATACAGGAAGGTCCGCGGAACAACCACGCGGTGCGTCGGCTGTGTCTTCGACACCCTGCATCCGGTCTCCTCTACATAGCCGACATAGCCGTCGCTCTTCGCCTGGATCCAGCACCAGCCGCCGGACCGCTCGAAAACGGTGACCAACTCGCCGAGCAGCAGCTGCGTCTCGGTGCCTGCCGCCCGGTCGGGAACCGATTTCACGTCCGCGACCGGCACGACGACGCGTTCGTCGGTGCCGGCGGCATAGGCATCGGCTTGAACACGGTCCTTCAGCCGAAGATCCGCGAGATCCGGTCGATAGGCGTTGAGCCGGCGGTCAAGATCTTCTGCCATCCGAGGGCCTCTCTCATATCTTCAGGTTTGCGCCGCTCCCGATGATGATGTCGCCCAGCCTTTCGACATACAGGGCACCTTCGACGGTTCGCTTGATGACGACGTTGCGCCGGTCGCGCTCGTCCCGGACCCGCCTCACCAGCCCGAGATGCCCCATCGTGTCGAGGGCACGCGTGATCACCGGCTTGGTGACGCCGAGGGTCGCGGCAAGGCCACGCACCGTGTGCGGCGGAGGCACGAGATAGATGTGCAGCAGGATGGCGATCTGGCGCAGCGTCAGGTCCGGTCCTGCCTCGCGCACCTGCGCCAGCGCTGCGGCATGCCAGAGCCCCAACGCCTGGGAAGGCCTCAGATCGATTGCCATGGCTTTGCCGAACTTCTTGCGTCGTTTCGCTGCCGAACCATTCTGCGCCCTTGGCCCGGCAGGCACAAGCCCTGCGACAATCAGCCAAAGCGCTCCCTGACGACGCGGTAGAGCGCACGAATACCCTGCGCCTCGCCGCCGGCCGGCGCATGCGGCTTTTCCTTCGGGCACCAGGCATAGATGTCGAAATGGGCCCAGGCCGTTTCCGGCTCGACGAAATGCGCAAGGAAGAGCGCTGCGGTGATGGAGCCTGCGAGGCCGCCCGACGGCGCGTTGGTGATGTCGGCGATCTGGGTCCTGAGGTCGCTGGCGTAGGGTTTGTAAAGCGGCATCCTCCAGAGCGGATCGTGCTCCTCTCCGGCCGCTGTCGCAATGGCCCCCGAAAGCGCGTCGTCGCGCGTGTAGAAAGGGGGAACGTCGGGACCGAGGGCGACGCGGGCAGCGCCGGTGAGCGTCGCCATGTCGATCAGCAGGTCGGGATGATCCGCATCGGCAAGTGTCAGCGCGTCGGCAAGCACCAGGCGGCCCTCGGCGTCGGTATTGTCGATCTGGATCGTCAGCCCCTTGCGGCTCGTGAGCACGTCTCCCGGACGAAACGCGTTTCCGGAAATGGAGTTCTCGACCGCCGGAACGAGGACGCGCAGGTCGACGTCGAGCCCGGCGTCCATGATCATCAGCGCCAGGCCCATCACGTTGGCGGCGCCGCCCATGTCCTTCTTCATCAGGAGCATCGAGGAAGCCGGCTTGATGTCGAGCCCGCCGGTATCGAAACAGACCCCCTTGCCGACCAGGGAAACTTTCGGCGCTCCCGGGCGCCCCCAGCGCATGTCGAGGAGACGCGGTGCCTCGCTGCCTGCGCGCCCAACCGCATGTATGAGCGGAAAGCCCTTTTCCAGCAGGTCTTCGCCGACCGTCACCGCCACGTCGGCGTCGTAGTGGGATGCAAGCCTGCGCAACGCATCCTCGAGTGCCGCCGGTCCCATGTGGCTGGCGGGCAAGTTGACGAGGTCGCGTGCGAGAAAGACGCCCGCCAGCTGCCGTTCGACGGCGGTGGCATCGACCTCGCCGGCCAATTGCAGGAGAGCCCCGCGGGGCGGCGACTTGCGGAATCGGTCGAAGACATAGCTTCCGAGACCAAAGCCGAGAGCGTTCTCCCGCGGGCGCTGCGGGCCCGAGGCGACATGCCACACGCCGCGCGGCAACCTGCGCGCCAGCACGCCGGCGGCAAAAGGAGAATCTTCTGGGGTCGACCCGAGGCCGAAGAGAGCGCCTGCAAGCCCTCCCTCGGCACCTGGAAGCAACAGAAGCTCGCCGCTTTCGGCGGAAAAGCCGGCGGCGCGGGCCCACTGGAGCGCCGCCGGATCGAGCCCGTCGCGCACCAGGTCCGCGGGCGTCGCGAAGTGCAGCGGGAGGCTTTCCGCGCCCGGTTCCGCGAAGAACGCAGGGCGAGGAAAGAGTTCGAAAGGTGCCATGGGAACCTCGCTTTCGGGGCGGTGGAGACAGGTCGCGTTAACACTCTGTTAGGGTTAACGGAATACTACTCGGTCGATGGTCGCACCTTGAGAGTAGAGCACCTGGATTCGGCCGGCAACCGCATCAGGCAGCAGGACCATCGGAACGTTCGGGGGACGGCAATGGATATCTCACGAAGTGCCCGGATCGGTCGCATCCGGCTTCTGCGCGCGGCGCTGATGACGGCAGCGGCGCTGTCGATCGCAGGCTGCGCAACGCACAGCCCGATGACCACCGGGTCGATTCCCGTGAGTCAGGACTCGATCTCGCACATGAACCGCCAGCAACTCGAGGCGGCGACCCGACAGATCGGAGCTGCCTACGCCAGCAACCCGAAGGACCGCAATACCGGTCTCAACTACGCCTCGCTGCTGAGGACGACCGGGCAGACGGATCAGGCGCTCGCGGTCATGCAGCAGGTGGCGATCAATCACCCGGACGACCGGGAGGTGCTTGCCGCGTACGGCAAGGCGCAGGCGGCAGCCGGCAATCTCAGCCAGGCCCTCGAGACCATCCAGCGCGCCCAGACGCCGGACCATCCGGACTGGCGGCTGCTGTCGGCGCAGGGAGCGATCCTCGACCAGCTCGGCCGTTCCGCAGACGCCCGCGCGCTTTACCGCAAGGCCCTGCAAATCCAGCCGAACGAGCCCTCGGTCCTGTCGAACCTCGGCATGTCATATGTGTTGACGGGCGACCTGCAGACGGCGGAAAGCTATCTGCGCAAGGCCGCGGCGCAGCCGGATGCCGATGGCAGAATTCGCCAGAACCTGGCACTCGTGGTCGGGCTCCAGGGGCGGTTTGCCGATGCCGAGAAGATCGCCAGCGCCGATCTTCCGGCCGACGAGGCGAGGGCGAACGTCCAGTACCTGAGACAGATGCTGTCCCAGCAGAATTCCTGGAGCAAGCTGGCAGCTGCCGACAAGAAGAAGAAGACGAAGGCCAGCAACTGAGTTTCGGCCCTCCGGTGCCGAGCGATGCGCCGTCAGCGACGCCGATCCGATAGGGCGCGCGGTCGGCCATCCTTTCACGCCACCAGCAATTCGTAGCCACAAAGGCGCATTGCGCGCGCAGGTCTCCGGCCAACGCCAACGATACATCGCCAGCGCAGCCGGTCCGTCGGCCTTCTCCGACCAGGACCGGGCGCACCGCGACGCCGGACTGCCTCGCGTCAGCCGTGGCTGAACTTGTCCATGACCTGGATCATCGCGGGGCCGAGGATGACGCCGAAAAGCACCGGAAGGAAGAAAAGGATCATCGGCACTGTCAGCTTCGGCGGCAGCGCGGCCGCCTTCTTCTCGGCCTCGGTCATCCGCATGTCGCGACTTTCCTGCGCGAGGACGCGGAGGGCCTGCGAGATCGGCGTACCATAGCGCTCGGCCTGGATGAGGGCCTGCGTCACGGATTTCACCGGTTCCAGCCCCGTACGCGTGCCGAGGTTCTCCAGCGCAATGCGCCTGTCCTGAAGATAGGAGAGTTCCGCCGTGGTGAGGACCAGCTCCTCGGCCAGCGGCGGCGACTGCAGTGCGATCTCGTCGGCGACCCTGCGAAGCGCGGCCTCGATCGAGACGCCGGATTCCACGCAGATGAGCATGAGGTCCAGTGCATCCGGCCAGGCCGCGCGGATCGACTTCTGACGCTTGCCCACGCGATTGCTGACGAAGAGGATCGGTGCGTAGAAGCCCGCGTATGCGGCACCGACACAGACCAGCATGCGGATCGTGAACGGCTTGTCCGCGAGGCCGTGAAGGACGAGAAGATAAAGGAGTGCCAGGGCCAGGAACACGAACGGCAGGACGAACCGCGCGAAAAGGAAAATGTTGAGGGCGTTCTGCGACCTGAAGCCGGCCGACCGCAGCTTGCCGACAGTACCGGCGTCGGCAAGGGCGGTGCGAAGGTTCAGCCGTTCGACGAAATCGCGGATCGAGGCGTTGTTCTGGGTTCGCAGGCTGGCCCTGCCGGCGCGGTTCTGCTCGGAATTCAGGCGTGCCCGTTCGCGCGCCCGGATCTCGTCGCGCTCGAGGGCGACAGATTTCATCCGGGCGTCGAGGTCCCCCTTCTCGAAATAGGGAATCATCAGCGTGAAGAGCGTGGCGAACACGGCGATGGACACCAGCGCGGCCATGATGAAGCTGGGATCAGTGGCAGTGTGCATGATGGTCGCGATCATCGTCCTGGCCCCGCTCAGATTTCGAAGTTGATCATGTTGCGCATCACCAGGATGCCGATGGACATCCAGATCGCGGAGGCTCCCATGATCAGGTGGCCGCGCGAATCCGTGAAGAGAACCATCATGTAATGTGGCGACGTCAGATAGACGAGAATGGCGACGATGAAGGGCAAGGCGCCGATGATCGCCGCGGACGCCTTGGCCTCCATCGACAGTGCCTGGACTTTCGCCTTCATCTTCTTGCGGTCGCGCAGCACGCGAGACAGGTTGCCGAGTGCCTCCGACAGGTTGCCGCCGGCCTGTGCCTGGATGGCGATGACGATCGCGAAGAAATTCGCTTCGGGCAGCGGAACGGAGTAGTGCATGCGCGCGCAGGCATCGGGCACGCTCATGCCCATCTGCTGTGACTCGATCACCCTGCGGAATTCGGTCTTGACCGGCTCCTGTCCGTCGGAGGCGATCAGGCGCATCGCATCGTTAAGCGGCAGGCCGGACTTGATCGAGCGGACCATCACGTCGAGCGCATTCGGGAACTCGTTCAGGAAGGCCTTCATCCGCCGCGCCCTGAGAAAGGCAATGGCCCAGCGCGGAATGCCCAGCAGCCCGACCAGCGCAACGCCGCCGATGATGTAGACTGGCGCCTTCAGAATCAGGGCGACGAGTGCCAGGGCCAGAGCGCAAGCGGCGCTGATCATGTAGAACTGTCTCGGCGTGATCGTAAGTCCGGCCTGCGTCAGGCGATCCTTGAGCGGCGGCGCCTTCGTCCTGCCGTCTTCCTTCTGTTTCTGCTCGAGCGTCTTCAGCGTGTCGTGGATCGACTTCCGGCGCTTGCTCATTTCGGTGACACGATCGCGCGCTGCCTTCACCTTGGCACGGTCCGTCTCGGCGGCCTTGATCTTCTTGACGCGCCCTTCCGCCTTCTTCTGCGTCTCGATCTGCGAGAACAGGAAAGCGTAGCCCACCGCGCCGGCGGAAATCGCCGCCAGAACGATTATTGCGAGAACTTTCGGATCCAAGCCCAGCACAGCGATACTCCTAGCCGGTCATCTGTTCCATTGCGTCGAGTGCAGCCGCCAGGCGCTTCTCCTCGCCGAAGTAGCGCGCCTTGTCCCAGAAATGCGGCCGGCCGATGCCGGTCGACTTGTGACTGCCAATGATGCGGCCGGCGGCATCCTCACCGTCCATCTCGTACTTCATGAGGTCCTGCGTGATGACGACATCACCCTCCATGCCGATGACCTCGGTGATGTGGGTGATGCGCCGGGAGCCGTCGCGCAGGCGGGAGGCCTGGACGATGACGTCGACCGAACCGGTGATGATCTCGCGGACGGTCTTGGCCGGCAGCGAATAGCCGCCCATGGCGATCATCGACTCCATGCGGCTCAGGCACTCGCGCGGGGAGTTGGAGTGGATCGTCCCCATCGAGCCGTCATGACCGGTGTTCATGGCCTGCAGCAGGTCGAAGACTTCCGGTCCGCGTACCTCGCCGACGATGATGCGCTCAGGACGCATGCGCAGGCAGTTCTTGACCAGGTCGCGCATCGTGACCTCGCCCTCGCCCTCGATGTTCGGCGGGCGCGTCTCGAGGCGGACGACGTGAGGCTGCTGCAGCTGGAGTTCCGCGGAGTCCTCGCAGGTGATGATGCGCTCGGTGGTGTCGATGTAGCGCGTCAGACAGTTCAGCAGCGTCGTCTTGCCCGAACCGGTGCCGCCGGAGATGACGACATTGCAGCGGACGCGGCCGATGATCTGCAGTATCGTGGCGCCCTCCGGCGTGATGGTGCCGAACTTGACAAGCTGGTCGAGCGTCAGCTTGTCCTTCTTGAATTTCCGGATCGTCAGGGCGGTGCCGTCGATGGCGAGCGGCGGTGCTATGACGTTGACGCGCGATCCGTCGGGCAGGCGGGCGTCGCATATCGGGCTGGATTCGTCGACACGGCGGCCGACCTGGCTGACGATGCGCTGGCAGATTGACAGGAGCTGCGAGTTGTCGCGGAAGCGGATTTCCGATTCCTCGACCTTGCCATTGACTTCGATGAAGGTCTGGCCGGAGCCGTTGACCATGATGTCGGCAATGTCGTCGCGCGCGAGAAGCGGCTCCAGCGGTCCATAGCCGAGCACGTCGTTGCAGATGTCCTCGAGCAGTTCCTCCTGCTCGGAAATCGACATCGCGAAATTCTTGATGGTGATGATGTCGTTGACGATGTCGCGGATTTCTTCACGCGCGCTCTCGGCATCGAGCTTGGCGAGCTGCGAAAGATCGATCGTGTCGATCAGCGCGGAGAAAACCTGCGACTTGGTGTCATAGTAGGATTCGTTGCGCACCGAACGACGTCGTGCCGGCGCCGGCGGCGGGGGAGCCGGCTTCACCGGTTCGGGCTTCGCCTGGACTGCAACGGGCGGGGCCTCCGCCACTGCGCCTTCCTTCTCCCGGTACTCCGGAGCCATCGGCGCGGATGCCGCGGCATTCGCCTCCGGCTTCGACAGACCTTCCTTTCCACGTTTACCGAACATGAGCTGGTCTTTCGTGTGTGCCTCTGGAGATAGCTGTCACTTGCGCCCGAGAAGCGACATAAGCCCGGGGAGCGTCCCCTTGCGCCGCTTCTTCACCTCAACCCTTCCAGTCACGACATGCGCTACCTGCGAGAAGGTCTCGGCCATGGCCGACTTGCCGTCGAGCTCGGCGACCATCCGGCCGCTGTTGGCCGCATTCCCGAAGAGCTGGCTGTCGAAGGCGATCACTGCGATCGGATCCGTTTCCAGCGGCTCGCAGAAGTCGGCCGGCGAAATCTCCGGCCGCTTGGGCATACCGACCTGGTTCAGGATCAGGTGTGGCGGACGGTCGTTCGGACGCAGCTTGCGCAGCGCGTCGAACAGGTTCTTTGTGTTGCGGAGATTTGCGAGATCGGGAACTGCCGTGACCACGATTTCGTCGACATCTGCCATCAGCGCCTCGGTCCAGTCCACCCAGGCGTGCGGAACGTCGAGGACCATGACGGGGGCGTTGCGCCGCACCACGTCCAGAACCGGCATGAACGCTGAACGGCCGAGCTCGTAGGTGCGATCAAGCATGGCCGGCGCGGCCAGAAGCGACAGGTGATCGGAGCACTTGGACAGGAGCCGGTCCAGGAATACTTCGTCCAGCCGGTCCGGAGAGTAGACCGCTTCGGCCATGCCCTGCGGCGGGTCCTGGTCGAAGTCGATGTTTGCGGTCCCGAAGGGCAGGTCGAGGTCGGCCAGGATCGTCTCTGTCGCGAAGAGGCTCGAGATGCCCCATGCGCAGTTGTGCGCGATCGTCGACGAGCCGACGCCACCCTTTGCGCCCACGAAGGCGATCGAGCGGCCAAGCGGCTCGGCCTCGGGATCGACGAAGATCGAGGCGATGACGCCGATTACGTCGGCCATGGACACCGGAGCCACGATGTACTCGGATATGCCGTTGCGGATCAGTTCGCGATAGAGCGCTATGTCGTTGTGATGTCCGACGAGGACGACCTTCGTCGACGGGTCGCAGACCTCGGCGAGTGGCGCGAGGTCGTTCATGAGGTCCTTCGAGGTGGACCCGACCTCCAGGATTATGAGATTTGGTGTCGGCGCGGATGCGAACATGTTGACCGCCGCGCCGACGCCGCCGTTCGTCACCCGCAGGTTGACCTTCGACATGCGGCGGTCCTGCCCGCATCGTTCGATCGTCTTCAGCAGGCTCTCCGTCTCGCAGAAAGCCTGGACCGAAATCCGCGGCAGCGGCCGGATCTTCTCGAAACTCTCCCTGGCGGCGGACTGCTCGCCCGTGGCTTCCATCTGCTCTTCGTCGTCGTAGGCGATGTCACTCATCGTTCTATCCTGCCTCGGCTATGCCGCTCGCCGCCTAGCGGCCGGCGCTCGAACCACTGGTCACGTAGCTTTGGTAAACGGCGGTGCGCCGCTCCGAATCGATCGGCGTCATGCCCCGTGGCGCCAGCAGATCGCTTGGGTTGGCGACCTGGGCGGCAAGGTTGTTCTGCGTCGCGCAACCGAAATTCTCGTAGTTGGCGTTGTTGTCGCTCTGCGCGAGATCGGTCGGCCAGCGCCCGCACGGGTTGGTGTGGGCGGCCATGGCGAGGTAAGCGATGCGGATCGGCGCATCCTCTGCGCCGCCGGCGTCGTATGGCGCGACGACGACGAGCGAGGCCGGCACGCCGTTGGCGACCAGCACGTGGCGCACCTGACGGGAGACGAACGCCGCAGAACCCGCATTCGTAGAGCCATGCGGCACCATGATCCGGACGAGACTGGAGGCCGAGCGATGGTATTGCTCCGCAAAGCCGCGCACCATGTCCCTGACGCCGGTAACCATCTTCCGTTCGCCGGTGGCCACGGGAACGTCGAGCGTCTGCTCCTGCTGGGAGACGACGATCGGATGGGCGGTACGGTAGTCGCTCGGAACCGATCCAACGATGACGCTGTTGGCTGGTTCGCCGACGCAACCCCCGAGGGTGCAAGCCGCCCCGGCGAGGAGCGCGGCAACCGCTGCCCTCCGGAGGATCCGGAAAGACCTGCCGCCGATGCGCGGAAGCCGGGTACCCGCCGGCGGGGTCAAGCTGATCATTGTCATCCCCTCAAGTCCCCTCACTTGTAGATGTAGCCGACGACGCCGTGGTAGCGGCCGTCCGGAAGGTCGGTCTTCATGCGGCCGTAAATCTTGTTGACGCGGCCGAGGAAGTAGCCGGCACCGTCGGAGGCTGCGACGAAGTTGTCGTCCGGTCGCGAAAGCTTGTTCCGGGCGACGGGCCGCACCAGATAGGGCGTCGCGATGATGACGAGTTCCGTCTGGTTGTTCACGAAGTCGCGGCTGCGGAAAAGCGTTCCCAGGATCGGTATCTTGGACAGACCCGGTGCACCGGAAATCGTCTGCCGGAGATTGTCGCTGAGCAGGCCGGCGATCACGATCGAGCCGCCGGAGGGCAGTTCGACCGAGGTATCAGCGGTGCGCTCGTTCTTGGAGAAGGACCCGCCGCTGTTCTGCGGCTCGGACACCTCGGTGTTGATCTTCAGGCTGATTCGCCCGGCAGACAGTACCACTGGCGTGAAGCCGAGATTGATGCCGTAATTGATGCCCTGCAGGGTCGTCTGGCCGGTTGCCGTGCTGGTCGTGGTCGCAAAATAGACCTCGCCGCCGACGTGGAAATTCGCATTCTCGCCCGAGATGGCAGTCAGCGTCGGCTCGGCGAGGGTGCGGATCACGTTCGCCTGCTCCATCGCGTGGATCTTGCTGCTGATGTTGAAACTGCCGAGCGTTCCGGAGATGGCACCCGTGGCGCTGTTGTTGCCGGCCGAGCCGGCGATGAGGCTTTCCACCGGCAGGTTGTTCGTCAACAGGGAAGTGGCGAGCGAACCGCTGCCGATGACGCTGCCGTCAATGCCAAGTTGCTTCAAGATCGAGCGCTTGACCTCGGCGACCGTAATCTTCAGCGTCACCTGGTCCTGCCCGTCGATCTGCAGCATGTTGACGATCTGCGACTTCTGGCGCTGCTCGGCGAAAATCGCCGCGCCTCCGGAGGCGCTTCCGCCGGTCGCGGTGATGTTGCGTGTGGTCGCCTCGCCGCCCGTGACGAATATGTTGGCGAGCTGGGCCGCTCGCGCCGAATCCTGAGGCGTGCGCACCGTCCCGGTCAGGACGATGTTGTCGTTGATGATCTCGACCTTGATGTTTGAATCCGGAATGAAGCGGGCAAGCTGCCTCTGCAGGGTGGAGACGTCACGTTCTATCGAGAGATCGATCGACACGATCTGCTTGCCGTTGGCGCCGAAGACGAAGATGTTCGTCTGGCCAACCGTCTTCCCGAAAAGATAGATGCGTCGCGAGGAGCGCGTCACCGCGTCGGCGACCGACGGGTCGGCGACCAGGATATCGTGCGCGTCCTCGGGCAGGTCGACCACGACGGCCTTGTTCAGCCCCAGTTTGACGTTACGGGTGACGCCAGGGCCGTGGCGGGCGATGGAAATCACGTCGGCATCCGCCCGGGCTGTCGGGACGCTCATGCCCGTCAGAGGATTGGCGACGACGAAGACCGCGGTGCCTGCCAGTAGCATCGCGCTCAGCGCCGCGGCCCTCGAGACGAGTTTCGTCAGCTTTGTCACTGTCATTCCCCCGCTTCAGTTCTTCGCCGCGACGCTTGTGACGGCGCCGGACCGGATGACCTGGATCGCCGAGCCGGCTTCGCCGTTCAGCAGGTAGGATGCGCCGCCGGTATCGGGCTGCTGGGCGTCCGCCGTGCTGCGCAGGGCGAGCGTCAGCCGGTCGGCCATTTGCTGGGCAACCGTCAGGATCTTCGTCTGCTTGGGCGTGAGTTCCAGCGTCGCCGTGGCACCGACGGCCGTCTTCTTGCCGTTCTCGTCTTCCTGGATGCGCTGGTCGATCGCCAGAACGCGGATGTTCGAGAGCACCGTGTCGGTGGTGAACGTGCCGTTGGTCTGGCCGCGGCGCACCATGATGACGTCGACGCGATCGTTCGGAAGGATGAACCCGCCGGCGCCGGTAGCGACGGAGATCTGCGTGGCGACCGCGCGCTTGCCGGCCGGCAGCAGCGACGACATGATATGGCTGCTGGAGTCGACGATCTTCTCGGCGAGCACCGGCTCGCCCGCGAACATCGGCAGGCGGACGACCGCCCCCTTCAGGTCGTTGATCGCGTCCGGCCGGGCGGTCTTGGTCATGAAGCCCTTCACGACTCCGTCCGCGGGCCAGTCCCGCCACTCCAGATCGGCCGGCTTCAGTCTCGAGCCGACCGGTATGCTGTTCTTGGCCACGAGGACCTGCTTGCTGGCGGCCTTCTGGACGACCGGTATCCGGACCGCCTCCGTCGGCGTTTGCCCTGTCAGGTTCATCGCCATATAGCCGGCCAAACCGGCGGCCACGACAGCCACAGTCAGAATTATCAGGCGGGCGGGTTTCATGGTCGATCCTCGAGACGCGCTGTTGTCTTCGCGCTTTAGAATGATCTCAGAATCGTATAATTATGGTTAACGGCTTGGTTAGGATGTTAGTTAAAGCAACCATAACGACAGTCTGCCGGGGGCGGGCACCCGCCGCGGCGCCTTCGCAAGCAGGCGTTCCGCTCCATCATCGCGCCAGCTGGGCGAGGGCGTAAAGCATCAGCGGAGACTGCGGGTAGCAGACGAAGCCGGCGATGCCGATGGCTATGCCGTAGGGCACGCCGGCCTTGGAGTCATAGAAGTGCGCCGGAAACGGTATGCGGGTCGACATCAGCACGTCGCCGCGGCTGCGCACGAGCACGAAGACGACGGTGAGGAGCCCGCCAAGCAGCGAGATCGTCACCAGGTAGGTCATCAGCGCCGCGCCGAAGCCGAACCACACGGAACTCGCCGTCAGCACCTTTGCGTCGCCCCCGCCCATCACGCCGAGCGCGAAAAGGACGAAGCAGACTGCGAAGACGACTGCACCGCACAAAAGGTGAAGACCGATTGCCACGCCGCTCATGCCGCCGAACGGGGCGAGAAGCACGAACGCACCGAGCAGGATGACCGACACCCGGTTGGGTATGGTCATCGACAGCGTATCCGAGAACGCTGTAACCGCCATGCAGAGCGGAAATACGATGAGAATTGCGGCGAGGACCATGGCACAGAGACTTTCCTGCGCGATGATCTAACAGGAAATTCCTAACAATTCTTCCCCGGTGCGGCGCCTGGAGCAGCAAGCCGGATGCGACAACTTAATCATTAATTCACCATTCCCGGCGATTCTGCGGGCCGATCACGTTGCCGAGGATTGATTCATGCGCGTTCTCAAAACCGCCCGGGCCGTCGCCACGCGAACCTTCACCGCCCTCTGGGTCACGGCGCTCGTTGCCATCGCCTCCGCCGGTCAGGCGTACGCCGACAAGCCCATCATGGTCTACATGGACCATGCTCGCATCCTGAAGCTGAATCACCCGGTCGAAAAGGTTATCGTCGGCAACTCGAACATCGCCGACGTCACGATCGCCGACAACAAGACCATCGTTCTGACAGGCAAGGCCTACGGTACGACGAACCTCGTCATTCTCGGCAAGGACGGCAGTGCCATCGTCGACAAGGACATTTTGGTTTCGACCGACGAGGCCCACACGGTGCGGGTGTACCGCCAGACCAAGAGAACGGTGCTGTCGTGCGGACCGAACTGCGAGGTCAATCCGGAAGTGGGCGCGAAGACGCCCTGAGCCCGATGGCCGGGCAGGCCGGCGTCGGCGGACGCATTAAATTCGGCTTATGTTCGTTACGGATCATAAACGCATTCCTGATAGCTCTCTTGCGATGAAACGGGAAGAAGCGACGGGATCGATGTCCTTTACCGTGGACCAGAAGGGAAGCCGCAACCCGGGACGGCGCGGCGCCGTGGCGCGGCTGCTCGCGGGACGCGACGGCGTGGCGGCCATCGAATTCGCCATCCTGGCAATCCCGTTCTTCCTGATCGTGTTCGCCATCATCGAGACATTCGTCGCCTTCGCCGGAGAGCAGCTGCTCGAGAACGCCGTCGATACCATGGCGCGGGAGTTGAGGACCGGACAGATCACCTACAACCGGAATCCCGCGACCGACAAGGACGAGGCGGCGTTCCGCAAAGCGTTCTGCGACGAGATCAGCATCATGCTCAGCTGCGCCGGAACCAACGATGCTAAGCTCTATCTCGACGTCCGAAAGTTCAACACATTCGCCGACATGCCGATCGGCATCCCGCGTCAGGGCGGAACCTCCTTCGGCGCGCTCGACACAAGCAGCTTCGACTACGATCCAGGCGGCCCGGGTTCCTTCAACATGGTGCGCGCCTATTACCGCTGGCAGATCGTGACCGACCTCGTCCGTCCTTACATCACGAACGAGCGGCCGGGTGGTGGAGCCACCTCGGATTACCTCATGGTCGCGACCACCGCCTTCGCCAACGAGGATTATCCTTGAGCGGCCGGGGCCCGGTACGGGCGTACAGGGGGAACGAGATGAACGGCAAGAGAACGGCCCAAATCCGTGGACTGAACCTTCCGTTGAGGCGACTTATCGGCGACCGGCGCGGAGTCGGCGCCATCGAATTTGCCATAGTCGCCCCGGTCCTCATTCTCCTCTATGTGGGATCGGCCGAAATCTCCGTCGCCATGTCGATCAACAAGAAGGTCGCCCGCGCATCGAGCACCATAGCGGATCTGGTCTCCCAGAGATCCTGCGTCACGTCGGCATTCCTGTCGACCATGCCGGACGTGGCGAACTCCATCATGACCCCGTACAACGAATCGACCGCGAAGATAAAGATCACCGAGATCCACATCGGCAGTTCGGGGACGGCGACCGTCAGCTGGTCAAGGGACCAGGCCGGCAACTCACCATATGCGACCTCGTCCACCGTCACGCTGCCGGCCGATCTGGTCGTCAACGACACGGATCTCGTGCGCACCGAACTATCCTTCGTGCACCACATCATGATGCCCGGCGCCAGCGGCCTCGGCATCAGCTCGATGACCCTCGAGAAGACCTACTACCTGAGGCCCCGCCAGGACGGGGCGGTTGCGCTGCAGAGCAGCTGCAGCTGAGGCGGCCGCGGCGTCGTCACCTTGGCGATTCAATCGCGAGCGCAATTGGTCTAGGGTCCGCCTGCAGAAAAGGATGGACCCATGGCGCGAGCATTTATTCTGGTTCTCGATTCCTTCGGCGTGGGCGGAGCGCCCGATGCGGAAGAGTACGGCGATCTGGGCGCCGACACGTTCGGGCACATTGCGGAGTTCTGCGCCTCGGGACTGGGCGACCGGCCAGGACTGCGTGAAGGTCCGTTGAAGATCCCGCGGATGGCGGCACTCGGACTCGTCCATGCCGCCCGCCAGGCCAGCGGCCTCATTCCGCAAGGTTTCGAGAGGCCGGTCCGCCCGATCGGCATCTACGGCTCGGCGAACGAAACCTCGCGCGGCAAGGACACGCCCTCCGGCCACTGGGAGATCGCCGGCGTCCCGGTCGATTTCGACTGGGGCTATTTTCCCGCCGAAGGAGATGCCTTTCCACCCGAACTCGTCGCGACGGTCGTCGAGCGCAGCGGAATTCCCGGAATTCTCGGCAATTGCCACGCGTCAGGCACGGAGATCATCGGCCGGCTCGGCGAGGAGCACATCCGTTCCGGAAAGCCGATCTGCTACACGTCGAGTGATTCGGTCTTCCAGATCGCCGCGCACGAGACACATTTCGGCCTCGATCGCCTCTACCGGCTCTGCGAGGTCGTGCGCGAGCTTGTGGACGAGCTCAACATCGGTCGGGTCATCGCGCGCCCGTTCGTCGGCGAGAGTCCTGCCGGGTTCGAGCGGACGGGCAACCGGCGCGACTACTCCGTGCCGCCACCCGAACCGACGCTGCTCGACCGGGCAAAGACCGCCGAAAGGCAGGTGTTTGCGATCGGAAAAATCGCCGACATCTTCGCCCACCAGGGGATTACCATCACCCGCAAGGCCTCTGGCAACGAAGCTATCCTCGATGCCACGCTGGCCGCGATCGACGAGGCAGGCGACGGCGACCTGGTCTTTTCGAACCTCGTGGACTTCGACATGCTCTACGGCCATCGGCGAGACGTGCCGGGCTACGCCGCGGCGCTCGAGGCCTTCGACCGGCGCCTGCCCGAGATCGGGCGCAAGCTCAGACGCGGCGATGTCGTCCTCATCACCGCCGACCACGGCTGCGATCCGACCTGGCGCGGCAGCGACCATACGCGAGAGCGCGTGCCGGTGCTCGCATTCGGCCCGGACGTGCGGCCGCGCGGCATCGGCATCCGCTCCACCTACGCCGACATCGGGGAGAGCGTTGCAGCGCATCTCGACCTGCCGGCCGGCAAACGCGGCGAGAGCTTCCTTTGACGCCGGCGGTGCCGAAGGCCGAACTCCACTGTCACATCGAGGGTGCGGCAAGCACGGAGCTGGTCCGTGCGCAGGCCCGAAGATACGGTGCCGACGTTTCCGCCATCCTGGACGGCGAGCATTTCGCATGGAGCGATTTCACCAGCTTCCTGCGCGCCTACGACGCTGCGGCAGCGCTCTTCCGCACGCCGGAGGACTATGCGCTTCTTGCCGAGAGCTATCTCGAGTCCCTCGTTGCAGGTGGCGCCATCTACAGCGAAATCTTCGTTTCTCCGGATCATGCGCTGGGCGCGGGACTGGCGCCACGCGAATATGTGGCCGGACTCGCGGAGGGCATCGAGCGCGCGCGCAGCCGCTCGGGAATCGAATGCCGGATGATCGTCATCGGCGTCCGACACTTCGGTGCGGAGGCCGTGACAGCGGCGGCGCGGTTTGCGGCCGAGCGGCCGCACCGGCTCGTCACCGGGTTCGGCATGGCCGGCGAGGAGCGCTACGGGCGTGCCTCCGACTATGCGAAGGCCTTCGAGATCGCGCGGGAGGCCGGCCTCGGAACCACCATCCACGCCGGCGAGCTCGCCGGGGCCGAAAGCGTGCGCGAGGCGATCGACCATATCGGTCCGGCGCGCATCGGCCACGGAGTCCGGGCTATCGAGGACGCAGACCTCGTACGGCGGATCGTCGGCGAAGGCATCGTGCTCGAGGTATGCCCCGGCTCGAACGTCGCGCTCGGCATCTATGCGGATTTCGCCTCGCATCCCCTTCCCCGGCTGCTCGCGGCCGGCGTCAGGGCGACGCTGAATTCCGACGATCCGCCCTATTTCTCGACTTCACTGGCCCGCGAATACGACGAGGCGGAACACGCCATGGGGCTCGGCAGGAACCAGCTTCTGGCGCTTACCCGGACGGCGATCGAGGCTGCCTTCGTCGACGAGACGACGCGCGCCGGACTTCTACGACAACTGTCCGCCGGTTCCTGATTGCTGCTTGCAGGAAGCGCCAGACCCGTGTCTAAACTCGCGCTGGAACCGCGGAAAAATGACAAGGAAGACGACCATGGACGGCGTTACGGTGATCGATCACCCCCTGGTGCAGCACAAGCTGACGATCATGCGCAAGAAGGAGACGTCGACGGCGGGGTTCCGGCGTCTGCTGCGCGAGATCTCGACATTGCTCTGCTACGAAGTAACGCGCGACCTGGAACTGACGCAGGAAACCATCGAGACGCCGCTGGCCACGATCCAGGCGCCGGTGCTCGAGGGCAAGAAGCTCGTCTTCGCCTCGATCCTCCGGGCCGGGAACGGTCTGCTCGAGGGAATGCTCGATCTCGTTCCCTCCGCGCGTGTCGCCCACATCGGCGTCTACCGCGACCACGAGACGCTGGAAGCCATCGAATATTACTTCAAGGCGCCGGAAGACGTCGGCAACCGGCTGGTGATCGTCGTCGACCCGATGCTCGCGACCGGCAATTCCTCGATCGCCTCGATCGACAGGCTGAAGCAGCGAGGGGCCCGCAACATGCGGTTCCTTTGCCTGCTCGCCGCGCCCGAAGGGATCCGCAACTTCCAGGCCGTCCATCCGGACGTGCCGATCTACACGGCCGCGATCGACGATCACCTGAACGAGAAAGGATATATCGTTCCCGGTCTCGGCGACGCAGGCGACAGGATGTACGGAACAAAGTAGCCGCGTTAGGCGCCACTTAACCAATCGGCGAACCCTCGCCGGAAAGCTTCCGGAATTTACGATTGCGTTAGCTGTCACAGTGTTTGAATGCCGCCCGTCAGGTGACCGCGCAGGGGACGTTCGTGACACGCTACATCGTCGTGCTTATCGCATTCGTCGGGCTGGCGGGCATCGTCCCGCAGTATTTCGACCGGTATTCCGCCGGCGCCGGCCATGGAAAACATCCCGCCGTCCCGGCTGAGGCACCGTCGGAAACTTCCGCCACCAGCAGCGGGCTGCCGCAGGCCTCCTACCTCGGCAATGGCCGCGTGGTCAGTCTCCATCGAAACTCCAAGGGCCACTACAGCGGGCAATTCGAACTCAACGGCCGCCAGACCGAAAGCATCATCGACACTGGCGCGACCTATGTCGCCATGAACCAGTCCACGGCGCGCGACATCGGCATCTACCTGAGCCCGAGCGACTTCACCTATGCAGTCGAGACCGCCAACGGACAGACGAAGGCCGCCCGTGCGACAATCGGCTCGATCTCCATCGGCCGGATCCGGGAAGACAACGTCGAAGCGTTCGTGCTGCCGGACTCGGCGATGCCCCAGACGCTCATCGGAATGAACTTCCTGAACCGCCTCAATTCCTATCAGGTCCGCGACGGGGTGCTCGAGCTGAAGGACTGAATGTCAGTCCACACGGCGCATGACGGCGGCCCCTTCCTCCGGGCCTCTCTCGCCGATCGTGTAGCACGCCCGGACCGCCTCGACCGCGCGGTCGGCGCTCTCCACGTCCCGTGCGTGGACGATTGCCAAAGGCTCGCCTTTATCGACATGCGTCCCCAGCCTCCTGAGGCCAGACAGGCCGACTGCGTGGTCGACGGCATCGGAAGGCTTGCGCCGCCCGCCGCCGAGTTCCACCACCACGAGGCCGAGATCCCGCGTCCGGCAGGCTTCGAGCATGCCGGCGACCGGCGCCTCTACGACCCGCCTGACGGGCGCTTCCGGCAGATGGCGCGTCGGCTCCTCGACAAGGTCCCCCGGCCCGCCGAGTTCGCGCACCATCTTCTGGAAAGTCTCGGCTGCGCGGCCGCTGGAGAGTGCTTCCATGGCCATGGCTGTCGCGTCACCGGGGCGTCCGACCCTGCCGGCGGAAAGAAGCATCTCGCCGGCGAGCGCCAGGGTGACCTCTTCCAGACGCGGGTCGCGATGGGATCCCGTCAGGAAATCGACGGCGTTCCGGACCTCGACCGCGTTGCCGGCGGCCGAGGCAAGCGGCTGGTTCATGTCGGTGACGAGCGCGATCGTGGGCAGGCCGGCCCCGTTTGCGACATCGACCAGCGAACGGGCGAGCGCCATGGCGTCATCGGGGTCAGCCATGAATGCTCCGTTTCCGGCCTTGACGTCCAGCACCAGTGCCTGCAGGCCGGCGGCAAGCTTCTTCGACAGAATGGAGGCGGTGATCAGGGGGATCGATTCGACCGTGCCAGTGATGTCGCGTATCGCATAGAAGCGCCGGTCTGCAGGCGCCAGATCCCCCGTCTGGCCGATGATCGCGCAGCCGGCGCTGGCAACCGTCCGGCGAAATGCGTCGCTCGAAGGAGCCGTGCTGTAGCCCGGGATGGAATCCATCTTGTCCAGCGTGCCGCCGGTGTGCCCGAGGCCGCGACCCGAAATCATCGGCACTGCGACGTCGCAGGCTGCAACGATCGGCGCAAGCATCAGCGAGACATTGTCGCCGACGCCGCCGGTCGAGTGCTTGTCGGCCACTGGCCGGTCGAGCTCCGGCCAACGAAGGACTTCCCCGGAATCGCGCATGGCCAGCGTGAGCGCCACCGCCTCTCCGCGTGTCATGCCATTGATAAAGACAGCCATGGCGAGCGCCGCAACCTGACCCTCGCTGAAGCTTTCGTCGGCAAGACCGCGCACGAATTCGCCGATGTCCTCCGGCGCAAGCTCCCCACCGTCGCGCTTGATGCGTATGATTTCCTGCGGCAGCCGGCTCACGCGTCCCCTCCCTTCGCGCCCGCGAGCATCTCCTCCAGCACGGAGGCAAGGCGGCGGCCGCCGACAGGCGCCATGTCCTTGGTCTCCCGGTGGGAAAGCTCTGCGCCGGACATGCCGGCACCGAGATTCGTGATGACGGAGGCCGCCGCCACGTCCAGGCCCAGGAAGCGGGCGAGGATGACTTCCGGTACCGTCGACATGCCGACGGCGTCCGCGCCGAGCATACGCGCCATCCGGATCTCCGCCGGGGTCTCGAAGGAAGGACCAGAGAACCACATGTAGATACCTTCCCGAAGATGCACGCCGGCTCTCACGGCGGCGACCCGGATGGCATCTGAGAGTTCAGGGTCGTAGGCGTTCGTCATGCCGACGAAGCGACCGTCTCCCGGCTCCCCGATCAGGGGATTGAGGCCCGACCAGTTGATGTGATCGGAGATCAGCATGACCGATCCCGGTGGCATGTCGGGCCGCAGGGAGCCGGCCGAATTCGTCAGGATCAGTTTTCGAATGCCGATTTCCTTCAGTGCCTCCAGCGGCAGCCGCATCGCGCCGGCGTTTCCGTTCTCGTAGTAGTGCACGCGGCCGGACAGCATGAGGACCGGCATGCCGGCGACCGTACCGGCGACAACCTCGCCCGCGTGGCCGGAGACGGCGGACACTGGAAAGCCCGGCAGATCGGCGAACGGCACGCGGACTGGACCCTCGACGGCCTTGACCAGAACCCCGAGCCCGGATCCGAGGACAACCGCATGGCGGGGCGCCAGCGGGGCCAGCCGTTCGTGCAATATGCGGGCGGCCTCGCTCATGCCAGGGAATCCGTGTCGAAGCTCATCGGCAACAGGTCGCCGAGCTTCACCGTCTCGACGACGCCGGACGCGTCGCAGAGGTGCACCTTCATGTCTGCCGCGGCGAACTCGGCAAGCCGCTGCCGGCAGCCGCCGCAGGGGGTGCATCGGGCCAGCCTCTCTGCCACCACTGCCACCTCCTCGATGCGACGTCCGCCGGCCATCACCATGTGGCCGATCGCCGTCGTTTCGGCGCACCAGCCCTCAGGAAAGGACACGATCTCTATGTTGGCGCCCGCATAGACCCTGCCGTCATCGGCGCGGATGGCCGCGCCGACCGGGAAATGCGAGTAGGGGGCGTGTGCCTTTCCCATGGCCGCGCGCGCAGCCTCGAACAGTTCTTGCGACACGTCAGCGCTCCTTGACATAGGGCTTCCCGCCGGCGCGGGGCGGAATCGCCTTCCCGATGAAGCCGGCGAGCAGGATGACCGTCAAAATGTACGGCAGGGCTTGGATGAACTGGCCGGGCACCTGGCCGATCAACGGTAGAGGATTGCCCTGCAGGCGAATGCCGAGGGCGTCGAGAAAGCCGAAGAGCAGGCAGGCGAACATCACCTGCACCGGCCGCCACTTGGCGAATATCAGCGCCGCGAGCGCAATGTAGCCGCGTCCCGCCGTCATGTCCTTGACGAAGCCGGAGGTCATCGCCATCGAGAGATAGGCGCCGGCGAAGCCGCAGAGGATGCCGTCGCACATCACCGCGCGATAGCGAAGCCAGGTCACCGAGATGCCCGCCGTGTCCACCGCTCCCGGATTCTCGCCTACGGCGCGCAGCCTCAAGCCGAAGCGTGTTCGGTAGAGCACCCACCACGTGAACGGCACCATGGCGAAGGCGACATAGGTGAGGACGAAGTGACCCGAGATCAGGTGATCATAGACCGGACCGATCACCGGAACGCCGGCAATGGCGTGGGCAAAGGGCAGGTCGATCGTCGTGAACCGGCTCGCCACGTCGAGTTGCGGCGTGCGGCCGCCCTGGTCGAACCACGCCTGGCCGAGGATGACCGTCGCGCCGGAGGCGATGAAATTGATCGCCACGCCGGAAACGATCTGGTTGCCGCGCTGGGTGATCGAGGCATAGGCGTGGACGATCGCCATAGCCACCGAGACGACGATTGCCGCTCCAAGGCCGAGAAGCGCCGAATGGGAGACGGCAGCGACTGCGCCGCCGGCGAAGGCGGCCGCGAGCATCTTGCCTTCCAGGCCGATGTCGAAAATGCCCGAGCGTTCGGAATAAAGACCGGCAAGCGCCGCGAAGATCAGAGGCGGCGACACGCGGACGGTGGATTCCAGGAGGTCGAGGAGCGTCGTCCAGAACATTCGCTATTCTCCCGCCGCCGCGGGTTCGCCCGCCGTGCCGCGCCGCGAGAGCGAGGCCACCATGCCTGCGAGCGCCGGGCGAAACATGTTCTCCAGCGCGCCGGCAAAAAGGATCACGAGGCCCTGGATGACGACGATCATGTCGCGCGAGATGGCCGGCATGTCGAAGGATATCTCGGCGCCGCCCTGATACAGTACCCCGAAGAGGATCGCGGCGGGAACGATGCCAACCGGATGCGAACGTCCCATCAGCGCGACGGCGATGCCGACGAAGCCGGCGCCGTTGACGAAGTCGAGCTGAAGGCGGAACTGGTCGCCCATGACGTTGTTGAGTGCCATCATCCCGGCAAGCGCGCCGGAAATCGCCATGGTGACGATGATGATGCGCGCCTCGTTGATTCCGGCATAGCGGGAGGCCTTCGCACTGGCGCCCTGCGTACGCAGTTCGTAGCCGAACCGGGTGCGCCAGACCAGCAGCCAGACCAGGAAACAGGCGGCCAGGGCTACGAGGAACGAGATGTTGAACGGTGCGATTCCGGGATCGAGCCCGAAGAGCCTCAGGAGCCAGCCCAGCGTCGGCAACTGGCCGCCCTCCGCAAAGTTGCGCGTCTGCGGGGCCATCGAGCCGACCGGCTTCAGCACGTGGACGAGAAGATAGACCATCAGGCTCGAGGCGATGAAATTGAACATGATCGTCGTAATGACCACGTGGCTGCCGCGCCGTGCCTGAAGGTAGCCGGGAATCAGTGCCCAGAGCGCCCCGAAGGCCGCTGAGCCGAGAATCGCGATTGGGAATGTCACGTACCAGGGAACGAAATGATCGAGCCAGAGGCACGGAATCGCCACGCCAAGGCCACCGACATAGGCCTGCCCCTCGCCGCCGATGTTGAACAGGCTGCAGTGGAAGGCCACTGCGACGGCGAGTCCGGTGAAGATGAAGTTCGTTGCATAGTAGAGTGTGTATCCGATGCCCTCGCCATAGCCGAATGCGCCCTTTATCAGAAGCTCGAAGGCCCTCAGGGGGCTCTCTCCGGCGATGAGCACGACGAGGCCAGCGACGAGAAACGCCACGACGACATTGATCAGCGGCAGGACCAGGTATTCAACCCAGGTCGGAAGCCGTGCGTAGGGCGTGCTCATGCGACCTTCTCTTCCTGCTCGACGCCGGCCATCAGCAGGCCGAGGTCGCTCTCGCTCGCGTCCGACCCTCGCTCGCCGACGATGCGGCCGTCGAACATGACGAGGATGCGATCGGACAGGGCACGGATCTCGTCGAGTTCGACGGAGACGAGCAGCACGGCCTTGCCGGCATCGCGCATCTCGATGATCCGCTTGTGGATGAACTCGATCGCGCCGACATCGACGCCGCGCGTCGGCTGGCCGATGATCAGCACCTCCGGATCCCGTTCGAATTCGCGGGCGAGCACGATCTTCTGCTGGTTTCCGCCGGAAAAGTTCGCCGTCTTCAGCCGGCAGTCCGGCGGGCGTATGTCGTAGCGGGTGATCTTGTCTGCCGCGTCCCTGCGGATCGCATCGATGTCGAGCAGCGCTCCGCTGAGATAGGCAGGGTCGTACTGATAGCCGAGAATGGAGTTTTCGTTCTCCTCGAAGGACAGGATCAGGCCCATGTGGTGGCGATCCTCCGGAACGTGCGCCAGCCCGCGGCGCCGGAGATCGGCTGCATCCGCGTCTCCGGTGACGTCGACCGTCTCGCCCTGCAGCGTCACCTTGCCCCTATCCGCCCTGCGTATGCCGGAGATCGCCTCCAGCAATTCCGACTGGCCGTTGCCCGCGACGCCGGCGATACCGACGATCTCGCCTGCGCGAACATCGAAGGAGACGTCGTCCACCATGGTCACGCCGCGGGAGTCCCTGACGGTCAGATTGCGCACGGAGAGCCTGACATCCTTCGGGTCGCCCTCCCCCTTCTCGACGCGCAGGAGCACATGGCGGCCGACCATCAGTTCCGCCAGTTCCTCGACGGACGTCTGCGCCGTCGGGCGGGTCGCGACGATCTCGCCACGGCGCATGACGGAAACCTCGTCGGTGATCGCCATAACCTCTCGCAGCTTGTGCGTGATGAAGAGGATGGTCTTGCCCTGCCCCTTCAGCTGCTCGAGTATCCTGAAGAGGTGATCCGCCTCCGACGGCGTCAGCACGCCGGTCGGCTCGTCAAGGATCAGGATCTCGGCACCGCGGTAGAGAGCTTTTAGAATCTCGACGCGCTGCTGCAGACCAACCGGAAGTTCCTCGATGATCGCATCCGGATCGACCTCCAGCGCATATTCTTCCTCGATCTCCTTCAGCGTGCGCCGCGCACGAGCGATGCCGGCGTTGAGGATCTGCCTGTCTTCCGCGCCGAGCATGACGTTCTCGAGCACAGTGAAATTCTCCACGAGCATGAAGTGCTGGTGCACCATGCCAATGCCCGCGGCGATCGCCGCGTTGGAGTCGCGCATGGTGGTCTTTTCGCCGTCGACGAGAATTTCGCCGGCATCTGCCTGGTAGAAGCCATAGAGAATCGACATCAGCGTCGATTTGCCGGCCCCGTTCTCGCCGACGATGCCGTGGATGGTGCCTTT
Organism: uncultured Alphaproteobacteria bacterium; assembly: GCA_963760965.1. Taxonomy (GTDB): domain Bacteria; phylum Pseudomonadota; class Alphaproteobacteria; order Rhizobiales; family Rhizobiaceae; genus Pararhizobium_B. The sequence continues at coordinate 618,407 of CAVXEW010000002.1, forward strand.
CCTGACGCTCAGATTGATGTTCTTGTTGGCGTGTACGGTACCGAAGCTCTTGTCGATGCCCCTCAACGCGATGGCAATGTCACTCATTGGCAGCCAATCTGCTTCCGTTTCCGTGTTCCAGCAGGTCCAGAGCGCTATGCAATGTCCGATTTTAGAGGCCCCAATCTCGACAGTTCTTGCCGCAAAGTCCAGATTGAATCCAGGGAGGAGCCATGAACCCGTTTGTTTTCAACACCACGCCTCGTCTCGTCGTGCGACCCGGCGCATCGGCCGAGATCGGGGCGCTCGCCGGATCGCTGCTCGGAGAGAGGATCCTGTTCGTCACCGACCGCGGCATTCGCGCGCACGAATTGGAACGCAATGCACTCCAGTCGCTGCGTGACGCGGGTGCCGAGGTTCTCGTATTCGACGGCGTCGAAGCCGATCCGAGTCTCGAGACGCTGAACGCCGCCCGCGCCACTGCGCAGGACGGCCGTGCAACGGGCGTCGTGGGGTTCGGCGGTGGATCGTCGCTGGATGTCGCCAAGCTCGCCGCGCTGCTGGCAGGGTCGGGCGAGAACCTCGATACCGCCTGGGGCGTCGGAAACGCGCGGGGCCCACGGCTGCCGCTCGTGCTGGTTCCCACGACGGCCGGGACCGGGTCGGAAGTAACGCCCGTTTCGATCATCACGGTCGGCGGCGACGAGAAGCGCGGCGTCTCTTCGCCGATCCTTCAGCCCGACATCGCCCTGCTCGACGCGGAGCTCACGCTCAGCCTGCCCGCAGGGACGACGGCAGCGACGGGAGTCGACGCGATGGTGCACGCGATCGAGGCCTATGCTTCAAAGAACAGCAACAACAATCCCCTGTCGCGGATGCTCGCGGTCGAGGCCCTTCAGCTGCTCGGCGGCCATATCGAGCGCGTGATCGCAGAACCCGGAGACATCGATGCGCGGGGGGCCATGCTGATCGGCTCGACGCTCGCCGGCATGGCGTTCGCAAATTCGCCCGTCGCCGCCGTCCATGCGCTCGCCTATCCGATCGGCGGCACGTTCCACATCCCGCATGGCCTTTCGAACGCGCTGGTCCTGCCACACGTGCTCGCCTTCAATGCCGCAGAACCCGCCAACGGGTCCGCGGCACTCTACGCATCCCTCGCGCCGCACGTCTTTCCCGAGCTCGGCCTGGAGGGAGGCACGCAAGCCACCTGCCGGGCATTCATCGACCGGCTCGCTGCGCTTTCCGCGACGCTGGGGCTGCCGACACGCCTGCGCGACGTGGAGATTCCGGAGCAGGCGCTTCCGCAAATGGCCCGGGACGCGATGAAGCAGACGCGACTGCTCGTCAACAACCCGAGAACCCTCGATGAATCCGACGCATTCGACATCTACAGGGCGGCATGGTGACGATGGCGCGGCCGAAACCTCTTCGACGCGACCGTTTCCGGGTCTTTCGCCGGCTTCAGACCCGTTGGGCGGACAACGACATCTACGGGCACATGAACAACGTCGTCCACTATGCGATGTTCGACACGGCGGTGAACGGCTGGCTGATCGAGACGGGGCTGCTCGACATCCATGCCGGCAGAACGGTGGGCCTCGTGGTCGAGACATCCTGCTGCTACTTCTCGGAGATCGTCTTCCCGGACACGATCGATGCAGGGATCGGGGTGGAGCGGCTCGGAACTTCGTCGGTCACCTATTCCGTCGGCCTCTTCCGCGGGGACGACGAGACTGCGGCCGCCCAAGGTCGCTTCGTCCACGTCTATGTCGATCGGGACGACCGTCGGCCCCGGCCACTCGATGAGGAATGGCGGACCGCTCTCGGGGGGATCCTTCAGTGAGCGACCGGGACAGGCTGACGGTTCTCGAGGAAACGGTCGCCCACCAGGCCCGTGTCATCGAGGAACTTTCGGACCAGCTTGCCGAGCAGTGGAAGGCGACGGAGCAGATGCGCGTGCGTCTCGAAAGGCTGGTCGAGCGGTTCCTGGCACTTGAGGAGCGGGCTCGCGAGGCACCGCCGGTGACGAAGCCGCCGCACTACTGACAATCGAAAGCCCCCCGCCCAAACCTCAGTCGAAGAGGCCGAGTTGCTGGCCGGGACGCGGCTTCACGCGCCGTTCGAGGGCGAGAAGGAACGACTTGGTTTCGAGCCCGCCGCCGAAGCCGGTCAGGGAGCCGTCCGCCCCGACGACGCGATGGCAGGGAATAACGACCGGCAACGGGTTGGCACCAGCCGCCGCACCGACGGCCCGGGCCGAACCCGGCGGCTCGCCGATCTCGCGCGCTATGTCTCGGTAGGAGAGGGTCGCACCATAGGGGATCCGCGTCATCGCCCGCCAGACGGACTCCTCGAAGCCGTTACCAGAGAAGAGCACAGGAACCGTGAATTCCGTCAGTTCGCCGTCGAAATAGGATCCAAGTTCGTCGAGCGCCGTTCGAAGCGGGCGCGGGTCGTGAACCCAGCCCGGCGGCGCAGGCGCAGCCCGACCGCCGCGTGGAAAGCCGACACGGCACAGATGGGTGCCGTCACCGGCGACGAGCAGCGGCCCGATGGGGGTTTCGAGATGTGCGTAGGCGAGCGGCGACATCGGCATGGCGCGTCCGGTTGACCGTTCACCCAGTCTAGGACGAAGCGCAGACGGTTGGAACCATCTGCAATATCGGCTCACGAGAGGCTGGCAGGACGCGATGGAGCCGCCGGAATGCGGCGACTCCCCGTGGCGATCGGGCGGCGATCAGACGGCGTTCAGCCCTTCTGGTAGGGACACTTGTCGTCCGAGGTGTAGTCGTGAACATCGATCTTGCCGTCGATGATTTCCTGCCGGGCCTTGTCGACAGCCTTCTTCATGGCCGGTGTCACAAGGTCCTTGTTGTACTTGTCCATGGCGACGCCGACGCCGTCCTGCTTCAGGCCGAGCTCGTTCACGCCGTAGCTGAATTTGCCCTTCTTCTCGTCCATGAAGGCGTTGTAGACAGCGGTGCCGACGTGCTTTTCCATCGAGGTCAGCACGTGGCCGGGCTGAAGGTAGTTCTGGTTGGAATCGACGCCAATTCCAAGCTTGCCGGCGTCGGCCGCCGCCTGCAGCACGCCTGTGCCCGTGCCGCCCGCAGCGGCGTAGATGACATCGGCGCCCTGGTCCATCTGCGACTTGGCGATCTCGCCACCCTTGACCGGATCATTCCAGGCCGCAGGCGTGGTACCGGTCATTGCGGTCAGAACCTTGGCCTTGGGATTGGCGTGCTTGGCGCCGCCCACATAGCCGCATTCGAACTTGCGGATGAGCGGTACATCCATGCCGCCGATGAAGCCGACCGTTCCGGTTTTCGAAGCCATGGCGGCCATTATGCCGACCAGATACGAGCCCTGCTGCTCCTTGAAGACCACCGACCGCACGTTCGGCGCCTTTACCACGGAATCGATGATGACAAAGTCCGTCTTCGGGTACTTTGGCGCAACTTTCTGCAGCGCGTCGGCCCAGGTGAAGCCGACCACCACGACCGGATTGTCGCCGTCGCGGGCGAAGCGGCGCAAGGCCTGCTCGCGCTGCGCGTCGTTGGCGATCTCGAACTCGCGGAAGGAGGTGCCAGTATCCTTCTTGAACTTCTCTGCGCCGTGAAAAGCCGCCTCGTTGAACGACTTGTCGTTCTTGCCGCCAATGTCATAAATGATCGCCGGCTTGAAGTCCGCGGCCAGCGCGGTCGCCGACATGGCTGCCAGCGCCACGGCGCTCAACACAATCTTCTTCATAATCTGCAAGCCCTCTGTGGTTCGATACCCGTTTCTTCCAGTCTCCCCGCATGCCTCGCGGACATGCCTGCACTGCGACCGGCGGACGGGAGCCGGCGCCCAACAGGCATCCTTGCATGGCTTCCGGCAAATTTCACGCGGAAATTTACCAAGCGTTCAAAACAGCGCGGCGCCGCTTTCATGCATCGGGACAGGAGACGCCGGTCCCCCGGAGCCCGCAATATCCGCCGGGATTCTTGGCAAGGTACTGCTGGTGATATTCCTCGGCGAAATAGAACTCCGGCGCCGGCAGGATCTGCGTAGTGATGCGATCGGAGCGGCCGGCCTTCTTCAGCGCCGCCTGATAGGATGCACAGGTCTCTTTCGCGGCTTCTTCCTGGGCAGGCCCGAAGGTAAATATGGTCGACCGGTAGGTGGTTCCGATGTCGTTGCCCTGGCGCATGCCCTGGGTGGGATCATGCTCCTCCCAGAAGATCCCGAGGAGTTTCCGGTAGGAAACCTTACCGGGATCGAAGATCACGCGCACGACCTCGGCATGGCCGGTCATTCCGGTGACGGTCTCCTGGTAGGTCGGATTCGGCGTCAGGCCGCCCGCATAGCCGGCGGCGGTCACCCAGACGCCCGGCACCTTCCAGAAGAGGCGCTCGACGCCCCAGAAGCATCCCATTGCGAACATCGCGATCTCGGAGCCCTCCGGATAGGGACCCTTCAATGGCCGGCCATTGACGAAATGGGCCTCTGCCGTTGCGATCGGCTCGGACCGCCCCGGCAGTGCGGTCTCGCGGGTGGGCATCGCGGTCTTCCGGTTGAACATGTCGATCAGGAACATCTTATCAATCTCCTTCTTGCGGGCAGGTCACGGAATGCCGCGATTCCCGGCGGATCAGGACAGTGCATGGCGCCCCCGGCGCCGCCGGCTCCGGTACCCCGGCAGATAGAGCAGCAGCGCGAACACCAGAAAGACACCGGCGGCCGGCTGCGCCAGGAGCCAGTCGAAGGCGGCGACGGCCTGTGGCGGCAGATTGACTGTGGCGAGGGCGTGCAGCCGCCCGAGCGAGCCGGAGGACACCGCACTCCAGCTCACGCCGAAGGGAGTAAGCAGGAGCGTATCCGCGGCAATCGACCGCGTCGCGTCGATCGTGCCGGCGATCACCGCGGCTACCAGAGAAATCATGGCCAGCAAGCGAAAGACGAAGCGTATCATGGCCTTCGGAAGACTCCACCCGGGTTCCGGACCGAGAGATAGGCGTGTCGAAGCGGCCATGCAATCGCAAAGCCGTTGGTGCGTGCGCCGCCAGCTTCACAAATCCGTCAGAAAGCGGTTGATCCGAAAAGCGTCTTGACTATAGTGCCGCGCGGTCCGGGCCGGCTCCGTCGCGCCCGCGAACGCACCGGTACAGGCATCACGATGTCGACCGGATAGGTTACGGACAGGTGGCCGAGTGGTCGAAGGCGCACGCCTGGAACGCGTGTAGGCGGGAAACCGTCTCGAGGGTTCGAATCCCTCTCTGTCCGCCACTCATCTTGCAACGTACTGGAAATAAATAATTATTTCTGCTGAATTGCTACATGCTCCTCCAGCCACCCTGTCAGCCACCTTAGACGCAATCCGTTCACTGACGGGCGCGATAGACGCGAAAGTGCTGAAAGAGAGCCCATCCTTCATCTCCTATTGATCAGCGACAAGGGAAACGGTGCGCACCGAAAGGCGAGCCGGCGCGCTACGCCTCTCGCTCTTCTCTCGCCGCCATCCATAATGCTCGCGTCGCGACGATCCACGCAGAAGGCTGTGCCAGCATCGAAACAAGAGACCAGCCAACCATTCGAACCTTCCAGAGGTAGAGCGCTGGCCCCCCAGCAACACGGCCGAAATCACGGCGGGCACAACGAAGGCCTGCCGCGGGCTGCACCATCGGCTCCAGGTACGCCGAAAGTACGCTGCAAAGCCCTTGCCCCGGACGAACGGGCACTCCGTGCTTTTAGCGGAGCCAAACTCAGAGACACGATCGCGCGGACGACGGACCCGGACTTAGCCGGACCGGGCTTGGACCCGGCCATACTGGACCCGCCCCCCGGCCTACCCCGACGCGACTGCTCCGAAGCTCTATAGGGTGCCTGCTCAAAGCGCGCGCGTCTGGGCCTTTCTGACAAGTTCGTCAAACGAGACGAGGGAGGGAGCACGGGCTGACGGTCCGGACAAACCACCGGCCCTTCGGCAGCCAATGCTGAAGCGTCCCGGGTTTCGCCCGCCAAATCGCCGGCTGGAAGACCAGCACCACGGCTACCGCGGACTTCGTCCTCGATGCCCTCGAACAGGCGATCCATGCGCGCAGGCCCGGCCCCGAGGACAAGCTGATCCATCACAGCGACAGGGGCGTTCAATACCTGGCCATGAACGACACCCAGCGCCTGGCCGAAGCCAATCTGGTGCCCTCCGTCGGCAGCGTCGGCAACTCTTACGACAATGCGCTCGCAGAGACCATCAACGGGCTTTACAAGGCCGAGGTCATCTGGCGACAACGGTCATGGCCAAGCGCTTCTGCCGTTGAAATGGCGACCCTGCGCTGGGTCGACTGGTTTAACAATCACCGCCTCTTCGGACCCATCGGCCACATCCCGCCGGCCGAGGCCGAAGCAAATACCATGCAGCCATCGAGGCCCTCGACATGGTCGCATGACTCAAATGAAACCGCCTCCGGGAAACCCGGGACGCTTCATGCCTCGGCTTCGTCCGGCGGTTGACTTCGTCGTGTGCCGAGCCGATTGTCTGGAAAACGAGGGGGCGAAGTGGCCGTAGACGTGGAGAAGCCGCGGGCGCATCGGATCGCGTCGGTTTCTGATTTTGTTGACTACGTAATGGACTGGACGCGCGACAAGCGGCGTCCCGTGGCGTTCCGCGGGGAACGCTACTTAAGCTGGCGGACACAACCGAAGGTATTTCGACCGGACGTTGGCTTGTACGAGCATGAAAAAAGTGCGGTGCGAGACCTAGTATCCGTCCACCCACAAGAGTTTCGCGATGATGAGACGATGTTTGACCGGCTGGTGCGCATGCAGCACTTCGAGCTGCCCACGAGGCTCCTCGATGCCACCACCAATCCGCTCGTTGCACTCTATTTTGCAAGCGCCGAATACCGGCAAAACGGCGAGCCCCAGGACGGTAAGGTGCAAGCGCTCTTTCTGCCGGAAGAGCGCCAGCGGTACTCGACAGTGATCGAGTTAGTTGCATGGCAAACTTGGCCAATCTCACAGTCCAAGAAAAGAAGGACATAGCCAAGGCCTACCGGCTACCAAAGCTTGAATTCAACAAGCAACCTGTAGTGCAGCGCCTTCTTTGGTTTGTGCGTATAGAGAAGCCACACTTCGAGCCCATGATCGACCCCAAGCATCTGCAGCATCCTGTGTTCGTCAAGCCAAAGATGAACAACCGCCGTAATCGCCCAATCCGGCGCATTCCTCATCTATGGTGCCCGGCGGCTCAGTAGCAAGGAGGTCGATACAGACCTCCGGTTGTCCCGCGCCGTCGTTCCAGCGGACAAGAAACACGAGATACGCGCTCAGCTTGAGCGCCTTGGCATTCACGCGAGTCCCTCTTTCCTGAGATCGACAAAGCAGCTGAATTCATCGTGAAGCGCTACGCTAACGGTGGCTAAAAGAGTAAAGCATCGGGGACGTGGCAAAGCCGACTTAGTAGCTACTGTTCCAATTGTCTCTTTGGGATTTGTGGCCGACACTGCCGATCGCTCAGCAATGTCTTTCGGTATGCGCGGAAAAGGTTGGCAATCGCCTATCAGTTGTGCTTGACGAGGGATAAATAGGCGGGCAATTTTGGGCATGCCGCCATGCGGGACGAAGGCAGGTCAAGGAGCTGTCTGATCTCGCGGAGGATGAGGGATAAATCGAGGACTAGATGTGGATAAAACCGAAACGGTCCGATTTCTATTTCGAAAGTTGCGATAATCGGCTTCCGTGGTATCGATCGCCTTGAGTTATCACTTCCGAAGTGCCAGCCATCGTACATTGTCGGCGCAAATAATGTCGGAAAGACCACCTTCTTAGAGGCTATTGCCTTAGCACTCAAACAAGGAGGGCATCACAGCTTTTCGCCAGACGCCTATGACTTTCATACCATGCCAGATGGCAGCTCGGCCGATG
>CAVXEW010000003.1:0-34000 GCA_963760965.1 uncultured Alphaproteobacteria bacterium
ACGATGCCGGTGTAGCCGATCAGCAGGTCGTAGCTGCCCACCAGCACGACGAAGACGCAGATGCGCGCCGCGACCTGCTGCGCGCGTACGTCGGGAAACAGGAACGGTGCGAAGAGAAGCGCGAGTTCCGTCAGCGCGACCAGTCCGCGGACGACAAGCCGGCCGGCCGGCGTCTTGCGCGGCGGCATGGAGGCCATGTCCGCCGGAGATGCTGCAGCGGGCATCACGACTTCACCGCCGGCTTCAGGCCGTATGGCTTCCACAGCAGGATCGCCATCATCAGCAGCATGTTCGAGGCAAGCGACAGCTTGGGAAAGAGGAAGGCCACGTAGTTCGCCGTGAGCCCCACCATGACTGCCCCGAGCAGCGAGCCCCCGATCGAGCCGAGCCCCCCGATGATGACGACGATGAAGACGAGCACCAGCATTTCGGAGCCGACCTTGGCGTCGATCAGGCTCTGGAAGCCCGCCCACATGCCGCCGCCGAGCGCGGCCAGCGCCGAGCCGGTGACGAACACGCCGACGAACAGCCGGTCGACGCGGAAGCCGAGCGACTCCACCATCTCGCGGTTTTCCACGCCGGCCCTGACCAGAAGCCCGATCCTTGTGCGGTTCAGGGCCAGCTGGAGCGCGATGAAGACGACGAGGCCGAGAGCGAAGGCGAAGATGCGGTATGTCTCGATCGCCACGTTTCCGACGATGACCGATCCGTCGAGGAAAGCCGGCCGCGAGACATGGATCGGTGCGCCTCCCCAGATCGCCTGAATGAGCTCCTCCGATACGATCAGCGCGCCGACCGTGATCAGGATCTGCCGCAGATGGTCTCCGTAGACCGGCCTGACGATGACCCGCTCGTAGGCCCAGCCGACGACGGCGCCGAACAGGCTCGCCGCAGCGAGCGCGGCAAGGATGGCGAGCAAATTGAGGACGATGCTGCCGCCGTGCACCCAGCGCGAGAGCGCGGCGAGCACGCTGGCCGCGATGAATGCACCGAAGGAGACGAAGGCCGCGTGCCCGAAATTCAGGACATCCATCAGCCCGAAGATCAGCGACAGTCCAGAAGCCATGAGGAAGATCATCATGCCCATGGCGAGACCCGCCACGGTCAGGGTGACCCAGGCCGACGGCGAGGCGACGGCGACGAACGCGACGGCGGCTATGGCGAGCGGCAGCAGCCAGACGCCGCCGATGCGGTCGAGCGAACCGCCCGAGCCGGGTCCCGATCCAGCCATCGCGTCAGTGCTCCTTTTCCATGGACAGGCCGAGCAGCCGGTCCTGCAGGGCTTCGTCGCCGGCGAACTCCGCCATGCCGCCGCGATGTATGACCCGGCCGTCCTCGATCACCGCGACGGACTGGCCGACCGCCCTGGCGAAGAGGAAGTTCTGCTCCACCAGGAGGATCGTGGTCTCCCGCGCGATCTCGCGGAAGGCCTCGATCATATTTCGGATGATCGACGGCGCCAGTCCCTTGGTCGGCTCGTCGACGACGATCAGCTCGCGCGGCTCGATGATGGCGCGCGCGACGGCCAGCATCTGCTTCTGGCCGCCCGACAACGCCGAGGCCGGCGACGCCCAGAACTTCTCGAGCGCCGGAAACAGCTCGAAGACGCGGGCGAGGCGCACGCGGTCCAACGCGCCCCTCCCGCTCGCCAGCCGCATGTTTTCCTCGACGGTGAGCCCACCGAAAATTCCCATGTTCTCGGGGACGTAGGCGATGCCGAGGCGCGCGATCTCCGGGGTACGCCGCCGGGTGACGTCATGATGGCGGAAGACAATCGCGCCGGCGCGGGCCGGCCACAGGCCCATGATCGTGCGCAGCGTCGTCGTCTTGCCGGCGCCGTTGCGGCCGAGCAGCACGTGCACTCCTCCCTCGGCCACCTCGAAGCTCACGCCGTGAAGGATGTGGTACCGGCCGATGTCGGTGTGAATGTCGTCGAGCCTGAGGATGGCGCTCATGCGACCTCCTCCCCGGCACCGAGATAGATGTCGCGCACGATCGGCATGGCCATGACCTCGGCGGGCGCCCCGTCGGCGACGAGTTCACCGTTGTGGAGGACGACGATCCGGTCGGCGAGCGCGCGCACGACGTCCATCTTGTGCTCGACGAGCAGGATCGTCTTGGAGGTGTCCTTCTTGATCCCGGCGATCAGTTCGAGGATCACCGGGGCTTCGTCGGAGGACATGCCCGCAGTCGGTTCGTCGAACATGAAGATGTCGGGCTCCATGGCGAGAAGCAGCGCCACCTCGAGCTTGCGCTGGTCGCCGTGGGGCAGGGCGGAGGCGGGCAGGTGCGCGAGGTCGTCGAGCCGTGTTTGCCGGAGGTGGACATGCGCCGCCTCGGCCAGTCCCGGGAATCCCGCCGCGCGCCGGAGGAAATGCACGCCCTTGCCGGCGCGCGCCTGAACGGCGAGGCGGACGTTTTCGAGGACCGAAAGGTCCGGAAACAGGTTGGTGAGCTGGAAGGCGCGTCCAATTCCCGCCTTGGCGCGTGCCGAGGGCGAAAGCCCCGTGATGTCGCGTTCGCCCTTGAAAATCCTGCCTTCGCTCGGAGCCAGTTGCCCGGAGACGAGATTGAACCACGTCGTCTTGCCGGCGCCGTTGGGGCCGACCACCACCGTCAGTTCGCCGGGCCGGAACGCGCACGTGACTCCGTTCACCGCGGCATGTCCGCCGAAGCGGATCGTGAGGTTTTCCGTGCGAAGCGTGGCGTCGGTCATGGACGGGGTCGGATCCGCTCCCGGTCTGGCCGGAGACTCCCTGTAAGGCAGCCCCCGGCGCAGCCATCAGTTCTCGTCGTGTCGGCCGACCGGGATATCCATCTGGTCGGGCTTGATCACGCCGACCAGCTCCGGAACGGCCCATTCGACATCGGGCTTCACGACGATCTTGAAGTGATACATCGACTGGAGCGCCTGGTGATCCTCCTTGCGGAAGGTCATCTCGCCCTTCGGCGTCTGCCAGCTCATCCCCGCCATCGTCTTGATGAGGCTGTCGGTGCTCCAGTCGTCGGTCGTCTTCAGCGCCTTGACCACGGCGAGCGCCGCCGACATGCCGCCGGCGGTGAAGAAGTCCGGCGGCGAGTGGAAGCGCTTCTCGTGTTCCTTGACGAGCCAGTCGTTGATCTTGTTCCTCGGCAACTCGTAGTAATAGTAGGTGGCGCCCTCCATGCCCGGGACCTTCTTGTAGGCCTTCAGCGCGGGCAGGATGTTGCCGCCGGTGGACAGCTTGATGTCGTAGCGGCCGGGGTCGGCATTGACGAGCGGTGTCAGGGCGTCGATGCCTGCGACGTAGATCTCGATCACCTTGCGGCCCGGCTTGTCCTTCAGCGCGTCGAAGAGGCGCTGGATGGTGGCGGTGAGGTCGGTGGCGTTCTGCGGAACGTACTCCTCGTCGACCACGTGCGCGCCGGTGCCCTTCAGCGCCTTCTTGAAGGCGGATATGCCGTCACGGCCGAAGGCGTAGTCCTGCGCGAGGGTGGCGACGTAGAGATCCTTGCCGGGCTCGAGCGCGATGGCCTGCGCCTGCATGTCCATCGACGAGTTGCGCGAGGTCTTGAAGACGTAGCGGTTGGAATCCTTGCCCGTCAGCGAATCCGCTACGGCCGGCTCGACCAGCAGGATCTTCTCGTTTTCCTGGGCGATCGGCAGCATGGCCGTCGTCACGCCGGAGGACGTGCCGCCGACGGCAATGAGCGCGTCGTCGTCGCCATAGGCCTCCGCAAGCACCGAACGCGCGACGTCCGGCTTGAACTGCGTGTCTTTCTCGATGAGCTTGATCTTGTGGCCGTTCACCTCCATCGACCCGTCGGTGGCGTATTCGAGGCCGAGCTTGAAGCCGTTGGTCGTCTGCTTCGAGTAGGCGGCGAGCGGCGAGCCCGACAGCCCGTGCACGAGCGCGATTGTGACCGGAGAGTTGTCGGCCGCCGCCGCCGGCGCCAGCGCCATGAGCGTCAGCGCGGCGCCGCTCGCCAGCGCCGTGATCCATCTCTTCATTCCTGCAGTCCTCCCGGTTTTTCGAGGCGGGATCGGTCCTTGCCGCCCTGCCTCGGGATTCTTGGTAGCGGCATCCCTGCCGTCCGCGATGCCGGACGAGCTTGTTCCTCGATGCCACAGTGTCTATTCTCGCGATAAACGGCGATTCCGATCAATACTGCAAAAATACCATGCCCCATGATGCAGAGGCTCCGTCGCTGGCGGAATTGGCGTTCGAGAACGCCCCTGTCGGCATCGTCATGACGAGGAGCCGTGTCATCCATGCCTGCAATCCTGCCTTCTCCGGCATGTTCGGCTATGCCCGTGAAGAGCTGATCGGGCAGTCCTTCGCCATGCTCTACCCCTCGTTCGAGGAGTTCGTGCGCATAGGACCCGTCGGGATCGAACCGCTGCGCCTCGTCAACCGCTATTCCGACGAGCGCATCATGGCGCGCAAGGACGGATCGCTGTTCTGGTGCCGCGTGCGCGGCCGCACCCTGACGCCCGATGAACCGCTGGCACACGCGGTCTGGTCGATGGCCGACCTGTCGGAGCAGCGGCCGGTGAAGGACCTGACGACCCGGGAGCGCCAGATTGCCATGCACCTCGGGGAAGGGCGCACGAGCAAGGAGATCGCCCGGCTTCTGACCCTTTCGCCGCGAACCGTCGACGCCTATCGGGCCCGGCTCCTCCGGAAGTTCCGGGCGAACAACGTCGCGGAACTGCTGACTCATCTCGCCGGAGTTCCGGCCAGCTAGGCCCGCCCCGCTCCCGGCGTCCGGCTCGCAGGCCGCCTCCGGCTGATCTTCTTGACATCCCTCAGACCGTCGGTAGCCTTTGGCCGCAGGCCGGGCGTGCGGTCCTGGAAGGGTTTACGAGGGGCGGCGGCGAAACGGGCCGATCTTCTCGCGGCCGGCAGCCTGTCCGAAGGCTTGCACTTCCGCTGTCGCCTTGAACTGCGTGCGGTCGAGGAAGTGAATCCCGCTTCCGGGAACGACCGGCGGGCATCCTGCTGAACCTCGACGACATCTGGGTGGAACATGTGCATCAGCTGCAACTACACGATCCACGGCCGGCACCATCATTTCGGCTGGGACAACGCCCTGGAACCCGTCGCGCGCGTCGCGCCCGGCACCGCGATCGAGTTCGAATGCCTCGATTCCTCTGGTGGGCAGCTGTCGCCGGCGAGCACCGCCGCCGACATCGGGAACCTCTCCTCCGAGAAGATCAACCCGGTCACTGGCCCGATCTGGATCGACGGCGCCGAGCCGGGCGACGCGCTGAAGATCACCATCGAGGAATTCAGGCCCTCCGGCTTTGGCTGGACGGCCAATATCCCCGGCTTCGGCCTGCTTGCCGACGACTTCCCGGAGCCCGCGCTCAACGTCTGGTCCTATGACAGGAACTGCACGGAGCCTGCGCTCTTCGGCAAGAATGCGCGGGTGCCGCTCAAGCCCTTCGCAGGTACCATCGGCAACGCACTCGCAGAGAAGGGACATCACTCGGTCCTGCCGCCGCGCCGTGTTGGCGGCAACCTGGACGTCCGCGACCTTGCCGCCGGGACAGTCCTGTACCTCCCGGTCGAGGTCGAGGGTGCACTGTTCTCGCTCGGCGACACCCACGCCGCCCAGGGCGACGGCGAAGTCTGCGGGACCGCCATCGAAAGCCCGATGAATGCGGTGCTGAAGCTGGAACTGGAAAAGCAGGCCAAGCTCGAGATGCCGCGCTTCACCACGCCAGGACCAGTCACCCGCCATCTCGACGCCCGGGGCTACGAGGTGACGACCGGCGTCGGCAGCGATCTCATGGAAGGCGCCAGGGCGGCGGTCTCGCAGATGATCGATCTCATCGCCGGTCGCCATGGCATCGCTCCGGTCGAGGCCTACATGCTCTGCTCGGTCTGCGGCGATCTCAGGATCAGCGAGATCGTCGACATGCCCAACTGGGTCGTCTCGTTCTACTTCCCGCGCTGCGTCTTCGAATGACGGCCAAAAGGCCTTCTCCTGCGGCATCCTTTCGGCGCCGCGGGATTCGCCCTTGAGCGCGGCTTCGGAAAATGCATGCATTCCTGCAACTCTGAGAACGATGAGCAGGAGTCCCGATGTCTCGACATGACGCAGTGATCCTGGGTGCCGGCGTGAACGGCCTGGCAGCCGCCGTCCACCTCGCCAGCAAGGGATGGGACGTCGCGGTCGTGGAAGCGTCGGCGACCGCAGGCGGCGCCGTCAAGACGATGGAACTGCTCGAGCCCGGCTTCTGGCACGACCTTGGCGCGATGAATCTCTCGATGTTTGCCGGTTCGCCTTTCCACGCGCAGTATTCCGCCGACCTCGCCGCACACGGACTCGAGTTCGCGCCGGCGGCAAACTGCTTCGCCAGCGTCTTCAGGGACGGTACCTGCCTCGGCGTCGGACAGGACAAGGAGGCGACGCGAAAGGCCATCGAAGGCCTATCGCCCGGCGACGCCGGTGCCTGGGACGAGATGAACGCGTCCTTCGGCGAGATGGCTCCTCACATCTTTGCCCTGCTCGGTTCTCCCATGCCGTCGTTCAAGGCGCTGAAGGCCGCCTGGAACGCCAGGCGAGCGGGCGGCTGGCCTCTCGTCTACGAGATTGGCCGTCTTCTCCTTTCCTCGCCGCGCGAGTTCCTCGACAGGCACTTCGAGAGCGACAGGCTGAAGGCGATGATGGCGGCCTGGGGGCTGCATCTGGACTTCCCGCCCGACGCCGCCGGCGGCGCCCTCTTTCCCTATCTCGAAACCATGGCGAACAACGCCTTCGGCATGGTGATCGGCCGCGGCGGCGCGGACACGATCGTCAAGGCGATGGCCGGCCTGATCGAAAGTCGGGGCGGGAGGATCGTTCTCGGAACGGCTGTGAAGAGGGTCGTGGTGGAGAACGGCAAGGCGACAGGCGTCGTGCTGGCCGACGGCACGACGCTTTCGGCCACCCGAGCGGTGATCTCGAACGTCCACCCGAAGCTGCTTTTCGGCGGCATGGTGCCCGAGGCCGGGCTCCCTGAGCGGTTCACGAAGGGCCTGGCCAGCTATCGCGCAGGTCCCGGCACGATGATGGTCCACCTGACGATGGACGGTCTTCCGGAGTGGACCGCATCGCCGGATCTGAAATCCTATGCCTATGTCCATGTGGCACCGGACATGGCGATGATGAGCCGGCTGTACGACGAGGCGGTGTCCGGCCTTCTTCCGGGCGAGCCGGCTCTCGTCGTCGGCCAGCCGACGGCCGTCGACCCGACCCGTGCGCCGGAGGGGAAGCACGTTCTGTGGGTGCAGGTTCGGCTGCTGCCGGCAGCGATCAGGGGCGATGCGGCGGGAAAGATCGGCGGACGCGACTGGGCCTCCGCCAGGGACGCCTATGCCGAGCGCGTCATCGACATCATCGAGACGCACGCCCCCGGCGTCAGGGATCTCATCCGAAGGAAGGCCGTCCATTCGCCGGCCGACCTGGAAGGCGAGAATCCCAATCTGATCGGCGGCGACAGCCTCTCCGGCTCGCATCATCTCGACCAGAACTTCCTGTTCAGGCCCGTGGCCGGCTACTCGCGCTATCGCACGCCGGTCGGGAACCTCTTCATGTGCGGTGCGGCGACCTGGCCGGGTGCGGGAACCGGAGCCGGGTCGGGCTTCATGCTTGCCCGCACGCTGGCAGGCTGACCGGGCGGAAGTCCGCCCCTGCGGGCCGCCGTGAACCGCCCGGGGCCGGGCTGGCCGGTGCCGGTTCGCATCGGGTCCCGAACCTCGGGCGAGGTGCGGACAGTCTGTATGGCCCGCGGCCCAGCCGCCGTAGAACGTTCGCCTGTCGGCTTCGGCAAGGGCGGCGTCTCCGGCGTCGCCGCCTTCCATCGGAGACGGCCGGCCTCCCCGCGGAAGGCCAGGACCCGGGGAGACAGCAAACAGCGGGGCGCGCCTGGCGCTACTTCAGTAGGCCCATGCCTTCCCTGAGGCGCGCCGATCCGGCCGCGATCAGCCGGTCCGCGATCATCGCCAGGAAGGCCACGCAAACTCCTGCGACGATGCCCTGTCCGCTGTCGGCATTCGTCAGCGCGATGTAGACCTGCTGTCCGAGATCGCTCGTGCCGACCAGCGCGGTGATGACCAGCATCGAAAGAGCCATCATAATGGTCTGGTTGACGCCGAGCAGGATCTCCGGAACTGCCAGGGGAAGCTGGACCTTCCACAGCAACTGCCGGCGCGTGCAGCCGGAAGCGGTCGCCGCCTCGGTCAGCGACAGGGGAACCTTGCGGATGCCGTGGTCGGTGTAGCGGATCGCGGGCACGATCGCATAGGCGACGATGGCGATCATGGCGGAGAAGTCGCCCACCTGGAAAAGCATGACGACCGGGATGAGGTAGACGAAGCTCGGCAGCGTCTGGAGGGTGTCGATGACCGGTTCCACGATGCGCCGCGCATGATCGCTGCGCGCCGACCACAGGCCGATCGGGATGCCGATCATGCAGGCGATGACGACCGACGTGCCGCAGAGATACGTCGACACCATTGCCTTTTCCCAGTTGCCCGTGGCGGCGATGAAGATCGCCATGAGGGAGACGGCGAGCGCGAGCGCCAGCCCTCCGAGCCGCAGTCCCGCAATCCCCAGCAGAGCCACCACACCGATCCACGGCAGGCTGATCAGGAAGCGCTTGAATGGCACCATGATATTGATCAGCAGGAATGCCTTGACGGCCTCCAGAACGCTGTAGAAATGGATGTTGATGTAGCTGACCGCCTGGTCCCAGTAAGGCGCGGTCGTCACCGTCCAGCTCCTCGGGAAGACGGCGAGGGCCGACGTCGCCTCGCCGAGGATCGTCCCGCCGACGGCGATCAGGAGCACGACCGTCCAGAAGGTCCGCGCGGACAGGCGCTCGCCCGAGCGGCGGTGCCTGCTGGCCGAGTTGCTGACGGCGGCCTGGCTCAGGCGGTCGAGGATGACGGCCATCAGGGTGATGGCCACGCCCGCTTCGATCCCCTTGCCGATGTTGAGGTTGCGCAGCGCGCTGAGCACGTCGAAGCCGAGGCCGCCGGCCCCGATCATCGAGGCGATGATGACCATGTTGAGCGACAGCATGATCACCTGGTTGACGCCGACCATGATGCCCGGCAGTGCCGCCGGAACGCGAACCTTCCACGTCATCTGGCGGCGGTTGCAGCCGGCCATCTGGCCGAACTCGACGATGTCGTGCGGCACCTGCTCCAGCGCCAGTATGGTGATGCGGACCATGGGCGGCATGGCGTAGATGATGGTCGCGATCATCGCCGCCACGGGGCCGAAGCCGAAGAGCACGAGAATGGGCACCAGATAGGCGAAGACGGGAACCGTCTGCATCAGGTCCAGGACGGGGAAGAGCAGGGCGCGGAAGCCGCGGCTGCGGTCGGCCAGCACGCCGAGGACCAGGCCTCCGGCAACGCCGATCGGCACCGAGACGATAACGGACGAGAGCGTCACCATGGCGCTCGCCCATTGTCCGAAGAAGGCCAGGTAGAGAAGGCCGACGAACGTCAGCACGGCTATCCTGCGACCGCCGACGCGATGGGAGACCATGACCATGGCGACGATGAGCGCCAGCCACGAGATCGGCGGCACGACGGGCGGCGCGCTGCTGTCCGAAGAGAACTGGAAGCCGTGCGCAAGGAGGCCGAGCGCGGCCTGGAGCGGCTGGTCTAGCAGCCACGAGAACGCCCGCGTCAGGTTCTGGAAGGTGAAGAGCCCGAAGCTGAGGTCGTTGGTCAGCCAGTCTATGAAGTCGCTGATCCAGGAGTCGAGCGGAACGATCCACGCATCGGGGTAGGTGACGGCCCAGCTGTCGCGCGGACCGAACTGCCGCAGGAGCAGGACGGCGACGATAGCCGCGATCCAGACGAGAGCCCAGGACGCGCGATGCGGCCGGCGCTCCTTCAGGTCGACTGCCGCGATGCTCACGCCGCGACCCAGCGCCTGGCGAGCACGTCGAGGACAGCCTTGGCGTTGACTTCGCCGATGACGTTCCCCTTCTCGTCCGTCACTGCCAGCGGCTCACGCGTCTCCAGCACCCGGGATGCGAAGCTGTCCACCGCCGCGGTGCCCTCGACCCGGCCTGCCGGTGCGGCGCCGGAGGCCCGCGTCATGACCGAGCCGGCCGTCAGCACCTTGGACCAGGACACGTCGCGCGTGAATTCGGCGACGTAGTCGGTCGCCGGCCGTGTCACGAGGTCCTCGGGGCGGCCGACCTGGATGATCTCCCCGTCCTTCATGATCGCGATGCGGTCCGCCAGCCGGATGGCCTCGTCGAAATCGTGCGTGATGAAGACGATCGTCTTGTGAAGGACCGATTGCAGGCGCACGAACTCGTCCTGCATCTCGCGTCGAATCAGCGGGTCGAGGGCGGAGAACGGCTCGTCGAGGAACCACACCTCCGGCTCGACCGCGAGCGAACGGGCGATGCCGACGCGCTGCTGCTGGCCGCCGGAGAGCTCGCGCGGGTAGTAGTCCTCGCGTCCCTTGAGGCCGACGAGGTCGATGACCTTGCGCGCATGTTCCTCGCGCTTCGCCCTCGGGATGCGCTGCACCTCCAGCGGAAAGGCGACGTTCTGGAGCACGGTGAGATGCGGAAGAAGCGCGAACTGCTGGAACACCATGCCCATCTTGTGGCGTCGAAGGTCGATCAGTTCGCGTTCCGAGGCCTTCAGGAGGTCCCGGCCGTCGAAAAGGACCTGTCCGGCCGTCGGCTCGACCAGCCGCGACAGGCAGCGCACGAGCGTCGACTTTCCCGAGCCCGACAGCCCCATGATGATGAAGATCTCGCCGCTGCGCACCTCGATGTTGACGTCGCGGACCGCTCCGATCAGTCCGGAGGCTTCAAGCGTCTCGTAACTCGCTTCGTAGTTCCGCTCGGCAAGGAATCGCGCGGCACCGTGGCCGAAGACCTTCCAGACCCCGTGGCAGGCGAGCTTGACGGGCTTTTCGCCGTCGACATCGGCCAGGGCGGCGTGGTCGGGACGATCGGCCTGCTGCATTGGCATCAATCGGGTCCTCGAGAATGTGCGACAAGAACGCCGCCGCTGCGGCCAGCGGCGGCTCGGCGAAGTGTACTCCGCTTACTTGGTCCAGGCCATCCAGGTGGACTTGTTCTTGTCCATCCACTCCTTGACGACGTCATCGACCGACTTGCCGTCGAGAGCCACCTCGGCGTCGAGATTGCCGATGGTCTGGTTGTCCATGTGGAATTTCTGGAC
This sequence comes from uncultured Alphaproteobacteria bacterium, assembly GCA_963760965.1. Taxonomy (GTDB): domain Bacteria; phylum Pseudomonadota; class Alphaproteobacteria; order Rhizobiales; family Rhizobiaceae; genus Pararhizobium_B. Next base: position 11,199 of record CAVXEW010000003.1, read on the forward strand.
GGCCTTGTATGCGCCGGGCCATTTCTTCTTCATGCCGACCCAGCCGACCTTCTTGATCCAGCCATAGGGCTTCCCGCAGTCGTAGAGCGCGTGCTTGTTCGTGCCCCAGCTCTTGTCGTGGTAGCAGGCCTCCGTGTATTTCGGGAACTCTACATACTCGCCCTTGTACTTGGCGGGCAGCCAGTCCGGCTGGTAGACCCAGGCGACGATCGGTGCCTTGCGCTCGATTGCGGACTTGACCTCCGCGTGGAGCGCGGCGTCGGTTCCCGCATGGACCACGTCGAAGTCCAGGTGCAGCGCCTTGACCCGCTCGTCGTCATGACCGCCCCAGGTGACCGGCCCGCCGAGATAGCGGCCCTTCGGCGAAGTCTCCGGCGTAGCGAACTCCTTGGCGCACTTCTGCAGTGCCTTCCAGTCCGGCAGCCCGGGGCAGCGATCCTTCATGTAGATCGGATACCACCACTCTTCGCGGGCCTGCATGCCGGTGTCGCCGAGATCGACCACCTTCTTCGTCTTGAGGGCCTTTTCCAGCGCCTGCTTGCCTGTCGTCTGCCAGATTTCCATTGCGACATCGAGGTCGCCGGATTCCAGCCCGGTGAACTGGGCGAGATAGTCGGCCTGCACATACTTGACGTTGTAGCCCATGTGCTTGAGCACTTCGCCCATGATATGCGTGTTGATGTACTGGCCGGTCCAATCGTTGATCGTCAGCTTGATCGGATCCTTCGATTCCGGCGCAGCGCTGGCCGGAGCGGCCGACAGCAGAGCCAGTCCGGCGATGGCGGATGCCAGGGCGGCGAATTTTCGCTTCATGTCCAACATGCTCCCAGTTTGCTCGAGTTCCACAGGCTTTTTTCTTATGGACTAGATTTGCACAACAATTCCAACAGATGTCAACATAGATACCCGTCCAATCTGCTCAATTCCACGCGAATTGCATCAAGTATGCACGTTTTCTGGGCAGTTGGCGTTGAAACGGCCCCGTCGAAGCGAAGGAGCCGTGCCGACGCGATCAGTCCTGCCGTGACCGGTCGGGCTGCCGGCAGGGTCAGTGCACCTTGAGGACGAGTGCGCGGCTCGGCACCGTGTCGGGCTGTCCCGGCATGGAGACGTAGGACGGCGTCTCTTCGAGCACCGCCCACGTCCCGGCCGCTGCGAGTTCGGCGACGCGGGCGCCGACGCCCTCTTCCCACAGCGTGTCCTTGATCGTCAGCACGAGTACCCCGCCCGGCCGGGTGATGCGGACGAGTTCGTCGAAACCCTCCGCGCCGACATGCCCCGTGGTGAACACCCCGGCCGACACGACCGCCGCGAAACGATCGTCGGCGAAGGGCAGCCGCTCGCCGAGCGCGGCGCGGTGCAGGTCGGCATAGACGCCTTTGCCGCCCGCCACTTCGAGCATGCCCGCGGAAATGTCGAGCGCTTCGACGGAAGGGTAGCCGACGATCGCCATCCATTCGCCGAGCAGGCCCGTGCCGGCGCCGGCGTCGAGGATCGGTCCTTCGCCGCGTGGAAGATGGCGCGCCAGCATCGACAGGCAGATCGTCGGGTGGCGGTAGCCGAGCCCGGCCATGTCGGCATCGTAGCCCCGGGACCAGTCGTCGTATCTCGCGGCGATCTCGGCCACGCCCTCGGCGGCGTAGACTCCCTCGAGCTTGCCGGCGGATGAATTCTTCTCGGTCATGGCTTTCTCAGTCTTTCCGATGTCGGGTGGAGCACAGCGCCTCGAAGGCGCTCCTGTACTTCTCGAGGTTCTCGGCGGTGTAGCGGGGGTAGTCGAAATCGATGTCCGACGTGATCTCCGAGACCATGCTCCACATGGTCTCGCGCAGCAGCGACGAGCATTTCATCGCGTCGTATTTGCGCCAGAGCGTCTCGTCCGGCGCGTGGCCGAAATAGGCTTCCAGCATGAATGTCTCCTGCTCGCGCCGGAAACCGTTGTTGGTGGCGAGGCCGCCGAGGTCGAACAGCGGACTGTTGAAGCCCGCGTATTCCCAGTCGATCAGCCAGTACCGGCCGTTGCCGCGAAGGATGTTGGAGGGCAGCAGGTCGTTGTGCCCCAGCGCGAGGCTGACCGGGCCGACCATCTCTTCCATGCGCGCCGCCTGTTCGAGGAAGGCCGGAACGAGAGGCAGGTGTCGCGAACCGTGCGCCTCGAGCGTGTGGGCATAGTCGCGGATGATGTGGAACACCCAGAAGCTGAGGATCGGTCCCCGCAGCGTTTGCGTGACGTTCCGATGGACCTGCCCGACGAGGTCGACGACGCAACGAAGGGTCCGCGGATCGGTCAGGTCCTCGGGTCGCAGCGGCTCGGCGTCGACGAACTCGAGCACCAGGATGCCCGGTTCGGCGTGATGGACGGCCGGCGAAATGCCAGCCGCATGCGCCGCCCGGCTCACAGCCACCTCGTTGAAGCGCATGATGCCGTGTTCGATCCGGTCCTGGCCGATGCGGACGATGTAGCGCCGGTCTCCGTCCCTCAGAACGATGTTGTGGTTCGTCATGCCGCCTTCGAGAGGTCGGGCATCGCGCGGTTCTTTCCAGCACGGCAGGGAAAGGGCCAGCGAAATCGTGTCCTGATCGGTTTGCGCCATCCGCAACTCCTGCCATGGAACCGGCCGCCAGCGGCGCACCGGCCTCCGCGCACCCTCTTCCCGCCCGGCCCCGCCGCGCCTGCCGGAATGGCCGGCGCCCCGCCGGCGCGACCTCGTCCGTCCCTCTTGTCGTGGCGTTCGAAACGGTCCGGCCGGCCGCACTTCCGGGAAAGTTCCGCCAGTGGACCCGCGCGGCCGACGCCCCGCTTCGGCTTCGATGTCGATCTGGCCGGGAGCCTAGCATCGGGTCCACAAAAGGCAACAGCAAACCAACAGAAAACGTGGATATCGTGTGATTGAACTGTTCAAGCCGTGCCTTTGCGATATGGTGCCGCGACGCTGCCCGCCGCAATTCGCAAGCCGGGCGCAACGGCACCCGTCGAAGAGTCCGCGTCGGCGGCCGCAGGGACAAGGAACCCCGATGATGACCGACATCGATGCAATCGTCGCGAAGGCGATCGCGATCGTCGATCGCGCAAGCCGTATCCCGATGGCGCATTTCCGCGCGCCTCTCGATCTGGAGGCCAAGGCCGACGACAGCCCGGTCACCATTGCCGATCGCAAGACCGAGCAGGCGATCCGCGCGGAGCTCGCCTCGGCTTTCCCCGGCGACGGTATCTACGGGGAGGAGTTCGGTACGGAAAGACTGGATGCGGACGCGGTCTGGATCATCGATCCGATCGACGGCACCCGGTCCTTCATCACCGGCCACCCGCTCTTCGGAATGCTCGTGGGGCGCATCGTCGCCGGCATCCCCCAGCTGGGGATCGTGCGGATGCCGGCGCTCGACGAGACGTTCGTCGGCTCGGCGGGCGGAAAGGCCCTGCTGAACGGCAGGCCGATCGCCTCGCGCGGGACGATCCGGCTGTCCGAGGCGATGGTCTATGTCAACGAGGCGGAGAAGCTGAATGCGGACAGCCCCGAGCGCTTCGCGCGGCTTTGCGCGGTCGGCCATACGCGGCGCATGGGCTACGACTGCTATCCGCATGCACTCGTGGCCGCCGGCCAGATCGATGCCGTGATCGACTGCGGGCTGCAGCCCTACGATTACATGCCCCTGGTCGCCCTGATCGAGGCGTCCGGCGGCGTCATGTGCGACTGGAACGGCAAGTCGCTCGACCTCACGAGCGACGGGCGCGTCGTCACGGCGGCGACCCCGGCGCTTCGCGACGCGCTGCTCGACGTCATCGACGCATAGGCTCGAAGCACCGGATGACGCGGGGGCCGGTCAGCCGGCCCGGACCGCCTCGAGGTGGCGGACGAAGCCGGGGCTCTGCATGAGCGACTTGCATCGCTCGAAGCGCCCGATGGAATAGGCCCAGAAATCCTCGGCGGGATTGCCGTCGGCGTGCTGGATCAGGCCCCAGAGCGTCCAGAGCAGGTCGCACATCGCCTTGTAGACGACGACGCGCCCCTTTTGTGCCGGCGTGGGCTCTTTCCCGAAATAGGCGCGCAGCATCTCGTCTTCGCGGGTTTCGTCGAGCCCCGCCTCCACGGAAAGGTCCCCCAGGTCCCACATGGGATCGTTCATGCCCGAATATTCCCAGTCCACGATCCACATCCTGCTTCCGTCATCGAGGAAGTTCTCGCACAGCGGATCGCAGTGGCAGGGCGCCGACGGGGCGGGATGGGCGGCAATCGCCTCCTTCACCGGCTCTGCCGACGAGACGATGTCGTGGTAGCCTTCGGGCAGCGCGACGTCCTTGGTCGAAAGGATCTTCAGGTAGTCTTCGATCATCGCGAAGAGCTCGAACCGGAAGCGGAATTCCTGTCCGGAGCCATGCAATTGCGCAAGCGCCCGGCCGGCTCTCGCCGGCGCACCGTCGCGCTCCCTGAAAAGGGCCGGCGTCATCGTCTCGATATCGTCCACGCATTCGGTCACGAGAACGCCACTTGCGGCGTCGGCCCACAGGACGGCCGGGGAGACGCCGGCGCGCTCGGCGCGCACCGCATTGTGGATCTCGACGCCGCGGTCGATATAGGCCTCCGTACCCTTGCCGGGAATGCGGACCACCACGGAGCGGCCGCGTGTCCGGACCCGGTAGACCAGGTTGGTGAGCCCTCCGAGACGTGCGACCTCGCATTCCGATCGGGCAAGTTCCCGAAAGCCGTCGACGTTCGACAGCGCGGCGACGGCGGCGTTCTCTTCCTGCATCTTCACTCCTGCTTCCTGTTTCCTGCTACCCGCTTCCTGCTTCCGGATCGCACGGCCACCGCCAGCGGCAGGCACGGCCGCGCGCCGGACAAGCAAAACCCACTCCCTCCGCCAGGTCAAATCGCGTCTGGTCGGGGCTGTCGATCCGTTGCGTGCCGTCCAGGCTGTCAGTTGAAGGCGGGTCCGTTCACCGAGCCTGCGACGTGAACCGCGATGCCCCATTCGCTCGCGGCTTCCTGGATGCCGGGCGGCGGCGGCGCATCGGTAACGAGGTGATCGACGAGCCCGGGGCGGCCGATGGTCACTGGCGCCTCGCGTCCGAACTTGCTGGCGTCGCACGCCATGATCCGCTTGTCCGAATTGTCCATGATGTGGCGCGAGAACTTCGCCTCCTCGAGATCGAACAGGGTGAAGCCCTTGCGCGGATCGACCCCGGCGGCGGAGAGGATCGCGAAATCGGTGTGGAAATTGGAGGTGAACTCCATGGCATCGGAGCCGAACACCCCGCCGTCGCGCGCCCGCAGCTCTCCGCCCGCCATGAAAATCCGGTTGTCGTTGCGCATCGACAGGCGGTAGGCGACGTAGATCGAGTTGGTCACGATCAGCAGCTTGCTGTGGCCGCGCAGCGCATCGGCGATGTAGGCGGTCGTGCTTCCGATGTCGAGGAAGAGCGAGCTGTCGTTGGGGATCATCTGCGCAACGTAGCGGGCGATCTTGCGCTTGCCGTCCTGGTCGAGGTTCAGGCGCTCCTGGAGCGTGCCTTCCTCCTGCTCGTGGTTCTCGAACAACCGGACGCTGCCGTGGCTCTTCTCCACCGCGCCCATCTGCGCCAGACGCTTGACGTTGCGCCGCACCGTCTCGCCGGAGACCGCCAGGGCCTCGGCGATGGAGCTTATTCTCGAGCGGCCGCCGGCCTTGCGCAACTCGCTGAGGATCTGCTGCTGCGTGTGATTGGGATAGGGATCCATCGGCGCCTGCTCCGGAAACACTGGACATCTATCATGTATGGTACATCTTCGCGCAAGACCACATGCGAACCGGCGCATATCCACATATCACATAAAACAACATTGAATTGTTGATTTTATGTGGACTTGATCAGGGTCCTGTGTAAATTTCCGTGAACAATGTGAGTTTTAAGCCGACGCTACGTGCGAAGCGTCGTGCAGGGCCTTCCTGTCACCTTGGCTTCGCGGCTTCCGGCAGCCGAAATGACGGCTCGCAGGAAGGCTCGGCTGCAGGCTGCAACGAGGAACGCATGAAAGATATTCCTTCGTCCTGTGAGGTCGTGATCGTCGGCGGCGGCATCGTCGGCTGTTCCACGGCCTATCACCTCGCAAAGGCGGGCGTCGAGGTCGTCCTGCTCGAGCGCAAGAAACTGACTTCCGGCAGCACATTCCATGCGGCCGGGCTGGTGGGGCAATTGCGCTCGAACGCGAACGTGACCCAGCTTCTGGGCTATTCCATAGAGCTCTATCGCAGGCTCGAGGCCGAGACGGGCCTCGGCACCGGCTGGAAGATGAATGGCGGTCTCCGTCTCGCCTGCAATGATGAGCGTTGGACGGAAGTGCGGCGCCAGGCGACGACCGCGCACAGCTTCGGGCTCGAAATGCAGTTGCTGTCGCCGAAGGAGGCGCAGTCCCTCTGGCCTCTGATGCAGGTCGAGGACGTGGTGGGCGCGGCATTCCTGCCGACCGACGGACAGGCCAACCCCTCCGACATCACGCAGGCGCTGGCCAAGGGGGCCCGGGCGGCCGGGGCGGTGATCCTCGAGGACACCAGGGTACATTCGGTCGACATCCGGGACGGTGTCGTCAGAGGCGTCGAGACGGAACACGGGTCCGTCGCCTGCGCGAAGGTCGTCGCATGCTGCGGGCAATGGACGCGCGCCTTCGCGAAGACCGTGAACGTCAATGTTCCGTTGGTCTCCGTCGAGCACCAGTACATGGTGACGGAGCGGATCGAGGGCCTGCCCTCCGACCTGCCGACGCTCCGCGACCCAGACCGGCTCACCTACTACAAGGAGGAAGTCGGCGGGCTGGTCATGGGCGGCTACGAGCAGAACCCGATCCTCTGGGCGAGGGACGGCATTCCTGAGGACTTCCACTACAGCCTTCTCGACAGCAATTTCGATCATTTCGAGCCTTTGATGGAACTCGCGCTCGGCCGCGTTCCCGCCCTGGAGACAGCGGGTGTGAAGCAACTGATCAACGGGCCGGAAAGCTTCACCCCGGACGGCATGTTCATCCTGGGCGAGGCGCCCGAACAGCGCAATTTCTTCGTCGGTGCAGGCTTCAACGCCTTCGGCATCGCCTCGGGCGGCGGTGCCGGGATGGCACTTGCCGAATGGGTCCGCAACGGCGAGCCGCCCTTCGACCTCTGGCCTGCCGACATCCGGCGCTTCGGTCGCCCCCATTTCGACGACGACTGGATCAGCAAGCGCACCTACGAGGCCTACGGCAAGCACTATGCCATGGCCTGGCCGTCAGAGGAGTACAGATCAGGCCGGCCGGCCCGGAAGTCGCCGCTCTACGGAACTCTGCTCGCCGACGGCGCCGTTTTCGGCGAGAAACTCGGCTGGGAGCGGCCGAACTGGTTCGCCGACCTTGCCGCCGGCGAGGAGCAGAAGGACGTCTACACATTCGGCCGTCCGAACTGGCACGCGGCGGTAGGCCGCGAGCACGAGGCGTGCCGGGAGCGCGCCGCCCTGTTCGACCAGACCTCTTTCGCCAAATTCGTCCTCAAGGGGCCGGACGCCTGCGCCGCGCTAAGCTGGATCGCCTCCAACGACGTCGACAAGCCTCTCGGGAGGCTCGTCTATACCCAGATGCTGAACGACCGAGGGGGTATCGAATGCGACCTTACGGTCGCGCGGCTCAAGCGCGATGAATTCTACATCGTCACCGGAACGGGCTTCGCCACGCATGACTTCGACTGGATCTCGCGCAACATACCGGAAGGCATGAACGCTCAGCTCGTCGACGTCACCTCGTCGAACGCCGTGCTGTCGCTGATGGGTCCGAAGTCGCGCGACATCCTGGGAGCGGTCACCTCTTCCGACGTCTCGAACGAGGCATTCCCCTTCGCACGCGCACGAACGATCGGCATCGCCGGGTGCCCTGTGACGGCGCTGCGCGTCACCTATGTCGGCGAGCTCGGCTGGGAACTGCACGTTCCGGTGGAGTATGCGACGGCGGTCTATGCCGCGCTGCACGAAGCCGGGGCTTCGCATGGCATGGTCAATGCCGGCTACCGCGCGATCGAGACGCTGCGCCTCGAAAAGGGCTACCGGGCATGGGCCGCCGACATCGGACCGGACCACACGCCTGACGAGGCCGGGCTCGGCTGGGCCGTCAAGATGAGGAAGAACATCGATTTCAAGGGCAGGGAGGCCGTCGCGGCACAGCGCGCGAACGGCCTGAAGAAGATGTTCGCGACGTTCGTAACCGATCCCGAGGTGGTCCTTTCCGGGCGCGAGACGATCTATCGCAACGGCAGCAGCGTCGGCTGGCTAAGTTCCGCCGGCTTCGGCCACACGATCGGAAAGTCGATCGGCATGGGCTACATCCGCAACCCCGACGGAGTGACAGAAGAGTTCGTCACTTCGGGCGAGTACGAACTCGAGGTGGCGACGGAGCGCGTTCCGTGCACCGTGACGCTCGTCCCGCTCTATGATCCGGGGATGCAGCGCGTGAAGAGCTGAACGCGCTCCGCCGGACGAACGTCATCGTCCGGCCGGCGCGCGCAAGGTCGATGGCTCTTATCGGGAAGCCGCTGCCTCTCGAAGGGCCACGCCGCCGCTTCGCATTCCTGCCACGTGGTCCGGGTGTCGATACTCTGGCACGAAGAGTGCGATCACGGCCGCAATCGCGGCGCAGGCCGGAACGGTCGAGAGCGCGAGGCGGAAATCGCCTCCGGACACATCGGCGAGGTAGCCGACGAGCGGCTGGAAGACGAGCGCGCCGGCAATGCCGATCATGTTGACGAAGGCGACGACGGTGCCGACGAGGGCGCTTTCCCGCCCTTCCTTCGCCATCGCGAACGTCAGCATCTGCAGTCCGCCGAAGAAGCCGCCCGCAAACAGCAGGACGCTGTCGGAAAGCCGGGTTCCGGGCAGATAGAGAACCGCTGCGTAGGCGAGGCCGGTGAGGACGGCGCCGGCGAAGACGAGATACTTCCGGTGGCCGAGGACATCGGACAGCCAGCCTCCGGCGATGCTGCCGGCAGCCATGCCCCAGAAGACCATCGAGACGACCACCTCCGCGGCAACCTGCGTCATGTGATCGTCCCGGACCAGCTCCGTCGTGCCCCACAGGCCGCCATAGACGTTGACGGGCATGTAGTAGAGGAAGCCGACGATCGAGATCGCCCAGATGCGCCCGTCTCCGACGACGGCGCGCAGGCTGTCCCGGACGTGCTCGACCGGCCCGGAATCGGCCGTTGCCGCCGGCGACGCGGGCTCGCGCAGGAAGGCGAGGGCCGCCAGGAAGATCAGCGTCCCGGCTGCGCTGGTGAGAAGGAAGACATTTCGCCAGCCCATGTTCGCGACGGCATCGGAGAGACCCACCGCACCGATCGCGGCCCCCAGCATTCCGACCGCGTTGACGGCCCCGGACAGCAGCGCGAAGCGTTCCGGCGCGAACCAGTGGTTGATCAGCCACAGGGACGCGACGAAGGCAAAGGATGCGCCGAAACCCGTCAGCAGCCGGCCGGCTCCGCCGACCCACACGCTGTTCGTCAGCGCGAAGGCCAGGATGCCGGCAGCGCAGGCAAGGCTGCCGAGGAGGACGAACCGGCGGGCGCCGAATCGGTCGAGGACGAGGCCGACGACGATCTGCATGGGAGCGTAGATCCAGAAGAACAGGCTGGCGAGCGTCCCGAAGCCGGAATCGGACAGGCCGTAGAAGTGGGCGATCGCCTGCGCATCGAGGCTCGGCTCTATGCGCGCGACGAACTCGAAGAGGAAGAATGCCGCCGAAATGGCGAAGGCGGTCCATGCTGCAGTCATCATCGTGGCCGGATCTTGTCCGGCTCGGGCGACGGCGATGAGTGCACGTCGTCGAAGAACCGGACGGTCATGGTCGGTTTGCCACCAGCCATACTTTGCCGCTCTCCGTTGCGCAATGCGGCCCATTTTCCACGGGGCACCGCTGCTGCGGCGACCGCGGCCGCTTCGGACGACGCCCTACCGGCCGGTGATGCCCGGAAAGAACACCAGCAGCGCGACAGCGACGACCTGCATGCAGACGAACGGCACCAGCGACTTGAAGATGTCTCCGAGCGAGATGTCGGGCGGGGCCACGCTCTTCAGGTAGAACCCGGCCGGGCCGAACGGCGGCGACAGGAAGGCGACCTGCATGTTCATGCAGAAGAGCACGCCGAACCAGATCGGATCCATTCCGAGCTGCTTCACGATCGGCACGAAGATGGGCAGCGTCAGCAGGGCGATGCCGACCCAGTCGAGGAACATGCCGAGGACGAAGAGGATCAGCATCATGAAGAGGATGACGACCGTCGGATTGTCGGAAATGCCGGTGATCAGGCTGTTGACGAAGGCGAGTCCGCCCATGAGGTTGAAGACGCCGACGATGGCGCTGGCGCCTATGCCGATCCAGACGATCATTCCGCATGTGGCGAGCGTCTGGACCGCGGCGCCCCGCAGCAGGCCGAGGCTCAGTTCGCCGCGGATCGCCGTCGACAGCACGACACCGGCGACGCCGACCGCGGAGGCCTCCGTCACGGAGGCGATGCCGCCATAGATCGAGCCGAGCACGAAGGTGATGACGAGCGCGGGCAGTATCAGTCCGCGAAGCAGCTTGAGCTTCTCGGCGAGCGTCATCTCGTCCTCCTCGAGGACGGGTGCTACCGAGGGATCGAGGTAGGCGCGGATGAGCACGTAGGCGACGTAGAAGCCTGCCAGCATGAAGCCGGGTATGAAGGCGGCCGTGAAGAGGTCGCCGATCGAGACGTTCGCCGTCAGACCGTAGATGATGAGGACGATCGAAGGCGGCACCATCGTGCCGAGAGAGCCGCCCGCGCACACGACGCCGATCGCCAGGTTCCTGTCGTAGCCGAGCCTGAGCATCTGCGGAAGCGCGAGCAGGCCGAGCAGCACGATCTCGCCGCCGATGATGCCGCTCATGGCCGCCAGTATGACGGCGACGAATATGGTCTGGATCGCGACGCCGCCGCGCACCCGTCCGGCAATGAGCTTCATCGCGTCGAACAGATCCCTGGCTATGCCCGACCGATCGAGGATGGCGGCCATCAGCACGAACATCGGCACGGAGACGAAGACGTATGACGCGACGAACGAATAGACGCGCGTGGTAATCAGCGGTACCGCCATCGGACCGAACCAGCCGACGGCGAAGAAGAGCGCCACGAACAGCGTGACGAATGCGAGCGGCATGCCGACCAGCAGCATCCCGAGCAGCATGGCGAACATGACGAGAGTGCCGTCCGCGATGCCGAGGGCGGAAAGATCGAACATCGTCTAGCGACCCCGACGCGCATAGTTGAAGGCAAGGATGACGAACTGGACCGCCATGACGATCATGACCAGCATCAGGAAGCCCTTCATCAGGGCCGGCGTCGGCGGGTTCCAGGCGCTGCCCGTGCCTTCGAGCCTCAGCTTGCCGGTCGGGGCCCACCAGGATCGCTGGACCATGGTCCAGCTCGCCCAGGCGAAGAAGCAGGCGGAGACGAGGCAGAAGCAGGAAATCACGATGTCGAAGACCCGTCGCCACGGTGCAGGGAGGTGGTCGTAGATCAGGACGACGCGGATGTGCCGGTCGCGAGCGACGCAGTAGAGACCGCCATAGATGAAGGCGACCGCGCAGATGAAGATTGTCGTCTCGGTCACCCACAGCGTGGGCGCGTCGAGCACGTAGCGCATGAAGATCTCGTACATGATGATGGCGGCGGAGACGAGGAAGAGGCTGGCGACGAAGACGCCGCCCTTCTGGATTATGCGTCCCAGGAAGCCTGCCTCGGGAATCGCGCTTTCATCGGCGAGCGTGTGTCCGGGAAGGTCGTCTTCGGCACCGAAGCCGGAAGGTTCGTCATGAGACATTGCATTGATCCGTCTGGTGGCGGGAGCCGGCGGGAAGACCCGCCGGCAACGGCTGTCGAGCCCTACTGCATGAGGCCATTGCTCTTCAGGTAGGCAGTCAGCGTGTCGTAGACCTTCTTGGCGTTCTCCGACTTCGCCGCGACCTTCTTCCACTCGCCCTGCGCGATCTTGCGGAACTTGGCGCGCTCTTCCTGCGACCAGTCGTGGATGTGGATCTTGCCGCTGGCCTTGGCCTTCTTCACGGCTTCCTCATCGCGCTTCTGCAGCACTTCGAGCTCATGGTCTGCGAACTCCTGGACGGACTTGGTCAGCTTGTCCTGAAGATCCTCGGGAAGCTTTTCCCAGTCCTTCTGGCCGATGGCGATCTCGACGAGGGGCAGCGAGTGAAAGCCCGGATAGACGGGGTTCGGAGCGATGTCGTTCAGGCCCTGTGCCTGGTTCGTCGAAAAGACGGTGTAGTCCGCGGCGTCGATGACGCCTTTGTCCAGAGAGGTGTAGACCTCCGAGCCCGGCAGGTTGACGGGAGCGGCGCCCGCGGCGGCGAAGACGTTCTGAACGAGCCCTTCCGGTGCGCGCATCTTGAGGCCCTTGAGGTCGGCCACGCCGTCGAGCGGCACTTTCGAGACCAGCGACTCCAGACCCGGCGTCGTGGCGCCAATGAAGTGGAGGCCGTATTCGTTGTCGAGCTGCTGCATGAGCTTGCCGCCGCCGCCGTTGCGCATGAAGTCGAGCATCGTGTGCGGGTCGGACCATGCGCCGACCGGGTTGGCGATCAGCCCGAAGGCGGGATCCTTGCCGGCGAAGTAGGAAACGTCGGTGATGTGGCCGTCGAGAATGCCGGCCTGGATCGCGTCCTGCGTTTCGGCGTGGTCGACGATGGAATCCACGGGCAGGAGGTTGATGGTGACCTTGCCATCGGTCATTTCGCCGACCTTCTTGGCCCAGCCCTGCTGGAGCACGAAGTTCGGGTTGCCGGCGGGATCGCTCGACTGGAATTTGAAGTTGAAGTTCTCGGCGTTGGCCAGGCCGGCGAATGCCACCGTTGCCGTCGCCACAGCGAGTACCTTGGCGAAACTGTTGAGCCGCATGCAGTAGTCCTCCGATTTACCGCGCCTCCCCGGGCCGGTATCCGGCCGTTCCGGCGCTTCCTTGCTTCAATGCGCCGCAGCCCGCGTCATCGCGGACCGGCTGCGGCAATCTGGTCAGAGGAAGATCCGGACAAGGTAGGGCAACATGCCTCAGTCCCGACACGCCAGCGTTTGAGCGCAGGCTTGACCGGAAGCTCCTCCTCGCGGGGCAAACAACGTGACAGCGCTGGCATTGTCAACCCCGGCTCTGTCGATTATGGTGCGCGGATCAAGGATATGGGATGAGTAAAGGTAGAAAATACAACAAGATAACGTTGAACGAGGTGGCGGCTGCCGCTGATGTTAGCCCTATCACAGTTTCCCGTGCGTTGCGCGAACCGGAACGCGTGTCTCCCGAGGTGCGCGAACGGGTGCGTGCCGCGGTCGACCAGCTCGGCTACGTGCCGAACATGGCGGCAAGAGCCCTCGCTTCCCGGCGCACGAACGTCCTGGGGGTGCTGATCCCTTCGATAACGAACAACGTGTTCTCGGATGTCCTGCAGGGCATCTACGGCGTCATCGACCGGACACCCTATTTCGTTCAGCTCGGCAACACGCGCTATTCCACGCTGGAGGAGGAGAAGCTGCTGCGCATCTTCTTGAGCCAGCGCCCGGCGGGACTCGTCGTTTCGGGAATCGACCAGTCGCCCGCCTCCCGGGCGATGCTTGAGAACGGCGGCTGCCCTGTCGTCCAGATCATGGAAATCGGCGAGGATCCGGTGGACATGATGATCGGCTTTTCCCACCGGAATGCCGCGCGCGATGCCGTTCGGCATCTCCTCGGGCAGGGCTACAGGCGAATCGGATTCATCGGCGCGCGCATGGACCCGCGCACCCAGCGCCGTCTGGCAGGCTACAGGGATGCGCTGATGGAGGCGGGCCTGCTCGACGAGGGCCTGATCGCGACCACGACCTATCCTTCGTCCGTGGGTCTTGGCGCACAGATGCTGGCGGACCTGATCGCGCGCCGTCCGGACGTCGATGCGGTCTTCTGCAACAACGACGACCTCGCCGTCGGCGTTCTGTTCGAGAGCCAGCGGCGGCGGATCGACGTGCCGTCGGCCCTGGGCATCTGCGGTTTCAACGATTTCGAGATCATGGGCGCGGCGAACCCGGGACTGACGAGCGTGCGGACCAATCGCGGCGAGATGGGCCGGCGCGCCGTGCAGATGCTGCTCGATGCGCTGGACGACCGCCCGCCTCGTGAAAAGGTGGTGGACCTCGGCTATTCGGTCGTGATGCGGCCAAGCACGGCCCGCTCGGGAACGATCGTCCGCTCCTGAGCGCGAGCGGTCGCTCCGGCGGCTTGCTAGGCTTCAGGCTTGACGCAGTTCCCCGTTTCGGACGAGAGATAGGCGGCTTCGCACAGGGCATAGGTCCTGACGTTGTCGCTTCCCGCAACCTCGGCGGGCCTGCCGTCCCTGAACGCCCGGTGGATGTGCTCGCAAGTGCGCAAGACGCTCTCCTGGACGACGTGCCAGGGGCGCTCGGCCCAGGCAAGCACGGGAGCGTCGGCATCGATGCGGGTCAGTTCGCCATTGGAGGTGAGCTCGATCTGCAGGTCGCCCCTCAACCGGACCGTACCCTTGGTGCCTTCGATTTCGACGGCGGTCGCAGGGAAGGGATCGGGCAGGACGCGTGTCCCGTAGGTGCATTCGACGACGGAGACGGCACCCGACGCATGGCGCAGCATCATGGTCGCCGTGTCCTCGCCGCGGACCCTCGGGTTGCGCTTCTGCAGCTCCGCGCCCAGGTGGTCGACTTCTCCGAGGAAGAAGCGCGCAAGGTCGAGGACGTGCACCCCGAGGTCGGCGACGACGAAGCGCTCTTCCTCCAGCAGGTACGGCTGACCGGCATATATGTCGTAGCCCGTCCGGAAGCTGATGCGCGCCCAGTTCGGCTCGCCTATGTCGCCGCGCCTCACGATCTCGGAAACCAGCCGGCAGGGACGCTGGAACCGGAAGTTCTCGTGGACCGCCAGGAAGGCGCCCTTCGCGTCCGCCAGCGCAACCATTTCGCGGCATTCGGCGAGATCGTTGCCGAAGGGCTTCTGGACGATGGCGGCGACGCCGGCGCCGATCGCCATCTCGACCAGCGTCCTGTGGGTCCTCACCTGCGTGACGATGTCGACGAGGTCGAGGTCTTCTTCTTCGAACATGCGTGCGGGATCGTCGAACCACCGGGCAACGCCGAAGGTCTCGGCGGCGGCCGCCGCTTTCCTCGCGTCGATGTCGCAGACGGCGACGAGATCGACGCCATGGTCCTTCAGGTCCTTCCACGAATGAAGGTGGTTCTGCGCAAAGAAACCGCAGCCGATGATGCCGAGCCTCGTGCGCTTTTCCATCCGCCCATTCCTCCATCGCTCAAGGATGCCAGGCGCCGGGGCGCGCTGCAGGTCCTCGATCATGTTGGCACAAGACAATTGGCCCGTCCACTTGCCGCCTTCCGCGACCGTGCCCGGCATGGCCGGAGCGACGGAGGCGCCGGGACAGGCGGCCGCGATCGCCTGTGCGCAAGCGCGGAACTTCGCTATCATGTCCGTCGCCTTTCCCTGGCATCCATCTCGCTGCGAGGCCCTTCACCTTGGTCAGGACAGCCTTCGAACGCCGTCTGGCAACGATCCTGGCCGCGGATGCCGTCGGGTACAGCAGGGCGATGAGTCGCGACGAGGACATGGCTCTCCGCGCTCTCGATGCCAGCCGCTCGATCTTCCGCGAGGAAATCGAACGGCGTGGCGGACGTGTCTTCTCCACCGCCGGAGACAGCGTCCTCGCGGAGTTCCCGTCGGCCGGCGATGCCGTCGGGACTGCCGTCGCGATCCAGCGCCGCATGCAGAGCGAGGCCGCCGGGGCGACGCTGCTGACATACCGGATCGGGATACACCATGGCATGGTCCACCCGCACGGCAGCGACCTGCTCGGAGATGCCGTCAACATCGCGGCGCGCATAGAGAGCTTGGCGTTTCCGGGCGGCATTTGCCTCTCCCAGCAGGCTCTGGAGGCCGCCGGCGGTGCGCTCGATGTACCGCTGGTCGAGATGGGGCCGCAGGCGCTCAAGAACATCCTTGGCCCGGTGCGGGTGCTCAGATGCCGCGTGGGGGAGCCCGAGCCGGTCGTGGCCGCGCAGCAGTCGCGCTCGACGCTCGTCGGCGTCCTGCCGTTCAGGGCTGCCTCGTCCGACACCGAGGCTTATCTCGCCGAGGGACTTGCCGACGATCTCGTGGTCGGCCTTTCCCGTTTTCGCCAGCTGGCCGTGATGGGTCCCGCGGCCGCTTCCGAGAGCCAGCCGCTCCGCCTCGCGGCGGGGGCCGGCCTCGACTATGTCGTGCGGGGATCGGTGCGGCGCCTGCCCGGCGCCTTGCGCATCGATGTGCAACTCGTGGACGAAAAGTCGGGCCGCACCCTGTGGGCGGAGCGCTTCGCCTCGTCGGTGGATGACGTTCTCGCCTTTCAGGACGATGTCGTGGGTCGGGTCGTGGGGACCGTGACCGGCCGGATCGAGGACGGCAGCATCGAGGCGGCGCGGCGGCTACGGCCGGACAGCGCGGAGGCGTTCGACCGGTTTCTGCAGGGGCTCTACTACGCCAACCGGTCCGACAGGAGCTCGAACGCCCTGGCCCTGCAGCATCTCGAAGCCGCGGTGGCGCAGGACGGATCCTACGCGCTCGCGTGGGCCTGGCTTGCCCTCATGCGCCTCCGTCAGTTTTCATGGCAGCAGGGCGGGGCCGAACTGGCACCGGTCAGGCGCCTGGCGGAGCATGCACTCTCGCTCGACCCCGGCGAGAGCTGGTGCCATCTCGTGGCCGGCCAGATCGCGATGTACGCGCGCGAGCTCGACGTCGCGGAGGTTCATCACAAGAAGGCGCATTCGCTGAATCCCTACAGCACCCACATCATGGCCCTTCGCTCGCCGCTCGCGACCTATCTCGGCAAGCCCGAGGAGGGCATCGGCTGGGCGCAGAAGGCAATGGCACGCTACGAGGCATATCCGGCCTGGTACGTCACCAATCTCGGCCTGGCCCATTACTGCGCCCGCAACTACGCGGAGGCGGTCGAAGCCTTCGCCAGCGTCGTCGAACCCTCGGTTGGCGTTCTTGCCGGACTCGCCGCCGCCAGGGCGCAGCTGGAAGACTTGCGCGGGGCAGAGGCGGCCGCGGCGAAGATTTCCGCTCAGGAACCGCGGTTCTCGGCAGGCCATTTCATGAGCATGAGGCCTTTCAAGCGCGAGGAGGACCGGATGCATTTCCTCGACGGTCTCCGCCGCGCTGGCCTTGCATAGGGATCACGTCCCGGGAGTGCCGGCTTCGAACGGGAAAGGGTACGGGAGAGGGCCGGTCGCGCTCCCCGCCGGCGGCCGTGCGACGCTCCGGCATCGCCGAGCCGACGGTCGCCCTCGCGATCTTCTTTGCGCAAGCACAAAGAAGCAGGCACGCCGCTCCCCCAGTATGAAAGCCAAGAGGAGCGGAGCAGCCATGGGCAACGATCCATTCGATGATCCCGACATGC
Source organism: uncultured Alphaproteobacteria bacterium (assembly GCA_963760965.1). Taxonomy (GTDB): domain Bacteria; phylum Pseudomonadota; class Alphaproteobacteria; order Rhizobiales; family Rhizobiaceae; genus Pararhizobium_B. The sequence continues at coordinate 28,655 of CAVXEW010000003.1, forward strand.
CTGTCGACGAAGTCATGCGCCGCTGGCCCGCCGCCATCGGTGTCATGATGCGGCACCGATTCCTGTGCGTCGGCTGTCCGATCGGGCCATTCCACACGGTAACGGACGCCTGTCATGCCCACGGTGCCGACGAGCGGGCATTCCGGTCCGAACTGGCGCGCGCGATCGAGATCGGCGAAGGGACCGGTTCCGGCGATTCCAGCCAGGCGCAGGCGTCGACGGATACGGATGCATGAGGGACGGGGGCGCGGCCGGATGGCCGAACCGCATCCCGGAACGGCGCGTTCGCCTCGATATCCGTTCTGGCTTTTGTTTGCGCTTCCGCAAACAGGAGCGCAAGCGCCTCGCCTATGGTCCAGCCAACCGGAAAGCCGGAGAAAACAGGACCGAAAGGAAAGACCATGAAGAAGACGATCGCAATCCTTGCCGCCGGCGCGATGCTGGCAATTGCAGGAACCGCCCGCGCGGCCGACCACGAGATCAAGATGCTCAACAAGGGCGACAACGGCATCATGGTGTTCCAGCCCAACCTCGTGAAGGCGGAACCCGGAGACACGATCCATTTCGTTGCCGTCGACAAGATCCACAACGCCGAGTCGATCAAGGGAATGATCCCGGACGGGGCGGAGCCCTTCAAGGGCCAGATGGGCCATGACCTGACCGTCACCCTGGCGAAGGAGGGAGTCTACGGGGTGAAGTGCGCACCGCATTACGGCATGGGCATGGTCGCGCTGATCGTCGTCGGAAAGCCGGTGAACCTGCAGCAGGCCGAGGCGGTTCAGCAGCTTGGCCGAGCCAAGAAGGTGTTCGGCGACCTGTTCGCCAGGGAAGTCGCCGCCAATTGACGCGACCTGCCGCCCGGCTTCGTGAACGACGCGGAGCCGGGCGATGCCCGGGGGAGTATCTGCATGACGTACGTCGCCAGGCTTCCGTTGACCGAGAGCGTTCCGGCGTTCGTCGAGAAAGCCCTCGAGGCGATCCTTGGCCTTCCGGATCCCCATGCCCCGCCGCTCTCGCCGCTGGCCTGCAACATGATGGAGATCCTTCCAGGCATTGGGTCCGGATGACGTTGCGGCTCGACCCCCGGTCCGAGACCTTGCGCAAGGTCGCTCCCATCGGATCGGCTGGAAGCAGTACCGCGGCAAGAATCGCCCGCAATGCGGCGGTCGGCCTGCTGTTCAGGATGCCGGCGTTGCGGTCGGCGCTGGCCCGGAAGCTGGCGGAACTGGACAATTGGGCGGGAGCGTTGCATGCACTCTCCATTGCGGCAGGAGAGTCGAATGAACCCAGGGTCGATTCCCGCAGGCTTCGCAACTGGCGGAGCTGCCGGAAGAACGCATGCCGATATATTCCCGGCTCGCCGATGCCCCGCCGCCATCCCGCGACCGGAGGTGGCGCCGTGATCCGCCTCCTCGGTCTCTGCGGCAGCTTGCGCCTTGCGTCCAGGAACAGGCGAGCGCTGGAGATCGCCCGTGCTGTCTGTCCTCGAGGCTGCGAGCTGACGCTTTGGGAAGGACTTGAAGGTCTTCCGCCGTTCTCGCTCGACCTGGACCAGAGCCCGGATTGCCTGCCCGTCGGCGCCGCCAGTTTCCGCGAGGACGTCGCGAGGGCCGATGGTCTCCTCATCGCGTGTCCGGAATACGCACACGGTATTCCCGGCGCATTCAAGAACGCGCTGGACTGGCTCGTCGGTTGCACCCGCTTCCCCGGAAAGCCGGTTGCATTGCTGAATGTCGCCCCGCACGCGAGCCACGCGCAGGCCCAGCTGCGTGAGGTGCTTCGCACGATGTCGGCGGAGATCGTCGAGGAGGCTTCGCGCTCGGCAGTCTTTCCGAACCCCGACGAGCGGGAGCGGCTCATCCGGTTCGAGGATGAACTCCGCTCTGCCCTGATTGATTTCGCCGTCCGCTTGCGAAGCAGCGAAGGCGAGCGGCTCCGGGGGACATGCATGTGAACGCGAACGACCCGGCGGATCTTCTCCGGCCCGACCCGCTCGACGACTTCGAACGTCGACAAATCAGCCTGCTGGGCACGACACGGCGGGTCTACATGTCCGGAAACGGCCCCGCCGTCATCGTGATGGCGGAGATGCCTGGGATAAGCCCGCACGTCGCCCGCTTCGCGCGCTGGGTCCGGGAGGCTGGCTTCACGATTTACATGCCGTCCCTGTTCGGCAAGGACGGCGATGTGCCGGACGCGGAAGAAGGAGCCGCCGTCTTCGGGCGCGCATGCATCAGCGCCGAATTCCGAGCGTTCGGTTCAGGTGCATCCAGTCCGGTCGCCCGATGGCTGCGCGCACTTGCCGGAATGGCGCACGAAGAAAGCGGCGGCGTGGGGGTCGGCGCGATCGGCATGTGCTTCACCGGGAACTTCGCGCTGAGCATGATGCTCGAACCCGCAATGCTCGCTCCGGTACTCGCGCAGCCATCGCTGCCGCTCGATGATCCCGCAGGGCTGGAGATCGCAGCCGACGAGCTCCGGCAGGTCGCGGCGCGCCTGGAACGGGAGGATCTGACCGTGCTTGGCTATCGGTTCGAAGGCGATGCCTTCTGCCGGGCCGAGCGCTTCGCGGCCTATGCCCGGGCGCTTGGTTCCCGCTTCGTCGCCCGCGTGCTTCCCGACGCGTCGGCAAGTGATGACCCGCGTCCGCCGTTCTTCGATCGACACGTGCCTCGGCCACACAGCGTCGTCACCGTCGACCTGGTCGATCGGGCAGGGGAACCGACCGCTGCTGCGCGCGACGAGATCCTGGCGTTCTTCCGGCAGCGCCTTGACGGGAACGCAGACCGCTAGCGCATTGCCTTTCCAGACGTCACCGCATGCGGCTCGGCGGTACGAGGTGGACACGGTTCCATGCCCTGCGAAACTGCCGAGTGGAGGCAAAGCCCGCGCGCTCCGCCACATGTTCCATGTCGAGCCGCGAGCCGGTCACGAGTTGGTGCGCCAGCGCGACGCGCATGCGGTTGACATAGTCGGGGATGGTCAGGCCGGTATGTTCGTTGAACAGGCGCGACAGGTTGCGCGGACTGGCGGCGGCGATGTCGGCCAGCGCAGCCACGGACCAGTCGCGCGTCGGGTCGGCGGCCACCGCGTCCTGCGCCCGGTGGATTGCCGGGTGGATGTGGTTGCGTCCTTCAAGCCATGGAGAGAGTTGCGGGTCCGAGCCGCCGCGGCGCAGATAGACGACCAGATAGCGCGCGACGGAGAGTGCGGTCGCGTGCCCCGCTTCCTGCGCCAGCAGGTGAAGCATGAGATCGATGCCGGCCGTGATGCCGGCGCTCGTCAGGCGCTCGCCGCTTTCGACGAAAAGCCGGTTCTCGCGAACGCGTGCCAGGGGCGCGAGCGTCGCGAGTTCCTCGATCGAAGCGTGGTGCGTGGTGCATTCATGGTGATCGAGAAGGCCCGCCCGGGCTGCAAGCAATGCTCCCGAGCAGACCGTGAGCAGGCGGATGCCCGGCCGGACCGTCCGCTGCAGCCAGCGGACGATCTGCGTCTCGCACGCCTCCACGTCCCTGAGGTTGCCCGCAGCCGGCCCGAGCGGTACGTTCGCGGTGCCCGGCACCATGACGATGGCTGCCTCCGGCACTTCCGTCGGCAAGGGGGCGATCCCGCAGAGGCCAAGTCCGATCGAGCTTCCCGTTTCGGCCGAGGGACCGACATAGGATACGGAAAAGCGAACCGCGTCCTGGTCGACATTGGCCTTTCGGAGAACCTCGACGGGGCCGGCGACGTCGAGCAGGAGTACGCCCGGCGGAATGACCACGAAGACGGAGATTTCGCGGCCGCCCCGCTCCGTGCCGGTCATGCGGCAAGTTTCTCCGGGCGGCCCGCCAGGGCTTCCTCCACGGTTGCGAGGCGGGCAAAGCGCCCGGCAAGCACGAGTTCGGTACGGGCGCGGATCTCGGCCGGGCTCCAGACACGGCCTGCGGCGTCCGTCATCGGAAAGGTCAGCGTCGCCTCGCCGACGAAGTCGACTTCATAGCCGAGGTCGGCCGCATGGCGAGTCGTGGTCTCGCAGCACTGCTCGGTGCGGATGCCGGAGATGATCAGCCGTCGGATGCCCTTGGTGGTCAGCCAGACGTCGAAGCCGCTTCCGACGAGGGCGCTGTGCCGGCGCTTGCGGAACGTAGCGGCGGGTTCGATGCGGAGCTCTTCGAGCGTACGGACGAAGCCCGACGCCTCGGAGAACGGCCCCTCGTCCTCGACATGGAAGATCCGGACGACTGGCAGGCCGGCGGCGACCGCGCCGTCTATCAGAGCCTGCTGGCGAGAAAGATAGCCTGCAAGATCGTCCTCGCGGAAATAGGGCCGATGTCGAAAGGATTCCTGGGCGTCGATGACGACAAGGGCAGCATGGGACATTTCACGATCTCCAGAGTTTGTTTCCGGCGCCATCGTATTGTCGGTCAGGAAGTGAAAAAGTCTCGTTCCGGCCAAATCCCGGACATTTTACGCCAAAATGGCAGGAATGGTCTGCGCATGACATTCGCAGCCCCGATCCTGCAGCCATCCGGCAGGTTTGCGAGGAACCGCTTCGCCGCCTCCGGACGGACCGCATCGATCTCTTCTACCGGCACCGCGCCGATGCGAACGTGCCGATCAAGGATGTCGCCGCTCTCGTGGAGGAAAGGAGAAAAAGCATGCCGCGCGGGTGATCTCAGACGGCCTTCGCCTGGAGGTGAAGCCCTGCGCCCTGACGGCTTCGCGTCGATTTCGGCCAACCTTCAACTTCCCGCCCTGTCGACGAGGGGGAAAGCCCCTGGTGCTGGTTCCGGCACCGTCGAACTGACGGTTTCCGGCTACCCAACCGGCTTCAGCCTCGGGCAGTGCTTCGGGGCTGCGCCGGTGACCGCTACGGCCGCAGGCTGCCGGTCGCGATCGGTCTCGTGCTTCCCGTCATCGAATTGCGCTCGGCGGCGAACAGTTTTGCGAGCTGGTCCTTGGTAGTCATGCCGGCGTTCGGTCCATGCTTCATTTCGGCGAGCAGCGTGTTCAGCCTGCGCGCCAGATACTGCGCCTTTCTATGATCGGATGCGCCGATACTTAAACGACAGGCGCGCGTCGGCGGCGCAGCGGCGGAAGGTGCGCGGCACGCGCGGCCGCCAATAGAAGATGTTGCCGCGGCGGATGAGGTTTTCGACTTCGTGACGGACGGCCATCTGGCAGCTCGGCCCCTCGAACTTCGCACCGAGGGCGAGGCGACGGTTTCGAGCCGTGGGCATCACCTTTGGGCATCAGTTTCGGGCATCAGTCTGCCAGTGATGCCGAAACGGGGATCCGAGACTTCCAAAAAAACCAATGATTTCAGGGGAAATGGGAGAAAGCTGGCTGGGGAACCTGAATTCT
>CAVXEW010000004.1:0-95026 GCA_963760965.1 uncultured Alphaproteobacteria bacterium
TTCGTAGCCGGTGATGCCGCCGGCATCAGTCGGGGAACCGGCGCGAAATCCGATCGGAACAGGGCAGGGCTTCGGTTCCTGCCGGATGCGCCGGGCCGGAGGTACTCATGGCGCGGGGGGGCTTGCCCGCGGCTGAAGCCGGCCGTGTCTGCTGGGGACGGCCCCGCCGGTGTGCCCGGCGGGGCGGCCGCAGGCCTCAGGCGGCCTGCTTCGCCTTCACGTTCGCGACCTTGTCGGCGAGCTTCGTCAGGGCCTCGTCGGTCCTCGATTCTTCCTTCAGGGTCTCGTCCAGGAGCTTGACGGCATCCTTCAGGCCGAGCACCTGCGCCCAGCGCTTCAGCGTGCCGTAGCGCGCGATCTCGTAGTGCTCGACTGCCTGGGCGGACGCTACGAGCCCGGCGTCGAGCGCCGGCGAGCCCTTGAACTCGTCGAGGATCTCCTCGCCCTCCTCGATGATGCCCTGGATGGCCTCGCAGGTCTTGCCCTGGGCCCGCTTGCCTATGCTCTCGAAAACCTTCTGGAGCCGTTCGACCTGCCCCTCGGTTTCCTCGCGATGCTTTTCGAAGGCGGCCTTGAGCTCGGAGGACTGGGCGCCCTTCGCCATTTTCGGAAGCGCCTTCAATATCTGGCGCTCCGCATAGTAGACGTCCTTGAGCGTGTCATGGAACAACTCGTCGAGTGCCTTCTGGCTTGCCATGGTTCATCTCCTTGATGGCAACAACGACCGGAAACCGCCGGCCGCGAGTTTCGGTTCCGCCCGCCTCTCGGTAAATTTGCTCGAAGCCGGATAGGTCCCGCTCCGCGGCGGCGCAAAGGCCCGGGGAAGGGGCGGCTTTCGCCCGCATCCCGAACGGCGGCCCAGGGCCGGATGGCCGGGCGAGCGAACTGTTTCCCGTCTCCATCCGGCTCCCCGCCGGCGAGTGCGTTGCGCGATCCGTAACGCATTTCGCAGGACATGGCTTGTTAATCCCCGCCTGCTATTGCGGTGGGCGATGACGGAGCAAGCTCGCAAGCGGACGGAGAGGGGCGAGGCCCGCAGCCGGATGAGGCTGGCGGAACTTCTCGGCGCCTTCAGCCATGCGCTCGACGTGACGGAGGGCCAGCCGGTCGGTCATTGCGTGCGCTGCTGCTGGATCGGCATCCATGTCGGCCGCGAGATCGGCCTGTCGCAGCCGGAACTCTCCGACCTCTATTATGCGCTGCTCCTGAAGGACCTCGGTTGCAGCAGCAACGCGGCGCGCATCTGCAGCCTCTATCTGGTCGACGACCTCTCCTTCAAGCACGACTTCAAGCAGGTCGACGGCAGCCTGGCGGCGGCGTTGCGCTTCGTCTTCAGCCACACGGGCCTCGAGGCCGACCTTGCCGGGCGCTTCCGCGCCATCGTCAACATTCTGCAGAACGGCGGCCAGATCGCGCGCGAACTGATCGAGACGCGCTGCCTGCGCGGGGCGACGATCGCCCGCCAGATGCGCTTCTCCGACGACGTGGCGACGGCCATCGAGCACCTCGACGAGCACTGGGACGGCGGCGGCAAGCCCAACGGCATTTCCGGCGAGGACATCCATCCCTTCGCCCGCATCGCGCTGCTTGCCCAGGTGGTCGACGTCTTCCGGACAAGCGCCGGAAAGGACGCGGCGATGCGGGAGATCGGTTTGCGCAGCGGCACCTGGTTCGATCCGCGTTTGGTGGAGGCCATGGAGGCGGTCGCGCGGCAGCCCGGGTTCTGGGAGCGCATCGGCGCCGACGACCTCGACGAGGCCGTCTTCAGCCTCGAGCCGGCGCAATGCGTCCGGCACGTGGATGCCGACCATCTCGACGAGATCGCCGAGGCGTTCGCCGACGTCATCGATTCCAAGAGCCCCTTCACCAGCGGCCACAGCAAGAGGGTCGCCGTCTTCGCCGACCTCGTGGCGGAGGAGCTCGGGCTCGACAGGGACCACCGCCGCTGGCTGAAGCGCGCCGCCCTGCTGCACGACATCGGCAAGCTCGGCGTCAGCAACTCCATTCTCGACAAGCCGGCAAAGCCCACCGAGGCGGAATGGCAGGCCATCAGGCGCCACGCCGTTCTGACGGAGGAGATATTGTCGCGCATGGCGCCTTTCCGCGACATGGCCGCCATCGCCGCCGCGCACCACGAACGGCTCGACGGCCGCGGCTACCCGAAGGGCCTGCGGGCAGAGGAGATCGCCTTCGAAAGCCGCATCCTCATGGTCGCCGACATCTTCGACGCGCTGACCGCAAGCAGGCCGTACCGCGACGCCATGCCGGTTTCCAGGGCGCTCGCCATCATGCGCGCCGACGTCGAAACGGCCATGGACCCGGCCTGCTTCGAAGCCCTGGAGCGGGCTGTCGCGAGGCTCGACGCCAGCAAGGCCGCATAGAGCGCTCCCGCGCAGGCCCGACGCGCTCTATCTTTCCCGGCGCCACCGGCCAGGACGCCGGTCCGGGCGCCGGTGCGCCACGCGCGTGGCCTGGCCGACGAAGCACCCCAGAGTGTAGGGATATTCCTCGGTCAGCCGGTAGGCGTAGTCGTAGGTCCGGCCGCCGGCCTCCACCCTCTCCGCCCTCCCGTGGCAGGCGTCGAGATCCTTGTCGGTCAGCTGCCTGCCGCGCGCATCCTTCATGCCGAATATCGGATAGCCGTCGAGCGCGAAGCCCACGAGCTCGTCGCTCTTCGCGCCGGGCAGGCACGGCGACGCGCTGTGATAGTGGTATTGCCCCATCCCCTGCGGGTGGCCGTCGCAGCGGTCCTGGACCTCGTGCGCGGCCGCGTCGCGGCCCCCGTCGTCGAGCGCGCTGAAGATGGCGACGCCCGTCACGGTGATGCCGATCATGCCCATCGGGAGGCAACCCGGGGTGCGCGCCCGCGACGGACTGGCGGGTATCGCGAAATCCAGGCGCGTCGCGCGGATGCTGTTGGGATTCCTGTCGTAGCGGTAGGCCGGGTCGCTCCTCGAAATCGGAAACCGTCCCGTCGGTTCGTTCACCGGAAGGCCGTTGCCGCGAATGCGGACTTGCGTGCCCGACGTCCCTATGCTCAGACGTGCCTGCGGCCAGCGGACGCTGCCTTCCACGTGCGGCTTGCGGTCAGGGTCGAAGGTGTCGCCGTGAAACCACGCGCCCGTCCGGGTGGCGCCACCTCTGCGGAAGTGGGTGCGGCAGGCAAAGACGTTGCCCCTTGCGGGACGGTCGGTCACATGGCCGTCGCCGACGGGCAGTTCGTGCGCAGCCGCGCCCGGCGAAAACGCCGGAAGCAGGGCGACCGACAAGGCCGCCGCGATGCAGCGTGACGTGGATGAATGCATGGCTTCCCCCGTTCCTATCTGTCGAGGGCGCCACGTTAGGGCAGAAAGACTTCCCGCCTGCCGTCCCGGCGTTTCCGAGTGTTTCTGCCGACGGCAGAATTGTAACGGGAAGCGTCCGGACGAAGCCGCAGGCGGCTCCGGCCCGGTCGGTTCATGGTCGCTTTCTGCGTGTCTCGACATTCGTCGCGCCGACATACCAGTCGCGCGCCGCCACCTCCTCGAAGACGACCCAGATTTCGTCCTTCGCGATGCCGGTCTCCTCGTGGATGGCCTCGGCCACCCTTTCGGCGATGGCCGATTTCCTTGCTTCCGGGTCGTCGGCGATGACTTCGCCGACCAGCCGGATGTTCACGAACGGCATGATCTCCTCCCTTCGCCTGCTTCGACAGGCCGATGCGGGCACCGGCCGTCTCTCAGCCGGTCTTCTCCCCGCCGGCCGCGGTGATGACTCCGACGATGATGAGGCCCGTGAGGACCAGCCGCACGCCCGCGCTCACGCCGAATGTGTTGAGCATGGTCAGCAGCAGCACGAGGAAGAGGGCCGCGCCCCAGACCCCCGGCACGTTGGACTTGCCGCCGGCGACCGACGTGCCGCCGATGACGACGACGGCGATCGAGCCGAGCAGGTATTCGTTGCCGATATCGACGTTCGCGCCGCGGAAATAGCCGGCGAGCAGCGCTCCGTCGATGCCGGCGAGCGCCCCGGAAAGCGTGTAGGTCGCAAACCGCACGCGCTCGACATTGACGCCGGCGAGCCACGCCGCCCGCATGTTCTGGCCGATCGCGAGGACGGACCGGCCGAAGACCATGCGTTGCAGCACGACCCCCGCGAAGACGGCGAGCAGGATCGCCAGGACTGCGATCAGCGGAAAGCCGGCAAACCGGATGTCGGCGAAATGCGCGAAGCCCGGCGGCGGCTTGATCTGCAGCCCCCGGCCGTAGCTGATGTCGGTCGAAAGCACCACGAAGCTGGACGAGAGCGTCGCGATGATCGGCGGAATCTTGAGCGCGCGGATGAGCACGTAGTTGAAGATGCCCACCGCGGCGCCGCAGGCGACGGCGGCCAGCAGCCCAACCACGATCATCGAGTCGTGCCCGTCCATCGTCTTCATGGCGACGGCGCTTGCGAGCCCGATGTTGGCCGGCAGCGAAAGGTCGACGTTCCCGGGCCCGAGCGTGATGACGAACATCTGGCCGATGCCGACGATCACCAGGAACACCGCCAGCGACAGGCCGGAGGAAATCATCCCGCCGGCGCCCTGGCCGCCGGTGAAGATGATGGACGCGAGCCAGACGAGGAGGGCGCCGACGAACGACCAGATCCAGGGCGTGCGGAAGAGGGACCGGATCCGCGGCATCGCCTAGTCCTCCTTCCTGACGATCAGAGCCCGCGCGGCGAGCACCACGATCAGGATCACGCCATTGGCGCCCGTCTGCCAATCGGGCGGGATGTGCATGAAGGTCAGGAGGGGCGAGGCGGCGAGCGCCAGCGTCAGGGCGCCGAGCACCGCCCCGACCGGCGAGACGCGGCCGCCGACGAACTCTCCGCCGCCGAGGATGACGCCCGCGATCGACAGCAGCGTGTAGCCGTTGCCGATATTGGCGTCGCCGGACGTCGTGATGCCGATCAGCGCCAGCCCGGACAGCACGCCGAAGAACCCGGCGAGCGCGAACATCGCCACCTTCGTCTTGAGCATCGACCATCCCGCCCGGCTGATCGCCAGCGGGTTGCCTCCCGAGCCGCGCAGCACCGCCCCGTAGGAGGTGCGCATCAGCCCCAGGTGCACGACGATCGCGATGACGATCGCCGCGATGATGGGAAACGGCACGAAAGGCGGCCTGAGGCCCATCAGATGGAGCAGCCAGTCCGGCGCCTTTCCGCCGGGCTTCGGCAGCACGAGGATAGACATGCCCTGCCAGACGAAGCTCATCCCCAGCGTCACGACGATCGACGGCAGGTTGCGCAGGTAGATCAGCGCGCCGAGCCCCGCATAGACCGCGATGGAGGCGACGAGCATGGCGAAGCCGACCAGCGGCGCCTCGCGCAGCCACGTCGCGGCGATGCAGCCGATGAAGCCGACGAAGGTGCCGATCGAAAGATCGAGCTCGTTGACCGTCAGGATGAACATCTGGCCGATGGTCGCCAGCGCGATCGGGATGGCCAGGTTGAGCATCAGGTTGAAGCCGAAATAGCTGATCGCCCGGGGGTTCAGCCAGGCGATCGCGATGACGATCAGGCTGAACGAGATGGCCGGCAGCAGCGCCCGCAGGACCTGGCGCTGCCCGAGCAGCGCCGGCAGGACGGAGACGCGGGAGCCGCCGCTCATCACGAGGCCTCCGCAAAGGAGGAACGGATGACGGACTGCTCGTTGACCTGCGAGCCGTCCAGTTCGGCGACGATGTGGCCGTTGCGGAAGACGTAGACCCGGTCGCAGTTCTCCAGCTCGTCCGTCTCGGTCGTGTACCAGAGAAAGGTGCGCCCTTCCGCCGCCTGCGCGCGGATGAGGTCGTAGACCTCGAGCTTCGTCCCCACGTCGACGCCGCGCATCGGGTCGTCCATCAGGATGATGCCGGCGTTCGAGCCGAGGGCCCTTGCGAAGAGGACCTTCTGCTGGTTGCCGCCCGAAAGCGAGAGGATGTTGTTGTCGACGTTCGGCGTGCGGATGCCGATCCTTTCCTTCCACTCCCGCGCGAGGCCGGCCTCGAGGGCCGGCGAGATCAGCGGCCCGCGGCGCAGTTGGCGGATCGAGCGGATGCCGATGTTGCGGGCGATGGACCAGAACGGGAAGATCCCGTCGGTCTGCCGGTCGCCGGCGACGAGTGCGACGGGGCCCGAGACCTCGATGCCCGGCCTGCGGTGCCTGGCGGCGGAGAACACGTCGAGCAGAAGCGCCGTCTGGCCGTGGCCGGCGAGGCCCGCCAGGCCGATGATCTCGCCGCGACGCGCCACGAGGGACCTGTCGTCGGGCTGGCCCTGCGGCCTGGCGCGGACCGTGACCGGATCGTCCCCGGTCGCGCCGCTGCGCTGCCGCTTGGCCGAGGCTTCCCGTTCGCCGACGTTGCCCATGGCGCCGACCAGCGCGTCGCGGTCGAATGCGGATGCCGCGTCGCTCGCCACGACCTTGCCGTCGCGCATCACGACGATCCGGTCGGAGTGCTCGAGGATCTCGCCGAGAAGGTGCGAGATCAGGATGCAGCTGACGCCCCCGGCGACGGCCCGGCGCACGTGGTCGAGAAGCTGGCTCGCCGTATGGGCGTCGAGCGACGACGTCGGCTCGTCCAGTATGACCAGGTGAAGCGGATCGTCGGTCACGGTGAACGCGCGCGCGACCTCGACCATCTGGCGGCGCCCGATGGACAGGTCGCCCACCGTGTCCGACGCGCGAATGCCGTGGCCGGGAAAGATTTCGTCCAGCTTCTCGGTGATCAGCCGGCCGGCGCGCCGGCGCCATCCCGGGCCGCTGAGCGAGGGATGGGTGATGAAGGCGTTCTCCGCCACGGAGAGGTTCGGGCAGAGCGACAGTTCCTGGAATATGCAGCGTATGCCCAGCTTGTGCGCGGCCAGGACGGAATAGCCCGGCCGGTCGGTGCCGTGGATGACGATCCTGCCGGCACCGGGGCTTCCGGTGCCGGCAAGCATGTGCATCAGGGTCGACTTGCCGGCCCCGTTGTGGCCGACGAGACCGACGCATTCCCCGCGGTTGACGACGAGATCGACGCCGTCCAGCGCGCGCACGGCGCCGAAATGCTTCTCGACGCCCTCCAGGGAGACGATGCTCCGCGTCTCAGCCTGCATGAACGGCGCTCCGCGTCCCGCGAACGGGCGAACACGAGACGGCCGTCACTGCTTCATGTTCGCCTTGATGGCGTCGACGGCATCCTGCTTGGAATACTCGTGGCTGGCCACGCCGCCCTTCGGGATGGACTTCAGGGCCTCTTCGAAGTTGTCCTGGTTGAAGGCGAGATAGGGAACGGTCAGGTCGTGGGGGATGTCCTTGCGTCCGTCGAGGATCTGCTGGGCGATCCAGAAGGCGAGGGTGCACACGCCGGGCGCGATCGAGGCCGACCACGTCTTGTAGCCGTTCTTTTCCTTCTGCTGTTTCCACCATTCCAGTTCGTCCTGGCGGTTGCCCATGATGATGGTCGGCTGGGGACGCCCGGCCGCGTCGAAGGCCTGGGCCGCGCCGTAGCCGTCTCCGCCCTGGTCGACGACGCCGACGATCTTGGGCAGCGACGGCAGGATGCTGGCGACGGCCTTCTGTGCCGTCGTCTGGTCCCAGTCGCCCTCGACGTTCCCGACGATCTTGAATTCGGGATGCTTCTTCACGCCCTTCACGATCCCCGAATGGATCGCATCGTCGATCGACGTTCCGGCAAGGCCCCGGATCTCGAGAAGGTTTCCGCCGTCGGGCTGGAATTTCGCCATGTGGTCGACTTCCTCCTCGCCCATCTTCTCGAAGTCGACGACCACGCGATAGGCGCAGGGAGCGGTCACGATGCCGTCGAACGAGACGACCGTGATGCCCGCGTCGCAGGCCTGCTTGATCGATCCGTTGAGCGCGTCGGGCGAAGCGGCGTCGATGACGATCGCGTCGTAGCCCTGCAGGATGAGGTTCTGGATCTGCGCGGCCTGCGTCGGCACGGCCTTGTCGGCGGTCGTGAAGACGTCGGCAGCCGCGACGACGCCGTCGGACACCGCCTTCTTGGTGACGATGTCCCAGCTCTTGAGCATCGCCTGCCGCCAGGAGTTCCCGGCATAGTTGTTGGAGAAGGCGATGCGCTTCCCCGAGGTCTCGGCGTGGCCGGTGCCGGCCGCAAGCGCCAGCGCCAGTGCGCTCAGAACGAGTGTCTTCTTCATCTGGATTTTCCTCCCTGTCCCGGATCCGCGATCCGGCAAGCCGATCAATTCGGAACTGCCGAAAGTTTGCATACGGTTCGGAGACGGTCAATCGAGCGGGGGAGGGCAGACGGCCGTAGCAGCGATGAAGCCGGCTAAGCCTTCCGGCGGAAGCGACACCTCAGGGAGTGGTAGGCCGGAGCGCATCCGAGGGAAGGCCGCCGGCCCCGACGGCGGTTCCCGGGTGCCGCGTGGCGCGCCGTCAGTCGGGCGTCAGCTTCCTGTGCCCGAGTGGGCCGGGCTCGAAGCAAGGAGGGAGGCAAGTATGAAGACGCTTGCTGCTTCGCTGGCGGCCGCCTTTGTCGCGTTCGGCACCTTTCCGGCGTTTTCGGCGGATGTGCAGATGGGCAAGACGCTCTACCAGAACAACTGCATGCGCTGTCATGGCGCCAAGGGACAGGGAGGGGTCGGAAAGCGGCTCGAAGGCGACGCCGCCTACTGGGATTTCAGGATCTTCAAGCGGACGGTCATGGTCGGCATCGACGACGAGGGCAAGAAGATGAAGATCATGCCGGTCTGGGGCAAGACCGGCTTCGTGAAGCCTCACGGCGAAATCCCCACCGATGCCGAACTGCACGACATCCAGGCCTATCTCAAGACCTTCGGCCCGGCGGAATAGCCGGGAACGGCCGGAGCCCCTTGCAAGTCGTGAGTTCTAGGCCGTCTCTTCGAGAAAGCCGCGGTCGCCGGCCTCGCCGGAGTGGAGCCGGAATGTGTTGCGTCCGGCGTTCTTGGCCGCGTAGAGCGCGGTGTCGGCATCGGTGAAGAGCTTGCCGGGGCTGGCCGGGTCGGCAAGCGCTGCCCCGACCGAAGCGCCGAGCCTCAGCGGCCGGCCGCCGATCTCGTACGGCCGGCTGAGCGCCTCGACGACGCGCTGTGCGAGCAGGGCGGTGAACGCGCGTTCCCGCTGCCTGAGAAGGACGGCGAACTCGTCGCCGCCGATCCGCGCAACCAGCGGCGCTGCCGCGCAGGTCTCCTGCAGGCGCTCCGCGGCCAGCTTCAGGCAGGCGTCCCCGGCGGCGTGGCCGAAGGTGTCGTTGATCTGCTTGAAGCCGTCGAGGTCGATGATGAGCAGGGCCCCGATCCGCCGCCCGGGAGCGGCCGCCTCCTTCAGCGTCGACTGGAACAGGCTGCGGTTGGCGAGCCCCGTCATGATGTCGTATTCGGCCAGGTAGCGTGTCTTCTCCAGGAGGATCTTGGTCTCGGTGATGTCCTGCTTCATCCCGAAGATGCGCACCGGCACTTCGTTCTCGCATTCCACTATCGCGTTGATCCTGATCCAGCGGTGATTGCCCCTGGCGGTAACGATGGCGGCGTCCATCGTGAATCCGTTGCGCTCGGCGATGGCGCGGCTGCGCAGGCGCTGCAGTTCGCTCGCCGAATCTTCCGTGTAGAAGTCCACGATCGACTGCCGGTCGAGCGGCGCGCCGCGCGGGAGATCGAACAGGTCGTAGACGACGTCGGTCCACTGCAGGGTGTTGTCCGGCAGCGCGCACTCCCAGACGCCGACCCGCGCCGCTTCGGATGCGCGATCGAATATCTTCCGGCTGTGGGCAAGGGCGGCCGCCTGTTCCTCGATCAGTCTCTCCTGCCGGCGGATCGTCTCCTCGAGCGGCGTCAGCCGGAGGTCGGCTTCGCTCGCGCCGCCCGTGCCGGCACGATCGTCGTCGCCGCAGGAGAGGTCGTCGGATTTGGCCATCGTTCTTCCGGGTCGGATCAGCGTTCTGTACGTTCTGCCCCCTGTCTATCGGCAATCGCTTAAGACTCTCTATCGCTGGCGAGGCAACATCTGCCGGTCGCCGAAAGTCGGCGAAGGCGTCGCCGGAACGTGGCGGCATGGCGGCCCTTGCAGCCCGCGTCAGCCCTCGTACAGGAACATGCGATAGAGATCCGTCGGGTTGGCGAAGACCTGGCGGCCGCGCGAAAAGCCGGCAGCGCGGCCGAGCGAAAGCCAGGTTGCCGCGGTTTCGGGCAGGTCGCAGCGGTCGATGTGATCGCGGACCTGCGCAAGCTCGCCCGGCGTCAGCGTCGTCCATCGGTCCGGCACGATGCGCCATGTGCGATCGAGATAGGCCCGGCGGTCCTCGTGGGGCCCGAGTGTCGGCTCGTAGAGCACGAAGATGCCCCGATCGCCGACGACTTCGCGGATCTCGCTGATCAGGGCCTGCTTCCCGTCGGTGTCCAGATGGTGGATCGACAGGCCGCACCACACGGCGTCCGCCGGTTCGGGGCGGTCGGCCATCGCCTCGGAATAGTCGCGATGGTCGAGATCGACCGCATAGGGTACGTCGCAGAGCGTCTTCGCCGCGAGCGCCAGCGCGGGGGCGGCGAGATCGATGCCGTGATAGTGCCGGACCCGCGTGCCGGCGAGCGCGCGGCGGGCCAGTCCCGCGTCGCCGCAGGCAATGTCGAGAAAGGTGAAGGGCGTGTCGAAGCGCTCGGCGAGGATGCGGTGGAGGAGGCGCCCGACCGCGGCATGGCTCAGGACGTCGCTGTCGACCAGCTTCTGGTAGACCGTCCATTGCGTTTCGAAGATCGCCAGCGCCTGCGCGTCGGGCACGGCGGAAGCCGCCGCGAACTCGTGCAGATGAACGTTGACCATGGCCATTCCTCCCGTCCGGATCCTGGGGGCCGCCTGCGCTTGCGCCAATCGCAGCCTTTTCTCGTCAGCCTGACGGCGGCGCGGGGAAGCGCCAGCCAGCCCGTCGCGGCGGACCATGCTTCCTGCGTCGCCCGCGCGATCGCGGCAGGTCCTCCGCCGCCCGCCGGTTCCGGGCCGCACCCGGCCCCCCGTTCCGCGGCCGCGGCCCGGCCGGCGCCTGCGCGCGCGCCATTTCGCAAAGCCCGGCCCGGTCGACCTTGCCGGTCGCGTTGAGCGGCATCTCGTCGAGGAAGACGATTTCCTCGGGCGCCTTGTAGCCGACGCGCGCCCGCGCGAAGCGGACGAGTTCCTGCGCCGCTGGCCGCCGCGCCGCCGGATCGAGCACGACATAGGCGCGCACGTTCTCGCCGTGCAGCGGATCGCGCACCCCGACGACGCCGGCGTTGTCCACCGCCTCGTGCTCGAGCAGCGCGGCCTCGACCTCCTGTGGGCAGATGTTCGAGCCGTCATGGATGATGATCTGTTTCTGCCTCCCGTGGAACCAGAGATAGCCGTCCTCGTCGACGCTCATCACGTCGCCGGTGTCCAGCCAGCCCTCGACGACCGTTTCCGCAGTCGCCGCCGGGTCGTTCCAGTAGCAGACCATGTTCCCCGCGAACCTGATCCAGAGGCGTCCGTCCTGCCCGGCCGGGACCTCGCGGCCGTCGCCGTCGCGCAGCGAAGCCTCGTAGCCGGGAGCGAGCGGACCGACGGAACCGGCTCTCGACGCGGCGGCCGGACTGACCGTCGGTATCCCGATCTCGGTCATCCCGTAGTCCTCGTCGATCGCGATTCCCGCCAGCGAACTGAACTCGGCCTCCAGTGCCGGCGACACCTTGTCGCCGCCCGAGAAGCACGCCTCGACCGAAGCGAAGTCCGCCCGCCGGGCGCCGTGATCCCTGACGAGGGCGTAGAGGGTCGAGGGCAGCATCCACATCTTGGTCGGCCGCTCCTGCCGCAGGAGCGGCAGGATTTCCGCGCCGTCGAAGGTCCGCGCCAGCACGACGCGGCCGCCGGCGGCGAGCGTCATCATCGACAGGTGATGGCCGCCGACATGGGACATGGAGCCGCCCGGCAGCATGACGTCCCGCGGCCCCATCCCGAAGCTCCTGACGGCGCTCGCGATTATCCATCCGAGCGTTCGGAAGCTGTGGCAGACGCCCTTCGGCCTGCCGGTGCTGCCCGAGGTGAAGAAGATGATCGCCGGGTCGTCCGCCTTCGGGGGCGGAAGGTCGCGCTGCGATCCGCCCGCCACGAGCGCGCGGAAATCCGCTCCGCCGCTTCCCTCGCCGTCCTGGTGGCAGACCTGTCCGAGCGGCAGCTTCCCGGAGATCCCGCCGGCGGCCAGCTCGTCCCGTCGCTCTTCATGGACGACCAGCATCCTTGCCCCGCTGACGCCGAGGGCGTGGTCGATTTCCGGCACCATGTAGCGATAGTTCAGCGGCACGGCCACGAGCCCGCACCTCATGCAGGCGAGGTAGTGGACCAGCAGGTCCGTCCGGTTCGGCATGAGCGAGGCGACGCGGTCGCCCGGAGCAAGCCCGAGGTCGAGATAGCTTCCCGCGAGACGGCCCGAGGCCGCATCGAGATCCCGCCAGGTCAGGCGCCGGTTGCGCGAGACGAGCGCCTCCAAATCCGGGTCGTCCGCAAGGCCCCGGCGGAGGATCGCGGGCAGGTCGGTCGGCGCATCCAGCAACGGTCCGGCGATCGGCATGGCCGTGGTCCTGGTCTCCGGGGCGAAAGCCGCACATCGGCTGCGCCCCAGTCTACCACAGTTCGCCGCGGTCGCATCGGGCCATTCGGGCCCGGGCCGGGCCGTCGCTGTTCCGCGGCGGGCGATCCGGCGCGCGATGCCCCGGCAGCGGGTCTTCGCGATCCTTCCGCCGGGGCTTTTTTCAGGTCCTGCGGGTGCTTTCGCCCGCATGTGCCCGGGGTTGCGGGCGGGGAGGGGTGCCTAGTTCACGTAGACGGTCATCGTTCCGTTGCCGTCGTAGTTCGCGGCGACGACTCTGGAGCGCGTGATGGACCTGGCGTTCAGCACGCGCCGGATGCGGGGGCTGGACTCAAGGGAGTTCCAGATCTCCTGCCGGTCGCGGGGGCTGATGTTGGTCGCCACGCTGTCCGCGTTGGCATGGCTGCTGGCGGACAGCGTGTTGACGTTGACCACCCTCACGTTGCGGACGTTCCAGGTCTCGAGGCGGCTCGTGCCGGAACCGGCCGCGCCCGGCCGGATGCCGATCGAACCGGTATGGATGTTGTCCGTCCAGCCGTTCTCGGCGTTCTCCGACTTGTTGGTGGAACGCACCACTGTGTTGCCGTTGGCCGTGGAGGCGCCTGTGTTCCAACCGGTGCCGGTGCCGGCGCCGGTGTTCGGAACGCCCATCATCGCGTTGTCCTGGGCCGGGCCCCTGGCGACACCGTCCATGTTGGAGGCGAGGGCGGGAGCGGCGGCGAAGGCGGAGCCGGCGAGAAGCATTGCAATCAGTTTCGTTGCCTGTCTCATCTTTGCACCTTTCCATGTTTTCGTCTTTTTGTTCCTGTGCACGAGAATAATAGCCGGGAAAACAAAGAAGTTCCCGAAAAATTTCTTAATTATTATTAATGCAGGGTGTTCTTGAAAGTCGGGACGGGCAGGCCATGCCGGTCCTTGCCGGAGGCGACGGGGCCGGCAGCGCGGCACGTCGGCGAGGGGTCCGCCATTCATGACCTAGCACGTCGGGCTTACGGCAGCATGAAATCGGGGCGGAAGCAGTTAACTTGCAGAATTAATTATGTTTAATTCGCCTCTCGCCTTCCGGGAACTATCCTTCCACCATGAAGCCGGGGACCGCCGGCGACCATTCGGCCGCGACGCGACGGAACTTGACGGCTTCGACCGGGGCGGTCGCGCGAGGCTGCCCAGCGATTGGGAGAGTCCCATGAAAACCTTCCTTTACATTGGAGCTATACTTGGTTCGGTCTGCATGGTCGCGCCGGCGCTTGCGCTGCCGCGGCCTGCGTCGGCGCGGGCGCTTGCCTGCGGCCAGCGCATCCTGGCCGTCAGGGGAGAAATGAGCGACGCCGCGCCGGGCGCGAGGAAGAAGGCGGCGAATGCGCTCTTCGCCAAGGCACAGCGCGAACTGGCGAACGGCCGGTACCATGCCTGCATGGTCTCGCTGGACGACGTCACCTTCGCGCTCCATCACCCGTCGTCCAATCCGAACCACGTCAGCCTGAACTGAGCGCACGCGGAGCAAACCTCGCCCGGCCCGTCGCCCGCCATCTGTCCCGGCGGCGGGCCGGGCGGTCCGCGCAGGCTGCGCGCCCGATGCGGGTCAGGCCCGCGTGCCGCCGCGCCTCAATGCAGGTAAGCCGCCGGCGGCCCCTCGCCGCCGACCGGCATGGCCAGGCTGTGGACCTCGACCCTGTTCCGGCCTTGCGACTTCGCATGGTAGAGCCATCGGTCCGCGCACCTGTAGAGCGCACCGAAGTCGGCCCGGTCGGAGAAAGTCGCGCCCCCGACGCTGATGGACAGCGGATACCGGTGGTCCGACGGCATGAACGGCGCCTTGCCGACGGCCACCCTCATGCGCTCCGCCACGACCGCGATCTGCTCGGGCGCGAGCCCGGGGATGAAGATCCCGAACTCCTCTCCGCCGATCCGTCCGACGAGGTCGATTTCCCGCACCGAGTGCCTTATCGCCTCGGCGATCAGCTTCAGGGCATTGTCGCCGCATTCGTGGCCGAAGCGGTCGTTCACCATCTTGAAGTGGTCGACGTCGACGACGAGCAGCGCGCCCTGCGCCGGACGCTCGCCGACCCGCTCGAGGTAGCCGTCGACCATCGCCGTGAAGGCCCGCCGGTTGAGCAGGGACGTCAGGCCGTCCGTCGACGCGACGTTCATCAGTTCGTCGTGGGCGATCGCCAGCTCGCGCAGCTTGCTCAGCAGGAAGACGAAGAACGGTGGCGCGATGACGAGCGGAATCAGGAAATCGTTGAGCGGCTTGTCGCCCCAGTGCCATTCGCCGGAAGCGAAGGAATAGCTGTCGAGCGCCAGCGCCAGCGCGACGCACGCCAGCGTGCCGAGGACGGTCAGTGCAAGAACCCTCGCGCGGCCCCGCTTCGAGAAGTCGCAATCCAGCAAACGCATGTGCCGCGTTCCGTTTGTGTCTCGCCCCGCCATGCGTCTGCCACGGGACCGGTTAAGAAAGCGCTATCGTCCGCCCTGTTCGCGGCCCCCAAAAAAAGCGACTTGCGGTTGAGCCTTTCCGACTGCCTCCTTAACCGTTCATAATCAAAAATGGCTTATTGGGTGAAGCAGGGGCCGCGCTGAAGATCGAGAATACAACCATGCCGTTCAAACGCTGGAAAGAAGACGGTCTGCTGACGCGCTCGGAGCGCCTCTTCGAATGCGTCCCGCTGATCGTCGCTGGGACCTACACGGCCATCAGCTTCCTGTGGATCGCGACGAGCGACGCAGGGCTTTCCGCGCTCGTCGACGGGAACGGCGCCTCCTACGAGGAACTGCAGACCCTCAAGGGCTGGCTCTTCGTCGCCGTGTCCGGAGCGCTGATCTACTTCGTGCTCGGACGTGCCTGGAAGGGCATTTTCGCCGCCTGGGCGAGTTCCATCGAGAACGAGAGCCGCCTCAAGGTCGCGCTCTCCTGCGCCGGCGGAGGCGTGTGGGAAATCGACCTGGCCGGCGACCGGCCGGAGCTCGGCTATGTTTCGCCCGAGATCCTTCAGCGGCTGGGGCTTCCTGAGGACTACCGGCTGACGCTGGAGGAAATGCAGGAGAGGCGGCATCCCGACGATGCGGCCGAGACCGGCCGCCGCCTCGCGCTGGCCCTCGCCTCGCGCGGCGAGATCCCCTATGACTGCCGATACCGGATCCGCGCGAAAGACGGCCTGTACCACTGGATCCACGTTCGCGGAAACGTCGTCGGCGCCGCGACCGGCCTGTCTCCCCGGATGATCGGCGTCGCACTCGACATCGACGCTCACGTGAAGGCCGAGGCGGCGGTGCAGCAGCTGCGCCGCTACGATCCGTTCACGGGACTGTCGAAGCAGTCGAAGTTCCTTTCCGACATCGACGGCATCCTCCCCGGGGAGGCGGCGCAGGACGTCGTGGGCGTCCTGCAGGTCAGGCTCCTCGATGTCGACAACCTCGTCGAGGACGCGGAGACGCTGGAGGATGCGAAGCTCGTCCGGGTGGTCGGCGACCGCCTGCGCGCGCTCGACAACGTGTTCGTATCCCGGATTGCGCCGGACGTCTTCGCCGTCGCCAATGCGACGCCTTCGACCTCGCGCGTCGCCCAGCAGGTCCTTCGCAACGCCCTGAAGAGCCTTCTCCGGCCGATCCCGCGGGCCGGTTCTTCCCTCCGGCTGCGTGTCCAGGCCGGCGGAGCGGTCGGTCCCGAAGGCGGAGCCACCGCCCATTCCCTGCTTCGCAACAGCGGTCACGCGCTGCAGGGTGCGCAGAAGACGTCCGAGGTCGCCGTGCGCTGGTTCAACGAGGAACTGAGCCAGGAATTCAGGACGCGCAGCGACCGGATGTCGGGCCTCGAACGCGCCGTCGCCGAAGGCGAGATCGAATGTCGCTACCAGCCGCTGGTGAACCTGGAAACCGGCAGGACCGCCGGCTTCGAGGCCCTCGCGCGCTGGCGTCGGAAGGAAGAAGGTCTGGTCCCGCCCGAAAGCTTCATCTCGCTGGCGGAGGAAGTCGGAAAGATCTGCGAGATCGGCGAGGAAGTGCTCAGGCAGGCGTGCAGCGCGGCGGCGGCGTGGCCGCATCCGCACCCCTTCGTCGCGGTCAACGTCTCGCCTCTCCAGCTGGAGGATCCGGCCTTCCCGGCAATCGTCGCGCGCGTGCTGGCCGAGACCGGCCTTTCCCCCCGGCGTCTGGAACTGGAAATCACGGAGAACGCCCTCGCCAAGGACCCGGTCGCGGCCGCCGAGCGCGTCTTCGCCCTGCGGGACCTCGGCGTCGACATCGCCATCGACGATTTCGGCACCGGATACTCCTCTCTCGCCCTCCTGGGCCGGATGCCGTTCACCCGGCTCAAGATCGACCGCTCCTTCGTCTCCGGCGACGGCGACCTGCGCGAGAACGCGATCATCGTCGATGCGATCATCGACCTGGCGCAGAACCTGGGCATGTCGATCACGGCGGAAGGCATCGAAACGCCGGGCCAGGCGGCGCTCCTCGCCGTCAAAGGCGCGGATCTCGGCCAGGGTTTCCACTTCAGCAAGCCGGTGACGGCAAGCGAAGCGGTCGGCCTCGTCGGCGAGAACTGGCAGGCCGCAACCTCGGCCACGCGAGGGCGCCTCCGGCTTCGTCTCGCGGAGAGCGGGCAGGAGGCCCTTGCCGGGGGCTGACGCTTCGGCCGCGGTTCCGGACCGCCCGCCCGCAACGGGCTTTCGCCGTCCGCGCTACCGGTGCAGGATGGCGGGCAGGGCGGATAGCGGCCGCGATCGACCGCACAGCGCGGCGACGCGTGTCCGCGCCTGACCGAAACCGGAACGGGAGCCGAGACCGATGTTGCGCAATCCCCATCGCGGGCGAGGCCTCCCCGGCGGCCTGGGCCCTGTCCTGTCGGATCCCTCCCGGGTGCAGGAACTGCTGGCCCTTTGTCCTGCCGCAGGGCCGACGCCAATTCTCGATCTTCCCGAAGTCGCCCGCGAGTGCGGCGTCGGCCGCGTCCTCGCCAAGGACGAGCGCGGGCGCATGGGCCTCGGCAGCTTCAAGGCCCTCGGCGCGGCCTGCGCGATCGCGGGTCTGGCGGCAGAGCGGGCCGGCGGCCTCGCGGCGCTGGCGGCGGCGCCGCGGCGAGACGCGCTGCTCGCCGACGCCGTCTTCGCCTGCGCCAGCGCCGGCAACCACGGTCTCTCGGTCGCCGCCGGCGCCCGCATCTTCGGTGCGCGCGCCGTCGTCTATCTCGCCGAGACGGTGCCGGAAGCTTTTGCGGAGCGGCTTCGCCGCGCCGGCGCCGAGGTCCGCCGGACCGGATCCGACTACGAGGCCAGCATGGCTGCCGCGGAGGCAGATTGCGCGCGCAACGGCTGGACACTCCTGTCGGATTCCTCGTGGCCCGGCTATGTCGACCTGCCGACGCGGGTCATGGAGGGCTATCTCGTGATGGGCGCCGAGGTCGCCGGCCAGATCGACCGGCCGCCGACCCACGTCTTCCTGCAAGCCGGAGTGGGCGGGCTGGCGGCGGCGATGACCGCCTGCTTCCGCGCCTGCTGGGGCGACGGTCCGGTCATCGTCGTCGTCGAGCCGGACGTCGCGGCGACTCTGCTGCTCAGCATCGATGCGGGGCGGCCGGTCGAGGCGCAGGGACCGTCCTCGGTCATGGGCCGGCTCGACTGCAAGGCGCCCTCGCACCTGGCGCTCGGCGAACTGGCCAGAAACGCGGACTTCTTCACGACGGTCGACGACAGCGGCTGCGTTGCGACGGTCGACCGCCTGAAGCACCTCGGGCTGGCGACCACGCCGTCCGGCGCCGCGGGGCTCGCCGCCCTGCTTGACCCCGGCGCCGACCGCGAGGCGCTCGGCCTCGATGCGGAAAGCCGCGTGCTCGCCTTCGTCACCGAGGCGGCGGAGGGCGGGCCGTGAGCGACCGTGCCCGGGGCTTCGACACATCCGAGTTCGAAAGCCGCACCGCACGGGCGCAGCGCCTGATGGCGGAACGCGGGCTGGACGCGCTGCTCGTCTGCACCGAGCCGGAAGTGCGGTATTTCACCGGGTTTCTTACCCCGTTCTGGCACAGCCCCTCGCGGCCCTGGTTCGTCGTGGTGCCGCGCGAGGGCAAGCCCGTCGCCGTCATCCCCGAAATCGGCGCTGGGCTGATGGGCAAGACCTGGCTCGACGACATCAGGAGCTGGCCCTCGCCGCGGCCCGGCGACGAAGGGGTCTCGCTGCTCGCCGAAACCCTGGCGGAGGCCGGCGCCGGACAAGGCCGGATCGGCCTGCCGATGGGACCGGAAACGGTCCTCAGGATGCCGCTCAACGACTATGCGCGGTTGCGCGAAAGGCTGTCCGGCGCCGTCTTCGTCGATGGCGGCGATGTCGTGCGCAGCCTGCGGATGGTGAAGTCGGAAGCCGAGATCGCCCGGATCGCCGAGGTCTGCCGCATCGCCTCGGACGGTTTCGAGGCCGTCCCGCAATCCGTACGCCGGGGCGACAGGCTGGCGGAGGTCTTCACCGCGTTCCGGATCGACCTCATTCGCCGGGGCGCAGACGAGGTGCCCTACCTCGTCGGTGCGGCCGCGCCCGGCGGATACGACGAAGTCATAGCGCCTCCCGGCGAGGCGCCGCTCGCGGCCGGCGACCTCCTGATGATGGACACGGGCGCCGTCCGCGACGGCTACTTCTGCGACTTCGACCGCAACTACGCCATCGCAACCGCGACCGACGAGACCCGGCGGGCCTATGCCACGCTCTTCGCCGCGACCGGGGCGGGGCTCGCCCGGGCCCGCCCCGGGGCGACCTGCGCCGACCTCTTCGAGGCGATGCAGGGCGTGATCGCAGGGGCCGGCTACGCGGCCGGCGACGTCGGGCGTTTCGGCCACGGCCTCGGGATGCAACTCACCGAATGGCCGTCGATCATGGCGGGCGACAGGACGGAGCTGGTGCCGGGCATGGTGCTGACGCTCGAGCCCGGCCTTCTGGTCGCCCCCGGGCGCGGGATGGTGCACGAGGAAGACATCGTGATCCGGCCGGACGGGGCGGAACTGCTCAGCCGCCGGGCGCCCCCGGAGCTTCCGGTCATCGCCTGACCCGCGGCCTCCGGCAGCGCCGCCGCCCTGCGCCGGCGGCTTCTACTGCGTCGCGCCCGGCCGGGAGACGGCAAGCAACTCCATTTCCTCGATTTCCTCCAGCCGCTCCTCCTCGTCGACGATCAGTTCGGTGAGGAGCAGCCGCTGGCCCGGATCGGTCGCGAGGCCGAGCTGACGGCGGAAATGGTCGATGTTCTGCTGGCAAACCCAGGCGTCCTGGCGCAATCGCATGCAGTCGTCCGCTGCAGTCTTCGAGGGCACGACGATCCTCCCTGGACGGCGCGAGGCCGGCTCGAAAAGGCTCCGCGGCAAAAGCTGCCGCATTGCCGGGCGGGCCCCGCGCCAGCCCCCCTGCTCATGCACAGGATGCCAGAAAGGCGCCGTCGCATTCTGCACGGTTGCGAACAATTCAGATTCTTGCATCTGCGGCAGGACGCCCCATCCCGCCCGGCAGGGGACTGCGTACCGCTCAGTCCCGGCTTGCGTCGAGCAGGCGGACGACCGTCGTCATCCTTGCCGGGCACCGGGTCGCCGCGTCGATCCGCCCCGTCCAGCGCAGCGCATGGCAGACGTCGGAACTCACCGCCACCTCGTCGCCCGGCCCGTGGCCGGCGAGGACGCGCTCGGTCCTGAAATAGAGCAGCGACGAAAGGAGGCCCACGATGACGAGAGCCGTCGTCGCGAAGACGATCGCTGGCCGCAACATCCGATATCCCCCGCCGCCTGCACCTCGCGAGCTCCCGCCCCGTCACGGGCCCGTCACGCATCTCTTCCAGGATACGTGCCTGCCGACAAGCCTCCACCACACGAGGGCGATTGGCAAGCCCTCCGGCATGATGCACCATGCCGGTTCAACCATCGATCCCGGGGAGATGACGTCTTGAACATGCGCTTCCGGCGGCTTGCGGCCGCACTTCTCTATGGCACCGCCATCGTCGCCGGGCTCGCCGGCCCGGCCGCGGCCGACGAAACGGTCCGGCTGACGATACTCGGCGTCGGCGACCTCTACAATTTCGACGCCGGGCCGGATCGCGGCGGCTTCGCCAGGCTGAACGCCGTCGCCAGGGCGGAAAGGGCCGCGAACCCGAACACGCTCTATGTCTTCGACGGGGACATGCTCTCGCCGTCGCTCCTGTCCGGCCTCGACAAGGGCCAGAACACGATCGACCTGACAAACCTCGTCCCCTTCGACATCGCGGTTCCCGGCAACCACGAGTTCGATTTCGGCAAGGAGAACTTTCTCGAGAAGATGAAGGCGTCGAAATACCCGTGGGCCGCGGTCAACGTCACGAATGCCGACGGATCGCCCGTGCAGGGCCTCGGCGGGGTGATGACGAAGGAGATCGCCGGACTGAAGATCGCGCTCGTGCCGGTGGCCGAGGACGACACGCCGGTCGTCTCCAGCCCGGGCGACCTGAAGTTCCTGCCCTCGGTCAAGAGCGCGATCGCAGCCGCGAAGGCTGCCCGGAAGGCGGGCGCGGACCTCGTCGTCGGTGTCGTCCAGACGCCACACGACCAAGACCGGAAGCTCGTGGCGAGCCACGCCTTCGACGTCATCATGTCGGGCGACGACCACGACTACATGACCGGCTACGACGGCATCACCGCCTATGTCGAGACGTCGATCGACGCCCGCTTCCTCGATCCGCTCGACCTGACGGTGAAGATCGGCGAGAAGGACGGCAAGCGCACGGTGAAGTGGACGCCCGCCTTCCGCTTCATCGACACCGCCACCGTGACGCCGGATCCCGAGACCCAGAAGATGGTCGACCGCTTCAAGGCCGACCTCGACAAGAAGCTCTCCGTCGTCATCGGCACGACCGGCGTGCCGCTCGATTCCCGCCGCAACGTCGTGCGCAGGGAGGAGTCGGCGATGGGCGACCTCGTCGCCGACGCCATGCGCGCCGCGACGGGCGCCGACATCGCGATCACCAACGGCGGCGGAATTCGCGGCGACCGGACCTACGACGCCGGCACCAGCCTGACGCGGCGCGACGTCCTCACGGAGCTTCCCTTCGGCAACAAGACCGTGATGACCGAAATTCCCGGGAGCCAGGTGCTCGCCGCGCTTGAGAACGGCTTCAGCCAGGTCGAGAACGGCGCCGGCCGCTTCCCTCAGGTGTCCGGCATCGAGGTGGTGTGGGATCCGACAGCCAAACCGGGCTCGCGCGTCTCCTCGGTGACCGTCGGCGGAAAGCCGCTCGACGTGGACAAGCTCTACAAGGTCGCGACCAACGACTACATGCTCGGCGGCGGCGACGGCTACGACGCGCTCGGCGGCGGCAGGATCACCATCGACGAGCAGAACGGCAGCCTCATGGCGAACGACGTCATCGACTACATCGCCAGGACCGGCAAGGTCTCCGAGAAGGTCGACGGCCGGATCCGGAAGCTGGGCCAGTAACTGCCGGCACGAGCCTTTCTCTGCTGCGGAACATGCAGTAGGATCCGGCCATGCCTGAACAGCAAACCCGACGCCGGCTCGCGGCAATCCTCGTTGCCGACGTGGTCGGCTACACGCGCATGATGGAGCAGGACGAGGCCGGAACGCTGGCCGCCCTGCGGCGCCACCGGGAAGGAGTTTTCAATCCGGCCGTCGCAGCGCACGAGGGCCGGGTCGTCAAGCTCACCGGCGACGGCGCGCTCGTGGAGTTCGCGAGCGTGGTCGATGCCGTCAGCTGCGCGCTTGCCGTCCAGCGTGCGGCGGACGGCCCGGGCAAGCCGGACGGCGCGCCGATCAGTCTCAGGATCGGCATCAATCTCGGCGACATCATCATAGAGGGCGACGACATCTACGGCGATGGCGTCAACGTCGCCGCGCGCCTCGAACCGCTGGCCGAGCCCGGCGGCATCTGCGTCGCCTCGATCGTGAAGGAGAGCATCGGCACGAGGGTCGACATCGACCTGGTCGATGGTGGCAAGGTCTCGGTCAAGAACGTCGAGCGGCCGATCCGCATCTGGAAATGGCATCCCTCGGGCGAACGGCCCGCATCGGGCGCCTCAGCATCGGAAGCAGACGGCGACGGGCAGGAGAGAGCGCCCTCGATCGCCGTTCTGCCGTTCGACAACATGTCCGGCGACGCGGAACAGCAATATTTCTCGGACGGCATGGCCGAGGACATCATCACCGACCTCTCCAAGGTCGGCGGGCTGATCGTGATCGCCCGGAACTCGAGCTTCGCCTATCGCGGGCGGAACGTCGACCTGCGCGTCGTCGGCCGGGAACTCGGCGTCGCCGCGGTTCTCGAAGGGTCCATCAGGCGTGCGGGAAACCGCGTCCGCATCACCGCCCAGCTCATCGACGCCGCGAACGGCGCCCACCTTTGGGCGGAGCGGTACGACCGCGAGATGACCGACATCTTCGCCGTGCAGGACGACGTGACGAAGCGCATCGTCGACGCCCTGAAGGTCCGGCTCACGCCGGGCGAGGAGCAGAGGCTCGCCGCCGGCGGCGCCACAAGCCTCGAGGCGCACGACCTCTTCCTCAGGGCGCGCGAGATTCTCACCGGCCCGCTCAACCGCGAGAGCTTCGAGAAGGGGCGATCCCTCGTCGAGCGGGCGGTCGCGCTGGATCCGGACTACAGCGAGGGCCAGGCGGCACTCGTCATGGTGAACGTGCTCGCCTACCAGAACGGCTGGGTCTCCGATCCGGCCGCCGCGCTCGACGAGGCAGGCAAAATCGCGGGGGAGGCGATCCGCCGGTGGCCCGAGGATCCGACGGTCCTGCACGCCTCCGCCGTCCTTGCCCTGATGCGCAAGGACGCCGTCGCCTGCCGCGCGATCCTCGACAAGCTCCTGTCGCTCTATCCCAACAGCCAGAACGGCCTGCTCACGCGGGGATCCCTCAGCCTGCTGACCGGGAACCCGGCCGCCGCGATTCCCGACGTGGAGCGCTCCATGCGGATCGACCCCGGCCTGGAACACCGCAATCTCCAGTTCCTCGGCATGGCCCACCTGCTCCTCGGCAACCATGAGCTCGCCGCGACCCTGTTCCGGGAGCGCCTTCGCCTCGTCCCCGACACCGACATCGGCCGCGCGATGCTGGCGGCGACCCTCGGCCATCTCGGCGAGACGGAAGAGGCGGCGCGCGTCTGGAGGGAACTCGTCGAGCTCAAGCCCGGCTATTCCGTGACCGCCCACGTCGGCAACCTGTTCCTGGAACCCTCGGCCGGCCAGCCCGTGCTCGACGGGTTCCGCAAGGCCGGCCTGCCGCTCTAGCGGTGGTTTCCTGACAGAGCTGCCATCCGTCAGGAAGAATCGCCCCGCCAGATCGACAGCTTGCGGGCTGACCTTTCGAGACGGACGGGTACCGTCTGTTCGGCGCACCACTGGCGGCCCGTTCGATGCCGCGGCCCGCCCGCCTGCATCCCGCCCGCCTGCATCCCGCCCGCATGTATCCCGCCCGCATGTATCCCGCTTGTCGCGGCATGATTGAAGTGCTTATGATGGCGCACGTCTTCGCCTGGAGGGATTCGATGCCGCACAAGTTCAAGATCGTCGCCCGGAAGAACGAGCAGTTCGGGGTGCAGTTTGTCTACAATTCCGAGATCATGGTCTGGTCCGAAAGCTACAAGGGCAAGTCCAGCGCGAAGAACTGCATCGAATCCATCAGGAAGAACGCGCCGGGCGCCCCGGTGGTCGATCTGGGCAAGGACGAGAAGGGATCCGGCTACCGCTTCGAGATCGTCGAATCGAAGAACGGCCAGTTCTTCGTCCGCTTCGTGGCATCGAACGGCGAGACCATGGTCATTTCCGAAACCTACACCGACAAGCGAAGCGCCGTGAACTGCGCCCAGAGCGTCGCGAAGAACGCGCCAGGCGCAGAGGTCGTGGACGAGACCTGACCGGGGACGCGCGTTGCCGGCAAGGCTCGTCGGCGTTCCGCGAGCGTAGCCGTCAGACCGCCGCATTCCGGGGTTTTCCAGCGTCTGCCGGACTCGGAGGGGACGGCCGCGCCCTGGCGCCGCCGCCCGCCGGCGCCGCCGCTTTCGGCAGTTGCCGTTGATGGAGGAGCGACAATGATCGAAATCCGCAAGTGCGGTGCGACGCCCGCGCGTCGTCCGCCTGCCGAATGGTTCACGGGAACGGTGTGGCAGGACCCGATCGTGGAGGCGCCGCCGCCCGCGCGGCTGCGCGCCGTCTCCGTCACCTTCGCGCCCGGGGCCCGGACGGCGTGGCACACCCATCCCTTCGGGCAGACCCTGCATGTCCTCTCGGGCTCGGGCATCGTGCAGAGCTGGGGCGGCGGCGCGCAAGTCATCAGGGCCGGCGATTCGGTCTGGATCCCGCCGGGCGAGAAGCACTGGCACGGGGCCTCGCCCGACAATGCCATGTCCCACGTCGCCATGCAGGAAAACCTCGACGGAAAGTCGGTCGAGTGGCTCGAGAAGGTCAGCGACGAACAGTATGGCGAGGCGGCCGCCGCTGCCGCCTGAACCGCGGCGCAGCGGAACTTTGCGGCGTCAGGCCCCGGCGACGGCCCGCAGCCGCGCGATCTCGGCGTCGGCCAGCCGGTTGGCGATCGTCATCCGCAGCGTCGCGTTGCCGCGCAGTGATGGGGCGAGCCGGTCGGGATGGTTGTCGAGCGCGAATTTCCGCCGGCGGGCCCTGACGAGTTCGACCGTGCGGCAGCTCGCCAGATCGAGTTCCCGTGCGATGTCCTCGATCTCGACGCTTCGGGGAGCGGCCGGGGCCGCGCGCCCTGCTTCGTCTTCCACCGCCGCGCGATAGCTCTCGCAAGCGACCGCACCCGCGACCTCGCCGGCATGCGGCGGCGTCCCGGGCACGTACCAGGGCGACGAGGCGATCGGGCTGCGCGGCGCATCCTGCGCCCGGGCCTGCCGGAAGCCCATCAGCACGGTCTCGAATGGCGAAGGCGTCACGCGGTCCATGCCGTCAGCCTAGCCGCCAATCCTTGCTCTTTGGTTGAGGACGCGGCGGATCGCCCGGCTCAAGGGGAATTGAAGCCTCTCCGATTGACAGGCGTCCTGCGTCCGCGATGATGGGGACTGCCGCTGCAATCGCGACGGAGCGTGCCGATGACAGTGATGTCCCCGACGATCGACTGGAACTACGACAGGGCAGAGATCCGGGCCGACGGAGTCGTCCATGTGACGGGCGTCTCGCTGGCCCTCGTCGGCGCCTGGGTGATCGTCGGGATCGCGCTCTGGCACGCCAGCGTGACGACGGTCTTCGGGGCGAGCGTCTATGCGCTCTGCCTGATCGCGACCCTCTCCCTCTCCGCGCTCTACAACATGTGGCCGGTCGGTCCGCGCAAGTGGCTGCTGCGGCGCTTCGACCATGCCGGCATCTTCCTGCTGATCGCCGGCACGTATACACCGTTCACCCTCCGCATGGGTCCCGTGGGCGATCTCTTCCTCCTGTGGGTGTGGTCCGTCGCCCTCCTGGGCATGGCCCTGAAGCTGCTGCTGGCCGGACGCTACGACAGGCTTGCGACGTTCTTCTACCTCGCCCTCGGCTGGAGCGGCCTGGCGATGTCCGGCATCATGATCGAGTCGCTCTCCCCCTGGACGCTCGGCCTGATCTTTCTCGGCGGCGTGGCCTATACGGTCGGGGTCATCTTTCACCTCTGGGAAAAACTGCGTTTCCAGAATGCCATCTGGCACGGCTTCGTGCTGGTCGGGGCTGCGACCCATTACGGCGCCGTGCTGATCACCGTCCTCGCCGTGACGCGCACCTGAATCCATACCAAGCAATTGAAATACCGGGCGTTCCGCGAACGGGACGCCGGCGGCCGAAAGTCCTTCATGGCCGAGGAGCAGGGCCGGGGCCGGTCAGCGGGGGGAAACTTTCGGAACGTCCGCGCTTCGTCCTTGGTCGGGGCTGTTCTTTCATAAGCGCGCTGATAAAGTCGCTGCGTCCGCGTGTGAGTTTGGAGAGGATTGGCCGCTGCGGCCGGCTCCACCGGGCAGGGGAGGGCTCGCTCCGAGCCCCGGTTTTGGGAGGAGAATCCATGACTTCGATTTCGGAAGGCCAGCCCGGCGCGCCCGGCGGCCTCATGGAACGGGACCGCACGATCGCCGGTCCTCGGTTCAATCGCTGGCTCGTTCCGCCGGCCGCGCTGTGCATACATCTGTGCATCGGAATGGCCTACGGCTTTTCCGTCTTCTGGCTGCCGATGAGCCACATGGTGGCCGGCGGCGACAGCGCCGCCTGCCAGGCGCAGGGCTTCTTCGCCGCGCTGACGACGACGAGCTGCAACTGGAGCGTCCCGGCCGAAACCCACGTCTTCGAGACCTTCATCGCCGTGCTCGGCATATCCGCCGCCATCTGGGGCGGCTGGCTCGAGCATGCCGGCCCGCGCAAGGCCGGCTTCATCGCGGCGATCTGCTGGGGCGGCGGGCTCGTGCTCGGCGGCATCGGCGTGTCGCTGCACCAGCTGTGGCTGTTCTATCTCGGCTGCGGCCTCCTCGGCGGCATCGGCCAGGGGCTCGGCTACATCACGCCCGGTCTCCACGCTGATCAAGTGGTTCCCGGACCGCCGCGGCCTGGCCACCGGCTTCGCCATCATGGGCTATGGCGGCGGCGCGATGATCGGCGCCCCGCTCGCCGTCTGGCTGATGGCGCACTTCGGCATCGGACGGCCATGCCGAACGCCGCCATGGCGCTGATCGTCCTCGGCATCGTCTACTTCGTCGTGATGTCGATCGGCGCCTTCGGCTTCCGCGTGCCGCCGGTCGGCTGGCTGCCCGGAGGGCTGGACGCCGCCGAAGAACGCCGCGCACAGCGATGATCACCCACCGCCACGTCCACCTGCGCGAGGCGACCAGGACGCCGCAGTTCTGGCTGATCTGGTTCGTGCTCTGCCTCAACGTGACGGCCGGCATCGGCGTCATCTCGATGGCGAGCCCGATGCTGCAGGACGTGTTCGGCACGCATCTGCTGAGCGGCAACGGCGCCGGCATGTCGGCCGACGGCGCAGAAGGCGGCGATCGTCGCATCGGCGGCCGGCCTCGTCGGCCTGATCAGCCTGTTCAACAGCCTCGGCCGCATCTTCTGGGCCTCGCTGTCGGACAAGATCGGACGCAAGAACACCTACTACTGCTTCTTCGTCCTCGGCATCGTCCTCTACGTGCTGCTGCCGACCTGGGGCCACCTGATCATGCCGGCGATGTTCGTGCTGTCGATCTGCATCATCCTGTCGATGTACGGCGGCGGCTTCTCCACGGTGCCGGCCTATCTCGCCGACATCTTCGGCACGCAGATGGTGGGCGCCATCCACGGCCGGCTGATCACCGCCTGGTCGGTCGCCGGCATCGTCGGCCCGGTGCTGATCGCGAGCCTGCGCCAGTACCAGCTCGACCACGGCGTGCGCCCACACGCTCGTCTACGACCGGACGCTCTACATCATGGCCGGGCTGCTCTTCGTCGGCCTGATCTGCAACGCGCTCGTCCGGCCGGTGAACGAGAAGCACTACATGACGGACGAGGAACTGGCGCACGAGCGCTCGCTGCAGAAGGAGAGCGTCACCGCGACGCGACGCCGAGACGGCGGCCCGCGGCGAGTTCGGCATCGGCGGCATCCTCGCCTGGGCCGGCATCGGCATTCCGTTCCTGATCGGCGTGTGGATCGCGCTCGCCAAGGGCGCTGCCCTGTTCTGAGGCCTGTCCGGGAGCCGGAGGCGACCCTCCGGCGAACGGCCATCCCGGGAAGCTGCCGGGCGCGCCGCCGAAATTGGCGGCGCGCCCGGTCCCGTCATCGAGACCGGTCAAGGCGTTTCGTCCGCCGGGCCGGACTGTGCTATTGGGCTGCAAGCGAACGGCGGCCGGTCGCCGCGTCATGCCTTCGCGCTTCGGCCGGCGACGGCAGGACGCCCGTCCGGGCGCAAGACAAGGGAGAAAGCGATGAGAAAGAACATTCTTTTCACCGGCGGCGCAGGCAAGGCCGGGCGCCATGTCGTGCCTTACCTCGTGGACCAGGGCTACCACGTGCTGAACCTGGACCTGCAGCCCCTGGACCACCCGGGCGTCGACAATCTCGTCGTCGACATCACCGACAGCGGCCAGGTCTTCAATGCACTGACGAGCCACCGCAATTTCGCCGGGCTCGAAACCGGCAAGGGCCCGGAGCCCTTCGACGCCGTGGTGCATTTCGCCGCGATCCCGCGCATCCTGATCAAGCCGGACAACGAGACCTTTCGCGTCAACACCATGGGGACCTACAACGTCATCGAGGCGGCGATGAAACTCGGTATCCGAAAGGTCGTCGTCGCTTCGAGCGAGACGACCTACGGCGTCTGCTTCGCCGAAGGGCAGAAGGACTTTCACCGCTTCCCCCTCGACGAGGACTACGACACCGACCCCATGGACAGCTACGGCCTGTCGAAGGTGCTGAACGAGAAGACCGCCCGGGCATTCCAGATGCGCTTCGGCGCCGACATCTACGCCCTGCGCATCGGCAACGTCATCGAGCCGCACGAGTACGCGGAGCTTTTCCCGACCTTCCTGGAGAAGCCGGAGATGCGCGTGCGCAACGCCTGGTGCTACATCGACGCACGCGATCTCGGGCAGATCGTCGACCTCGCGATCCGCAAGGACGGCCTCGGCTTCCAGGTGTTCAACGCCGTCAACGACACTGTGGTCTCGAGGGTGCCGACCGCCGAGCTGCTCTCGCGCTTCTTCCCCGACGTGCCGGTGACGCGCGAGATGGGCGAGTACGAGGGCGTGATCTCCAATGCAAGGATAAGGGAAGTCCTCGGCTTCCGGGAGCAACACGACTGGCGCAAGTACGTCTGAGGCCGGAGGGGCGGCGGCGCCCCCGGCTCAGCCCCTCGTGAAGACGATGGCGTTGTCGTTGCGGTCCGTGGTGACCGAAACGACGTCGTCGACCGGGATGCCCTTGCCCTTCAGCGTCTTCATCAGCTCGCGGTTGCCGCGAATGGCCGCGTGCAGGTCCTCCATGCCCTGCTGGTCCTGGAGCACGTTGCGGATGAGTGCCCTGGAGTTCTCCGAGCTGTCGACGGGCGTGATCGTGATCGAGGCGAAATGCGTCGTCTCCCGGACCTCGATCGCCGTCGCGAACATGTCGGGATCGATCAGCTGGGCCGGATCGGCCGCCTGGGCCGCGGCGTCCGGCTTGCTGCTCGCCTGGCTGCCCGCGTGGCTGCTTCCCTGGCCTGACGCCTGCGCGCAGGCCGGTGCGAGCAATGCCAGGAGCGCCGCCGCGCAAAGCCCGCCTGTCGATGCCGCAATTCTTCCCGCCATCTGTCTGCCTTCCGCTGCCCGCTGGGCAGTAGCTGCCCGGGCCCGCCATCTGGTATAAGGGGCGACGGTCGTGTCCGTCGCGCCCGCCGATATCTCACATTCGCGGTTCCGGCGGCCATGCGGCACGTTGTCTGCTTGCGGCCGGTGCGTCCCGGGGGTTCCATGAAGGCAAGGGCAAGAGCTTCCTCTGTCCCGCTGTCAGCGGCGGTCCTTCTCGCGTGCCTCGCCGCCCGGCCGGCCGGCGCGGCAGGGCTTTCGCTCGAGGGCGGGGCGAGGCGCACCGTTTCCTACGATTGCGGCACCACAGGCCCCAGGAAAGTGACCTATGTCAATGCCGCGGAGAACGCCTTGGCGATTGTCGATATCGATGGAAGCGAGAGGATATTCGTCAACGTCATTTCGGGCTCCGGCGCCCGCTACGCCTCGGGCGGATACGTCTGGTGGACGAAGGGGCCCGAGGCCTCGCTCTACGACGTCAGGCGCGGGCCGGATGCGGCTCCCGTCGCGGTCTGCCGGGAAGGCGGCGGATGACGCTGCCGGTCGCAGGAACATGAATGCCGCCTATCCGTTGAGCTTCGAATTCCGGCAAAGGAGACTACCGTGAAGGACATTGCACTGAAGCACGAGGGCTGGGTCGTCGTGGCGGATGGCGAAAAGGCCCTCTTCCTGTTCAACGAGGGCGACGAGGTCTACCCCAATCTCAAGGTCTTCCGCGAGATGGAGCACGAGAACCCGCCGAGCCGTCAGCAGGGGACGGACAAGGCCGGGCGCCTTTCGGACGCCGGCAGCAGCCACCGAAGCGCCGTCGAGAATACCGACTGGCACAAGATCGAGAAGGAGCGGTTCGCACGGGAAATCTCCGACCGCCTCTACAAGTTCGCCCATCAGGGCCGTTTCCAGTCGCTGGTACTCGTGGCGCCTCCGCACGTCCTCGGAGACCTGCGCAAGGAACTGCACCAGGAGGTCGCCCGGCGCATCGTCGCCGAGGTGCCGAAGGACCTGACGAAACATCCCGTCGACCAGATCGAGTCGCTCGTTCTACACTGATTGCAAGGAATACCGCGCTCGTCCTCGCCGCAATCCGCCTCCAGCGTTCTCGCGGCGAGGACTATCTTCTTGTGAATCTCCTCTTTTTAGAAAAAATCGAGCGAAAACAACGCTGGATTGAAGCGAATTGCTTCAGCAATCCCCACTCCGCGGATAAGAATTAGGAACAAGAGCGGGTGCCGGCCGCTCTGCCATCTGCGACAGGTCGCCATGCACGTCTGCCAGGTCGCCCCGCGCATGACGATGACCGAGATCGGCCTCGCCTACGGCCGCGACTGGACGACGGTCGGGTACGCCTGCCGCGCCAATCGAGGACCGGCGCGACGATCGCGCCTACGACGATTTCGTCTTGGCCGTCAATCGTGCCGCCGGCCCGATCTTCGGGATATCCTAGGAGGATCGTCACGAGCAGCCTTGAGGCGAAGGCGATGGCAACCATGCGCGGGCTGTTGCGCTATCGCTCGGGCGGTCGCGCCCGTCTTGCCGGCTGAACGGAGGGCACCGGCCCGGCCACGGTCGGCCTTTAGCGCGACGGAGAAGCCACCCGGCTTTTCCCGGAAGAGGTGTCGCGCGCCGCCGCCGCGCGCGGCCTCGTCGTCCGGCAGGGCGGGTTCCTCGCCCTCGACGCGTCGGGTCGCGCCTGGCTCAGGCGGGCGACGTGCGGGGAGGATCCCTTGGCCGCCCAGCACGGCACCCGCTACGAGGAGGAAAGGGAAGCTGGCGGCAAGCGCCGGCGGGTGAGGGTCAACCTGGACGAATCGCCGCTGGCGGGCCTCGCCCGGCTGAAGCGCAGGGACGGCACTCCCTTCATCGACCCCGCACCGATCGAGGTCGGAGAGCGGCTGCGCGCCGACATCGCGCGCGGCCGGCTTCCGGCGGGTGTCGGCGAACTGGGAAGCCAGCGTTTCCAGCGGCAGAGCGCGCGGGGCGAACGGCATCGCCGATCCGAGCGACGCCGCCCTTGGGGCGCGCATGCGGGTGGAGCATGCCCTGCGGGCGGTCGGCCCGGAACTCGGCGGCGTCCTCGTCGACGTCTGTTGCTTCCTGAAGGGGCTGGAGGCCGTCAAGCGGGAGCGCGAATGGCCGGCGCGCTCGGCCAAGCTGATGCTCTGCACGGCGCTCGCCGCGCTCGACCGGCACCACAATCCCGAGCGCTTCGAGGCCGGAGCGTGCAAGGGACGCGCGCAGCCACCGCTGGGGCGCTGAGGACTACCGGCCCTCGATCAGGCTGAACTGACTGCGGCGGCCTCCGCCTTGATCCGCCCGATCATCGAGCGGAGGCCGTTCGCCCTTTGCGGCGTCAGGTTCTCGATCAGTCCGAGCCGGGTAAAGAGCTCGACCGCATCGAATTCCCCGATCTCGGAGGCCTTCCTGCCGGACATGGCCGAGAGCGCGATGGCCACCAGGCCCCGCACGATGTGCGCGTCCGAATCGCCATGGAAGACGAGGACCGGATCGGCGCCCTCGCCAGTCTCCTCGTGCACCAGCCAGACCTGGCTGACGCAGCCTTGCACCTTGTTTGCCTCCGTCTTGTCGGCCTCGGGCAGAGGCGGCAGCGCCTTGCCGAGTTCGATGACGTAGCGGTAGCGGTCTTCCCAGTCGTCCAGAAGTTCGAAGTCGTCGATGATGTCGGCGATATCGGCCATGTGCGCCCCTGTTTGCAAAGCTGTTCGCATATAGGCGCATCCGGCGGGGATTTCACCCCGAACGCGCGCGGCCCGCACCGAGCGGGCCGCGCATCGGACAAAAAGCCGCCGCAGGAAGGAAGGGCAGAATTCTCCTGCGGCGGTGCCGCCTTATCGGACTGGCGGCGAATAGGGGCGAGGCAGGTAGACCTGTCCTGCCATGGCGGTGCTGGCGGTGGCGGCGAGCCGCGGCGCCGGCATCGGCACCGGAACGGCCGTCGCTGCGACATCCACGGAGGCGAGGGCGTCGGGTTCCTGCGTCGCGGCGCCGTTGCCGGGCGCGACGGTGCCGGTGATTACGTTCTCGGACCGGCTTCCGCCGAAGCGGCCGTCGAGGAACTGGTAGGCGACGAGGGCGCCGTCACGGGCCCGTGCCCCGAGCGCCGCCAGCGTCTCGCCGCCGGTCTTGCAGACATCGGGGCGCCGCTTGCAGATGCCGGTCAGGTCGTCGAGCGCGGAGGTCGCGGCCTCGACCGTCGCCCCGATCCGGACCTGCGGCTGCCTGCCGGACGTCGCCTGCGTCGCCGGATCGGCGAGCGGCAGCAGCATGAGGACGACTGTGAACCAGAACGCGGACTTTATGAGAAACCACATTGCCTTGCCCTTGCTTGCTCGGTCCATGCTTGCCTGGACCCGCGGCCGTCACGGCCGCCGTCCGGAACGTCGCCGGTGCCCGCTTCTCCGTTGGCTTGCCGTCGACGAGCAGAACCCTAGCGCAAAGGTCCGAATCCCGGTTTGACGCAAACGGAGGGATTCGAACCGAATTTGATTCGAATTTTAAAGATCCCGCTTTTGGGGGAACGGCGGTGGCGAGGCGCGGCGCGCCGGGGGGTGTGAACCGGTCCGGCGGGACCGCCGCGGCCGCGCAAAACCGGCCGTCGCCGCCCGTGACGGCCGGATGAAAACGCCCCGTTAACCATAAGCGGAATTTGCCGGCGGCAAGGTGGCCCTGAGCGGTGGATTTGGCGGGGCGGCCGGTCGCGGCGGGCGCCCGCTTATGTATTCCTTAAGCCGCCGGTGCGAGGGTCGGCCAACACGAAGAGAAAGAATGCAATCACAGGTCCGGCGGTGCGCGTAGAGAGTTTTTCCATGACGGGTCTGGCGTCGCGGGTCGATGCCGTGCTTGCCGGCTGGGTGCATTCCCGGGTCGCCGACGCGGACGGGCGGACCCGCCAGATAGCCGACTTCAGGCACGCACTGCTTTGCGCGCTCGTGCTCCTGTTCGTCCTGCCGGTTCTCCTCCTTTCCGCCTTTCCTGCGATGGTGACGCTTGCCTTCGGGGCCGGCTGCGCCGCGCTGCCTCTGGTCGTCGCCTCGGTCCTGTCCGGAACGGGCAGCCGCGGCGCCGCCGGTGCCGTCGCGCTGCTTCTGGCCTCTGCCGCCATCGCCGCGCTTGCTGGCTCGAGCGGCGGCATTTCCTCGCCATTCGCCGTGTGGGCGGGCGTTCTTCCGCTCGCCGCGGCGATCGCCGGGCGCACCTGGCGCTGGTCGGCGGCCGGTCTTGCGGCCGGTGTCGCCGGATGCGGTCTGGCGATGCTCGTCGCCGCGCCCGCCTCGGCGGGACCGGGCATCGCCTTTGCCGCCGGGCTGCCGCTTGCCGTCGGAGCGGCCTATGCCCTGGCGCGCTTGTCGATCGCGGTCGAGCGCCGCCGCTCCGGGGCGCAGGCCGCCCAGCAGGCCGAATTGCAGGCGGTGCACGTTCCCCTCGACCGCCTGCCGGGCCTCGTGACGCTGCACGACCTGAAGGGCAACGTCCTCGAGGTCCACGGCCTCGACGCGGCAGCCTGCGGCAAGTGGCTGCGCCAGCCGCTGGGGCGCGGCTTCTACCAGCACATCCACGTCGCCGACCGGCTCTTCTTCATGCAGGCCGTCGACCGCATCCGCCAGGGCGAGCGGTCCGCCTCGCTCGAACTGCGCATGCACGACCTCCACTCGGACCCGAAGGACGAGCAGTTCGTGCATCTGCATGTCGACCTCGCTGCCATCGCCGGGCGCGCCGGCACGCCGCTGATCCTCGCGCAGTCGCGCGACGTCAGCGCCCGCGTCGCGGCCGCCGAGAGGCTGGCCGGGATGGCCGAATCAGCGGAGAAGGCCAACGTGGCCAAGACGCGGTTCCTGACGGCCGTCAGCCACGAACTCCGCACGCCCCTCAATGCCATCCTCGGCTTCTCCGACGTTCTGGCACAGGAGTATTTCGGCTCCTTCGAAAGCGAAAAGCAGCGCGAATACGTCGAACTGATCCGCCAGTCGGGAGACCATCTGCTCTCGCTCGTCAACTCGATGCTCGACATGAGCCGGATCGCCGCCGGGCGCTACGAGCTGTCGCCGGAAACGTTCAGCCCCGCCGATGCCGTCCGCCGCTGCGAATCCATGCTGGCCCTGCAGGCAAGGCGCGGCGGCGTCCTGCTGACGAGCCGCATCTCCCGCGACTGCGGCGAGCTGACGGCCGATCGCCGCGCGGTCGACCAGATTCTGATCAACCTGGTTGCCAACGCCATCAAGTTCACCGAAAAGGGCGGTGTCGTCACCGTTGACGTGGAGCGCCATCGGGACCGCCTGCGCCTGAGCGTCAGCGATACGGGAATTGGCATATCTGCCGAGAACCTCGATCTGATCGGCGAGCCCTTCGTGCAGGTGGAGGCCGATCCCGTCTGCAGCGGAAAGGGCACGGGCCTCGGCCTGTCGCTGGTGAAGGGCCTCGTCAGCCTGCACGGCGGCGCCTTCACCATCTCCAGCGTTCTGGGCGAGGGAACGGTGGTCTGCGTGGAACTGCCCAGCGACGGCTCGGGCGTCGCGCGCGAAGGCGCCTCGCACCGCGCCACGATGATCGAGTTTCCGCCGCGCCTGCCGGCGGAGCCAACGGAAGACGGGGAAAGCGAGACGGACGGGATCGATGACGCGCAAGCGAAGACAGCCTGAGCGGCAACAACGCAAGACGAAACGCAGGAGAAGGACCCTGACGGGCCGCACCATGCGCGTCCTCGGCGCGCTGGTCATGCGTCACCCCTCGATCGCCGGCGGGACCGCTTCCTTCCTCGTGATCTTCGGCTTCGTCTCGGCCAACGCCGTCTGGTACCAGGGCGGCGCGCACCCGGCGCCGCTCTTCAGCACGCGCGACAGGCTCGCCTCGATGAAGAAGGTGGCCGTCGCCGCCACGAAACCCGCCGTCGCCGGTCTGACCATCGGCCAGGTGATCGCCGGGACGGGCGGTGGTGCCGCCGCCGCTTCGGCGCGCCAGTCGCCCGACGCGCGCCAGACGGCGAGCATCCCCGCGGCCGCGGCCGGCGCGCAGGCCGATGGAGCCGACGCGCTGGTCCTCCAGATCCAGAAGGCGCTAGCCGAACGCCAGTTCTACCATGGCCCGCTGGACGGCCGGGACGGCGTGGCGACGCGCGCCGCCATCGAGGCTTTCCAGGCCGCCACCTCCAGCCGGCTGACCGGTGCGCCGAGCCAGGACCTGCTCGCCTCGATCGAGGCCACCCATCGCAGCGCCGTCGCCATCCCGCGCTCGCGGCCCGGCGACCAGCCGACCGCCGGCGACGACGAGATCGCCTCGATCGTGGCGGCCCCCGTGCCGGCGTCGAAGCCGGCATCGCAGGTTGCGGCCGCGGATTCCGCCGCGGGTTCGGCCGCCCCGGACCTCGTCGCCAAGATCCAGACCGGCCTGCGCAACATCGCCTATTCCAACGTCGCGGTAGACGGCATAGCCGGCGCGCAGACGAAGGCGGCGATCCGCAATTTCGAGAAGAACTACCGGCTGCCCCAGACCGGTGAGCCGAATCGGCGCGTGCTCGACAAGCTCAAGTCCATCGGCGCCCTCTAGCGGCCCCGGTCCGATGCGCGTCAAGAGCGAGATCTGGATCAGTGCCCTCGTCAGGCGCATCTTCTCCGCCGGCGGCTTCGCCGCCATAGAGCGGCGCGGAGCGGAGGAGGCGGGAGCGATCTTCGTCAGGGCGCGCCATCGCGACGGCCTGCAGACCCTGCTGGCACCGGCGCCGCAGTCCTTCTTCGAAACGGACCGCCCGGACGGCCGGATCTTCGAGGCGCGGCTCGAGCGGCAGGCGCCGGAGGAGGTCGACGCGGCGCTGGCGCGCGAGGCCTCCTTCGATCCCGATTTCTGGCTGGTCGAGATCGAGGTGGAAAAGCCGGAAGACTATCTGGAGGTCAGGCGCGCCTGAGCGCCCGGCGGCCGGCCGCCTCGCGGGTTGCGGCTCTCGTCCGGACAGGCGTGCCTTCGTTCCCCGCCCGCACGAGACCCTCGGAAAGCTGCGGCGCCTGCACCGCCTCGGGACGATCGGCCCGCAGCCAGAGCACGAGGCGCTCGGCCGCCGCCTCCGCGTCGCATTCGCCGAGGATCGCCTGCGAGGCGCGGCGGCCGTCGTTCCGGCGGCCGAGATGCGGGAAGAAGCTCTCCAGCGGAACGCAAGCGGCTTCGCGGTCGAAGCCGATCGCGACCAGCGTGTCGGCCAGTTGCCGGCCCGAGATGTCCAGCATGATCCGCTCGGCGAGGCGGAAGCTGCAATCCAGGACGTCGGCGAGCGCCGTGACGAAGAACAGCGGCTCGCGCTGCGCCGCAAAGCCCAGCAGGCGCTGGATCTGCCCCGGGCGCGCCTTCGGCCGCAGCACCTCGGGAGCGGGTCCCGGCTCGGGCTGCCGGTCCTTGCCGACGAGCGAGCGCAGCCGCTCGCGCAGGTTTTCGTCGCGGGAGATCCGGTCGGTCTCCTCCGCGTCGGGAACTGCGGGAAGCAGGCGCCGCACCCTGAGCGAGCGCAGGACGGCGCTGTCGCCGGTGGCCGCCAGTGCCGCAACCGTCGCAAGGCGAAAGCGCCTTCCGGCGGGCGATGGCGCGCGCCATCTGCGCGTCGCCGCCGGCGATCATCCCGGCGAGGGCAGCCTCGTCGAGAGAGGCCGAGTTGACGAGGAAAGGGGCGGAAACGTCGATCGGCTGCT
Organism: uncultured Alphaproteobacteria bacterium; assembly: GCA_963760965.1. Classification (GTDB taxonomy): domain Bacteria; phylum Pseudomonadota; class Alphaproteobacteria; order Rhizobiales; family Rhizobiaceae; genus Pararhizobium_B. The sequence goes on from CAVXEW010000004.1 coordinate 37,510, forward strand.
GTGCGATCAGCCGCGCCACCGCGGCCGGCACCTTCGGGCAGCGCGAGAGCGCCGCCACGACCATGCGCCGGGTCTCGGGGCCGGCCTGCCGGAAGAGCGGCGCGAACAGCTCGGCGAACTGCCTGAGTTCGTGGTTGGTGGGCTGCCGCAGACTTTCGAAATTCGAAACGGTTGCCATGAGGACTACATCGAGCCGCCGGTGGCCGTCCGGCTTTTCGAGATCACGGAAGCGATCGTACACGCACACACCCATTCTGAAACGCAAACGCTTTGTCTGGGAGCACCATAGGGCGAAAACCGTTAGCGGGCTGTTAACCATGGATGGCTGTAATGCGCATGTCCTGTAACCAGGACGGGTGAGGTAGTTCCGCGTTCATCCGTTTTCACGAACGCGGAGGCAACGATGGCAATCGTGATCGACTTCAGGCGGCCCCCGGGTCCCGGCAGGCAAAAACCGGCCGGCGGCGGGCTGGCCGAGATCCTCTTCTTCACGGGCGTGCGCTACGAGCGCGACCGGCCGGCGGCGGGCGACGCCCTCAAGGACGGGAAACGGGCGCGCAGCGCGCATCCGAGAGAAACCGGCCGGCAATCCCGTCCCATGTCTCGTCCGCGGCGATCGTCCTGAGGACGACGTAGCCCCTCGGCTCGCGGCAGCTCCACCAGGATCGACCTGGCCAGCGCGTCGGGCGTCGAGCGCCGGAGGGCGATCAGCTGCAGCGGCGTGGCGAGCGTCACGTCGACGCGCCGCTCGACGGCGGTGCGGTCGTTCATGCTGTAGACTTCGTTGGAACCGGGATCGAAGACGGCGAGCGACCAGAACGGCGGGGCGTCCGCGTCGGCGACGTGGACCGGGCCGGCGCTCGCGTCGAACAAGCAGATCGCCGAGCGCACGAACGGGTCGGCTTCCGAGAGCGCACGCTGCGGCGCGTCGTTGGCGAGGCGGTGGAATTCTCCCGGCGCGCCGAGCGCCTCGACCTTCTGCCAGGCCTTTTGCCGCCGGCGAAATGCGGGATCGCCAGGATGATAACGATATGGAGCAGGATCGCGCCGACGAGCCCGGCGGCGACGGAAACGGCCAGGCTACGCATGGCCGCAGCCCAGCCGGCGGATAGACGGCATGCCCAGCTTGATCAGCCCGGCGTTGCCCGCCGCCGGCGTGTCGAAGAGCGTCAGGACGAACTCCACGGGCCCCGCATGCGAAAGCGCGATCCAGTTGCCCGGCGCCGCCTTGTCGGAGACCGTGATGGTGAACGAGCCGTCCTTCCTGCGCAGCACTTCATGCGACTGGAGGGCGCGTGGCAGCGGCGGAGCCGGCGCCGGCGAGCGGTCGGCCCGAGGCGTCGGCCACGCGCAGCGTCCACAGCCGCGCCGCCGGCGTGTTGCCCGAGATCGCGTAGCTGCAGCGCCCGGAGAGCCGCCGGCCGTCGCTGTCGGTCTTCGCGCTGAAGGCCAGGCCCTCGGCCTCGCCGAGCAGGACCTCGCCCGCCGGGCCCGGAAGGCCAGCGCATAGGGGTCCGGCCGCGAGGTCTGGAGGTCCGGCCAGGCCGCCCACGGGCCCCACCGTCAGCGCATCGAGGCGCCCGACATGGTCGAGCGCGAGAAGACTGGACTTCACGCCGCCGTAGAAGGCGATTGCGAGCGCGATGCAGACGAGGATTGGGACCCTGAGCAACGGTTGGCGGCTCGCTTGCAGTCAGGGCTCGACGGGCGCGCGGACAGGCGCCGAGGATGCGACCCTCTGGACGGGCTTCGAAAGCGGCTTCGCCGCGTCGAGGTCCCTGGCGATCCCGCGCAGCAGCGCCGTCGTGCCCTGCGACAGCATCCGCGGGCGCTGCAGCGCCTCCATGCCGTCGACGCCCTTCTGCGCGTCGGCAAGGAACTTCTGGCGCTGCTTGGCGTCGGGCAGCGGGTTTTCGATGCCGGGAATGGCTCGCAGTTCGACGCCCTGGTTGGCGTACTCCATCACCTTCTTCCATGTCATCGCCGGCAGCGTGCCGCCGGTCATGCGGTTCGACGGCGTGTAGTTGTCGTTGCCGATCCAGACGACGGCCGTGTAGTTGCCGGTGAAGCCGCAGAACCAGCCGTCGCGGTAGTCCTGCGTCGTGCCGGTCTTGCCGGCGGTCTTGATGCCGTCGAGCTTGGCGCGCCTGCCCGGTGCCCCATTCGGGGATCTGGATCAGCATCTGGTTCATCTCGTCGGCCACGTTCTTCGCCAGCGCCCGCTCGGGCGGCGGGTCGTCGCGGCGACGGTCGTAGAGCACGTCGCCGGAATAGTCGAGGATCTGGTCGATGCCGTGGCGCTCCGACTGCATGCCCTCCGCCGGGAAGACGCCGTAGGCCGTCGCCTGGTCCAGCGGCGTCAGCGCCGAGGTGCCGAGCGCCATCGTCTTGTCGGTGCTGACCGGCGATTCGACGCCCATGCGCCGTGCCGTCTCGGCGATCGCCTTGGTGCCGAGATAGTCGCGCGCAAGGCGCACCGGCACCGTGTTGATCGACTTGGCGAGCGCCGTCGTCAGCGTCACCTTGCCCTCGTAGCTGCGCTCGTAGTTGCGCGGCGACCAGCCGTTCCAGGTGATCGGCGCGTCCGAGATCGTCGACTTCGGCGTGAAGCCGTGCGCCATGGCGGTCGAGTAGACGTAGACCTTGAAGGACGAGCCGGGCTGCCGCCGGGCATTCGTCGCCCGGTTGAACTGGCTCTCGCCGTAGTCCCGCCCGCCGACCATGGCGCGCACCGCGCCGGGATCGCGCCGCCGTTCTCCATCACCACGATCGCGCCCTGCGAGACGTGGTAGTGCTCGCCGTACTGCCGCAGGCTCGTCTCCAGCGCCTCGTCGGCGGCGTGCTGGATGTTGGTGTCGACGGTCGTCTTGACGATCAGCGTGCGCTGCCGGATGCGGTGCTCGATGGCGATCTGCCGCACCTCGCTCATAGGCCCAGTCGAGGAAATAGTCGGGCGACTGCTGCTGGCCGCGGTCGACGACGCTCGCCGGATGGAGCCGCGCGCCGACGACCTGGCCCTCGGTCATCAGGTTGGCCTGGACGAGGTTGGTCAGCACCTGGTCGGCGCGCGCCCGCGCCGCCGGCAGGTTGACGCTCGGAGCATATTTCGACGGAGCCTTGAAGAGGCCGGCGAGCATCGCCGATTCGGCGAGGTCGATGTCGCGCACGTCCTTGCCGAAGTAGTACTGCGCCGCCGCCGCCACGCCGAACGTGCCGCCGCCCATGTACATCCGGTCGAGATACATGCCGAGGATCTGCTTCTTCGTCAGGTGGCTTTCCAGCCAGATCGCCAGGAAAGCCTCCTTGACCTTGCGCTCGAGCGTGCGCTCGTTGGACAGGAAGACGTTCTTGGCGAGCTGCTGGGTGATGGTCGAGCCGCCCTGGACGACGCCGTGCGCCTGCGCGTTGGTGACCATGGCGCGCAGGAGGCCGATGAAGTCGATGCCGTAGTGCTCGAAGAAGCGCCGGTCCTCCGTCGCCACCACCGACTTGACGAGCGTGTCGGGAAGCTGGTCGATCGGCACGGAATCCTCGTGGATGATGCCGCGATGGCCGATCTCGTTGCCGTAGCGGTCGAGGAAGGTGACGGCGTAGTCGTCCTGCGCGCGCCAGTCGCCCTGCGTCGCGTTGAAGGCGGGCAGCGCCAGCGCCAGCATCAGAACCGAGCCGGCCGCGCCGAGCGTGAGGCCCTCGCCGAGGATCTCGAAGAGCATCCGCTTCGGGCCGCGCACCCGGAAGCGGCGGAAGAAGATCGTGATCTCCTCCCACGTCTCGCCGGCCTCGAAGAACGCCGACCAAAGGCTTGAATCGATCCAGGAATCCAGGCGCAGCAGGAGGTTGGAGCGCTTGCGGGGGCGATCTTCCTGGTTGAACGGATCCTGCACGAGCACCTGTCCCGGCTACCGCCGGAATCCGCCCCTTGACGGCCCGGCCCCACACGGCCCACTGTCGGCCCGCGAATACGAACGCCCCTACGCCGTTTCGTTTTGACGCATTCCCGCCCGTTTAACAAGGCAGCGGAGCGTCAACATTCCGATAGTGTTAACGGCAGGAGGCCCAATGCCCGCCAACCCATTCTGGAAGCGCAAGACCCTCGATGAGATGAGCCCCGTCGAGTGGGAGAGCCTGTGCGACGGATGCGGGCGCTGCTGCCTCAACAAGCTGGAGGACTGGGACACCGGCGAGATCGCCTGGACGAACGTCGCATGCCGTCTGCTCGACGGCGAGAGCTGTCGCTGCACCGACTACCCGAACCGCCGCCGGCACGTGCCGGACTGCATCGGCCTGACGCCGCAGACCGTGCGCGAACTCTCCTGGTTGCCGCCGACATGCGGTTACCGTCTCATCGAGGAAGGCCGCGACCTCTACTGGTGGCACCACCTCCTCTCGGGCGACCCCGAAACCGTCCACGAAGCCGGCATCTCGGTCCGCGGCCGCACCGTCCGCGAGGCCGACGTCGATGTCGAGGACTACGAGGACTACATCGTCGACTGGCCGATGGAAGACGCTGGCTGAGGGAAGGCAACGGGATTGCCGCGGCGGCGGGTGACCGGACCGCGGCAATAGACCAGCCTGCGGCAGAGGTCCGGCAGTTCTTCCTGATCGCCTGCCTGAACACGGGAGGCTCTTCCGAAGCGATCAGATACCCCGTGGTCGCGGAGGCCGTCTTCCCCCGTGAGGGCGGTTGAATTAATCTCGTGAGAAAGGAGAGCAAATGACTGATTCCAAAGCCTGGCATCTGTCCCCGACGATATGGAGCGCCGCACTGGCGGTGCGCGCATCGCTCGCGGGCCTCGCCGGCCTCGACCTCACCGCCCCCCAGCAGGCGTGGTCGACTCCGTCCTGATGATCGTCAGCGCCGGAGGCGCCGTGGCGGCGATCGCCGGACGCTTCGCCGCGACGCAGCGGCGCACTGGGCCCCCGCCATGTTCATTTGCCGTTCAGCCGAACTTCTGTACATGTTGTGGCAATTGCTTGTCACCGGAGCTTCGCCATGACGGCTTCATTCCTGACGACCGGCCTTGCGGCAGCCGTCGTCGCCCTTGCCGGAAGCGGCGCCTTCGCCCTGCCGTCGCGGGTCGAGCTCGCTTCGGCCGATTGCAACGCCGCCGCGCAGCGCGTGGTGTCGCGCACCGGCGGCCAGCTGCTTTCGGTCTCCGCCGGCCGCGAGGGTGGCAAGACGGTCTGCCGGGTGACGGTCCTGGTGCCGGCCTCGGACCACAAGCGGCCGCGCAAGATGACGGTGACCGTCGCGCAATGATGCCGACATCGCCGGCCGGGGCGGTAAGATCGACCGGTGGCGAATCAGCGGCGAGGGAAGAGGCAGCAGGATGCGCATACTCGTTGTCGAGGACGACCGGGACCTGAACCGGCAGCTTTGCGAGGCACTCGAAGAGGCCGGCTACGTCGTCGACCGGGCCTTCGACGGCGAGGAGGGCCAGTTCCTCGGCGAGACGGAGCCCTACGACGCCGTCATCCTCGACGTCGGCCTGCCCGAGATCGACGGCATCTCCGTCCTGGAGCGCTGGCGCACGGCCGGCCGGGCGATGCCGGTCCTGATCCTGACGGCGCGCGACCGGTGGAGCGACAAGGTTTCCGGGATCGACGCGGGCGCCGACGACTATGTCGCCAAGCCCTTTCACATCGAGGAGGTGCTGGCCCGCATCCGCGCCCTTATTCGCCGGGCCGCCGGCCACGCCAGTTCCGAGATCGTCTGCGGCCCGGTTCGCCTCGACACCAAGGGGGCGCGGGCAACCGTGGACGGAACGGCGCTCAAGCTGACCTCGCACGAGTTCCGGCTGCTTTCCTATCTCATGCACCACATGGGCGAGGTCGTCTCGCGCACCGAACTGGTCGAGCACATGTACGACCAGGATTTCGACCGTGATTCCAACACGATCGAGGTCTTCGTCGGACGGCTGCGCCGAAAGATGGGCGTCGACCTGATCGAGACCGTCCGCGGCCTCGGCTACCGGATGCAGGCGCCCGCCGACGAGGGCGCGTGAGCACCCGCTCGCTCACCTCCCGCGTCCTGCTCGTCACCAGCGCATGGATCGCCGTGGCGCTGGTGGTGATCGCGCTCGTGATTTCCCACCTCTACCGGCAGGGGGCCGAGCGCGGCTTTGCCGATCTCCTCCGAGCCCAGCTCTACAACGTCATCAATTCGGTTTCGATCGGCAAGGACGGCAAGCTCGAGGGGCGACCGGAACTCGGCGACCTGAAATTCGTCCAGCCGCAGACCGGCTGGTACTGGATCGTCCAGCCTCTCGGCGACTTCAAGTCGCCGCCGCTCGCCTCGATCTCGCTCGGCGAGGGAAAGGTGCCCGTCGCGGCGACCGGGGCGCACCCCTTCGACAGCCATTACGAGCGATTCTATCGCGAACGCGATTCCTTCGGCAACGACGTCCAGGTCGCCGAGACCGAGGTCCTTCTCGACAATGACGGCCATGCCGCGCGCTTCCGCGTGGTCGGCAACCGCGCCGAGGTCGAGAGGGAGATCGGCGCGTTCAACCGGCAGGTCCTCGTCGTATTCGCGATTTTCGGGCTGGGCAGCCTGCTGGTCAACGCCGTGGCGATCATCTTCGGGCTGCGCCCGCTCGATGCCGTGCGGCGTTCTCTGGAGGACATCCGGGCCGGCAGGAGCGAGGCGCTGGAAGGCGCGTTTCCGCGCGAGATCGAGCCGCTCGCAAACGAGGTCAACGCGCTGATCGAGAGCAACCGCCGCATCGTCGATCGGGCCCGCACCCAGGTCGGCAATCTCGCCCATTCCCTGAAGACGCCGATCGCGGTGCTCCTCAACGAGGCCCGCCGCATGGACGACGGGCCGGCGAATCTGGTCAGCCAGCAGGTCAGGACCATGCAGGTGCAGGTGCAGTCCTATCTCGACCGGGCGCGCATAGCCGCCCGCAGCGCGACCGCGCTGGCGCGCACCGACCCCGTCCCGGTGGTCGAGCGCCTGGTCCGCGTGATGCGCCGCCTTCACCCCGAACTGGTGTTCGAGACGGCCGTCCCGGCCGGCTTCCCGGCGCTCGCCATGGAACAGCAGGATGTCGAGGAGATCGTCGGCAACCTGCTCGACAACGCCGCGAAATTCACTTCGAAGACCGTTTCGCTGACGCTCGCGCGGGCCGAAGGGGAAGGAGAGTCGGGAAACCGCCACTGGCTTTCCATCGTGGTCGAGGACGACGGCAAGGGGCTGGACGAGAGCCAGATGGCCGAGGCGCTGAAGCGCGGCGGCAGGCTCGACGAGACCAAGCCGGGCACCGGGCTCGGCCTTTCGATCGTGTCGGAGATCGTCAAGGAGTACCAGGGAACCATTGCGCTTGACCGGGGGGCGATGGGTGGCCTTCGTGCAACACTCGTGCTGCCCGAGGTCGCCCGGGTGCAGCCTTGAGGCGGTGTCGGATGGACGCAGCCCCCCGGGCCGGGCACAATTGAAACAAGATGTTCGGGCACTGACGGACCGGCCGCCACCTTCGCGGCCGGCCGGCCCGACAAGGAATGCAGGGGATCGATTTCCAGTCATGAAGGCATTTTCAAGAGCTTTTTCCGTGGTTCTTTTCACCTCCGCGCTCGCCCTTTCGGGCTGCTCGGCCATGCGGCACGGCGGGCCACGCCCATCCGCCACCGCTTCGGTCCCGCAGGCCGCGGCCACGGGCTCGCCCGGGCCGTCCGGCCTCATCAGCGAGCTGCACGGCGGCATCATCGGCAAGAAGATCGGCGCGGAGCTTTCCTCCTCGAACCGGAAGCTGGCGCTCGCGGCGGAATACCGGGCGCTGGAGGAGACGCCGGGCGGCAAGCCCGTGACATGGCAGAGCCCGGGCGGCAACGTGTCCGGCTCGGTCGTCGCCGCGGCGCCCTACCAGGTCGGGTCGCAGAACTGCCGTCAGTACACCCACACGGTCACGATCGACGGCAAGACGCAGGAGGCCCGCGGGGCAGCCTGCCGCAACGCCGACGGTTCGTGGACGCCGTTGACGTAAGTCAAGGTCTCGCCTTGCGGATCGTGTGACCGGGGCGGTATGGCGCGATGCGTCAATTTCGTTTGGTGATGCTTCTCTGGTCGGCTATGCAGCTAGCATGATTTTCTGGGTACTCGCAGCGATCCTGACCGCCCTCGTGACAGCGGTCGTCATGTTTCCGCTGGCGCGCGGCCGCTCGAGGGTTTCGACCACGGCCGCCCACGACGCGGCCGTCTATCGCGACCAGCTCGCGGAACTCGAGCGCGACGTCGCCAGCGGCAACCTCGCGGGCGAGGAGGCCGAGAGCGCGCGCGCGGAGATCGGCCGCCGCCTGCTGAAGGCGGCGGGCGAGGAAAAGGCAGCCGGGGCGTCCGGCGGCTCGTCTGCGCGCCTGCGCAAGGCCGCCTCGGCACTGGTCGTCGTCCTGGTGCCGGCGATCGCGCTCGGCAGTTATCTCTGGCTCGGCGATCCCGGCCTGCCGTCCGCCCCGCTTGCCGAGCGCGAGGCCGGGCCGAACGGCGACCCGCAGCTTGCGGCGCTGGTGGAGAAGGCCGAGGCGCACCTGCGCGCCAACCCCGACGACGGCCGCGGCTGGGACGTGCTCGCGCCGATCTATTTCAGGACCGGGCGCATCCAGGATGCGACAATCGCCTACGGCAATGCCATCCGCCTGCTCGGGGCGACGGCGAAGCGCGAGGCGGGCCTCGGCGAATCGCTGGTCATGGAGAACGGCGGGCAGGTCAACCAGGCGGCGGCCGAGGCTTTCCGCAGGGCGCTGAAGCTCGACGGGAGCGATCCGAAGGCGCAGTTTTTCCTGGCGCTGGGGCTTGCCCAGTCGGGCCACACCGACAAGGCGCTCCAGGCGTTCCGCGAGCTCGAGAAGCAGGCCCCCGCGGACGCGCCGTGGCTACCCGCCGTGCGCAGCCAGATCGCTTCGCTTGGCGGCGGCGCCGGAACCGGCGCGGACAAGGGACAGCCCGCCCCCCCGGGCAACCCTACGCAGGAACAGATGGCGGCGGCGGGCAAGATGAGCGCCAGCGGCCGCATGGCCATGATCCGCGGCATGGTTTCGCGCCTCGATGCCGAGCTGGCCCGCGAGCCGGACAATTTGCCCGGATGGAAGCGGCTCGTCCGCTCCTATATGGTGCTGGACGAACCAGCGAAGGCGAAGGCCGCGCTCGGCCGCGCGCTGAAGGCCTTTCCGGCGGACAGCGACGGCGGCAGGCAACTGGCCGCGCTGGCCGAGCAACTCGGCGTCGGCGGCAAGGAGACGACGCAATGACGCGCAAGCAGAAGCGATTGACGATCATAGGCGGCGGCATGGGCTTCCTCGCCCTCGCGGTTATGCTGGTGATGTTCGCGCTGTCGAGCGACATCACGTTCTTCCGCACGCCGAGCGATCTCGTCGCCGGCCGCCCCGGTCCCTCGACGCGCATCCGCCTCGGCGGTCTCGTCCAGCCGGGCACGGTGGTGCGGGGCAAGGGCACGGAAGTGTCCTTCGACGTCACCGACAGGAAGCACTCCGTCAAGGTGGTCTACGACGGCATCCTGCCGGACCTCTTCCGTGCCGGACAGGGCGTCGTTGCGGAGGGCAGTTTCTCGGGCGGCGGCGACACCTTCGTCGCCGACACCGTTCTCGCCAAGCACGACGAGAAGTACATGCCGAGGGAAGTCGCCGACGAGCTGAAGAAGAACGGCGAGTGGTACGGAGACACGCAGACCGCCGGCGAGACGAAGACGGCGAGGAAGTGACCGCCGCCCGCCCGGCGGCGCAGGGAGTGACGGCATGATCATCGAACTGGGCCATTTCGCGCTCATACTGGCGCTGGCGACGGCGCTTCTCCAGGCGACCCTGCCGGTCCTCGGCGCGCGCCGGAGGGACGCCGCGCTGATGAACGTCGCACCGGTCGCCGCCCTCGCCACCTTCGTGCTGATCGCCATGGCCTTCGCCGTGCTGACCAGCGCCTATGTGCGCTCGGACTTCTCGGTCCTCAACGTCTGGCAGAACTCGCACTCGATGATGCCGCTCCTCTACAAGTTCACCGGCGTCTGGGGGAACCACGAGGGCTCGATGATGCTCTGGGTGCTGATCCTAGCGTTCTTCGGTGCGCTGGTGGCCCTCTTCGGCGGCAACCTTCCCGACACGCTGAGGGCCAACGTGCTCGGCGTACAGGCCTGGATCGCCTGCGCCTTCCTCGTCTTCATTCTCGTCACCTCCAACCCCTTCGTGCGCCTGAACCCGGCGCCGCTGGAGGGGCAGGACCTGAACCCGATCCTGCAGGATTTCGGCCTCGCCGTTCATCCGCCGATGCTCTATCTCGGCTATGTCGGCTTCTCGATCACCTTCTCCTTCGCCATCGCGGCGCTGATCGACGGCCACATCGACGCGGCCTGGGCGCGCTGGGTGCGCCCATGGGCACTCGCGGCCTGGACGTTCCTGACCCTCGGCATCGCCATGGGCTCCTACTGGTCCTACTACGAGCTCGGCTGGGGCGGCTGGTGGTTCTGGGACCCGGTCGAGAACGCCTCCTTCATGCCGTGGCTCGCCGGCACCGCGCTCCTGCACTCCGCGCTGGTCATGGAGAAGCGCGAGGCCCTGAAGATCTGGACCGTGCTGCTGGCGATCCTCACCTTCTCGCTGTCGCTGCTCGGCACCTTCCTCGTGCGCTCCGGCGTTCTGACGTCCGTCCACGCCTTCGCCACCGATCCGCGGCGGGGCGTGTTCATACTGGCGATCCTGGTGCTCTTCATCGGCGGCGCCTTCGCGCTCTTCGCCTGGCGCGCGCCGACGCTGAGGCAGGGAGGGCTCTTCTCGCCGATCTCGCGCGAGGGCGCGCTCGTCCTCAACAACCTCTTCCTGACCACCGCGACGGCGACCGTCCTCGTCGGCACGCTCTATCCGCTGGCGCTCGAAGCGCTCACCGGAGCGAAGATCTCCGTCGGGCCGCCTTTCTTCAACCTGACTTTCGGGCCGCTGATCGTCCCGCTCTTCTTCGCCGTGCCCTTCGGCCCCCTGCTGGCCTGGAAACGCGGCGACCTCTGGGCCGCCGCTCAGAGGCTCTATGTCGCCGTCGGCGGGGCACTGCTCGTCGCGCTCGCGGTCGTCTCCTTCACGACCGGCGCGCCTGTCCTCGCCGCCCTCGGCATAGGCCTCGGCGTCTACGTCATGATCGGCGCGCTCGTGGATCTCGCGTCGCGGGCCGGCGTCGGCCGCGTCGCGCCGGGCCTCGCATGGCAGCGCTTCAGGGGCCTGCCGCGCTCGGTCTTCGGAACCACGCTGGCTCATTTCGGGCTCGGCGTCTCGCTGATCGGGATCGTCTGCGCAACGGCCTTCTCCACCGAGACGATCACCACCATGAAGCCCGGTGACGTCAGGCAGGCCGGCGGCTACCAGGTTCGCTTCGACGGAATGCGTTCGCAGACCGGCGGCGGCTACCGCGCCGACATCGCACGCTTCTCGGTCCTCGGCGGCGGCGGCCGGGTCGTGTCGACGGTGGATTCGGCCAAGCGCCTTTATTTCGCCCGCCAGCAGCCGACGACGGAGGCCGGCATCCGGACATTCGGCTTCAGCCAGCTCTACATATCCCTCGGCGACGCCGAGGACGGTGGCGGCCGCGTGGTGCGGCTCTGGTGGAAGTCGTGGGTCATCTTCATCTGGCTCGGCGCGGTGATCATGGCCGCGGGCGGGGTCGCCTCGCTGTCCGACCGGCGCCTGCGCATCGGTGCCCCGGCCCGCCGCCGCAGGGACACGGCCGGGACCCCCGTCGCGGAGCCTGCCGAATGAGGCGCCTCGCTCTCCTCCTGGCGGCGCTCGGGCTGTTTCTGGCGAGCGCGGCCGGGCCGGCCCTGGCGGTCAATCCCGACGAGATGCTGAAGAACCCGGTGCTGGAGAAACGGGCGCGGGAGATCTCGGCGCAGCTTCGCTGCCTCGTCTGCCAGAACGAATTGATCGACGTCTCCGACGCGGATCTCGCCAAGGACATACGGCTGCTGGTACGCCGGCGGCTGAAAGAGGGCGAGACCGACAGGCAGGTGATCGACTACGTCGTCTCGCGCTACGGCGAATTCGTCCTGCTCAAGCCGCGCTTCGAGACGAAGACGCTGCTGCTCTGGGCAACGCCGGCCATCGTCCTCGTCTGCGGAGCCGCGGCGATGTTCCTCTATTCCCGCAATCGCACCGACGGCGGCCGCGGCCGCCGGCTGACGGACGAGGAGGAGGCGGAACTGGAGCGGCTGCTCGGCGCCGACGAGGGCGGCGCTTCCGGTTGATCCTGGCGCTCTTGCAACTCTGGCCGCCAAGATTACCAAGATTTCATTTCCCGGACAGACTGACGTAACCTCGCATCGGCTATCGTGCGGACTCACGACGCCCGAAGCTTGCACCGGAGGCAAAGTGGCATTCATGTCTGACCGCAGAGACCGCTCCCGGCACGTCCGGCTGGCCGGAACCGTGGCGACCGCGCTCACGCTCTCGGTGGCCGTGGCCGGCACCGGGGCGCTCCTTCCGGTCGCACCGGCGGTCGCCGGCCCCGTCGAGGTCAAGGCGCCGGAGGTCCCGGGCTTCGCCGACGTGATTTCCGCGGTCACGCCGGCCGTCGTGTCGGTTCGCGTCAAGTCGAGATCTCCGTCTTCGGCGCCGCGCGGCGATAGCGGCCACGGCATCGCAAGGCCGTTCGGCGGCAATCCGATAGAGCACCTGTTCGACAGCCTGCGCGGCGCCGATCCCGACGGCACCGGCGGCGGCGGAATCCGTCCGGTGGCCCAGGGGTCCGGGTTCTTCATCTCGCAGGACGGCTACGTCGTGACCAACGACGACGTCGTCGCCGACGGCAATTCCTTCGAGGTCATCCTCAGCGACGGCACGACGCTCGACGCGAAGCTGGTCGGCGAGGACGCTCGCACCGACCTCGCGGTGCTGAAGGTCGCCGCGTCGGATCGCAAGTTCACCTATGTCGCCTTCGCCGACGACAGCAAGGTTCGCATCGGCGACTGGATCGTGGCCGTCGGCAATCCCTACGGACTTGGCGGCACGGTCACCGCCGGCATCGTCTCCGCCCGCGGCCGCGACGTCGGTGCTGCCCCCTATGACGATTTCATCCAGTTCGATGCGCCCGTAAACCGCGGCGACGCGGGCGGCCCCGCCTTCAATCTCAGCGGGCAGGTCGTCGGCGTCAACGCCGCGCTCTTCTCCCCGGTCGGCGGATCGGTCGGCATCGCCTACGCCATTCCGTCCTCGACCGTCAGCCACGTCGCGCAGGAACTCATCCGCAACGGCAGCATCAGGCGCGGATGGCTCGGCGTGGCGCTGCAGCCGGTCACCCGGGACATCGCCGATTCCGTCGGGATGAAGTCCGCGCGTGGCGCGCTCGTCGCGGACGTCGACCCGCACGCGCCCGCGCGCTCGGCCGGCCTGAGCGCCGGCGAGATCATCACCAGCGTCGACGGCAAGAACGTTTCCGATCCCCGCGATCTTGCAAGCGCCATCGGCGCGCTTCACCCGGGCGAGACCGTCAAGCTCGGCATCTGGCACGACGGCGCCGCCTCGACGGCGTCCGTCCGGCTCGGATCCATGCCGAGCGCCAAGGCGGGGGGGCCGTCGGCCCCGGGCGCCCCGCCCGGCGACATGGCCTCCTCGCCCCTCGGCAAGTTCGGGCTCAAGGTCGTGGCCTCCGAGGAGGGGCGCGGCGCGGTGATCACCGATATCGCGGCCAATTCGGTCGCCGAGCATCGCGGCCTGCGCGCCGGCGACGTGATCCTCAGCGTGGATGGCAAGCCGGCCAAGTCCGCCGACGACATTCTCGGCTCGATCAGGGCCGCAGCGAAAAAGGGGCGCAAGGCGGTTCTCTTCCGGCTCGAGAACGGCAACCGCAGCCGCTTCGTCGCCCTGCCGGTCAACCTGGGCTGAGGGCGGGCGGCGGAACGAAGGAGGCGACAGGGCATGGACGGTACGGCGCAAGCTTGTGAAACGGGGGCCAACGGCAATATTGTCGTCTCCATGAAGGTTCTGGTCATCGAAGACGACCTGGAGGCGGCCGACTATCTGGCCAAGGCCTTCAGGGAAAGCGGCATCGTCGCCGACCACGCGGCCGACGGCGAGGAAGGCCTGCACATGGCCTCGGAAGGCGGCTACGACGTCCTCGTCGTCGACCGCATGCTGCCCAGGCGCGACGGCCTCGCCGTCATCTCGCAGCTTCGTGAGGACGGGATCGACACCCCGGTCCTCATCCTTTCCGCGCTCGGCCAGGTCGACGACCGCGTGACGGGCCTTCGCGCCGGCGGCGACGACTACCTTCCCAAGCCCTACGCCTTTTCGGAGCTTCTCGCCCGCGTCGAGGTGCTCGGCCGCCGCAAGGGCTCGCGGGAGGCCGAGACGACCTACCGGGTCGGCGATCTCGAGCTCGACCGCCTCAGCCACGAGGTCCGCCGCGACGGTCGCGTCATCAACCTGCAGCCGCGCGAATACCGGCTGCTCGAATACCTGATGAAGAACGCCGGCCAGGTCGTCACCCGCACCATGCTGCTCGAGAACGTCTGGGACTACCATTTCGACCCGCAGACGAACGTCATCGACGTCCACATCTCGCGGCTGCGCGGCAAGATCGAGAAGGATTTCGACACGCCGCTGCTGCGCACCATCCGCGGCGCCGGCTACATGATGAAGGCGGAGCAATGAGCCGGACGGGCGCGGCTTGCTAGAAAAGCTTTCGGTCCTCTTCAAGACGACGGCGGTTCGCCTGTCGGCACTCTACCTCCTGCTCTTCGCCGTCTGCGCCACGGTCCTCGTCTTCTACGTGACCGCCATGTCGGAAGGCCTGCTGCGCGCCCAGACGCAGGAGACCGTCAACGGCGAGCTTCAGGTCCTCTCGCAGGCCTACCAGAGCGGCGGCATCATCACGCTCGTCAGGGTCGTCGAGCGCCGCTCGCGCCAGCCGGGGGCCAATCTCTACACCATCGCCGGGCCGAACGGGGACATCCTCGCCGGCAACGTCGCCTCGCTCCAGCCGGGCGTGCTCGACCATGAGGGCTGGACGCAGATCCCGTTCCGCTACCAGCGCTTCACCGACAGCGGCAAGGACAGCGTCCACACCGCCATGGCGCAGATCATCCGCCTCCCGAACGGCATGCGCCTGCTCGTCGGGCGCGACCTCGGCGAGCCGGAGCGCTTCCGCGGCCTCGTGCGCCAGGCGCTCGCCGTCGCCCTCGCCATCATGGGAGCCGGGGCGCTGCTGATCTGGTTCGTCATCGGCCGCGGCGCGCTGCGGCGCATCGACCGGATGTCGGAGGCAAGCCGGAAGATCATGGCCGGCGATCTTGCCCAGCGCCTGCCCGTCGCCGGCTCCGGCGACGAGTTCGACCGCCTGTCGGCATCGCTGAACGCCATGCTGGGCCGTATCGAGAAGCTGAACGAGGGCCTGCGCCAGGTCTCCGACAACATCGCCCACGACCTGAAGACGCCGCTGACGCGCCTGCGCAACAAGGCGGAGGCCGCGCTCGCCGCCAGCGACACGGCGGAGGACTACCGCGTTGCCCTGGAAGAGACCATGGCCGAGTCGGACCAGCTCATCCGCACGTTCAATGCGCTGCTGATGATCTCCCGCGTGGAAGCCGGCTCCTCCGCCGCCGAGATGCTGGACATCGATCTTTCCGCCGTCGCCGCCGACGCGATCGAGCTCTATGAGCCGCTCTTCGAGGACGCCGGCGTGGAACTCTCGACCGAGATAGAGCCCGATGTCCATGTCTCGGGCAACCGGGAACTCGTCGGGCAGGCGCTCGCCAACCTCATCGACAATGCGATGAAATACGCCAGCGACGCCGCCGACGCCGGCCTCCGCATCCGGCTTTCCAGGGATGCGCGCGCCGCGACCCTGTCGGTCGAGGACCGCGGCCCCGGCATCCCCCCGGACAAGCACGACGAGGTGGTGAAGCGCTTCGTCCGTCTCGACGAAAGCCGGTCGAAGCCGGGCACGGGCCTCGGATTGAGCCTCGTGAAGGCCGTGATGGCACTTCACGGGGGCCGCCTGGACCTGCAAGATGCCTGCGATGACGAATCCGCAAGGGGGCTGAAGGCATCGATGATCTTTCCACTCGAGAAGCCGGACCGATGACGCCCGCCGGCGGCAAACCGGCGCGCGGCACGGACGTTCCCCTCGGCTCGCTGAAGAAGTCGCCGCTGCCGGCGCCGCCTCGGGCCGAGGCGAAGGCGGTGCTCGACGACCTGCTGGAGGCCGGCAGGGACTGTCCCGACCTGCCGCCGCTCCTGCGCAAGGCCGGGCCGGCGAGGAACCTCGTCGTTTCGGCCTGTGTCCTCTCGCCGTTCCTGCTGGACACCGCCCGGGGCCGCCCCGCCACGCTGGCGCGCGCCCTGACGCAGCCTCTCGGCAGCGAGATCGACGGCCTGATCGCGCAGGCCCGGGATGCCTGGAGGAACGACGGGGGAGAGCCGGCGGAAGAGTCCGCGGTCATGGCACGGATGCGCACGATCAAGAGGGACGCGGCCTTCCTGCTCGCACTTGCCGATCTCGCCCGCCTGCAACCGGCCGCCGCGACCACGCGCCGGCTGAGCGCGCTCGCCGAGGCATGCCTCTCGGCTGCCATCGATCACCTGCTTCACGCCGCGCACGTCTCGGGCAAGCTGCGCCTGCCCGATCCCGGGAACCCTTCGGCCGGTTCCGGGCTGATCGTGCTCGGCATGGGCAAGCTCGGCGCCGGGGAACTCAACTATTCCTCGGACGTCGACATCGTCCTCTTCTACGAGCCGTCCGCCGGAATTGCCGTCGACGAACTGGAAGCGACGGACACATTCGCCCGGATCGCGCGTCGGCTCGTTCGCGTGATGCAGGACCGCACGCCCCAGGGATATGTCTTCCGCACCGACCTGAGGCTGCGCCCGGATCCGGGCTCGACCCCGCTCGCCATCCCGGTCGAGGCGGCGCTGAACTACTACGAGGGCAGGGGGCAGAACTGGGAACGTGCCGCCTTCATCAAGGCCCGCCCCGTGGCCGGCGATCGTGCCGCCGGCGAAGCCTTCCTGCGCGAGCTGACGCCCTTCGTGTTCCGCAAGTACCTCGACTACGCGGCGATTTCCGACATCCATTCCATCAAGCGCCAGATCCACGCCCACAAGGGCCACGGCGAGATCGCCGTCAGGGGCCACAACGTCAAGCTCGGCCGAGGCGGCATAAGGGAGATCGAGTTCTTCGTCCAGACGCAGCAGCTGATCGCCGGCGGGCGGATGCCGGACCTGAGGTCGCGGCGAACCGACGAGGCGCTGGACGCGCTGGAGGAGGCGAACTGGATCAGTGCGGAAACCCGCGACGAGCTGAAGTCGGCCTACTGGTACCTGCGCGACGTCGAGCACCGCATCCAGATGGTCCACGACGAGCAGAGCCAGACGCTGCCGGAGACGGAGGACGGGCTGGAGCGGATCGCGCACATGATGGGCGAGGCCGGCGCGCAGGAATTTTCCGCCCGGCTCGTCGAGGTGCTGCGCTGCGTCGAGCGTCACTACGCCGAACTCTTCGAGCAGGAAGCCCGGCTCTCGACCGAAACGGGCAATCTCGTCTTCACCGGTGAAGGCGACGATCCCGGCACCATCGAAACGCTGTCATCCCTCGGCTTCGAGCGCCCCGCCGATATTTCCCGCACGATCCGGACCTGGCACTACGGCCGCTACCGCGCCACGCGTTCGGTCGAGGCCAGGGAGCGGCTGACCGAGCTGACGCCGCTCCTCCTGCGGGAATTCGGCGCAACGCGGCGTGCCGACGAGGCGCTGCTGCGCTTCGACGCTTTCATTTCCGGCCTGCCGGCCGGCATCCAGCTCTTCTCGCTGCTCTCCACGAATCCGGCGCTTCTTTCGCTGATCGTCACCATCATGGCCTCGGCGCCGCGGCTCGCCGACATCATCTCGCGCAAGCCCCACGTGTTCGACGGAATGCTCGATCCGACCCTGCTCGCCGAGCTGCCGACGCGGGAGTACCTATCCGCGCACCTCTCGGATTTCCTTGCCGGCGACTTCGCCTACGAGGAAATCCTCGACCGCCTGCGCATCGTGGCGGCCGAGCAGAAGTTCCTGATCGGCATCCGCCTCCTGACCGGCTCGATCAGCGGCGTCAGGGCCGGCGAGGCGCTGACCGATCTCGCCGACCTGATCATCGGCGCCGCGCTCGACGCGGTCGCGGCAGAAATGGAACGTGCGCACGGCCGGATCGCCGGCGGCCGCGTCGCCGTCGTCGGCATGGGGAAACTCGGCAGCCGCGAGCTGACTGCCGGCTCCGACGTCGACATCATCCTGCTCTACGACCACGAGCCGGGCTACGGCGAATCCGACGGGCCGAAGCCGATCGACCCCGTTCGCTATTATACCCGGCTCACCCAGCGCCTGATCGCCGCTCTCTCCGCGCCGACGGCAGAGGGCGTCCTCTACGAGGTGGACCTGAGGCTGCGTCCCTCCGGCAACAAGGGGCCGGTGGCGACGAGCATCCGCGCCTTTCGCAAGTACCAGAGCGAAGAGGCCTGGACCTGGGAGCACATGGCGCTCTCGCGTGCCCGCGTCGTCGCCGGCGACGCCTCGCTCGGCGGCGAGGCCGAGGCGGTCTTCGAGGAGGTGCTCGCACGCCGCCGCGACACGCGGAAGA
The DNA here is from genome assembly GCA_963760965.1 of uncultured Alphaproteobacteria bacterium. GTDB lineage: Bacteria > Pseudomonadota > Alphaproteobacteria > Rhizobiales > Rhizobiaceae > Pararhizobium_B. The sequence continues at coordinate 56,105 of CAVXEW010000004.1, forward strand.
TCGCCGCCGACGTCGCCGACATGCGCAAGCTGATCGACGAGGAAAAGCCGCCGCGCGACATCTGGGACCTGAAGCTCATGCCCGGCGGCCTCATCGACATCGAGTTCATCGCCCAGTACCTGGCGCTGGTCGCCGGATCGCAGGGCGTGCGCCCGGACCGGCCCGACACCGGCACGCTCGCCACCCTGAAGGCGCTCGCACCGGACCTGATGGACGGCAACGACGCCGACGTCGTGATCCGCGCCCTCGGCCTCTACACCGGGGTATCGCAGCTGATACGGCTGTGCATCGAAGGCGACTTCGAGCCGAATGACGCGCCTGCGGGACTGGTCGATCTCGTCTGCCGCGCGGCCGACGCGCCGGACATCGGCGCCGCCGCGGCCACTCTCGAGGCGTCGGGCACCGCCGTGCGGCGGATATTCAAGGGTCTCGTCGGTTCGCCCGGGCGACAGGGCAAGCGGTCCTCCGACCGCAGTTGAGGCCCTGGCTCAGGCGGCCTCTGCCCGGCAGCCCGCCTCTTGCCCGGCCGAGGGCCCGCGGTGAGGGGAACGCGCACCGAGACGATGGTGCCGACGCCTTCGGTCGAGCGGATGCGCATCGTGCCGCCATGCAGTTCGGTGAGCGACCGGGAGATGGCCAGGCCAAGTCCGGAGCCCCCGGTGCTCTTTGAGAACTGGTTCTGGACCTGTTCGAATGGCAGGCCGATCTTGTGCATCGCCGATCTCGGAATGCCGATGCCGGTGTCCTCGATGGTCACGGTGACGGCGTTCGACAGCCGCCGTGCCCTGACGCGGATCCGGCCACCCTCCTTTGTGAACTTCACCGCGTTGGACAGCAGGTTCAGAAGCACCTGCTTCATCGCGCGACGGTCGGCGTCCATGCTCAGCCCCGGTTCGATGTCGCGGTCGATCGGGATCTTCTTTCCCTCGGCCGGGATCGAGGTGAGCCGCACCGCCTCCTCGACGAGCGGCGCGAGGTCGATGCTCTCGCGCTCGATTTCGAGCTGGCCCGCCTCGATCTTCGACATGTCGAGAATGTCGTTGATCACGCCGAGCAGGTGCTGGCCGCTGCCGTTGATGTCACGCGCATACTCCTCGTATTTCGGCGAGCCGAGCGGCCCGAACAGTCCCTTCTCGAGGATTTCGGAGAAGCCGATGATCGCGTTCAGCGGCGTGCGCAGCTCGTGCGACATGTTGGCGAGGAATTCCGACTTGGTCCGGTTGGCGGCCTCGGCCCGCTCCTTCTCCGCCTGATAGTCGGCGTTGAGGTTGGAGAGCTCCTTGGTCTGGCGTTCGAGCGCCAGGCGGGAGGCGGCAAGGTCGTCCAGCATCGCCATCAGCCGCTTGCGGAACTCGCGCAGGTGGTCCTGGTTGCGCTTGAGCTGGGTGATTTCCGTCCCGACGGCGACCAGGCCGCCGTCGCGGGTGCGCCGCTCGTTGATCTGCAGCCAGCGGCCGTCGGCGAGCTGGACCTCGCTCGTCTCCGAGGTTCCCTTCTCGTCGCAGCCGGTGACGCGGCGCTGGATCGTCGGCCGCCGGCAGGCCGCTTCGACGGCGGACCGGGAATTGCCGGGCCGCAGCACGTCCTCGCCCAGCCCGTAGGTCTCCCGGTAGATCGAGTTGCAAAGCACCAGGCGGTCGTCCCGGTCCCAGAGCACGAAGGATTCCGAGGTGCTCTCGAGCGCTTCGAGCAACCGCTGGTCGGCTTCCGCCGTGCGCTGCGCGAGGCGGTGCTGCTCGGTGACGTCCATGGCGATGCCGATCAGGTGGGTCTGGTTCGAACTGGTGTCGATGACTTCGGCGCGGGCGCGCATCCAGACATAGTGGCCCTTGGCGTGGCGCATGCGGAAGACGTGGTCGATCTGCGTCGTCTCGCCCTTCGCGATGGAGCGGGCGACCGCGTAGAGGTCGTTGTCGTCGGGGTGCATGAGCCGCGCGGCCTCGCCGAACGAGAGCATGCAGTCACGTGGCGGCAGGCCGAGCATCTTGTGCATGGACGGCGACCAGTAGAGCCTGCCGCGCGCCATGTCCCAGTCCCAGAGCCCGCAGCGCCCGCGCGACAGCGCGGCATCCACCCTCCGGTTGGATTCCAGGTAGAGCTCGTCCGCGTCGCTGGCACGGGTCGCCTGGGAAAAATACGCGTAGAGGACGATGATCAGGATGCTCGACGTGGCGATGAACAGGGTGGCATTCAGCGAAACCGCGCTGCGCCACCGGCTCTCGACGCCGGAGAGCGGCGACATCACGAGCACGGAACCCGCCTGCCGGGGGAGGCGACGCAGGGCGGCGACGAAACTGTCGCCGCCGTATTCCACCGGAACCACCCCGGACCGCGAGCCGAAGCGGAGCAGCCCGGGCTGGTCGCGCACGATGTCGGACAGCCTGTTCCCGATCAGCGAGGAGGCGATCTGCGACGATGCGAAGACCCGCCCGCCGGCGTCGGCAACGAGGATGATCTCGCCGTCCGGCCGGTGTTCCGGCAGGGCGTTGCTGATCAGGTTCTCGACGCTACCGCGATCCTCCGCCGCGACGGCGCCGAGATGGCCGGAAATGCTTCCCGCCGCGGCCGCCGCCGTGAGCGCGGTCGCCGAGCGCAGCCCCGCTTCCAGTTCGCCGCGGTCGCCGGACAGCGAAAGGACGCGGGCCGCCGCGACGACCAGGAGGAAGGAGACGATCAGGAACGGGATGAGCCGCTTGAGCGTCGGCTCGGCACGCAGCAGGTGCTCGTAGGCCGGCTTGGCGAAGAGCTTGGCGTGTCCGGCAATCTCGTTGCTGGAGTTTCTTATGGATGCAAAGTCCTGCCGCCGCTGCCGCATGGCAGCGTCGATTATATGAGCTTGCGCCATATTGTATTCGCTTTCCCCGTAGCGATCCGAACATCCGCATCTTCGAATCTGACCTAATGAATCAGCTTGGATTCGCCCTGTCCAGCGAAATCATTAGGGAAAAATTAACCAGAAATGACCGTTCAGATTTGAGGGGTGTGCCCGGACGCATCCGCCCGCCACCCCGTCCAGTCCGGTGCAAGGTGCTGGAAAACAAAGAGATTTGCGAAACGGCCGCACCGCCCGAAAAGCCGTTCCGCCACCTTGACTCCGGCGGCGGAACAGGACTCGGGAAATGTCTTCACTCCGCGAGCGTACGGTCGACGATGTCGCTGACGTCCGCCGAAAGGCTGTCGCCGGCGGCGATCCGGCGCAGGGCGTCCTCCGCATGCGCGCGTCGTCCGGCCTCCAGCGAGCGCCATGAGCGCAGCGCAGTCAGCAGGCGGGAGGCGACCTGCGGGTTTCGCTTGTCGAGCGCCAGCACCTCGTCGGCGAGAAACCGGTAGCCGGCGCCGTCGCGGCGGTTGAAGCCGGTCGGGTTGCCGGCCGCGAAGGCCCCGATCAGCGCGCGCAGGCGGTTCGGGTTCCCGCGCGAGAAGTGCGGGCCCTCCATCAGGGCCCGAACGCGCTCGAGGGTGCCGTCCCCGGGTGCCGTCGCCTGGATCGACAGCCACTTGTCGATCACCAGCGGGTTGTCGCGGAAGCGCGCCTCGAAGGCGGCGAGCGCCTCGGTCGCTGCCGTGCTGCCGGGAAAGTGGTGGACCAGCAGCATCAGCGACTGGCTGAGGTCGGTCATGTTGTCGGCCTGTTCGAACGCCGTCGCGGCCCGCAGCGGCGAGGCTTCGGCGACCGACAGGTAGGCGGTCGCCGCGTGGTGCAGCGCGCGGCGGCCGGCGCTCTCCGCGTCCGGGCTGTATGGACCGCTGCCCCGGACGGTCTCCAGCAGGCGCGTGAAGGTTGCCTGGCCCGTCTCCGCAACGAACCCGCGCACCCTCTCGCGTGCGGCGTGGATCGCATCGGGGTCGATGTCGTTGCCGAGCTCGCGCGCGATGTCCGTCTCGCCCGGAAGGCTGAGCACCTGCGCCCGGAAAGCCGGTTCGAGGCTCTGGTCGCTGGCCGTGGCGAGCAGCGCGTCCGTCAGCGCATCGTCCGCCTCCGGCTCCCTGCCGTCGCGCACGGCGCCGACTGCGCCCGCGAGGACGCGCATCGCGTATGAGTTGAGGGCCTGCCAGCGGGCGAAGGGATCGCTGTCGTGGCGGGCGAGGTGGGCGAGATCCGCCGGCGCCTGCTCGAAGTGAATGTTCACCGGTGCCGAGAAGCCGCGGTTGATCGACAGCACCGGCCGCGAAGGAATGCCGTCGAACTGCACGGTCTGGCTGCGCGCGGTCAGGTGCAGCACGTCGCCGCTCGCCCGGCCGCCCGAGATCGCCGTCGGCTCGGCCTCGCTTCCGTCGGACAGCACCAGGCCGAAGCGCAGGGGAATGTGCATGACCTCCTTGTTCGGCTGGCCCGGCGTCGGCGGCACCGACTGCTCGAAGGTCGCCGTGAAGCGCTGGGCGACCGGGTCCCAGAGCGTCGAGACGGTAACGACGGGCGTTCCCGCCTGGCGGTACCAGCGCGAGAACTGGCCGAGGTCCGCACCGTTCGCGTCCTCGAAGCAGGCGATGAAGTCCTCGATCGTCGCCGCCTGGCCGTCATGGCGCTCGAAATAGAGGTCCATACCCTTCCGGAAGCCATCCTCGCCGAGGATCGTCGCGATCATCCGGACCACTTCCGATCCCTTCTCGTAGACGGTCGCGGTATAGAAGTTGCTGATCTCGCGGAACTGCTCCGGCCGCACGGGATGGGCGAGGGGCCCCGCGTCCTCGGGGAACTGGTGCGATTTCAGGAGCCGCACCTCCGCGATGCGCTTGACCGGCCGCGAGCGCTGGTCGGCGGAGAACTCGTGGTCGCGATAGACCGTCAGGCCTTCTTTCAGGCAGAGCTGGAACCAGTCGCGGCAGGTGATCCGGTTGCCGGTCCAGTTGTGGAAGTACTCGTGCGCGATGATCGCCTCGATATTGGCGTAGTCGCCGTCGGTCGCCGTCTCCGGGTCCGCGAGAACGTACTTGTCGTTGAAGACGTTGAGCCCCTTGTTCTCCATGGCGCCCATGTTGAAGTCCGAAACCGCGACGATCATGAAGATGTCGAGGTCGTACTCGCGCCCGAACCGCTCCTCGTCCCAGCGCATGGCGCGCTTCAGCGAATCCATCGCGTAGGTCGCGCGCGGCTCCTTTCCGTGCTCGACGAAGATCTTCAGCGCGACCTCCCGTCCCGAGGCCGTGACGAAACTGTCCTCGACGACGCCGAGGTCGCCGGCGACGAGCGCGAACAGGTAGCTCGGCTTGGGGTGCGGATCGTGCCAGACCGCGTAGTGGCGGCCGTCGTCGAGATCGCCGCTTTCCTGCAGGTTGCCGTTGGACAGAAGCAGCGGCGCCGCGTCCTTCGCCGCCTCGATGCGCGTCGTGTAGACGGCCAGCACGTCCGGACGGTCGGGGAAGAAGGTGATGCGGCGGAAGCCCTCCGCCTCGCATTGCGTCGTGTAGACGCCCGAGGACTGGTAGAGACCCATCAGCTGCGTGTTGTCGGCGGGCGCCACTTCGGTGACGATCCTCACGGTGAACACCGCCTGTCCCGGCAAGCCCGGAAGGGTCAGCGTCGTCTCGCCTTTCTCGTATTCACCGGGGTCGCGTGCGACCCCGTCCACCTCGACGCCCTTCAGCCGGACCTCGTCACCGTCGAGCACGAGCGGAGCGTCGGCAGGAGCGCCCGGCCGCCGGCGGAGTCTCAGCGTGGAGACGACTTCCGTCCGCTTCGGGTCGAGCCGGAAGACGAGGTCGACCGTCTCGAGGATGAAGTCCGTCGGGCGGTAGTCGGAAAGGTGGAAGACGTGGCCGGTATCGGTGCGCATGGCTTTTCTTGTTGTCCTGGAACGGTGGGGTCGGCTTTTCGGGCTCGCCCATTTAACTAGCGATCCGGAAGCGCCTTGCAAACCCGCGGAAACATCATTCCGCTTCCCGACGCGACTCCCGGACGCCCCCGCCGACCGTTGCGGGCGACCGGAGGCCGCGCCGCTTTGTCCCGGCCATCTTGATCAGTGTCGCAATCGTTGAATAGAGTGGCGCCGCGGCGACCACTGGAGAGGGCCCGCGCGCGTTTTCCGGCGGCTTGCCGGATCAAACGGCCGCGCGAGCTCTCGACTTTCGGTCCCGGGTGCTTAGATTTCCGGAATGTTTCTCCGGTTGATGCCGCGCTCAACCAATCGATCACGCCAGGAACAACAGGTTTGGGATGAATATCGCTACACCGAAATTCGGAGTGGGAGCGTCCGCGCTTCGCAAGGAAGACGCACCGCTCATCACCGGCAGGGGCCAGTACACGGACGATATTCACAAGGACGGCGAGCTGCACGCCTACGTCTTGCGTTCGCCCTACGCCGCCGCCGCATTCACCATCACCTCGACCGAGGAGGCGGCGAAGGCCGAGGGCGTCAGTCTCGTGCTGACCGCCGCCGACATTGCCCATATCGGCCCGGTGAAGTGCCAGGGCCGGGCGACGCAGCCCGACGGAACCGTCCACGAGGTGCGCGAGCAGCCGGTCCTTTGCGACGGACGGGTGCATTTCGTCGGCGACGCGATTGCCTTCGTCGTCGCCGACACGGCGACCCATGCGCGCGATGCCGCCGAACTGATCGAGGTCGACTGGGAGATGGGCGAGGCGGTCTCGGACACGGCGGCCGCGCTTCAGGACGGCGCACCGCTCGTATGGCCCGAACTCGGCACCAACAAGGTCTACACCTACAGGATCGGCGATGCGGCCGCCAGCGACGAGGCCTTCGCCCGGGCCGCCCATGTCAGCGAGATTTCCTTCACGAACAACCGGCTCATCTCCAACTACATGGAGCCGCGCGCCGCCATCGGCGAATGGGATGCCGGGAAGGAGCGCTATGTGCTCACCAGCGGCTCTCAGGGCGTTCACGGCCTGCGCGACACCATCGCCCGGGACAATTTCGGCGTCGCCCCCGACAAGGTGCGCGTCATCACGCGCGACGTCGGCGGCGGGTTCGGCACCAAGGCCTTCAACTATCGCGAATATCCGCTGGTGCTCGAGGCGGCGAAGCGCCTCGGCAAGCCGGTGAAGTGGGTCGGCGACCGGACGGAGCATTTCCTGAGCGACAGCCACGGCCGCGACAACCTCGTCCATGCCAGCATGGCCATGGACGCCGACGGCCGGTTCCTCGCCTTCAGGGTCGACCTCAAGGCGAACATGGGGGCCTATCTCTCGCAGTTCGGCCCCATGATCCCGGTGATCGGCGTGTCCATGACGACAGGCCTCTACGACATCGCGACCATCGACGTCACGGTGACCGGCGTCTACACCAACACGGTGCCCGTCGACGCCTATCGCGGCGCCGGCCGCCCGGAGGCCGCCTATCTGATCGAGCGCCTGGTCGATACCTGCGCCCGCGACCTCGGCCTGCCGGCGGAGGAAATCCGCCGCCGCAATTTCATTCGTCCGGAAGATTTCCCCTACCGCACGGCCACCGGCCGGCTCTACGACGTCGGCGAATTCGACGGCCACATGACGCAGGCCATGGAGCGCGCCGGCTGGGCCGGCTTCGAGGAGCGTGCCGAAGAGGCGAAGTCGCGCGGCAGGATCCGCGGCATCGGCATGGCGACCTATATCGAGGCCTGCGCCTTCGCCGGCTCGGAGGCCGCGAGGGTGCAGCTCGACGAGGACGGAACCATCACGCTCTTCATAGGGACGCAGACGAACGGCCAGGGCCATTCAACGGCCTACAGCCAGTTCATCGCCGAGAAGATCGGCATCGACTTCGACAGGATCGTCGTACGCCAGGGCGATACGGACGAACTGCCGACCGGCGGCGGCACGGGCGGCTCGCGTTCGATCCCGCTCGGCGGCGTCTCCGTCAGCCGCGCCAGCGAGACGCTGGCCGACAAGATGCGCAGGATCGCGGCCGACGAGCTCGAGGCGTCGGCCGGCGACATCGAGCTCGTCGACGGAGAGGCCCGCATCGTCGGCACCGATCGCAAGATCAGCTATGCCGATCTCGCAAGGGCCGCCAAGTCGGCGGATGACCTGAAGGCAGAGGCAGACGTCAAGCAGGACGAGTGCACCTATCCGAACGGCACCCACATCTGCGAGGTGGAGATCGACCCCGACACGGGCACGACCGAGATCGTGAACTACACGATCGTCGACGACTTCGGCGTGACGGTGAACCCGGTCCTGCTGGTCGGGCAGGTCCACGGAGGCGCCGTCCAGGGCATCGGCCAGGCGCTGACGGAGGGCGCAGTCTACGACGACGACGGCCAGCTCGTCACGGCGAGCTTCATGGACTACGCCGTGCCGCGCGCCGACACGGTGCCGTCTTTCCACTTCGAGACCCGCAACGTGCCCTCCACGACCAACGCGCTCGGCATCAAGGGTGCCGGCGAGGCGGCCACGATCGGCTCCACGCCGGCGACGATGAATGCCGTGGTGGACGCGCTCTACCGCGCCTGCGGAAGGGCCGACATCGAGATGCCGGCGACGCCGCAGCGCATCTGGCAGGCAATCCACGAGGGCTGAAGGCCGGCACAGGGGGGCGGGCGATCATTTTTGGTGGTCGGCCCCTCACGAAAATTGATGGAACGCCGCGCGAAAACGGGTCTATGTAGGGGGACGTCTCTTCCTTCCGGACAGGCTCGTGCCCGCTTCTTTCGACATTCCAGCCGCTTCGGACCGCGCCGCGGCGCCGTCCGCCGCCGATGCGCAGAACCCGATGAAGGCGATCCTTCTGAAGGTCTGCTCGGTCACCGTCTTCGTCGGCATGTCCACCTGCATCAAGGCCGCCGGCGACGGCCTGCCCCCGGGGCAGATCGTCTTCTTCCGCTCCGCCTTCGCCATGGTGCCGATCCTGGCATGGCTCGCCCTCCACGGGCAGTTGCGAACCGTGTTCGCGACGAAGAGACCGGCCTCGCATCTCCTGCGCGGCCTCGTCGGCGTCACCTCCATGGGATTCAGCTTCTACGGCCTCACGCTGCTGCCGCTGCCCGACGCCATAGCCATCGGCTATGCCAGCCCCCTTATCGCGGTGATCTTCGCGGCGCTCTTCCTGCGGGAGACCGTGCGCATCTTCCGCTGGTCGGCGGTCCTCGTCGGCCTGACCGGCGTGATGATCATCTGCTGGCCGAAGCTGACGCTGTTCGGGCACGAGGGCCTCGGCTCGGCCGAAGCGCTCGGCGCGGTCGCGCTGCTGGTCGCGGCCGTCCTCGGCGCGACGGCGATGATCCTCGTGCGCCGCCTGATCAGGACGGAGAAGACGCCGACGATCGTGCTCTACTTCTCTCTCAATTCCTCGCTTCTGGCTCTGCTCACGATCCCTTTCGGCTGGGCCGCGCTCGACCTGCGCACCGCGTCGCTGCTGATCGCCGCCGGCATCTTCGGCGGTGCCGGCCAGATCCTGCTCACCCACAGCTATCGTTTCGCCGACGTCTCCACGATCGCCCCGTTCGAGTACACCTCGATCCTGCTCGGGATCGCCATCGGCTATCTGCTTTTCGCCGAGGTGCCGACCTGGACGATGCTGCTCGGCACCTGCATCGTCGTCGCCGCCGGCATCTTCGTCATCTTCCGGGAGCGCCAGGTCGGCATCCGCCGCCGCGGCGCGCGGCGGGCGATGACGCCCCAGGGCTGAGCCGCCACCCGCACGATGGTCCTCAGGCCTGTCCGGCCGCCTCCTCGGCGGGCGCGGCTTCGCTGCGGGGGTCGATCTCGTAGAGCTGCGGCGTCTGCGCCTTGGCGAAGGGGATCGCCTGGAACTCCGTGCGTTCCTGCTCGGTGACGACGGCCCGCCGCGTGCTGCGGTAGAATGCATAGGCCGAGTAGAGCGCGAATGCCCCGCCGATGGAGATGAAGAGCCCCGACGTACCGATGACGTCCATGAGGTAGCCGGCGACGAGGGGGCCGAGCATGGTGCCTCCGCCGTAGATGATCAGCAGGCCGCTCGACACCTCCACGAACTCGTCCGCCTCGGCGTAGTCGTTGGCGTGCGCGACGTTGAGCGAATAAATCGGATAGAGCACGGAGCCGAGCAGGAACACCACGGCGAAGAAGATGATCTTCACATGCGTTCCGACGAGCGCGGCGATCGCCGAAAGCGTGAGGCCGACGATGCCGGCGAAGACCATGACGTAGCGCCGGTCGACCTTGTCGGAAACACGGCCGAGCGGGATCTGGAAGATCGCGCCGCCGATCATCGCGGCGGCGAGCATGGTGGCGCCCTCTATCGTGGAAAGGCCGCTGTTCTGGCTGTAGACGGGCGCGAGGTTTCCCCAGGTGCCGGCGATCATGCCCGCGAGGAACGAGCCGACGACGGCTGCCGGCGAGTGATGGAACAGCCGCCCGAGGCGGAACTTCGACTGCGTCAGCGGCCGCGGAGACTGCGCGTTGGACAGGCCTGTCGGGATCAGTGCCAGCGAGTAGATGATGGCGCAGACGATGAAGAGCGTCAGGTTGAGCGGGCTGCCGAGCGGCACGATGTACTGGCCCGCCATCAGCGCGAGCATGGAGATCACCATGTAGACGGAGAACACCGTCCCGCGCGTCTCGTTGGTCACCTTCTCGTTGAGCCAGCTTTCGATGACCATGTAGCCGCCGGCGATCGAGAAGCCGGCAATGGCACGGAACGCGATCCAGGCGGCAGGCTGGATGACGAGGGCGTGCATCAGCAGCGAGATCGACATCAGCGCCGTCAGCACCCCGAAGACGCGCACGTGGCCGACGCGCATCACCAGCTTCGGCGTGATGATGCAGCTTGCCGTGAAGGCGAGCGCATAGCTGGTGGCGATCAGGGAGATGGTGAAGGTGGACCAGCCTTCGGCGACTGCCCTCAGCGGAAGAAGGTAGCCGGCGAGGCCGCCGGCCAGCAGCATGAAGAAGGTGGAGAAGAGCAGGCTGGCGACAGGCAGGATGCTGGACAGCATGAACACTCCTGAGGGAGGGGGCGGGGATACGGCGACGGCCGGCGTCTCTCGCCCGCGGAGACTCGATAGTGGCTCGATGCTTCAGATCGAGGCGGAATTCAAGGGATCATGCCGGGAAATTTCAGCGAGCGCACACCCGCGCGCGGCAGGCGCGGCGCGCTTCAGGAACCTCCCGAAAGTTCGTCCAGCCTTACCCGGATCTCGAGAAAATCCTGCCAGGCCAGCCGTTTGTGCGCGGGATTGCGCAGCAGGTAGGCGGGATGGAGCGTCGGCATCGCCGGCACCTTGCGTTCGCCGAGCGAATATTCGTCCCATGTGCCGCGCACGGACAGGATGCCGCGGCTGGTGTTCATCATCGCCTTGTTCGACACGTTGCCGAGGAAGACGATCAGCTTCGGATCGGCAAGCTGGATGTGCCGCTGGATGAACGGGAGGCAGAGCTCGATCTCGTGCGGCGTCGGGTTGCGGTTGCCCGGCGGGCGCCAGGGGATCATGTTCGTGATGTATGCGCTGCGCCGGTCGAGCCCGATGGCGGCGAGCATGCGGTCGAGCAACTGCCCGGCGCGGCCGACGAAGGGCAGGCCCTGGATGTCCTCCTCGCGTCCCGGGGCCTCGCCGACGAACATGATGTCGGCTTCCGGGTTGCCGTCGGCGAATACGGCGCTCCGGGCGCTGTAGCGCAGGTTGCAACCGGTGAAACCGTCGAGCGCAGCCTTCAGCGCGTCGAGCGACGAAGCCTCGGCCGCCACCGCGCGGGCGTCGAGCACGGCCTTCTCGTCGGGCACGGCGATCTGTCCGGCAGCGGGTTGAGTGGCCGCCGGCCGCGGCGATGCCGGCGCGGCGTCCCGCCTGCCGGCGGGGCGGTCCTGCGATGCTCCCGGGCCCGCTTCGGCCGTGGCTCCGGCGGCCTGCGGCAGGTCCTCCGGCCGGTCGCCGGCCGGTGCCTCCGCGAAACGGTCGACCGGCGCCTCCTCGATCAGGCAGTCGACCCCGGCCTCCGCGTAGAAACGCAGGATCGATTCGAGTTCCGCGGCGCTGGGGATCGGTTCCGTCGACATCCCGGCACTCTTAGAACCTTTCACGGTCATACGGAAGCATTCTGCCACGGCGGATTTGCGCCAGTGCCGGTCCGGGGCGGTTCCGGCGGCGAAACGGGGCCGTCCGCCTCGACATTCGCTGCGGCTTTTGACAAACAGAAGCGGAAGGGACCGCGCGGCCGGGCCGCCGAAACGAGGAAACGCCACATGAGTGAAGCCAACGTTCTGCCCGAACGCGAAAGCATGGAATTCGACGTGGTCGTCGTCGGGGCCGGCCCGGCAGGCCTTTCGGCGGCCATCCGGCTGAAGCAGATCGACCCGGAAATCTCCGTCGTCGTGCTGGAGAAGGGCGGCGAGGTCGGGGCGCACATCCTGTCCGGCGCCGTCGTCGATCCCGTCGGCCTCGACCGGCTGCTGCCCGACTGGCGCGAGGATCCGGACCACCCGCTGAAGACGCCGGTGACGGAGGACCACTTCTACCTGCTCGGCCACAGCGGTTCTCTCCGGCTGCCGAACTTCATGATGCCGCCGCTGATGAGCAACCACGGCAACTACATCGTCTCGCTCGGAAATGTCTGCCGCTGGCTCGGCGCGAAGGCGGAGGAACTCGGCGTCGAGATCTATCCGGGGTTCGCGGCCGCCGAGCTGCTCTTCGACGGCGACGGCGCGGTGGCGGGCGTGGCCACCGGCGACATGGGCGTCGAGAAGGACGGCACCCCGGGCCCGAACTTCCAGCGCGGCATGGCGCTGATGGGCAAGTACGTGCTGGTCGGCGAGGGCGCCCGGGGCTCGCTCGCCAAGCAGCTGATGCACAAGTTCGCGCTGGACCACAACCGCGAGCCGCAGAAGTTCGGCATCGGCCTCAAGGAGCTCTGGGAAGTGAAGCCGGAGCACCACAGGAAAGGCCTCGTCCAGCACTCCTTCGGCTGGCCGCTCGATGCCCGCACCGGCGGCGGCTCGTTCCTCTACCATTTCGACGACAACCTCGTGGCCGTCGGCTTCGTCGTCCACCTCAACTACCGGAACCCGTACCTTTCGCCCTTCGAGGAGTTCCAGCGCTTCAAGACGCACCCGAAGATCGCCCCGACCTTCGAGGGGGCGAAGCGCATCTCCTACGGCGCGCGCGCCATCACCGAGGGCGGCTTCCAGTCCGTGCCGCGGCTCGCCTTTCCGGGCGGCGCGCTCGTCGGCTGCTCGGCCGGCTTCGTCAACGTGCCGCGCATCAAGGGCTCGCACAACGCGATGCTGTCGGGCATGCTCGCCGCCGAGCATGTGGCCGAGGCGCTGAAGGCCGGCCGGTCCAACGACACGCTCGAGGCCTACGAAGCCGCGTGGCGCGACAGCGAGATCGGCCGCGACCTGAAGCGCGTCAGGAACGTCAAGCCGCTCTGGTCGAAGTTCGGCACTTTCGCCGGCATCGCGCTCGGCGGCCTCGACATGTGGACGAACTCGCTCGCCGGCTTCTCGCTCTTCGGCACGCTGAAGCACGGCAAGGCGGACTGCGACGCCCTCGATCCGGCGGCCATGCACAAGCCGATCGACTACCCGAAGCCGGACGGGGTGCTGACCTTCGACCGCCTGTCGTCGGTGTTCCTCTCGAACACCAACCACGAGGAGGACCAGCCGGTCCACCTCCAGGTGAAGGACATGTACCTCCAGAAGCGCTCCGAACTCGAGGAGTACGCCGGCCCGTCGCAGCGATACTGTCCGGCGGGCGTCTACGAATGGATCGAGGAGGACGGCCGGAAGAGCTTCGTCATCAACGCCCAGAACTGCGTCCACTGCAAGACCTGCGACATCAAGGACCCGAACCGGAACATCGACTGGGTGCCGCCGCAGGGCGGCGAGGGGCCGGTCTACCAGGGCATGTAGGGGAAGCGGCGCCGGGGGCAGGATGTCCCCGGTGAAACCTTTCCCGGTCTTGCGCGTTGTACCGGAGGGCCGCGGGAACCTATCCACGAGCATCGGCGTCCCGGCGCAAGGCGGAGGGGCACATGAAGATCCATGCCGTTTTCAACCGTGACGGCGGCACCTTCCGCGCCATGGACATGGAGGATTACTGCCGTCAGGCGACCGAGGTCTTTTCGGGCCGCGGCAACGGATTTTCCTGCGATATCGTCGCCGGGAGCGAGATCGAGGACGCCCTCGAGAAAGCCTCCCGCCGGGGCGACCTGGACGCCATCCTCGCGGGCGGCGGGGACGGCACGATTTCGACGGCCGCCGGCATCTGCTGGCGCCAGGGCATGCCGCTCGGCGTGGTGCCGGCCGGGACGATGAACCTCTTCGCGCGTTCGCTGCATCTGCCGCTCGACGTGTACGAGGTCCTCGACGTGCTCGCTTCCGGCAGGATCAAGTCCGCGGACATCGCCACAGCCAACGGCCGCGCCTACGTCCACCAGTATTCGGTCGGCCTGCACTCCCGCATTGTCCGGCTGCGGAATTCCTACCATTTCTCTTCGCGCCTGGGGAAGATCCGCGCCAGCATCCGGGCCGCGCTCGAGGTCATGCTGGATCCACCCGTCTTCGAGGCCGTCTGCCGCATCGACGGCCGGGAGGAGCGCACGCGCACCTCGGCGATCTCCGTCGCAAACAACCATTTCGGCGCCGATCCTCTCCTCTACGCCCGGACGCTGAGCGGCGGCGAGCTCGGCATCTACATCGCCGGCGCGCTGTCGCCCGGAAGCGTCGCCAGGCTGATCTTCGACATACTGCGCGGCAAGCTGAAGGAGAGCGAGACGATCAGCGAGCGCGGCGCCCGCGAGGTCCATCTTCATTTCCCGAAATTGCCGAAGCGGGCCGATGCCGTCATGGACGGCGAACTCCTGCCGCTCGAGCGCGACGTCGAAATCAGGCTCCACGCCGGGGAACTCAAGGTTCTCGCGGCGAGCGGCGACGAGGAGGCGGAGGCCGCCGGGGAGCCGGAAATGGCTACTGGAACGCCGTCTCGAAGAAGCTCCTGAGCTTGCGCGAATGCAGCCGCTCCGGCGGCATTTCCGCCATCTTCTGCAGGGCGAGCAGCCCGATCTTGAGGTGCTGGCTGACCTGCGTGCGATAGAACGCCGTGGCCATTCCGGGAAGCTTCAACTCGCCGTGCAGCGGCTTGTCGGATACGCACAGCAGCGTCCCGTAGGGCACGCGGAAGCGGAAGCCGTTGGCTGCGATCGTCGCGGACTCCATGTCGAGCGCGATAGCCCTCGACTGCGAAAGGCGCTGCACCGGCCCGCGCTGGTCTCTCAGCTCCCAGTTCCGGTTGTCGATCGTCGCCACGGTTCCGGTCCGCATGACGCGCTTCAGGCCGTAGCCCTCGTAGCCGGTGACCTCCGCGACGGCTTCCTGCAGTGCCACCTGGACCTCCGCGAGCGCGGGGATCGGCACCCAGACCGGAAGGTCGTCGTCGAGGACATGGTCCTCGCGCACATAGGCGTGCGCCAGCACGTAGTCACCGAGGGCCTGCGAGTTGCGCAGCCCGGCGCAGTGCCCGAGCATCAGCCACGCGTGCGGCCTCAGCACGGCGACGTGGTCGGTGATCGTCTTGGCGTTGGAAGGGCCGACGCCGATGTTGATCATGGTGATGCCGCTGTGGTTGGCCTTCTTCAGGTGATAGGCCGGCATCTGCGGAAGCCGGCCGACGGCCGTCGGATTGGCCTCGGTCCCCGCCGTCGTCTCGATGTTGCCCGGCTCGACGAACGAATCGTAGCCGCCGCCGCCGTCGGCCATCATCCTGCGGGCCAGCGCGCAAAATTCGTCGATGTAGAACTGGTAGTTCGTGAACAGCACGAAGTTCTGGAAATGTCGGGCGCTCGTAGCCGTGTAGTGCGAGAGGCGGGCGAGCGAATAGTCGATCCGCTGCGCGGTGAAAGGCGCCAGCGCGAAAGGCTCGCCGGGCCCCGGCTCGTAGGTTCCGTTCGCGATCTGGTCGTCGGTGGTCGTCAGGTCCGGCGTGTCGAAGAGGTCGCGCAGCGGCACCGTCAGGTTCTCCGCGACCGACGCTTCCACGTGCGCCCCCTCGTCGAACGCGAAGTGCAGGGGGATCGGCGTGTCGGACTCCGAGACGACGACAGGCACGCCGTGGTTCCTCAGGATGAGGCCGATCTGGTCCTCGAGATATTCGCGGAAGAGCGCGGGCTGCGTGATGGTGGTGGAATAGGTGCCGGGAGACGTGACGTGGCCGTAGGAAAGGCGTGAGTTGACGTGGCCGAAGGTCGACGTCGTCACGCTGAGCATGGGATAGAACGTCCGGTACCGGGTCTTCTGCGGCACCCCCGACGCAAGAGAGGTGAAGCTGTCGATCAGAAAGCGGGTATTGCGCTCGTAAAGCGCCTCGAGCGCGTCGACGGCTTCCCCGGCATCATTGAAGGCTTTCGGCTCGACCCTTTCCGGCGAGACGGTGTTCACATGCGTCGTGCTGCTGATTCTCTGGTCCATGCAACATTATAGTCGTGGCATCCGCACAATCAAATGACGCCGCCGCCACGGCGGCGTGCGCCATGTTCCGACCGGATCCCGTCTCAGGCGGCTGGCGCGATGCGCACGGGGACCGACTTGCCCGCCGGCACGTGCGCCGTCCGCGACCGGTGCGACAGCGGGACCAGCCGGTTGAGCTCCGGGAAATATCCCGCGCAATTGCCCTCGGGGATCGAGTAGGGGACGATCCTCAGCCCCTTGACGCTGCGCTCGACGCCATCGGTCGCCGCCGAGAAGAGGTCGACCATCCGGTCCCCGGCAAGTCCCATCCGCTGGATGTCGGCGGGGTTCATCATCAGTATCATGCGGGTTCCGTGGATGCCCCGCAGGCGGTCGTCGTAGCCGTAGACCGTCGTGTTGAACTGATCGTTGGAGCGCACGGTCAGGAGCGTGAATATGTCGCCGCCCGGGCGGACGATGTCCGGGTCCGGCTCGAGGCTTTCCGGCGCGATGAAATTCGCCTTTCCGCTCTCCGTCTTCCATTCCCGGCGGCACGCCGCGATGTCCCGGTGGAACCCGCCGGGCTCCCTGAAGCGGGCGTTGAAGCCCGCGAAGTCGTCCGGATAGGTCCGCTCGATGGCATCGCGCACGCGTCCGTAGTCCGCGACCCATTCGTCCCAGGGCACCTTCGACTTGCCTGGACACGTCGCCTTGGCCATCTCGGCAATGATCTTCGGCTCCGACAGCAACCGGTCGCCGATCGGCGGATGCGTGCCGAAGGAGCCGTGGATGTTCGCCGTCGAATCCTCCATCGAAACCCACTGGTCGCCGCTCTCCTGCGTGTCGCGGTCCATCCGCCCGAGGCAGGGAAGCAGATAGGTCGCCTTCGCCGCCAGCAGGTGATTGCGGTTGAGCTTGGTCGCGATCTGCACGTGAAGGTCCAGCTTGCGCCACGCCGCCTCGATCATCCCGGTCTCCGGCACGGCGCGTGAGAAATTCCCGCCGAGGCCGACGAAGCCTTTCACCGAACCGTCGAGCAAGCCCTCGCACGCCTCTACGGTGTCGAGCCCCTTCTGGCGCGGAGGCTCGAACTCGTAGAATTCGGCGAGCTTGTCGAGGGGCACGAGCTTCGGCTTTTCGGAGATGCCGACGGTGCGCTGGCCCTGGACGTTCGAATGTCCCCGGATCGGCGAGATGCCGGCGCCGCGCTTTCCGATGTTGCCGCGCATCAGAAGCAGGTTGACCAGCATCTGCACGTTCTCGACGCCTTCGCGGTGCTGGGTCAGTCCCATGCCGTAGTTGGCGATCACCCGCTCCCTGGTGGCATAGATCTCCGCGCAGTGCCGCAGCTCCTTCCGCGCGATCCCGGAGCGGCGCTCGATGTCGTCCCATTCCTGCTGGCGCAGGAAGTCGCAGAACCTTTCGAAGCCGCTCGTGTGTTCCCGGATGAAGTCGTGGTCGAGAACGGCCTTCCCGCCTTCCCGTGCCGCCGTCTCGTCGAGCACGAGGAGGTGCTTGCAGATGCCGGTCATCGCGGCGAGATCGCCGCCGGAGCGCACCTGGTAGAAGTCGCTCGACATCTCCGTTCCCGGCCCGGGCGAAAGCATCTCCATCGGCGATTGCGGATTCTTGAAGCGCACGAGCCCGCGCTCGGGCAGCGGGTTGAAGGTGATCAGCGGAACGCCGCGCTTGCGCGCCTCCTGCAGCGGGTGGAGCATGCGCGGCGCGTTCGTGCCGACATTGTGCCCGAAGAAGAACACCATGTCGCAATGGTCGAAGTCCTCGAGCTGCACCGTCCCGACGGGAACCCCGATCGAAAGGGGCAGGCCCACCGAGGTCGACTCGTGGCACATGTTCGAGGAGTTGGGCAGGTTTTGCGAGCCGTAGACGCGCGCGAAAAGCTGGTACATGTGCGAGGCCTCAAGCGAAGCCCGGCCCGAGGCGTAGAAGACGACCGACATCGGATCGAGACGGTTGAGTTCGGCCGCGATCTCGGAAAATGCCGTTTCCCATGCGATCGGTTCGTACCTGTCGCTCGCCGGATTGTATTTCATCGGCTCGGTCAGCCGGCCCGTCTTCTCGAGTTCGTGATCCGTCCATTCGAGAAGCTCGGTAACGGTATGGCCGGCGAAAAAGTCCGCGTCGCAGCGCTTGCGGGTCTGCTCCCAGATCGTCGCCTTGGCGCCGTTCTCGCAGAATTCGAACTGGTGCGGCTTCTCCGGCTTCGCCCAGGAACAGGAGACGCACATCACCCCGTCGGGCTTGTTCTGGCGCCGCAACTGGTTCCAGATGCTGGAAGCGACGAGGCCCTCGGCCTCCGCCTTCTTGGCGACCGACTTCAGCGATCCCCAGCCGCCGGTAGGGCTCTCGTAGTGCTCGATGACGATTTCGTCTTCGCTTTCCTCGGGTCTTTTCATGTGGTCCTCGCCTTGATGGAACTGCCGCGAGCGGCTCGTGCTCAACGCGCGAAACGCCGCGCATTTCCTTCCCGGGCACGGAAAATCCGCCCTGCGCCGAAACGACGCACCGGGCGATCAGGCCATGATTTCGGTGAAAAGATGCTCGCGCAGGGTCAAGTCAGGCTGCGGGCCGCCCCTCAGCGGAACACCACGCCCCTCTGATAGGGCAGGACGCCGCGGTTTTCGTGTACGACGGCGGCGGAGAAGCCGATGGCGAGCAGCACGATCGTGATGCTGAAGATGGTGAACCGTACCGCCGCGCGATGCACGTGTATCCTCCGGAAAAGGCGGGCCTGCAATTTTCTCGGATACCTTCTTCTCATTCCTCGCCTGAACCGTTTCTGACCCGGCCGTTCACCTAGGGTTCAAAAACGTTGATTTCGTGGAGAATCCTAGGGCAGGTTGCCTTGCCGCGCGCGGCTCTTATCTGTTTGTGCACCGAAAAGGAGTCGTTGCATTGACAGATCAGCATCCCATTGAACTCTACTACTGGCCGACACCGAACGGCTGGAAGATATCCATCATGCTGGAGGAGACGGACCTTCCCTACGAGGTGAGGTTCGTGAACATCGGCAAGGGCGAGCAGTTCGAGCCCGAGTTCCTGAAGATCTCGCCGAACAACCGCATGCCGGCGATCGTCGATCCCGACGGTCCGGACGGAAGACCGATCTCGATCTTCGAGTCCGGTGCCATCCTTCAGTATCTCGGTCGCAAGACCGGCAGGTTCTATCCCGCCGACGAACGCCGTCGCGTCGAGGTGGACGAGTGGCTCTTCTGGCAGGTCGGCGGTCTCGGGCCGATGGCCGGCCAGGCGCACCATTTCCGCCAGTACGCGCCGGAGAAGATCCAGTACGGCATCGACCGCTACACCAACGAGGTCAATCGCCTCTACGGCGTCATGAACCGCCGGCTCGCCGAGCGGGACTATCTGGCCGGCGAGTATTCCATCGCCGACATCGCCAGCGTCGGCTGGGTCAGGTCCTACAAGAACCAGGGGCAGGACCTCGAGGACTTCCCGCACCTAAAGCGGTGGTTCGAGGCGATCATGGCCAGGCCGGCCGTCGTCAGGGGCCTGGAAATCGGCCGGGAACACCGGCGCAACCTTGCCGACGACAAGGACGCACAGAAGGTGCTTTTCGGCCAGCGCGCGCGCTGATCCCCGGCGCCGGACGGCGCTCTGCCGGAAATCTCGCGTCTTTCGTGGTTAGCGAAGGGTTGAGGCCCGGATCTGAACCATTGGTGAATCGGCGCCCGGAACCCGCAGGTTCCGGGCGTTTCCATGTTTAACGAAAACTCAAATTTACCAAGCATTTGAACTTTGTTTTCCGCAAATTAAGGATGCAGTTTAACGAGCGGTTCAAGCGTTGCCGGTAGTCTCGAACCCATAAGACGAGCGCCGGAAAATACCGGCCGGAAAGATGAAAGAGGGCTCGCAAGAGCTTGACAGGGACAAGCGCGTTTCCGGGGCAAGCCACCCGGCTTTTTCCGGAAACGCAACATCAACCGGATCAACGGGTAGACGAAGATGGCACGCTTTGAAGTTCTCGATCACGAACTCGCAACGATGGGCGGGGAAGCCAAGGCCGACACGCTCTGCGAAATGGGACTGCGCCACGCGACCGGCCGCGACGGCAAGGTCGACCTCGTATCGGCGCACAAATGGTTCAACATCGCGGCCATCAAGGGCTCCGATCGCGCTGCGGAACTGCGCGGCGACGTGGCGGCAATGATGACAAAGGCCGAACTGGCGCAGGCGCTGCGGGCCGCGCGCGAATGGATGACGGTTCACTGATCCGCCGCCCCGCAGGCAAGGCGCGGCGACTGTCGCGCCCTACGGCCGTGGCTCGGCAGGACTGATGTCCGCGGCGGCCGCCTCGAGCGCCGGCGCAAGCATCCGCTCGAAGACGGCCAGTTCGGGCTCGGGCGCCGCGCTCACCCGGATGCAGCGATCGAGCGGCGCCACCCCCGGCATGCGCACGAAGACGCCGCTTTCCACCAGCCGCGCCAGCACGGCGCGGGCGAAGCGGCCGTCCCGGCCGCAGTCGATCGTCACGAAATTCGTCGCGGAGGGCAGGGGCTGCAGCCCGTGCGCGCGTGCGATCCCCGCAATGCGGTCGCGGGCGGCCTTCACGCGCGCGACGACATCCTCCAGATGCTCCCGGTCCCCGAGCGCCGCCTCGGCGGCCACCAGGCTCAGCCGCGTCATGCCGAAATGGTTGCGGATCTTGTCGAAGGTCCGGATCGTCTCCGGCGTCCCGATCGCGTAGCCGATCCGCATTCCGGCAAGCCCGTAGGCCTTCGAGAAGGTCCGCATGCGGATGACGTTCGGGCGCTCGATCAGGCTGCCGATCGAGGGAAGGGCCTCGGCCGGGGCCATCTCGCAATAAGCCTCGTCGAGCACCAGCATCGTCGTTTCCGGCAGGCGCCCGGCGAAGTCGCGCACGGCCTCGCCGTCCCACCAGCTGCCCATGGGATTGTCGGGATTCGAAAGGTAGACGAGCGGTGCCGCTTCCTGCCGAACGGCCTCCAGGAGCCCGTCGAGGTCCTCGCGGTCGTCGCGATAGGGCACGCTCACGAGCCGGCCGCCGAAACCGGCGACGTGATAGTTGAAGGTCGGATAGGCGCCGAGCGACGTCACCACGGGCGTTCCGGCGCCGACGATCATGCGCACGACGAGTCCGAGCAGGCCATCGATGCCTTCGCCCGCCATCACGTTGCCGTAGCCGACCGCCAGGTGGCGGGCGAGGGCGGTGCGCAGGCCGAAATTCTGCGCATCGCCGTATTTCCAGACCTCCGGTGCCGCCGCGGCGATGGCCTCGACAACCCGGGGCGAAGGCCCGAAACCGCTTTCGTTCGCCCCCAGCCGCGCGAGGAAGGGACGTCCCCGGTCCCGCTCCTGCGTTTCGGGGCCTACGAAGGGGACCGTCGCCGGCAGCGACCGGACGAGATCGGTGAAACCTGTGAAGCCGGCCATGAAGCCTCCCTGCCTGCGAGCGCGACGGTTTCCGGGCGTAGCCGCTTGCACGGCCGCTTGCAAGCGCCGCCGAGGCCGGCGGCGGCTTGTGGGCGGATGGAAAGGCGGATATTCAGGATCGATCCTTCCTTCCGGGCCGGGCGGATATCGTCGCCGGCCTGTCCGTCCCGCCAGGCCAGAGCCCGATGCCTCCCTTCGTCGAAGCGATCGTCTTCATATTCCTGCTGATCGCGTGCGGCTATGCGACCGCGCTTGCCGGGATCCTGCGCGAGGGCACGGCGGAAGGGCTATCGAATTTCGTCTTCACCATCGCGGTGCCGCTCCTGCTTTTCCGCACGCTGACGACGGCGGATTTCGCCGGCCTGTCGCCCTGGGGCCTCTGGGCGACCTATTTCGCCACCATCGCGGTGACGTGGGTCGCCTCCCACCAGATGATCCGGCGCGGGTTCGGCCGCGACGTGCGCTCCGGGGTCGTCTCGGGGATATGCGGGGCGTTCTCCAACCTCGTGCTGCTCGGACTGCCGTTCATGCTCGGCGTCTACGGTCACAAGGGGCTCGCGATCCTCTCCATGCTGGTCTCGGTGCACCTGCCGATCCTGATGGCGACGACGGTCATCCTCTATCAATGGGGCGCGCGCGCGGATGGTGCCGAGGTCGCCGCGGCCCGGCCGCGCGAGATCGTCGCCGACTTTTTCCGGCGGCTGTTCCGCAACCCGCTGATCATCGGCATCCTCGCCGGTCTGGCCGTGAGGCTGACGGGCCTTCCCCTGCCGCATCTGGCGGCGCGGCTCGTCAACGCCTTCGCCGGTGTGGCCGGTCCGCTGGCGCTCTTCTCCATGGGCATGGGCATGCGGCGCTTCGGCATCCGCGGCCACCTGGCGGCCGGGGTCTCGCTGGCGTCGATGAAGTTGATGTTCATGCCCGCCGTCGCGTTGCTGTTCGCGCTGGCCTTTGGGCTTCCGCCGCTGACGGCGAAGGTCGTGGTCGCGGCCGCGTCGCTCCCGGCCGGCGTCAATTCGTGGCTGATCGCCGAGCAGTTCCGCACAGGTCAGCGCCTGGCATCGACCGCGTTGACCGTCGGCACCGGACTGGCGATCCTCACCACGGGCTTCTGGCTGCTGGTCGCCGGCTGGGTTTTCGGCTGAGAAGCGCACCGGCCATTGGATATCGGCCGCAAAACGGCTATTTCGCTTGCAGTTGCTGAAATCGGACAGGAAAGCATGGCGAACATCACGAAGGAGCAGGTTCTCGACCGTCTGAGGCAGGTGAAGGGCCCCGACCTCGAGGGCAACATCGTCGACCTGAAGCTGGTCTCCGACATCTTCATCGCCGACGCCAAGGTCTATTTCTCGATCACCGTTCCGGCGGACCGCGCCGAGGAACTGGAGCCGATGCGCGCGGCGGCCGAGAAGGTCGTGCTCGCGGTCGACGGCGTCAGGGGCGCGATGGTGACGCTTACCGCCGCCCGGAAGGCGGGCGAGAAGCCGGCGGCTGCGCCGCCGCCTCGCCAGGCGCCCCCCGGCGGACCGTCCGCCCGCAAGGCTCCCCCGCCTGACAAGCCGATGGTCCCCGGCGTGAAGTCGATCGTGGCGGTCGCCTCGGGCAAGGGCGGCGTCGGCAAGTCGACGACGGCCGTCAACCTGGCGCTGGGGCTGGCGGCGAACGGCCTGCGGGTCGGCATCCTCGACGCCGATATCTACGGCCCCTCCATGCCGAGGCTCCTCGGCATCTCCGGCCGGCCGAAGCAGAAGGAAGGCCGCGTCCTGATGCCGATGGAGAACTACGGCCTGAAGGTCATGTCGATGGGCTTCCTCGTCGAGGAGGAGACGCCGATGATCTGGCGCGGCCCGATGGTCATCTCCGCGCTGACCCAGATGCTTCGGGAGGTCGACTGGGGAGAGCTCGACGTGCTGGTCGTCGACATGCCGCCCGGCACGGGCGACGCCCAGCTGACCATGGCCCAGCAGGTGCCGCTGGCCGGCGCCGTGATCGTCTCGACGCCGCAGGACCTGGCCCTGATCGACGCGCGCAAGGGGCTCAACATGTTCCGCAAGGTATCCGTGCCGGTTCTCGGCATCGTCGAGAACATGAGCTACTTCATCGCCCCGGACACCGGCAGGCGCTACGACATCTTCGGCCATGGCGGAGCCCGCAAGGAAGCCGAACGCCTCGGCGTGCCGTTCCTCGGCGAGGTTCCGCTGACCATGGACATCCGCGAGACCTCCGACGCCGGCACCCCCGTCGTCGCCGGCGCTCCCGACGGACCGGCCGCAAGGGTCTACCGCGACATAGCGGCGAAGGTCTGGGCCGGCGTCGAGGCCGCGACCGGGGAGGGCGCCCGCAAGGCCCCGAAGATCACCTACGAGTAGCGGCGGCGAGTTGCGCGGCAGATTGGCTCGTCAGGTGCGGTCTATGCGGATGCCGTGACTCTCGAGCCTCCACGGCATGGGAACATGAAGGCCGGCGTGCCTGAACAGCGTGACCGGTCCCGATGCAGCCTGCAGATGGATTCCGACCAGGTTGACAGCGATTCTCCGCGCCGCAGGAAAGCTGAGCAATCCGCCCGGGAACCCGGCATTCGGAATATTTTTGCAGCAGCCCTGCCACGAGGCATTTCTGCTGCGCCATCTCGACGGCCAGGATCGGAACCGGCCTCCGACGACCCAAATCGCAAGTGCCGCTCTCCAGGCGATCTGGCCGCAATACAGCAAACCGATGACAAAGATCCTTCTCGCAAGACGCATCGGTCTTGCCGAGATCAAGCGTGTCGCCGCAGTCGAAGAATCATTTGCGGCATTTCTGACGACGATCAGACTAATCCCCTGAGTTCAGTCACCGCCCCTCCGCCAGCGCCTCCTCGATGTCGCTTGCCCGATCGTAGTCGAGGAAGAACTCGTCGAGTTGCGGCGGTGCGACGCTGGTGCCGGAAAGCATCGCGTGCGCCTGCCCGCGATGATGGATCTGGTGCTGGAAGAGGTGGGCGAGGATGTCGCCGGTCCGCTCGTGGAAGACGCCGTCCTCCTCTCGGTCCATCGGCACGCGGCGGCCGCATCCGTCCCCGTCGAGCCGGTCGCAGAAGCCGATCAGCCTCTGGTCCGTGCGCGCCTGCGCCGCGGCGAGGTCCATCGCGTCGTCGAGGTCGGAGTAGTCGCGCCAGGCCGCACGTCCGAGACCACCTTGCTCCAGCGCATCGAGATAATAGAGGTCGATCGCATGGATGTGGTTGAGCGTCGCTGCGATCGACGGGAAGAAGCCGGTCCGCGTCGCCGTGAATTCGCCGGCCCCGAGCGCCGCGCAAGCCTTGTGGAGCCGGTGGTTGGCCCAGCGGTTGTTGCGCGCGGCGGCCCGGAAGTGCCCCGGCAGGTCGGTCTCAGTGCTCATATTTCTCGACGGCCTGCTCGATGGCGCCGAAGATCGAGTGCCCGTCCGCGTCGCGCATCTCGATGCGCACCCTGTTGCCGAACTTGAGGAAGCTCGTCTTCGCGTGGCCCGTCTCGATCGTCTCGATCATGCGGATTTCGGCGATGCAGGAATAACCGGCGCCGCCTTCGGCCACCGGCTTGCCCGGATTGCCGTCGAGCTTGTTCGAAACCGTTCCCGAACCGATGATCGTGCCGGCCGAGAGCGGCCGGGTCTTCGCCGCATGCGCGATGAGCTGCGGGAAGTCGAAGGTCATGTCGACGCCGGCATTGGCGCGGCCGAACGGCTGCCCGTTGACGTCGACCATCAGCGGCAGGTGGAGCTTGCCGCCGTCCCATGCGTCGCCCAGCTCTCCCGGCGAGACCGCGACCGGCGAGAAGGCCGAGGAAGGCTTCGACTGGAAGAAGCCGAACCCCTTGCCGAGCTCGGCCGGAATCAGGCCGCGCAGCGACACGTCGTTGACCAGCATGATGAGCCGGATCGCCGCCTTCGCCTCCTCGAGGCTCGCCCCCATCGGAACGTCGTCGACGACGACGGCGATCTCGCCTTCGAGATCGATCCCGAAGGCCTCGTCGGCCATCCGGATCGGGTCGCGGGGCGCAAGGAAGGAATCCGAGCCGCCCTGGTACATCAGCGGATCGCTCCAGAAGCTCGGCGGCATCTCGGCGCCGCGCGCCTTTCGCACCAGCTCGACGTGGTTGACGTAGGCCGAGCCGTCCGCCCACTGGTAGGCCCGCGGCAGGGGAGAGAGCGCGTCGTGCTCGTGGAAGCGCTCCGTCGGCTGCGACCCGTGCTCGAGGCTCTCGGCGACCTCTTCGAGGCGCGGGCCGGCGTGGCGCCAGTCGTCGAGCGCCGCCTGGAGCGTGCGGGCGATGTGGCCGACGGCCGTGCAACGGGTGAGGTCGCGCGAGACCACCACCAGCTTTCCGTCCCGCGTACCGTCCTTCAGGGATGCCAGTTTCATTCTTCAGGTCCTTTTTCCGGCGTCGGTTCGAGCCCGATCTCCGTCCCGTCGCAGCCGATCGTGAGGCGACCGTAGCGAAACTGCCGGCGGACCGCCAGAGACCAGTCCGAAGCGGACACCTCCGGATCGTCGGCCGGCACGAGATGATTGATGACGAGATGCCTCGCACGTGCTTCTTCGCCGATGCGCCCGGCGTCCCCGGCGAGCGTATGGCTCGCCATCAGGTGCTGCTTCAGCCGGGCGCCGTTGCCGGTGCGCTCGACGAGGCGGTCGACCCCTGCCTCCAGCATGGCCTCGTGCACCAGCACGTCGGCATCCGCGGCGAATGCCGCGAGCGGCGGGAAATAGGCGGTATCGGACGAAAAGACGACCCGCGTTCCCGGTGTCTCGAACTTCAGCGCGAAGCATTCCGTCACCGGCGGGTGATGGACCCTCAGCGCCGTGACCGCGAGGCCGTCCTCCTCCAGCACCGTCCCCTCGCCGTAGGTCGTCAGTTCGACGAGGTCGCGCAGGTCCGGGCGGCCCTCGTCGACGATCCTCAGGTCGATGTCGAAGCGCAGCGAATCGAGGAAGCCGCTCCAGACGTCGGCGATGCCGATCGGCCCGAACACGCGGACCGGCCGGACCAGCCCGGCCGTCCATGCCGTGTGCAGCAGCGCGCCGAGTTCGAGCACGTGGTCGGAATGCAGGTGGGTGACGAAGACCAGGTCGAGATCCTTCAGCTGGACGCCGGCGTCGGTCAGGCCGCGCGTGACGCCGAGCCCGCAGTCGACGACCATCCGCCGGCCGCCGGCTTCGAGAAGCGAGGAACTGGGCGACGGACCGCCCGGCCGCAGCGCCGGACCGCCCTTGGTGCCCATGAGGACCAGCCGGCCGGTCAAGATCCCGCCTTCCGGTCCGCCGGCGTGCCTGCGATCGAGGGTCCTGCCTCCATTGCGTCCTCCCTTCTTGTCTTGCCGGTTCTCTTGGTAGACGGCGGTCGCGCGGGCATCAAGGCCCCGGCGGGCCGGTCCGGTCTTCCGCCCGGCCGGCGCCGGCTCAAGAGGTTCTTTCCGCAAGGCGAATTTGGGGTAAGGTGCCCGGGAATCTGAATCGCCGCCCCGGCGACAGGAGAACCCGGAAGACGGACGGAGACCATGTATCTCGGACTTGACCTAGGAACCTCGGGCGTCAAGGCAGTCCTCATGGACGGCGACCAGCAGATCGTCGGGCAGGGCAATGCGCCGCTGACGGTCTCGCGCCTCCACCCCGGCTGGTCGGAACAGGAGCCCTCCCACTGGATCGCCGCCACCGAGCAGGCGATCGCGGCGCTGCGTGCCGAGCCCGGCATCGATCTCGGCAGCGTCAGGGGCATCGGCCTGTCCGGCCACATGCACGGCGCGACGCTGGTCGACGCGGACGACCGGGCGCTGAGACCCTGCATCCTGTGGAACGACACCCGCAGCTTCGCGGAGGCGGCCGAACTGGACGCCAACCCGGTCTTCCGAGCGAAGACGGGCAACATCGTCTTTCCGGGGTTCACGGCGCCGAAGCTCCTCTGGCTGGCGAAGCACGAGCCTGCCGTCTTCGAGAAGGTGGCGAAGGTCCTCTTGCCGAAGGACTACCTGCGCCTCTGGCTGACGGGCGAGCACATCTCGGAGATGTCGGACTCCGCCGGCACGTCGTGGCTCGACACAGGCGCCCGCTCCTGGTGCGACGAACTGCTCGCCGCCGGCTCCATGCGGCGGGACCAGATGCCGGCCCTGGTCGAGGGCACCGAGGTCGCGGGTGTCCTGCGGCGGGAGATCGCCGCCGCGCTTGGCCTGCCGGCCGGCATTCCCGTGGCCGGCGGGGCGGGCGACAACGCAGCATCTGCCTGCGGCATGGGCACGGTCGCCGCCGGTCACGCCTTCGCCTCGCTCGGCACCTCCGGCGTGCTCTTCGCGGCCAACGAGAGCTACCTGCCGAACCCCGGAAGCGCCGTCCACGCCTTCTGCCACGCCCTCCCGGCCACCTGGCACCAGATGGGGGTCATCCTCTCGGCGACCGACGCATTGAACTGGTATGCCGGCATTGCCGGCGCCTCGCCGGGCGAGCTCGCAGCGGCGCTCGGCAACGACCTGAGGGCGCCCGGCCCGGTCACGTTCCTGCCGTATCTTTCCGGCGAGCGCACCCCGCACAACGATGCGGCGATCCGCGGCGCCTTCACCGGGCTTGGCCACGAGTCCGGCCGGGACGCGCTGACCCAGGCCGTCATGGAGGGCGTGGCCTTCGCCTTCCGCGACTGCCTCGAGGCCCTGAAGACGGCCGGCACCTCGCTCGACCGGGTGACCGCGATCGGCGGCGGGTCGCGTTCGAAGTACTGGCTGCGGGTCCTCGCGACGGTCCTGCACCTGCCGGTGGACATTCCGTCCGAGGGTGATTTCGGCGCCGCCTTCGGTGCCGCGCGGCTCGGCCTGGTCGCCGCCGAGGCAGCGGATCCGGTCGCCGTTTGCACGCCTCCCGAGACCCGGGAGACCATCGAGCCCGACACGGCGCTGGCCGGCGCATTCGACGAGGCCTGGCACCGCTACCGGGCAACCTATCCAGCCATCAGGGGAGTGAACGCATGAGCACCGGATTTTTTGGCGACATCGACAGGATCAGGTACGAAGGGCCGGAAAGCACGAATCCGCTGGCCTTCCGGCACTACGACGCCGACGAGATCGTCCTCGGCAAGCGCCTCGAGGACCATTTGCGGTTCGCCGTCGCCTACTGGCATTCCTTCGTATGGCCCGGCGGCGATCCCTTCGGCGGCCAGACCTTCGAGCGGCCGTGGTTCGGCGACGGCATGGAGAAGGCGAAGCTCAAGGCGGACGTCGCCTTCGAGATGTTCTCGATCCTCGGCGTGCCCTACTACTGCTTCCACGACGCCGACGTGCGCCCTGAAGGGACGAGCTTCGCCGAGAACACCCGGAACCTGAACGAGATCGTCGACTATTTTCGCCGAGAAGCAGGCGGCGACGGGCGTCAAGCTCCTGTGGGGCACGGCGAACCTGTTCTCGCACCGCCGCTACATGGCCGGCGCCGCGACGAATCCCGATCCCGAGGTCTTCATGTTCGCCGCAGCCACCGTGAAGACCTGCATCGACGCCACCATGAGGCTCGGCGGCGAGAACTACGTGCTGTGGGGCGGGCGAGAGGGCTACGAGACGCTGCTCAACACGGACATGGGTCGCGAACTCGACCAGCTCGGGCGGTTCCTCAACATGGTCGTCGAGTACAAGCACAGGATCGGCTTCGAGGGCACGATCCTGATCGAGCCGAAGCCGCAGGAGCCCACCAAGCACCAGTACGACTACGACGTCGCCGCGGTCTACGGCTTCCTGAGAAGGTACGGGCTCGAGAAGGAGGTGAAGGTCAACATCGAGCAGGGTCATGCGATCCTCGCCGGCCACTCGTTCGAGCACGAGCTGCATCTGGCGGGCGCACTCGGCATCTTCGGTTCCATCGACATGAACCGCAACGACTACCAGTCAGGCTGGGATACGGACCAGTTCCCGAACAACGTGCCGGAAATGGCCCTGGCCTACTACGAGATCCTGAAGAACGGCGGCTTCGCGAGCGGCGGCACCAATTTCGACGCCAAGCTGCGCCGCCAGTCGATCGAGCCGGACGACCTGCTTATGGCGCATGTCGGCGGCATGGACTGCTGTGCGCGCGGCCTCAAGGCCGCCGCCCGGATGCTGGAGGACGGCGCGCTTTCGGGATTCGTCGAGGAGCGCTACGCCGGCTGGAGCGGCGCCGACTCGCAGGCAATTCTCTCCGGCCGGTCCTCGCTGGAGGAAATCGCCGCGCGGGTCGCGACGGAAGACATCGATCCGCGCCCGAAGTCCGGCCGGCAGGAATATCTCGAGAACGTCGTCAACCGCTACGTCTGAGAGGGGCACGCCTGACCGGCGTTCACCGCCCTTCGGGGGCGCCGGTCAGGCGGCGCGCTGAAGCACCGCGTCGTAGTCGTGGTCGAGGTCCGTGCGCACCAGCGCCGCGAGCAGCACCGGGAACTTCCGCCGGCTGACGAGCTTTGCCAGTGCCTCGGCGCTGTCGGGCAGGCCGAGTTCCTTCGCCGCCTTCAGCGACTTCTTGTCCGCGAACGGGTAGAGTTCCTTCCAGGCGACCTGCACCTCGCGGAAGAATATGTCGGCGCCGACTTCGCCGAGGCCCTTGAACTCCGTCAGCCGCCTGCGCTCTTCCGCCGGGTCGTAGCCGGCGGCGTCCCGGAGAACCCGGAGGTCGCCGCGATAGTCCTCGAGCAGCTTGCACGCCGTGTCGTTCAGCATCCGCGCTGTGCTCTCGTCGTAGCGGGCATAGCCGGCGCAGTTGAGCGTGCGCGTCCGGTCCTCCCAGCGGCTGCCGGCCATCTTCTCGGGCGTCGTCCAGCCGTTGCCGGCGAGCGCATGCGCCGCCGCGACCGCGATGTCGCTGCGGATCCGGGCGCTGAGCAGGATGGAGGCGCAGAGCCACCGGAAGAGCGGTGAGGGGGTGTCCTTCTCTATGTCGATGTCGAGTTCGTCGCAGAAGGTGCGTCCGTGCTGCTTCATGAGCGCCGCGACGACCTGCTTTTGATGGTCCGATTGCGCGTTCATCAGGCTTCCTCCCTGGTTGCCCTCGCCTTTTCGAAATCCTCCGACGTCTGCTCCGGTCATGAAATCCGGCGGCACGATGAACGGTTCCGCCAGTTTCAGGATTTTCTTGATTTGGGTTCTTTTTATGGCCTGGCGGCAGTCCGCCGGCACATATCCACAGCCTTGACGCCGGCCGGCGCGGCGGCGCTATTGCGGCT
Organism: uncultured Alphaproteobacteria bacterium; assembly: GCA_963760965.1. GTDB lineage: Bacteria > Pseudomonadota > Alphaproteobacteria > Rhizobiales > Rhizobiaceae > Pararhizobium_B. The sequence goes on from CAVXEW010000004.1 coordinate 87,015, forward strand.
TCGCGACCGTGTAGAGACGGATCGCCAGCCTGTGGCCCTTGCTGTAGTTGATGCCCTCGACGGCGTCCCCCGGCCGGAGCCGCAGCCCGTATTTCCCCGCCGCCGCCAGGAACGCCGGGCGCTCGCGGTCCGAGACGGCGGCGATCCCGCATTTCGGATGGCTTGCGAGGTAGTCCGCCGCGCCGGCTCCGTCGGTCAGGACGGTGCGGGTGCCGGCCAGGAAGACGAGGCTCGGTTCCTCGAACCCGGCCGAGGCGAGGACGCTGCCCGGGCAGGGCCGCCCGGCCCGGAATGCCTTCGCGATCGCGGGGCTCAGCCAGACCGGCGTCAGCGACGGCAAGACGAAGGTCATGACGAGGGCGAGGGTCGCGATCCCGCCGAACGCGGCGTAGCGGATCGAGGCGGCGGGCGGCACCGGCAGCCGGCCGGAGGCGAGCGCGCCGGTCAGCGAGTGCTGCCGCCGCGGCCAGGAGCGCCGGCCGGGGAGAGCGACCCGTCGAGCCAGGCCGGCAGCCCCACCGCCAGCGCCGCCAGCGCAAGCGTGGCGAGGACGTGGCCTGCCGAGCGTCAGCCATTCCAGCCAGCGCTGCCAGCGGCTCGCGAAGGGCGCCATGAGCAGCCCCTCGCCGAGCGCCCAGGCGAGCGCCAGGATGACGGCCGGATAGATCGGCAGGGCGTATTGCGGCAGCTTGGTCGGCAGCGCCTCGATGACGATCCAGTAGGGCACGTACCAGGCCACGAGGAAGGCGAGCCGCGGATCGTCGCGGAACCGGGTGAAGACCCGCAGCCCGCCGCGCAGCGCCATCAGGCCGAACGGCCACATGAAGACGACGAAGATCAGCGCGTAGAAGCCGGGCGGCGCGCCGTGGCTCTCCTGCGCGCCGGCGACCTTGCCGAGGAGGTCCTTGCCGACGGATTCGCGTCCAGAAGGCCGTGCCGCTCTTCAGCGTGATCAGCACGAGCCAGGGCGCGGCGATCGCGACGACGATCGCGAAGCCGGCGACGCGGCTTCAGCCGCCTGAGCCAGCCGGCCTCGCGATGGTAGAGCGCAGAGCGACAGGACGGTGAGCAGGCTGACGAGCGGCGTCACCGGCCCCTTGATCATGATGCCGGCGCCGGTCGGCGACCCAGAAGACGAGCGGCGCGGCCCAGCCGGTTGGCCGCTCCTCGCGGTGGCCGATCCAGAGCGTCGCCAGCGCCGCCTGCGCGAAGACGACGGTGGAGAGCAGGAAGGCGTCCGTCTTGGCGATGCGCGCCTCGAAGCACAGCATGAAGATCGCCGCCTGCGCGATCGCCGCCGTCAGCCCGGCCGCGCCGCCGAACAGCCAGCGTGCCGAGCCAGCCGACGCCGAGGACGGCGAGCGTCGCGCCGAGGACCGAGACCAGCCGGTAGACCCAGATCGGCGCGTCGGCGCCCTGGCCGGCGAGGGCGATCGCCGCCGACTGCAGCCAGTAGATGCCGAGCGGCTTCTTGTAGCGCGTCTCGTCCTGGAAGTGGATGTCGACATAGTTGCCGGTCTCCGACCATCTGCCGCGTCGCCTGGACGTAGCGCGCCTCGTCGCGGTCCGTCGGCGGCAGGGTGGAGATGCCCGGCAGGTAGGCGGCGAGGCAGAGGAGGACGAGAAGCACGATCCGCGCCGGCCCGAGGCCGTGGCGCAGCAGCCTGAAGCGGGCGCCGCTGGTCGCTGCGTCCATCGTCTGCCTTCGCGTCGCGCGCGCCGCCGGCCGACCCGCTCAGTCGGTCTTGGCCATCGCCTTCTTCTCGTTGGCGATCAGCCAGAGATTGCGGATGTAGATGACGAGGCCGAGGCCCTGTCCGGCGATGAAGACCGGATCCTGCCGCTCGATCGCGTAGATCAGCAGCAGGAAGCCGCCGCCGAGCGAGAAGAACCAGAAGGCGACCGGCACGACGCTGCGCTTGGCCTTCTCCGAGGCCAGCCACTGCACGAGGAAGCGCATGGTGAAGCAGATCTGCGCGACGAAGCCGAGCGCCACCCACCAGTCGAACTGGTCGATGAAGACCGTGTCGAACCAGCCGGCGAGATGGGAGAACATGTCAGCCATGCGTGACCTCGCTGATGGTCGGCAGCGTCTTGCGCCGGCGCCTCAGCCACCAGACGCCGTAGAGATCGAGGATGCCGCGCAAGCCGCGGTCGAGGATGCCGTAGTTCGATTTTCCGTGCCGGCGCTCGCGGTCGACGACGTCGATGTGGATCACGCCGTAGCCCTCGCGCAGCACGAGCGCCGGCAGGTAGCGGTGCCAGCCGTCGAAATAGGGCAGCTGGCGGAAGATCTCCGTGTGGATCGCCTTCAGCCCGCAGCCGGAATCGCGCGTCTGGTCCTTGAGCATGCGAGCTGCGAAGGCCGTTCGCCGCGCGCGAGGAGAGCTGCTTCAGCTTCGTGTCGGTGCGCTTCAGCCGCTGGCCGGCGGCGATGCCGACCGACGGGCCGGCCGCCGCGAGCGCCTCGGCGAGGCGGGGCAGGTAGGCCGGGTCGTTCTGCCCGTCGCCGTCCATGGTGACGACGATCGCGCCGCTGCGCGGCGAGCATGCCCGAGCGCACCGCCGCGCTCTGCCCGGCGGAGCGGTCGTGCCGGATGTGCCGGAGCGGCAGCCCGGCGCCGATGCGCCCGGCGAGCACCTCGCCGGTGCGGTCGGTCGAGCCGTCGTCGACGACCAGCACCTCGTAGTCGCCGCCGGCCATCGCCGCGTCGACCTCGTCCAGAAGAAATGCCAGATTCTCCGCTTCATTCCGGCAGGGAATGACGATCGAAATCATGCCGTGGTCCAAATTTTTCCGCCGCCCCTCGAGGGGCGCCGCCTCAATATCACCCTTGGCCGGATGAGGCCACAGCCTGTTGGACGGGGCAGGGGATAACGCCGGCGCGACGCCGCGCCGCACGCGTGCCGGTTGTTGCAGTTCGGCAACTCGGGAGCGGCGATGCCCGGCAACCGGCTGCAGTCAGGGCGAGCTTTGTTGCTTTGGTAAGACCTTTGCGTGTATCAGGACGTGTTAAAGGAAAAAGCATCCACGGGAGAGGCAGGGAGATGAAGGCACTGATTTTCGCCGCGGCAGCCATGTGCGTGCTGCCGGTCACGTCAAAGGCGGGGCAGCTCGTCTACACGCCGGTCAACCCGTCCTTCGGCGGCAACCCGCTGAACTCCTCGCACCTCCTGTCGATCGCCAACGCCCAGCGCGACGCGACAGCGAGCGACGCCAAGAAGACCAGCAGCTCCTCGTCGGGGCTGTCGTCCTCGCCGGGCAGCTCGCAGACCAGCGACGCGCAGCTCTTCGTCCAGCAGCTGCAGGGGCGGCTGCTCTCCGCGCTCGCGAGCCAGGTCACCGACGCGATCTTCGGCACCAACCCGCAGGATTCCGGCACGGTGAAGTTCGGCGACACGACCGTCACCTTCAACCGGAGCCTGACCTCGATCGACCTCTCCATCTACGACGCCACGACCGGGACCACGACGCAGATTTCCGTTCCGCAGCTGGTCACCAACAACAACACGCCGATCAACTGACCGGCCGCCTCTTCGCCGGACTTGTGCTTGGTTTCCCGGGAAATTCCGATGTTCAGATTGTACCCCCTTCGTGCGCGCACACTGATGACCTGCGCGATGCTCGCCTCCCTCGCTGCCGCCTCGGGCTGCGTGGCCGACGGCAACGCGCTCATCGAGCAGCCGGCCCTTGCCGCGGTCACGCCGGTCAACAACTCGCTGCGCGACCTGCCGCCGCCGAAGAAGAAGGTCACCGTCGCCGTCTATGATTTCGGCGACCTCACCGGCCAGTACAAGGACAGCGACACGGTGCAGACCCTGTCGCGCGCCGTCACCCAGGGCGGCGCGCGCGCTGCTGATCAAGGCGCTGGAGGACGCGGGCAACCGCCGCTGGTTCGATGTCCTGGAGCGCAACCAGCTGAACGATCTCCTGAAGGAGCGCCAGATCATCACCGAGATGCGCCGCATCTACAGGAACGAGCAGAAGATCAGCCCGGCCGCCCTGCCGCCGCTGATGCATGCCGGCATCATCCTCGAAGGCGGCATCACCGGCTACGACACCAACATCATGACCGGCGGCCTCGGCGCCGCCTATCTCGGCATCGGCGCCAACACCAAATACGTCAAGAACACGGTGACGGTGACGCTGCAGGGCGGTGTCGACCAAGACCGGCGAGGTGCTCGCCTCCGTCAACACCCGCAAGGCAGATCGCCTCCTACCAGCTTCAGGGCAACGTCTTCCGCTATCTCGAGCTCGACAAGCTGCTCGAGGCGGACGCCGGCGTCACCTACAACGAGCCGAAGCAGATCGCCGTCGAGGGCGCCATCGACAAGGCGGTGCTGGCGCTGGTCGCCAAGGGGGCGCAGCTCGGCATCTGGCACTTCGCCGACAAGCAGGCCGGGCAGCAATTCGTCGACAACTACCTCAACGAGAAGTTCAAGAACAACCTGACCCTCGCCGAGCAGACGATGCCGCCCCCGGTGACGCGCAACGCCAACATGAACCCCTTCACGAAGCCGGCCGTCCACCACGCCTCCTACGTCAGGAGCCAGCCGATCAAGCCGGCCGCGCAGCCCTCGCGCAACACCGGCCCGGACCACAGCATTCCGGAGGACTACCGGCGACAGCAGATGCTGCCGCCGCCTCCGCAGCCGAGCGAGCAGCCGGCCGGCTGACGGGCCGGAAGACGGAGTCATGAACGACGGCGCCCCCTGGGGCGCCGTTTTCGTTTCGGCATTCTGCGCCCGGCACTTTCATAAAGGTGCAACTTGAGGGCGTCTCCTCTCGGGGCGCTTTCGATCGTCTCTGCGCCGAATGCTATCCTATGGCGCTTGGCAGTTCACGCTCGTCCGGATTTGTTGTATCAGGCATATCATATTGAATTATAAAATGTATTTCGCACAGGAACGGCGCTCGGGACGTGCGTCGGCGCGCGTCGTTAACCAAAGATACCGTCATGTCGTGGTTAATGTTGCGTTTATCATTGACTGCGAATTTACTAATGAATTACAAATCAGGGCGTGTAAGAATTTGGGTGGCAAATCTAAGGGGCATCTATTGGGAATGAACGTCAGGACGAAGTAATCCTGCTTCCTTCCCAGCGAAAATTCACCAGCCATCGCGGCTTGAACCGGTCGACGTGAGCGTTGCCCGAGGAGGCTGCTTTGTCCCTTCGATTGCCGGAGGCAGAGGTTGAAATGGCGCCAATGCAGAGAGCAGGATCATGAGAAAAATCATGGCTGTTTCAGCGGTAATCCTGATGGTTGGCGGCATTGCCTATGCCTCGGACGGCAACACGGTCTACGTGGATCAGAATGGCGAGAGAAACTCCGCCGAGATCTCGCAGAACGGCGGCGGAAACCAGTTCGGCAAGGGGCTCGATCCGTCGTGCAGTACGAAAGCGGAACCGGATCGATGCGAAGCAAGCGGGTTCGCGCAATCGGGCCGGGAGCAGCGGCGCAGGTCTTCTTGGGTTCGAACCGGGCGACCGAGGCATCGACCAGACAGGCAGCGGAAATCGCTTTCGGCTGCGCCAGAACGGTGACCGAAACGAATAGAGACCGTCCAGCAGACCGGCCACGCACTTGGGGCTGGCAAGTCTGACGTGCTTGGCGTTGATCAGGAAGGTCACGACCGGATCGGTATGCTGATCAGAAGAACGATGTTATTGCGCGGAACCCCGCAGAGCAAAACAAGGCTACAATCGACCAGCATGGGTCCGGCAATATGATTGCCGCAGTCCGGCAAGTCGGTCATTCCAACACCCTGGTGATCTCTCAGGCAAACGGAGCCGGCAATTTCATTGGCGTCGCTGACCAGGGCTTGCTGGGAGCCGCCGACCACAACGCCGCCGGAACGATTAAGCTGGCGCAGGACGGCAGCCGGAACACGATCTTTTCCGCCGCGCAGGTCGGACACGACAACAAGATGCGCATCGCCCAGCAAGGCGATGCGAACACTGTATTTGCCGCCTCGTCAGATCGGGGCTTCGAACATATGGCGCTTGAGTCGAACGGCGATGGAACTCGGCTGGGCGCGAGCCAGTGGGGCAGCCACAATTCAGGTACGGGTCAAGGTGACGGCTGACCGGTCCGACGGCTCGAGCGACGGCAACAGTGCGGATACTCGCAGGAGGAACTTCAAGTACGTCAAGCTGGACATCAGGGGTGACGGCAACGGCTCGGGCAGCTTTTCCGGCGCAGCGGCAGCAGTCGGTCTCGATGCTGGCGCGATCTCGCAAGGGTCCCTTCTTGGCACCGGCTCCGACAACCGAATCAGCCTGCAGATCGATGATGAAACCGGCTCTGGCCTGGGCGGAAGGGCCAATCTGTTCGCCTTCGCTCAGAAAGGCTCCCGACAACACTATCGAGGGCAGGCAGTTCGGCAACAGCAATCAGGCTGCCGTCAGCCAGGTCGGTCGCGGCAATGGAACGTACTTCAGCCAAGGTCGGCCCGTCCAACGTGATCGGTGTAAAGCAGTGAAGAATTTGCCCGGCGGCACCTGCCGTCGGCTCGCGCGGAATTTGCCGCCCTCCGGCATGGAGCCGATGGCGGCAACGGTCTGGAAAAGGCCGGCAGGAAGAAAATGGACGACGCCTGCCCTGGGCACGCGTGAAGGGTGTCGTTTCAGTTCAGATCAAAAATGGTGGCGTGGACCGTCACCTTCATTGAGGAGAGTGAAAATGAGTAAGACACTTGCACTGACCAGCGCCCTTGCGCTGATCCTCGCGTCGGGCTCCGCCTTTGCGGCCGATAACTACGCGAACTCGACGCAGACCGGCGACAGCAACTCGTCGCAGATCACCCAGAACTCCCAGCAGGGCCACGGTCATCACGCCACGTCCGACGTGACGGGCGACCACAATACCGTCGGCATCGACCAGACGTCAACTACCGATGGGTTACGGCTGGGCTTCCGTAAAGGTCGACGGCTATGCCGGCCAAGGCGACTACAACTCCGTCGATGTCGGCCAGTCAAGCTTCCAGGGAAGCGACAGCAATCAGCAGAAGGCCAACATCGACGTCTATGGTGATGGCAACGACATCACTACGACGCAGAAGTACGGGACCCAGCCCCAGCCGAACAGGCTGACGGTGAAGATTCGCGGCAATGCCGAGGGCAGCAACAACACGCTGGGACGTTTTCACATGGCAACGGCGAGACGTCCACGACCACGATCTGGGGCGACCACAACAATGTCGGCGTCAACCAGGGAGCTGGTGCCAACACCGCCACGGTCTACATCGACGGCAACGCCAACGACGATGAGGGTGACTACAACCTCGTCCAGGTCAGCCAGGATCACGGCACGCAGGGCTATCAGGGCAATACCGCAACCGTGAAAATCTACGGCGACGGCAACAATCTCGGCAAGGCGTTCTCAGCCGGCCGAGGCGGGCGCGATCGCTGGCGGGCTGAACCCCGGCGACATCAAGCAGAGCGGCGCGCTCAACGTGGCCCGCGTGAACCTTGGCACGCCGGGCAAGCTGAATGCCAACAACAACGCCTTTGCCGTTCAGCAGACCGGCTACGACAACGCCCTGTACCAGAACACCACCGGCGACTGGAACCAGTCAGTGGTTCTGCAGAACGGCGACGCGAACGGAGCCAACCTGACGCAGATCGGCAACTACAACGTGGCCACCATGCAGCAGACGGGCGCAAGCAACTCTTCAGTTGTGACCCAGAACGGAAGCTACAACCACAACGTGGTCAATCAGACCAACTGACGGCTGGAGAGAGTGAAGCGCAGGCCGGGGCGCGCGCCCCGGCCTGTACCTGTATTCAAGCAGGTTCCTTACTCTTGTTTTACTCGCAGGCGAATCGAAAGATCGGAAGCCGTCCTGGTCGCCACCAACATCTTTCAGAGCGCTGTCTGATCAAAAGGCCCATGAAATTCTAGGGTGCCGAGATCTGCTACCTAGACAATCCGAGGTAGAGAAGCGGTTAATTTCCGATTAATCGTTGACTGCGAATTTCCTAATGAGCTATCAATTACAACGTGCAAAA
>CAVXEW010000005.1:0-265737 GCA_963760965.1 uncultured Alphaproteobacteria bacterium
GTCCAGGTACGCCGGGGCGTGAAGCTTCCAGAATGGATAATCACTCTGATGGCGCGTCGTCCCTACAAGGTTGTGGCCGTCGCGCTGGCCAACAAAATGGCCCGGACGATCTGGGCGCTTCTTGTCAAAGGCGGCATCTACCGAGCGCCCGCGATCATGGCGAAGGCCTAGAAACAAGCGTATGCGGCGTCTCAACGCCGCGATAGCAGCAAGGTGCCAATGCGTGATGACCCCGAGGGACGACACCTCGATACCGATTAGACCGTCTGACGCAATGCGCTATCCAAGCGCGTGAGAGCGATTAGGCAATCGGGATCGCGGATCTCATCGTGGCCAGCGGTCGACGACCGCGCCAATAGGCCGGACATATGACTGCACCGTTCGACGGCGATTTACGTGGCGAATACCTTGCTAACCGGGCCGTTCCACATATGCGTCAGACCCCCTTTTCCACGCCGATCCGGGGTTCCGGTTCAATGCCGATTGACAGTCTGTATCGACAGCTTTGCGCGCTGGGCTACGAATGCCTTGTCGTCGCGCCCTCGCTGATACCGACCAGATCTGACGGGTCAAGACCGATCGCCGCGCTTCCGTGGTGTTGGCCACGCTTCTGCGTGCTGTCGAACTGTCGGCGGTATGGGTTCCCGACGAAACGCACGAGGCGATGCGCGACATCAGCCGGGCACGCGGTGCAACGATTTCGGATTTACGGCGGGCGCGCCAGCCTCTTGGGCGGAAAATCGTGCGGCAGCAACGCCCATTGGCAGCCCGATTGCAGCAGATAGAAGACAGCATCCATCACCGCGCGCAGGGAAATCCTGCACCGGCGACCACGTTCTGGCTGGGACGGCATGAACGGCTCGATCATGCTCCATTCCCGGTCCGTCAGATCGCTTGCGCAGCGCCTGCCGCTCCTGTCATGGTGCCGCCGGGTGAAGGGGGGGCCAGGCCATCCGATATCTCCATACTTGTCGCAAAATACGAAGAATCTGACTGCCGCAACTCTCGACCTCGCCGATCGTTCTTGGACAGACACATAGAGATGTTCAATCGCTAACCTTTCTCCGGGTGATCATCAAAGCGCATTAAGCCGCACCTTCAGGACCTGTACAGCCTTCTTGTATGCTTTGTCAGGATTTTTGATTGCTCTCAATAACGGAACTAAGAAGTCCTTGGACGTACCATATCTGTTTATCGGATACTCTAATATTTCAGGCCATTTTTGCCTGATAGCCTCTCGTATTACTGTGCCGTTTTTCCGCATCTCCGCCGGCACAGAGAGCATATCTTCATAGTTTTCCCTAGAGATCAATGGATGTATTTCGTTCTGAGCTGGCTTTACGTAGGTGTCGGAGAAGCCCCAAGAGCACATTCGCAACTCGATATAGGCGAGATCCAGCTTCGATATCGTGTCGAGGTGAGAAAGGGGCCTCAACCATTGTTCGACGCGCCGAAGGACCTCCGGCTCCTGCGGCAGCTTCAAACGGGCCACCAGCCCGGCAGCGTCCAGGGGTGTGTCGCGGTCCGCATTGAGCCAAAGGAACCCACGGCCGACCTCTCCTCCGAGACCACCGACAAAGTACCTACCCTCGAGGGGCGCCACGCTTGGATGAATGCCCACGTTGTGGCCGCCGACGCAATGTCCGGCCCGGAGACGCCACAACTCAGCTTGCTCCTCGGTCGCTCGCCTGAAGGGCAGGATTTCGTGGTGCAGGCCGAACCGCTCGGCGAGGCGCCGAGCGCATTGAACATCAATGTCGTGTCCCGGTGCATCCACCGTTATGAAAGACACGTCTCTGATCAGATCGCGGCAGCAGGCCAGTAGCAGGCGCAAATCAATCCCCGCCGTGAGCGCGACCCCGACGGGCCCGGCTGACGCGAGAACCCTGATCGTACGGGTTACTCGGTTACAGATCCTTTCGTAGTATTCACCCGCATCCAGCGAGCCGTTCATTTCTGTCGTCGGCCAATGCCGCCGCGCCTCCCAGCTATCGAGATTAAGGCAGTGATTGCATGTCAACCTGTCGATTTCCCTGTGCGCAGTCAGCCCGGCCGTGAACCAGCCCGAATTCCGTACATCGAGCCGGTCGTATAGATCCTTTCGGAACCTTTCCTGATATTCTCCAGGCGTTAAAATTACGCCCGCTGTTGAACCGGCTACAAATCGTCGAGCGTCATATACTAAAGAATATGTCCCGTTTGAATCTAGGTAGATCCTTCTATCTTTATCACATACAAAAATAAAGATAAAACTTCCGGCAAGTTTCAATATATTCTTTTCTACAAATTCATCTATTTTTCTATTTTTAAATCTCTCGTGGGTTTTAAAGATATCACTTACAATCTTTGCGTTATCCAGATCTATCGGATTTCCGACCAAGATGCCGAGGCTCTGCCCGGCCGGATCCTCGACGGGTATTAAATTGGTTTCGGGAGAGGTATCCAGGAAGACGCCATCCAGCCTCTTGCGGTTCCAGCCTTCCGGCAGTTCGCGCTGACGGGTCGAAACGACGAATTGGCCTTCGGATCGCTCGCAAGCCAGTGTCATCAGCCTGTCTTCTCCCATCTGTTATGGCAGGTCAGTAGCCGAATTTCTCGGGAAGATAGCGGCAATCGTTGAGGACGACGCCTAGGACGTTGGTCCTCTCGGCGAGGAAGCGTTCGCACGCGTCGATCTCGTCGATCCGGCTGCGCTCGGCCCGTGCCACGATCAGCACGCAGTCGAGATTGTCGGCAAAGGCGGCGACGTCGTCGCTCGCCAGAGCCGGCGGAAGGTCGCAGAGGACGACGTCCGGCGCATACTTCTCCCGCATCCATGCGAGGCCGGCAGCGGCGGACGCGCTCTGCAGCAGTTCAGCCGAGAACTCGACGCGGACGTCGTTGAAGCCGAGCGCGAGGTTGGTTCCGTAGCGCGCCAGCACCTTCTCCGCCCCGGTGCTCCCCGACAGGAGCTCGGTGACCGAGCGGCCGCCGGACGCGCAAAGCAGTTCTGCGAGGCGCGGCCTGCGCAGGTCGAGGTCGAGCAGGATCGTGCGCTTGTCGTTGTGATGCTGGAGACTGAAGGCGAGGTTCAGGGCAACCAGCGAGGTGCCGCAGCCGGGCGTCGGCGAGGTGATGCCGATCGACGTCCACCTGTTCTTCCTCGCTTCCTGCAGCACGTTCGTGCGCAGGACGTCGAAGGACGCGTAGGCGGAGTTGGAGCGATCCATGGTGACGACGAGGGATCGCTGGGCCGCCGTCGCAAGGATCGACGCTTCAGGCAGCGCCGCCCAGGCCGCGCGGACGTCTGAGCGGTATTCGTCGATGCGGCGCTGGTCCTTGTCGGCGTGGGCGAAGACCTCGGTCGCGGCGTGCGCGGACGGCAGGTGCGCCTTCGCCCCCAGGTCTCCGGAGGCGACAAGTTGCTGGCTCTCTTGAAAGTTCATGAACGGTTCCAATTCAATGGTTTCCGGCAGAGTTGATCCAGAAGAGCTGGCCGACGCCGGCAAGTGCGACGAGGCCCAGGACATAGCCGGGTTTCAGCAGGCGGGGCGCCGGCCTCGCTATCGAGGGGATCGTCGCGATGGGACGGATCTGGAGGGCGCTGACCAGTTCCGACGGCCGCCTCACGCTCCGGTTGACCAGTTCCGTCAGCAGGACGAAGCCGGCCGCCGCGACGAGGCCGGCAAGAGCGGCCAGGGCGGCGAGCCGGCCGCGTTTCGGCCATGTCGCGTGCGCGGGGGGAATGGCCGGCTCGACGACGGAGAAGCGCTCGCCCTTGGAGTCCGCCTCGATCTCCTTGCCGGTCGAGGCGGCAGCGTAGCGCTCGACCGCTGCCGAATACTGGCTCTGGGTGTTCTGCCGATTGCGTTCCATGGCATTGAGGATCGTCTCGTTGTCCGGCGTCGCGGCGATCGTTTTGGCGAGGCTGGCGAGCGACTTGGCGATCGAGGCCTTCTCCTTGGAGATGAACTCCAGGCGCTGGTCGATGTCGGAGAGCTGCATGTCGAGCTGGGAGGGAGGCCCTCCCGCCCTGCCTGCCTGGCTGGCCGCGTCCGCCGGAGGCGCGCTGTGCCGGATCGAAGCCTCGAGGGCAGCGATGCGTGCCTTGAGCGCCACTATGTTGGGGCTGCCGGCGGAGAACAGGACGAGCTGGTCGGAGAGCGTACGCTTGAGTTCCTGCAGCGTCTGCTGCTCGGGCGTCGCCGCGGCTGCAGTGCCGACCGCACCCGTGGCCTCGAACATCTGTATCAGGTTGCTGCGCCGGTTGCGCAGTCCCGCCTCCTCCCAGTCGAGCATCTGCAGGCGCTGCTGCTGCGCGCTCTGTTCGGTGCGGCGGAACCCGAGGCTGTCGGGCAGGGCGTCGCGGTGGGCGTTCTTGAATTCGAGGATCCGCGAGTCGAAGCCCTTGAGCTGATTGTTCAGGCGGGCGACCTCGGAGGAGAAGAACTGCAGCGTCTCGCTCGCCGTGCGATTGCGCGAGGCGGTGTTCTTTTCGAGGATCATGGACACCAGCTCGTTCACGACACCGGCGGAAACCTCCGGATCGCGGTCCTCGAAGGACACGCTGAAGATGGTGGCGCCCGGGCCGTTCCTTGCATCGCTGACGAGGTCGAACGACGTCTGCGCGCGCATCCGCTTGATGATGTCGGCCTCCTTCATGGTGGCCGCCCTGGGGCCGAACACGTCGAACTTCTTCGCCAGTTGCAGGAGATGCCTCCGGGTCATGATCTCCTGCTGGTAGATGCCGAGCTGCTCGACGGCGTTGTCCGGCACCGTCGAGGGGGCGAGCTTGGCGGAGATCTGCGGCGACTCGACCAGGATTTCGGCGGTCGACTTGTACTTGTTGGGCAGCAGGATGATGACCAGCACGCCCAGCGTCGTAACCGTGAACGCGATCAGCAGGAACTGCGGGAGCCGCCGCATCAGCAGAGAGAAATAGAAGCGAAAATCCTGATAGCTCATCAATTTACCGCCGAACCCCGTTGCCGAACGCGAGCCGTATCGCCGACCCTTGCGAAATTATCGTTTGACTTGCACAGGCTAACCAGACGCACCTTGGGTGTGGCAATGGCATCTTCGGTATGCTTTCTTCGCCGATCGAAGCCCCGGCCCAACCGAAAGGCTTAGAAGACCGCGTTGCGGAGCGAACCCTACGGTTCCCTGATGCTGTCGCTGAGGCCGCGCATCAGCGGATAGAGGAAATACGAGATGACGCGGCGGTGGCCGACCTTGATCTCGGCCGTCACGGTCATCCCCGGCAGGAGGCGCAGCGGCTTGCCGTTCTCGCCGACGAGGCCGCCCTTGCCGTCGAGGGCGACGCGCGCCCGGAAGGCCGAAGGCTTCGGGGCGGCGCCGGCCGGATCCGACTTCCGGTCGGGCGGCAGGGAATCGCGGCTGATGGTCGCCAGCGTTCCGGCCGCCGTGCCGTATTTCTGGAAGGGATAGGCGTCGACCTTGACGCGGACCGGCTCGCCGGTCGAGACCCGGCCGACGTCGCGCGTGTTGATCGAGACCTCGGCCACGAGGGGCGTGTCGAGCGGCACGAGCGTCACGATCGGCTCGGCCTCGCGCACCACGGATCCGAGGGACTGGTTGGCGAGTTCCAGCACCACCGCGTCGGCCGGCGCCTTGAGGACGACCCGGCGACGACGCAGCTCCATCTTCTTCAGCTCCTGGGCGGCCGAATCGCGCTTCTCGCGCACGTCGACGAGCTTTTCCATCGTCGAGCGCTTGAAATCCTCGATGAACGCCTGCCGGTCGGCCATGAGCTTGGAAAGCTCGTGCTTGGCCTCGTCGACCTTGCCGTGGACGTCGACGAGGTTCTCGTCGACGGTCAGCCGCGCGTCGCGCGACATCAGCATGTTCACGAGCGAGCCCGTCTCGTGCTGGTAGAGCGTCTGGCGCGCGCTCTCGATGCGGGTCAGCGTGGACCGGCGCTGGATGAGGATCGCCTCGCGCTGCCGTCCCGACGTGATCATCGAATTGCGCGCGGCGATCTGCTGGTCGTAGTTCTGCAACTGCGCCATGAAGAACGCGCGGCGCTGGCCGTAGAGAGCGGACTGCAGCTTCTCGTCCGGCGAGGAACCGGCGATCGCCGTGTAGTCCCGGCCGTCGAGCTCGGTCTCGAGGCGCTTCGTCTCGGCGTCGAGCGCGTGCAGCTTCTGGCGTACCTGGTCGACGTCGGCCTGGGTGAACGTCGGATCGAGCGTGGCAAGCGTCTGCCCGGCCTTCACGGTGTCGCCGACCTTGACGTCGATCGAGCGCACGATCGACGTCTCGAGCGGCTGGACGACGATCGTCGGCTTCGTCGTGATCAGCCGGCCGGGCGCCACGACGACCTCGTCTATCGACGAGAAGGAGGCCCAGGCGACGGCTGCCAGGACGAGTAGCGTCACGCCGTAGAGCGTCAGCCGGGCGATACGGGCGGGTGCCTTTTCCTCCAGTTCCACCGCATCGGACTGAAACTCCGCGATGATGGACGGCGCAGCGCGGACCGGAATGAGGTGGCGGGACTTCTCCACCTTCCTTCCGGTGCTGCGGTCTCCGGCTTCCGCCTCGCTCGTCATGCCGCGTGCCTCGTCTGCTGGTTCCACAGGTGCCGGTAGTTCACGCAACGCGTGACCAGTTCCTCATGCCGGCCGAAATCGACGATCTTGCCCCGGTCGAGCACGAGGATCGCGTCGGAATCGACGAGGGTCGAAAGCCGGTGCGAGACGATGACCACCGTCCTGCCGCGGGCGATCTTGTGCAGGTTCTCGCGGACGATCGACTCGCTTTCGGGATCGAGCGCGCTCGTGGCCTCGTCGAGGATCAGGAGCCGCGGATTGGTGACGAGGGCACGGGCGATCGCCAGGCGCTGGCGCTGGCCGCCGGAGAGGTTTTCGGCGTTTTCCTCCAGCTGCGTCTCGTAGCCGCGGGGCAACCGCTCGATGAACTCCTCCGCGCCGGCCATCCGGGCGGCGGCCGCGATCTCGTCGAGCGTCGCGTCGGGCTTGGCGGCGGCGATGTTGTCGCGCACGCTGCCGCGGAAGAGGAAGCTGTCCTGGAGGACGACGCCGATGCTCTTCCTCAGGTGGACGAGGTCGATCTCGCGGCTGTCGAAGCCGTCGATGCGCACGATCCCCTCCTGTACCGGATAGAGCCCCTGGATCAGCCGCGTGAAGGTGGTCTTTCCCGAGCCGCTCTTGCCGACGACGCCGCAGACCGTGCCGGCCGGAATCGCGAAGGAGACGTCGTCGAGCACCGGCGGCGTGTCCGGCGCGTAGCGGAAGGAGACAGAGTCGAACTCGATGCGGCCGACGAGCTCCGGGCGCAGGCCGTTGGCCCGGCCGAAGCGTTCCTGCCGCTGGTTCATCACCTCGCCGAGCATGCGGACCGAAAGGGCGACGTCCTGGTACTCGTGGATCATGGTCACGAGCTGGACGAGCGGCTGCGAGACCCGGCCGGCCAGCATGTTGAAGGCGACCAGCGCGCCGATCGTCATGTGGCCGTTGAAGACGTCTAGCGCGCCGATGCCGATGATGGCGACGCTCATCAGCTTCTCCACGAGCCCGGTCAGCGACTGGGCGGCCGTCGAGATCCTCTCGACGCGGTAGCGCATCGAGATGGAGGCGGCGGACTTGTCGTCCCAGACCTGGCGCTGGCGCGGCTCGAGTGCGAGGCTCTTGACGGTGCGCATGCCGTGGACCGTCTCGACGAGAAGGGCCTGGCGGTCCCCCTCGGCCTTGTAGAGCGCCTGCAGCTGCCGCCGGAATGGCCCGACGAGCGTGAGGATGACCAGAGCGACGAGGCCGGCGAAGCCGACGACGACGAGCGTCAGCTTGACGCTGTAGAGCAGCAGGAACGGCAGGAAGACGAAGAGCGACAGCCCGTCGAGCAGGGTCAGGAAGAGCCGGCCCGTAAGGAATTCGCGGATGCGGCCGGTCTGCTGCATGTGCTTGACGAGAACTCCGGCGGAGGCTTGCTCGAACAGCGCGATCGGCAGGCTCAGGAGGTGCGAGAACGTGCGTGTCGCCACCCTGATGTCGATGCGGTTCGTCGCGTAGAGCAGGAGATATCGGCGCAGGAAGGTGAACGCGGCGTCGAAGACGAGGGCGATGCAGATGCCGACGGTGAGGACGGTCAGCGTCGCATAGCTCTGGTGGACGAGCACCTTGTCGATCACCAGCTGGAAGAAGAGCGGCGTCGCGAGGCCGAGCGCGTAGAGGACGAAGGCGGCGACGGCGACGTCGACGAAGAGGCGCCGCTGGCGCAGGATTTCCGGCACGAACCAGCGGAAGCCGAAGGGCTGGTCGGCGTCGAGCAGCTTGAACTCGCGCTTCAGGAGGAGGACGGTCCCGCGCCAGGAGCGCGTGAACTGCGCCTCGGTGACGAGCAGGAGTTCCGGGCGCTCCGCCAGGGGGTCGAAGATCCGGATCATCTGCTCGTGGCCGCCGGCCGCTGGCGGCGCGTCGACCACGACAACCCAGTTGCCGTTGTCGAGGCAGGCGAGTGCCGGATAGGCCTCGCCCAGCCTCACCAGCGAGGACCAGGCGAGCGTGAGTACCCGTCCCTTCAGCCCGCAATCCTTCGCCATCCTCTGGATGAGGCGCAGCGTGACCGGCCGCTGGTCGATCGCATAGTCGTGAACCAGCCGCTCGGGCGTGACGTCGATCCCGTGATGCCGGGCGACGGCCGAAAGGCACTGCAGGCTTGTATGTGGTTTCTCGGCCATGTGCCCCCCGCACGACGTGAGCCAGATGAGGAAGACGGTGCTGCCGCAGGTCGGGCGGCGTCTCGTCCCGCGGTATTCTCCAATGCTTCATCGCCTTCGGCAGGCCCGTCTTTCGCCGTACCGGGCCCTCGCCGAAGGTTGGACCGCGCGGCGCGGGACCGGCGCCGCGGGTACCGGATCAGTTGAAGTTCGGCGACGCGTTCGGCTCCCGGGCATTCTGGCCCGGCTCCGCCGCGGCGTTGAGCACGGCCGGAGCGTCGGCGGGTCCGATCCGGCGCACGGCGCCTGCCTCGACAAGTCCGTTCAGCGCCTTCTGCATCAGTTCGACGGCGTTGGCGAAGGAGTCGACCGGCATGATGATCCGCTGGCGGAGGACCTGTTTCGGCGCGTTCTTGTCGTCCTTTTCGCTCGGCGAAAGGCTGACGAGGTCGATCCGCGCGACCGTGCCCGTGATGGTGATTTCGCCGATGCCGTCTGCAAAGAGTTCTTCGCGCATTTTTGCTTTCCCTTTTTCAAAGGCCCGGGGGCCTTCCTGGTCCGTGATCGTTCCGCGCTATGCGGCCAATGGCTGGTTGAGCAGGTTCGGCGACGTGCTGCCCGACGGGCTGAGCGTGCTGCCGTTCGGGGCGACCGACGCGGTAAGGGTCGTCGGTTGCGCCGCCGGAACGAAAAGCACGCTGACGTCGTAGTTGGTCGAGTTGTACGTGCTGGTCGGGAAGGAGCCCGAGGCGCCGTAGGTGTAGACGCCGGCATTGACCGGGGCCGTCAGGTCGCCGTTCGTGTAGGCGCTCGTGAAGAAGCCCGGCGTCGCGGCGTAGTGGCCGTTGGAATGGAAGCCGGCGACGTAGGTCGTCCCCGCCGTGATCGACACCGGCGTCGAGAAGGTCAGCGTCTGCCAGCCGCTCGACGTCTCGTTGGTGAAGGTGCCGCTCGCCAGAACCGTGCCGTTCGAGGTCCACAGCGCGCCCGTGTGGGTGCCGGTGTCCGTCGCGCTCTTGTAGTAGCTGATGCCGGTGATCTGGCCGTCGACGGCGGCCGAGAACCTGACGCCGAGCTCGACCGAGCCAGGATCCGGGTCCGCCGAGGTCGTCGGCACCGTGCTTGCCGGGAAGAGGTTCTCCGTCGTCTGCGGCGACGTCACCGTCAGCGAGACCTGCGCCGAGGCGGTGCCGCCCTTGCCGTCGGAGATCGCGTAGGTGAAGCCGGCCGGGCCGGCATAGCCCGTCGTCGGGGTGAAGGTGATCGTGTTCGTGCCGGCGTTGAAGCTCGCCGTGCCGTTCGTCGGAGAGCTGACGCCGGTGACCGTCAGCGTGTCGCCGTTCGGGTCGGTGTCGTTGGCGAGAAGCGAGGACGCGGCGATCTGGACGGCGGTGTTCTCGGCCGTCGTGAAACCGCTGTCGTTGCTGGCGACCGGCGGCTGGTTCACCGGCGACGTCACCGTCAGCGAGACCTGCGCCGAGGCGGTGCCGCCCTTGCCGTCGGAGATCGCGTAGGTGAAGCCGGCCGGGCCGGCATAGCCCGTCGTCGGGGTGAAGGTGATCGTGTTCGTGCCGGCGTTGAAGCTCGCCGTGCCGTTCGTCGGAGAGCTGACGCCGGTGACCGTCAGCGTGTCGCCGTTCGGGTCGGTGTCGTTGGCGAGAAGCGAGGACGCGGCGATCTGGACGGCGGTGTTCTCGGCCGTCGTGAAACCGCTGTCGTTGCTGGCGACCGGCGGCTGGTTCGCGGGCGGCGAGCCGGCGACGAAAGCCACGCTGACGTCGTAGCTGGTGGCGTTGTACGTGCTGGTCGGGAAGGAGCCCGAGGCGCCGTAGGTGTAGACGCCGGCATTGACCGGGGCCGTCAGGTCGCCGTTCGTGTAGGCGCTCGTGAAGAAGCCCGGCGTCGCGGCGTAGTGGCCGTTGGAATGGAAGCCGGCGACGTAGGTCGTCCCCGCCGTGATCGACACCGGCGTCGAGAAGGTCAGCGTCTGCCAGCCGCTCGACGTCTCGTTGGTGAAGGTGCCGCTCGCCAGAACCGTGCCGTTCGAGGTCCACAGCGCGCCCGTGTGGGTGCCGGTGTCCGTCGCGCTCTTGTAGTAGCTGATGCCGGTGATCTGGCCGTCGACGGCGGCCGAGAACCTGACGCCGAGCTCGACCGAGCCAGGATCCGGGTCCGCCGAGGTCGTCGGCACGGTGCTTGCCGGGAAGAGGTTCTCCGTCGTCTGCGGCGACGTCACCGTCAGCGAGACCTGCGCCGAGGCGGTGCCGCCCTTGCCGTCGGAGATCGCGTAGGTGAAGCCGGCCGGGCCGGCATAGCCCGTCGTCGGGGTGAAGGTGATCGTGTTCGTGCCGGCGTTGAAGCTCGCCGTGCCGTTCGTCGGAGAGCTGACGCCGGTGACCGTCAGCGTGTCGCCGTTCGGGTCGGTGTCGTTGGCGAGAAGCGAGGACGCGGCGATCTGGACGGCGGTGTTCTCGGCCGTCGTGAAACCGCTGTCGTTGCTGGCGACCGGCGGCTGGTTCACCGGCGACGTCACCGTCAGCGAGACCTGGGCCGAGGCGGTGCCGCCCTTGCCGTCGGAGATCGCGTAGGTGAAGCCGGCCGGGCCGGCATAGCCCGTCGTCGGGGTGAAGGTGATCGTGTTCGTGCCGGCATTGAAGCTCGCCGTGCCGTTCGTCGGAGAGCTGACGCCGGTGACCGTCAGCGTGTCGCCGTTCGGGTCGGTGTCGTTGGCGAGAAGCGAGGACGCGGCGATCTGGACGGCGGTGTTCTCGGCCGTCGTGAAGCCGCTGTCGTTGCTGGCGACCGGCGGCTGGTTCGCGGGCGGCGAGCTGGCGACGAAAGCCACGCTGACGTCGTAGCTGGTCGCGTTGTACGTGCTGGTCGGGAAGGAGCCCGAGGCGCCGTAGGTGTAGACGCCGGCATTGACCGGGGCCGTCAGGTCGCCGTTCGTGTAGGCGCTCGTGAAGAAGCCCGGCGTCGCGGCGTAGTGGCCGTTGGAATGGAAGCCGGCGACGTAGGTCGTCCCCGCCGTGATCGACACCGGCGTCGAGAAGGTCAGCGTCTGCCAGCCGCTCGACGTCTCGTTGGTGAAGGTGCCGCTCGCCAGAACCGTGCCGTTCGAGGTCCACAGCGCGCCCGTGTGGGTGCCGGTGTCCGTCGCGCTCTTGTAGTAGCTGATGCCGGTTATCTGGCCGTCGACGGCGGCCGAGAACCTGACGCCGAGCTCGACCGAGCCAGGATCCGGGTCCGCCGAGGTCGTCGGCACCGTGCTTGCCGGGAAGAGGTTCTCGACAGTGCCGGGCGGGTTGACCGCGACGGCGACCTGGGCGGACGACGTTCCACCCCGTCCGTCCGAAATCGAATAGGTGAAGCCGCCGGACCCCTCGAAGCCCGACGTCGGGGTGAAGGTGATCGTGTTCGTCCCGGCGTTGAAGCTCGCCGTGCCGTTGGTCGGAGAGCTGACGCCGGTGACCGTCAGTGTGTCGCCGTTCGGGTCGGTGTCGTTGGCGAGCAGCGAGGACGCGGCGATCTGGACGGCGGTGTTCTGCGGTCGTCGTGAAGCCGCTGTCGTTGCTGGCGACCGGCGGCAGTTCCTGCGCGACGCCGGGGCTGAACTCTACGTCGACCCAGTAGTTCTCTCCCGCCGAAGTGCCCTGGTTCGGAAATGCGCTGGCGGTACCGCTGCGGTAGACGCCCGCGTTGGCGGAGGTCGACAGGGAGGCGGAACTCTGGGCGTCGACGAAATAGTTGGTGTCGAGGACGTAGTTGCCGCTGGTGTGGTAGCTTGCGACATAGTCCGTCCCGGCTAGTGACGGTCACGGGCGTGCCGAGGGCGACGGTCTGCCAGCCGCTCGCCGTCTCGTTGGTCGAGGTCGCCGTCGCCAGAAGCGTGCCGTTGCCCGACCAGAGCGAGACGGTATGCTGGCCGGTATCGGTCGCGGCCTTGTAGAACCTCAGGGCGGAGATCGTGCCGTCCTTGAGGACCTGAAACTTCACGCCGAGCTCGGCGCTGTTCGGGTCGCCGCTGTCGTCGTTGTGCGAGACGGACGAGTAGGCGATCGTATCACCCGGCGACTGGGTGAATATGCTTGAAAGGCCCGAGGAGACGACGGAGACCGTCGTGGCGTCGCTCGGCGTCTCGAGATGCGCGGTGTCGTCGATCGCGCGCGTCATGACGGTGTAGTTGCCCTGCTGCGGGACGATCCAGCTGTAGGACCAGTTCGTCGTGCCCGTCGCGTAGCTCCATGTGCTGCCGCCGTCCGTGGACACCTCGACGGC
Organism: uncultured Alphaproteobacteria bacterium; assembly: GCA_963760965.1. Classification (GTDB taxonomy): domain Bacteria; phylum Pseudomonadota; class Alphaproteobacteria; order Rhizobiales; family Rhizobiaceae; genus Pararhizobium_B. The sequence goes on from CAVXEW010000005.1 coordinate 12,953, forward strand.
GGCGACGTTGCCGCCGCCAACGTCGCTGGCCGTGCCGGTGATCCTGGCGATCCGGTCGCTCGTCAGCGGCTGGCCGCCGGCGATCGACGTGATCGTCGAGACCGGAGGGCTCGTGTCGGAGGACTGCGTCGCATAGCTGAGGCTCGTCTGGAGCGTATCGGGCTGGACGCCCATCTCGGCGAAGAGGTTGACCATGGCCTGCTGGACCACGGGACTCGTTGGCGCCGTCAGGCCGTTGAACCTGGCGTGATCGTTGCTGAGGCCCCACGACCACATGACCGTGCCGGAGCTGAAGATCAGCGCACCGCTCGACGTGTCGCGGTAGAGCGTCAGGTTGTGGGTCGCCGTGCCCGACCCTTCTTGGGTGCCGGCCTGGTCGATGATGAGCGACCCGACGTCGACCGTCGTGGACGACAGGTTTATCAGCCCGGCCGGACGGAAGCCGTTGTTGCTGTTGGAATCCCACTCGTAGCCGAGCAGGTTGTCGAGCGTGACGGTCTGGTTTCCCGTCAGGTTTGCCGCGTCCGTGTTCTTCCAGATGAAGAGGTTTGAATAGGGCGCGCTGAGTGTGATGTCCGAAAGACTGCCGTTGTCGTCGACCTGGAAGATCGTGCCGGAAAGGCCGTTCTCCGGCAGGCCGGGACCATAGACCGGGTCGCGGAAGGTCGAGCTGCCATCGCCACCGGAGCCGTTCGGATCGAGTTGCTGGCCGTTCCACGGATCCTTGTACTCGACGATCGTCCGGTTTTCCCCTCCGCCCGGCGCGATGCTGGAACCGTAGCCGATGTCCCAGTAAGTCTGGTTGCCGCTCAGGAACATCAGGTTCACGCCGGCCGCCCCGGCGGCCTGGACGTTCGCATACTGGGACTGAGACCAGTACTCGTCGTGGCCGACGTCCATGTACACCTTGGCGTTGAGCACGGAACCGGGATTCGTCGCCGCGTCGAGGCCGGAAATGTAGGAAACGTCGTAGCCGTTCTGCTCGAGCCACATGATCGCCGGCAGTTCCTCGCCGAAGACGAAGTCCTGCGGGCCGGCCAGGTTGTCGGTGGAATTGGTGTCGATCGGCCGGTTGTAGCTCAGCGCATAGGCGCGGTCGTTCCGCCCGCCGGGGCCCGAGTAGAAATTGTAGCCGCCCCAGGGATTATAAGCCTGCCAGGTTGTGTCGCTCGTCTGGAAGACAACGTCCGAGGCGACCCCGTCGGCGCGCACTATGAACGGGATCATGTTCTCGCCCGTCGTGCCGTCGGTGCGCGTCAGCTTGGCGATGTAGACGCCGGAAGTCGCGTCCGAGGGGACCGCCCACGAGGCGGATACGGCCCAGTTGCCAGCATCGACCTCGTTGGTGGCCGGATCGAAGAGGGGATCCGGCTGGACCTGCGGGGAACCCAGGTTCTCGTTGAAGCTCGTCACCAGGGTGGCGCCGTCGCCGCCGTAATAGCCGAGGCGGTAGATGTCGATCCGGTATTTCGTGGCGTCGGTGTCGATCTTGAAGCTGACGGTCTGGCCCCGGTTGACGCTGATCTCGGTCGCGAAGCCCTCGATGTTGCTGTCCCCCATCCCGTCGAGGCTGCCGTGCAGGCCCCAGACGCTGACCGGCGTGCCGGGCTTCTGGTTCTCGGCGACGATGGGATTGGTCGCAGGCGCCGCAAGGGTCGTGAGCATGGGCGCCGCGGTCGTCTGCGTATCGGTCGTCGTGGAGGGAGCGGTCGACAGCGTCGAAGCCTGGATGGCGGGCTGCGTGGTGGTGTCCTGGCTCGTCGTCGCCGGCGAAGCGGCGGCGGAACGGGTGGACGCGACCGGCGCGCCGGACGCCGGCGCCGTCGTGCCGGAGGGCGCGGCGGAGAGGGTCGCCGGCGCCTGCAGAGTGCCGGCGGCATCGGTACCCTGCGACGGGGCCTGAGACAGGTCCGACGAGGACGGCGAGAGTGCGGGCTGCGGGCCGGAGCTCCCGGCCGGTGTCGAAGCGGTCGAAAGCGGGTCCGTGGGGGCGGGTTGGGAAGACTGCAGGGACTGCTGCGGCTGCGCGGCGGTGCCTGCCGGGGCTGCCGCGCCGAGGGCGGGCTGGCTGCCGGTGCTGTCGGTGCCCGTGCCGGTCGCCGTATCGGCTGCCGACGGGGCGACGGTCGACGCGTCCGAAAGGTTCGTCGGCTTGCTGCCGTCGGAAATCAGTATGTCGCCATTGTTGCTGCCCGTACCGGCCATGGCAATGCTCCCGCTGCCGAGAATACCCGAAGCGCACAATCTGCGCTTGCCTCGCCGACATGGAAACAGCGACCATCGAATCCCTGAGTAAGCGAAAAGTGGTAGGGTCCCGCGCAAAGGGTCCGCCGGCACCGCAAGATGTCGGCAAACGGATGCGCGCAGCGGCGCCGCCGGGCGCGCGGCGGACGGAAGTCCGGACCCGGCGGCCGTTCAGCTCCGGCCGTACCTGTCCTCGAGGCGAACGATGTCGTCCTCGCCCAGATAGCTGCCGGTCTGGACCTCGATCAGTTCCAGCGGGATCTTGCCCGGGTTCTCCAGCGCGTGCACCTCGCCGAGGGCGATATAGGTCGACTCGTTCTCGGTGAGCAGTATGGTCTCGTCGCCCTTCTGAACCCGGGCGGTGCCGCGAACGACGATCCAGTGCTCGGAGCGGTGATGGTGCATCTGGACGGACAGCCTGGCGCCCGGATTGACCGTGATCCGCTTCACCCGGTCGCGCTCCCCGATGTCGATGGAATCGTAGTGTCCCCAGGGCCGGTAGACCTCCCGGTGGCAAACCGCTTCCGAGCGGCCGGCCGCGCCGAGGAGGCCGACCACCTTCCTGATGTCGCCGACGCTGTCCCTGTGCGCCACGAGCACGGCGTCCTTCGTCTCGACGATAACGAGGTCCTTCACGCCCAGGGCGACGACCAGCCGGCTGTCCGCGCGCACCAGCGTGTCGCCGGTGTCCAGCGCCACGACATCGCCGTCCAGGACGTTGCCGGCCTCGTCCTTCTCCCGCACGTCCCACAGTGCGGACCAGGAACCGACGTCGTTCCAGCCCGCATCCAGCGGCACCACCACGGCGTCGCCGGTCTGCTCCATGACCGCGCAGTCGACGGACTCCGCCGGGCAGCGGGCGAAGGCCTCGGCGTCGAGGCGCACGAAGTTCATGTCCGCGGCGGTTGTCGCCGTTGCCGCCAGGCAGGCCGCGTGGATATCCGGGCGATGCGCCTTGAGCTCATCGAGGAACCGGCTCGCCCTGAACACGAACATGCCGCTGTTCCAGAAATGGCGGCCATCCTCGACATAGCGCCCGGCGGTCTCCAGGTCGGGCTTCTCGATGAAGCGGGCGACCTTCATGGCGCCGCCGAACGGCTCCCCCCGCTCGATGTAGCCATAGCCCGTCTCCGCCCATTTCGGCACGATGCCGAAGGTCGCCAGCTTTCCTTGCGAGGCGACCTCGACGGCCGTCGCCAGCGCATCGTGGAATGCCGCGGTGTCGGCGATGAGGTGATCGGCGGCGAGCGCGACGATGACCGGATCTTCATGGTCGCGCATCAGCGTCAGGGCGGCGCAGGCGAGCGCGGGCGCCGTGCTGCGCGCCACCGGCTCGAGCAGGATCCGCGCGTCCTCGTGGCCGCACTGGCGCAGCTGCTCGGCCGCCAGGAACCGGTGCTCCTCGTTGCAGACGACCAGCGGCTCCGCGCAGCCGGCCCCGGCGAGGCGCGCGAGCGTTTCCTGCAGCATCGTCATTTCGCCGGCGAAGGGGAGGAACTGCTTCGGGCGCAATCGCCTGGAGAGCGGCCACAGCCGCGTTCCCACCCCGCCTGCCAGGATGACAGGAACGACCGGCGGCGATGCCCCGTCCGTGGCGGGCCTGGCTGCAGGCCGTCCCGGGGCGCTTGTCTTTTCCATTTGCGATGGCTCCGTTCCGGCCCTGCGGCCTCTCCGGCCGCTGCCGGCCCTTTCGATGTTTCCTTTACTCCTGCATTTCCGTGTTCCGCTCAAGAGCGGGACGGTCTTTCGTGCAGGAGGGCCGGGCCGGACCGCGGCATGGCGGACCGCAGCCGGACGGCCGACGCGCCCGGCGGTGCGATCCTGACAGATGGCACCATCTGTCAGTGAAAATCGCCCCAACAGGTCCATAGCTTGTGGCCTGCCCCAAACGGACGCCTGCCATCTGTTCGGGGCAGGCCACTAGGCCTCCCCGCCCCTTCGGACCGCGATCACCTGTCCGCTGATGCCCGCTGCCTCCTCGGACAGCAGGAAGACGATCGCGGCCACGATGTCGCTCACCGGGGTCGCGGCGATCTCCTGGCGGTCGCCGGGCGACACTGCCGCCGGCTCCTCGTCCGCCTCGCCCTGCGGCGGGAGGACGACGTTCACGCGGACGCCGCTGTCGCCGAGTTCGCGCGCGAGAACCCGGCTCATGAGGTTGACCCCGGCCTTGGCCGCGCCGTAGGCGCCGCCGGCCGATACGGGTGCCGTCGAGGCGGCGGCGGACACGTTGACGATGGCGAGCCGCTCGTCCATCGCGTCGAGAACGGCCTTGCAGGTGATGAAGGTGCCGGTGAGATTGACCTCCACGATCTGCCGGAAGAGCTCGACGCCGGTTCGCTCCAACGCGGCCGGCCGGTTGAAGTCGGCGCAGTTGACGAGGCCGGAGACGGGGCCCATGCCGGCCGAGGCCTGGGCGAGGCAATCGGCCACCTGCTCCTCGTCGCTGACGTCGCATTCCAGAAAGAGGATGTCCTCGCCGGCGAAGCGCTCGGCGCTCACCGCGATCTCCACCGCATCCGCATCGAGGACGGTGACGCTCGCGCCCTCGTCGAGCAGCCGCTCGGCAAGCGCCAAGCCGAGGCGCCCTACTCCCCCCGCTATGACGACGTGGCCCTCGCCGATCATGCCTGCATTCCGCCAGCCATCGCGGCGCTCCTTCCGCAGGTTCCCTCAGCGAAGCCGTTCGAGGATGGAGACGTAGTTGGCGACGGCCGCGCCGCCCATGTTGAATATTCCGCCGAGTTCGGCGCCCTCGACCTGGATGCCGCCAGCCTCGCCGCAAAGCTGCATCGCCGACAGCGCATGCATCGACACGCCCGTCGCGCCGATCGGATGTCCCTTGGACTTCAGACCGCCGGAGGGATTGACCGGCAGGCGGCCGTCTCTTGCCGTTTCGCCGCCGAGCGCCACCCCGGCGCCCTCCCCGGGCGCCGCGAGGCCCATCGCCTCGTACTCGATCAGCTCCGCTATGGTGAAGCAGTCGTGCGTCTCGACGAAGGAGAGGTCGTCGAGCGCGACGCCGGCATTGGCCAGCGCCTTCTTCCAGCCGAGCGCGCAGCCCTCGAAGGCGATGATGTCGCGCTTCGACATGGGCAGGAAATCCTGGACGTGCTCGGCCGCGCGGAAGACGACGGCGCGCGGCGCGCGCATGGCCGTCTCGACGTCGGCGAGCACGATCGCCGCCGCGCCGTCGGAGACGAGCGAGCAGTCCGTGCGCTTCAGCGGGCCGGCGACGATAGGGGTTCTTCTCGCTCTCGGCGCGGCAGAACTCGTAGCCGAGGTCCTTGCGCATCTGCGCGTATTCGTTGCCGACGCCGTTCTTGTGGTTCTTCGCCGCGATGGCGGCGAGCGCGTCGGAACTGGTCCCCGTAGCGCTGGAAATAGAGCCTCGGCGATCTTGCCGAAGACGCCGGCGAAGCCGCCCGGAGTGTCGCCGTCCTCGGGCAGGTAGGAGGCCTTGAGAAGGTTGCGGCCGATCTCCGGGCCGGGTGTCGTCGTCATCTGCTCGACGCCGACGACGAGAACGCGCCTCGCCTGGCCCGCCGCGGATCGACTTGAGGCCCTGGTGGACGGCGGCCGAGCCCGTCGCGCAGGCGTTCTCGACGCGGGTCGCCGGCTTGAAGCGGAAGCCGTCGTCGGCCTGGAGGACGAGGCTCGCGGTGAAGTCCTGGGCCGAGAAGCCGGCGTTGAAGTGGCCGAGCACGATCTCGTCGATGTCGGCGGCCCCGATGCCGGCATGGGCGACCGCCTCGCGCGCGACCCGCGTCACCAGGCTCTCGACGGTCTCGCCCTCGAGCCTGCCGAATTTCGAATGGGCCCATCCGACGATGCAAGCGGTCATGTCCCGTGTCTCCTCTTTTCGAGGCAAGATTACCCGTGGCGCCGGGCGCGTAAAGGCAAAAAGCTCGCATCGATTGGCGCGGATTTTCGTTGAACGCGCGATCAATAAAAAATAGAACGAAAGGCAGCAGCAAGCCAGAACGCGAACCGACGGGATCTAACATGACCGCGCGCCGCCCGAACATCCTCATCATCATGGTCGACCAGCTCAACGGGACGCTGTTTCCGGACGGACCGGCGGACTGGCTGCATGCGCCCAATCTCAAGGCACTGGCGCGCGCGGTCCGTGCGCTTCGCCAGCAACTATACCGCCTCGCCGCTCTGCGCTCCCGGGCGTGCCTCGTTCATGGCGGGCCAGTTGCCGAGCCGCACGCGCGTCTACGACAACGCCGCCGAATACGCATCCGACATTCCGACCTATGCGCACCACCTGCGGCGCGCCGGCTACTACACCTGCCTTTCCGGCAAGATGCATTTCGTCGGCCCCGACCAGCTGCACGGCTTCGAGGAGCGGCTGACCACCGACATCTACCCGGCCGATTTCGGCTGGACGCCGGACTACCGCAAGCCCGGCGAGCGCATCGACTGGTGGTACCACAACCTCGGCTCCGTCACGGGCGCCGGCGTCGCCGAGACGACGAACCAGATGGAATACGACGACGAGGTCGCGTTCTTCGGCGCGCAGAAGCTCTACCATCTCGCGCGCGAAACCGGACGCAGGACCGGCGGCCCTGGTGCCTGACCGTCTCCTTCACCCATCCGCACGATCCCTATGTCGCGCGGCGCAAGTTCTGGGACCTCTACGAGGATTGCGCGCATCTCGAACCGGAGACCGGCACGATCCCCTTCGACGAGCAGGACGCGCATTCGAAGCGCCTCTACCTCGCCAACGACTACACCCGGTTCGACATAACGCCGGAGCACGTCCGCCGGGCGCGGCGCGGCTATTTCGCCAACATCTCCTATCTCGACGAGAAGGTCGGGCGAACTCGATCGACGTGCTCGAGCGCACGCGCCAGACCGACGACACGATCGTCGTCTTCTGCTCCGACCACGGCGACATGCTCGGCGAGCGCGGCCTGTGGTTCAAGATGAGCTTCTTCGAAGGCTCCTCGCGCGTGCCGCTGATGATCGCGGCGCCCGGCGTCGCCGGCCGCCGGGTCGACGCGCCGGTCTCCAACCTCGACATCACGCCGACGCTCGCCGACCTCGCCGGCGTCTCGCTCGAAAGCAGGTCGCGCCCTGGACCGACGGCGAGAGCCTCCGTGCCGGTGATGAACGGCGGCGAGCGGACGAGCCCGGTGCTGATGGAATATGCCGCGGAGGGATCCTACGCGCCGCTCGTCGCCATCCGCGAGGGCCGCCACAAGTTCGTCCACTGCGAACTCGACCCGCCGCAGCTCTTCGACCTCGAGGCCGACCCGCGCGAGGAGACGAACCTGGCGGACGATCCGGCCCATGCCGGGACGCTGTCGCAGCGTTCGTCGAAAAGGTCCGTGCCCGCTGGGACATGGCCCGCTTCGACGCCGCGGTGCGCGAAAGCCAGGCGCGGCGCTGGGTCGTCTACGAGGCGCTCAGGAACGGCGCCTATTACCCCTGGGACTTCCAGCCGCTGCAGAAGGCGTCCGAGCGCTACATGCGCAACCACATGGACCTCAATGTCCTCGAGGAAAACCAACGCTTTCCGCGCGGCGAGTGAGAGGGAGATTCAAGCCGATGCGCGCACAACCGAAGGCCTCCCACTTCATCGACGGCAGCTATGCCGAAGACGAGGCGGGCGCCATCATCGAAGACATCTACCCGGCGACCGGCGAAGGAATCGCGCGGCTGCATTCGGCCACGCCCGGCGTGATCGGGAAGGCGATGGCCGCCGCCCGGCAGGGACAGGCCGAATGGGCGGCCAGGACGCCGGCCGAGCGCGGGCGCTGCCTCAGGCGCGCGGCCGACATCATCCGCTGCGCGCAACCGCGAGCTTTCGGAACTCGAGACGCTCGACACCGGCAAGGCGCTGCAGGAGACGCTCGTGGCCGACCCGGCCTCGGGCGCCGACTGCCTCGAATATTTCGGCGGCATCGCCGCCTCGATCGCCGGCGAGCACATCGATCTCGGCCAGCGACTTCGCCTATACCCGGCGCGAGCCGCTCGGCATCTGCGTCGGCATCGGCGCGTGGAACTACCCGATCCAGATCGCCTGCTGGAAGGCGGCGCCGGCGCTCGCCTGCGGCAACGCGATGATCTTCAAGCCGTCGGAAATCACGCCGCTTTCGGCCCTGAAGCTCGCCGAGATCCTGGTCGAGGCGGGCGTGCCGGCGGGCGTCTTCAACGTCGTCCAGGGATACGGCGACGTCGGCGCGGCGCTGACGCGCCATCCCGGCGGTCGCCAAGGTGTCGCTGACCGGCTCGGTGGCGACGGGCAGGAAGATCATGGAGGGCGCCGCCGAGCCACCTGGCGCAGGTGACGCTCGAACTCGGCGGCAAGTCGCCGCTGATCGTGTTCGACGACGCCGATCTCGATTCGGCCGTCGGCGGCGCGATGCTCGGAAACTTCTATTCGACCGGCCAGATCTGCACCAACGGCACGCGCGTCTTCGTCCACCGCTCGGTCAAGGACGCGTTCCTCGAGCGGCTCGTCGCCCGCACCGGCGAAGATCCGGCTCGGCGACCCGCTCAACGAGGAGACGCATCTCGGACCGCTCGTCAGCGCGGCGCAGCGCGACAAGGTGACTCGGCTACATCGAGAGCGGCAAGGCGGAAGGCGCCAGGCTCGCTGGCCGGCGGCGGCGTGCCGAAGATGCAGGGCATGGAGGGCGGCTTCTGGATCGAGCCGACGATCTTCGCCGACGTGCGCGACGAAATGACGATCGCGCGCGAGGAGATTTTCGGGCCGGTGCTGTCGGTCCTCGACTTCGACGACGAGGACGACGTGGTCGCCCGCGCCAACGCCACGGATTTCGGCCTGGCGGCCGGTCGTCTTCACACGCGACCTCGCCCGCGCCCACCGCGTGGTGGCGCGGCTCGACGCCGGGCACCTGCTGGATCAACACCTACAACCTCACGCCGATCGAGATGCCGTTCGGCGGCGTCAAGCAGTCGGGCATCGGCCGGGAGAACTCCCGGGCGGCCATCGAGCACTACAGCCGCATCAAGTCGGTCTATGTGGCGACGGGTCCGGTCGAGAGCCCCTACTGACCAGGATGGCATGAGCATGGAAGCGGATTTCGTCATCGTCGGCGCCGGCTCGGCCGGCTCGGCGCTCGCCGCCCGCCTGTCGGAAGACGGGCAAGCATTCGGTGATCGTCATCGAGCATGGCGGCAGCGACTTCGGGCCGTTCATCAAGATGCCGGCGGCGCTGTCCTATCCGATGAACATGCGGCGCTACGACTGGGGCTACCAGACGGAGCCGGAGCCGCAATCTCGACAACCGCCGCCTCGCCGCGCCGCGCGGCAAGGTGATCGGCGGCTCGTCCTCGATCAACGGCATGGTCTATGTCCGCGGACATGCGGAGGACTTCGACCACTGGGCCGAAAGCGGCGCGACCGGCTGGTCCTACGCGGACGTCCTGCCCTATTTCAAGCGGCAGGAGACATCGCATGGCGGCGAGGAAGGCTGGCGGGGCACCGACGGGGCCGCTGCACGTGCAGCGCGGGCCGGTGGAGAACCCGCTTTTCCAGGCCTTCGTCGAGGCGGGCCGGCAGGCCGGCTTCGAGCTGACGGAGGACTACAACGGGTCGAAGCAGGAAGGCTTCGGCCTGATGGAGCAGACGATCCACAACGGCCAGCGCTGGTCGGCCGCCGACGCCTATCTGAGGCCGGCCCTGAAGCGGAAGAACGTGAGTCTCGTCAACGCGCCTGGCGCGCCGCGTTGTCATCGAGAATCACCGCGCGCGGGGTGTCGAGGTCGACCATCAGGGGAAGGATCGAGGTCGTCCGCGCACGGCGGGAAGTGGTCGTCTCGGCCTCGGCCTTCAATTCGCCGAAGCTGCTGATGCTGTCCGGCATCGGGCCGGCCGAACATCTCGCGGACCACGGCATCGAGGTGGTCGCCGACCGGCCCGGCGTCGGCGCCAACCTGCAGGATCACCTGGAGGTCTACGTCCAGCAGGAGTGCACCCAGCCGATCACGCTCTACTCGAAGCTGAACATCTTCTCCAAGGCGCTGATCGGGGCGCAATGGCTGTTCTTCCGCTCGGGCATCGGCGCCAGCAACCAGTTCGAGGCCGCCGCCTTCCTGCGCTCGCGGGCCGGCGTCCGGTACCCCGACATCCAGTACCATTTCCTGCCCGTCGCCATCCGCTACGACGGCAAGCCGCGGCGGCGAAGGCGCACGGCTTCCAGGCGCATGTCGGGCCGATGCGCTCGGCCTCGCGCGGCTCCGTGACGCTGCGGTCCAGGAACCCGGCGGACGCCCCGGTCATCCGGTTCAACTACATGAGCACCGAAGCAGGACTGGACCGACTTCCGCCACTGCATCCGGCTGACGCGGGAGATCTTCGCGCAGCCGGCCTTCGATCCCTACCGCGGGCCGGAGATCCAGCCGGGCGCGGAGGCGCGCAGCGACGAGGCGATCGACGCCTTCATCCGCGAACATGTCGAAAGCGCCTACCACCCCTGCGGCACCTGCCGGATGGGCCGCGCCGACGACCGGACGGCCGTGGTCGATCCCGAATGCCGTGTGATCGGCGTCGACGGCCTGCGGGTCGCCGATTCCTCGCTCTTCCCGCGCATCACCAACGGCAACCTCAACGGTCCGTCGATCATGACCGGCGAGAAGGCTGCCGACCACATCCTCGGCCGCCAGCCCCTGCCGCCGTCGAACCAGGAGCCATGGATCAACCCGCGCTGGGAAACCTCCGACCGCTAGGCGCCGGGGCGACCATTCCGCTCCCGGCCCGGCGGCTGGAAAACTGGTTCGCTCAGGGGGCCGGGCGTGCAGCGGGGTTTCTGTCCGGCCAGGTGACGGCATGCGATCTTCGGGCGCATCGAAAAAGCCCGGGAACCTGCGCCATGACGATTCGAAACGGTCCGGACAAAGCCGCCACGCTGGACGACCGGCTCGCGAGCCTGCCGCTCGAAAGCCGCCTCTCGCTCGTCGGGCAGGTTGCGCGTCACGCCGTCTTCACGACCAGCCTCGGCATCGAGGACCAGGTGGTCACGGCGGCGATCGCCCGGACCGGCGCACCGATCCGCATCGCCACGCTGCAGACCGGCCGGCTGTTTGCCGAGACGGTCGCACTGATCGACGAAACCCGCAGGCGCTACGGCATCGACATCGTCGAGTACGGCCCGTTACAGGCCGACATGGACGCCTACCGGGCGGAATACGGCCTGAACGGCTTCTACGAGAGCGTGGAGGCCCGGCATGCCTGCTGCGGCTTCCGCAAGCTGAAGCCGCTCGCCCGGGCGCTCGAAGAGGCGGATTTCTGGATCACCGGCCTCCGGCGCAGCCAGTCGGGCGCGCGAGCGGGCACGCCCTTCGCCGAGTGGGACGCGGAACGCGGCCTGATCAAGGTCAATCCGCTGGCCGACTGGACCGTGGAAGACTTGCGCGCCTGCGTCGCGGCGAACGACGTGCCGGTCAATCCCCTCCACGCGCGCGGCTATCCATCGATCGGCTGCGAACCGTGCACCCGGGCGATCAAGCCCGGCGAGGACGAGCGCGCGGGCCGCTGGTGGTGGGAAAACGACGCCAAGCGGGAATGCGGCCTGCACCTGCCGGAGGCGTCCGCCGTGCCGGCGCGCGGCTGAGGCGCATTCCCCGGCGCCGCGGCGCGCATGCCCGGCGGCGCCAAGCGCCGGCGGGCTCCGGTCGCGCGATCCTGACGGATGGGTACCATCTGTTTGGGTCAGACCACCAGCGCAAGGGCCCAATCCTCCTGCCCGTGCAAAGAAGCGCCGGCCGGTCCTACTCGTACCCGTTCGGGTTCTTCGTCTGCCAGTTCCAGGTGTCGGCGCACATGTCGCGCAGTGAGCGGCTCGCCTTCCATCCGAGTTCCCCGGCGGCGCGCGACGGGTCGGCGTAGCTGGCCGCGACGTCGCCCGGCCGCCGGTCGACGAGGTCATAGGGGATCGGCTGGTTGGAGACGTGGCGGAATGCCTTGACGAGATCGAGGACGCTGTATCCCTGCCCCGTGCCGAGATTGACGGCGAGGCAGCGGGGCCCCTCCTCCAGCTTCTCGATCGCCCGGACGTGGCCGGCGGCGAGATCGAGGACATGGATGAAGTCGCGCACGCCCGTGCCGTCATGGGTCGGATAGTCGCCGCCGAAGACGCGCAGGCGCTCGAGCCGGCCCGAGCCGACCTGCGCGACATAGGGCATCAGGTTGTTCGGGAATGCCGTTCGGATCCTCGCCGATCAGGCCGCTCTCGTGCGCGCCGACCGGATTGAAGTAGCGCAGCATCGCGATTCGCCACGAGCGGGTCGCCGGCATGGAGATCGCGCAGGATGTCCTCGATCATCAGCTTGGTGCGGCCATAGGGATTGGTCGCCGACAGCGGATGGTCCTCGGGTATCGGCAGCTGCTGCGGTTCGCCGTAGACCGTGGCGGAGGAGGAGAAGACGATGCTCTTCACGCCCTTTCGCCTGCATCGCCTGGAGCAGCGTTCACCGTGCCGCCGACATTGACCTCGTAGTAGTCCAGCGGCTTGCTCACCGATTCGCCGACGGCCTTCAGCCCGGCGAAATGGACGACCGACGTCGCGCCGTACCGTGCCGATGACCTCCTCGAGAAAGGGCCGGTCGCGGATGTCGCCCTTCTCGAAGGCGACCGACCTGCCCGTGATGCGCGCGACGCGGCGCAGGGATTCCTCGCGGCTGTTGGCGAGGTTGTCGACGACGACGACGTCGCGACCCGCCTCCAGCAGGCACACCACCGTGTGCGACCCGATGTAGCCTGCGCCGCCCGTCACCAGGATCGTCATGCGCGCTCCTCTCCTTCGTTCAGCTTCGACACGCCCCTCATGCGCCATTCGCCGCCCCGACGCAGAGAGGCGCCGCGGGCCGCGACAGTCGGCATTTTCCACGTGCTTCCGCAAGGCGCAAAAAAGTCGTTCGCGCCGGGCGGCTTCGCGGACCGCCGTTCCTATGCGCGCGCGGACGCGATCGGCAATGATCCGGCAAAAGCGACGGCCGTGGGACCGCGGCCGCATCGGCCGACAAGTCCATGACGATCATCGCAGCCGGTGACGCGCCCGACAGCCCGAGACGGCCGGAGACGGAATGACCGACGAAGACGAACCGCGCCCAGCGCCCCGCGCAAGCCGCCGCTCGACCCGCACCTCAAGGCGCTCGAGAACGAGGCGATCCACATCTTCCGCGAAGTCGCGGCCGAATTCGAGAAGCCGGTGATGCTCTATTCCGTCGGCAAGGACTCCTCCGTCCTGCTGCACCTGGCGCGCAAGGCCTTCTATCCCGGGCAACGTCCCCTTCCCGCTGCTGCACGTCGACACCGGCTGGAAGTTCCGCGAGATGATCGCCTTCCGCGACCGGATCGGTGGCCGAGTTCGATCTCGACCTGATCGCCCACACCAATCCGCGCGGGCAGGCCGAGAACATCACGCCGTTCACCTACGGATCGGCGCGCTACACCGACATCATGAAGACGGAGGCGCTGCGCCAGGCGCTCGACGCCCACGGTTTCGACGCGGCCTTCGGCGGCGCCCGGCGCGACGAGGAGGCCTCCCGCGCCAAGGAGCGCATCTACTCCTTCCGCACGCCCGACCACCGCTGGGACCCGCGCAACCAGCGGCCGGAGCTCTGGAACATCTACAACGGCGCGATCCGCCGCGGCGAGAGCGTGCGGGCCTTCCCGCTGTCGAACTGGACCGAGGTCGACATCTGGCGCTACATCCAGGCCGAGGAGATCCCGATCGTCCCGCTCTACTTCGCCGCGAGGCGCCCGGTCGTCGAGCGCGACGGCATGCTGATCCTCGCCGAGGACCCGCGGCTCGAGCTGCTGCCCGGCGAGGTCGCCGCGGCGAGGAGACGGTGCGCTTCCGCACGCTCGGCTGCTTCCCGCTGACGGGGGCGATCCGCTCCACCGCCACGACGCTCGACGACATCATCGGCGAACTCGAGATCGCCACCGTTTCCGAGCGCCAGGGCCGCGCCATCGACCGCGACCAGTCCGGCTCCATGGAAAAGAAGAAGCGCGAAGGATATTTCTGAGATGACCGCCCATGTCGAAAACGCGGCACGCGTCGCGCCCGAACCGGAAACCGCACCCGTCGCGCGCGACACGCGCCCGCTGAGGCTTCTGACCTGCGGCAGCGTCGACGACGGCAAGTCGACGCTGATCGGCCGCCTTCTCTGGGATACCAAGGCGGTCAAGGAGGACCAGGCCGCCACGCTCGCCCGCGATTCATCGGAGCAAGCAGAACGAGCTCGGCCTGCCCGATTTCGCGCTGCTTCTCGACGGCCTGCAGGCCGAGCGCGAGCAGGGCATCACGATCGACGTCGCCTACCGGTACTTCTCGACGGGGCGGCGCTCCTTCATCGTCGCCGACACGCCCGGCCACGAGCAATACACCCGCAACATGGCGACCGGCGCCTCGACCGCCGACCTCGCCGTCATCCTCGTCGACGCGCGGGCCGGCATCCTCGAACAGACGCGCCGCCACGCGACGATCGCAGCACTGATGGGCATCCGGCAGTTCGTGCTCGCCGTCAACAAGATCGACCTCACCGGTTACGACCGGAGCGGCTTCGAGCCGCATCGTCCGGCGAATTCCGTTCCTTCGCCTTTTCGCTCGGCGTGAAGCAGGTGACCGCGATCCCGATCTCGGCGCTGAAGGGCGAGAACGTCGTCCTTCCGGGCGATCGCGCCATGCCCTGGTATCAGGGGCCGACGCTGATCGAGGCGCTGGAGCTCGCGACCGTGCGCTCGGCGCAGGCGGTCGGCTTCCGGCTGCCCGTGCAGCGCGTCTCGCGGCCGGGCGAGAGCTTCCGGGGCTATCAGGGAACGGTGGCGGGCGGTTCGATCAAGCCCGGCGACAGCGTCGTCGTGCTGCCCTCCGGGATGGTGGCGAACGTCGCGAAGATCGTCACCTTCGACCTGGTGCGCAACGCCGCCGTCGCCGGCGACGCGATCACGCTCGTGCTCGACCGGCAGCTCGACATCTCGCGCGGCGACATGATAGCCGCACTCGACGCGCAGCCCCTCGCCGGCCGGTCTTTCGACGCGCGGCTGGTCGCCCTGCAGCCCTCGGGCATCTCCGCCGGCAAGCGCTACTGGCTGAAGTCCTCCAGCAGGCGCCAGCGCGTCGCGGTCGAGACGCGCTCGGTGCTCGACCTCGCATCCGGGAACTGGACCCCGGCAGCCGCCCTCTCCATGAACGAGATCGGTTCGGTGCGTCTCGTCTTCGAAGAGCCTGCGATCTTCGATCCCTACGACAGGAACCGGCAGACCGGCTCGTTCATCCTCGTCGACCCGGAGACGAACGACACCGTCGCGGGCGGCATGGTGACCGGCAAGCATTCCGGCATCGCCAGCATCGGCGCGGACCGGTCGACCGGAACGGGCCGTGCTGACCCTGCCTGCCGACCTCGCGCCGCGAGATCCTGGACCTCGATTTCGTCAGGGCACGGATGGACGAGGTAGAGGTGCGGCCGGACGACCCCACCAAGGTATGAACGTCGGCAGCCAGCCTTCAGGCTGGTAAAGCGGCCCTTATTTCGCTAAGTCGCTCGGTAGTGAACGGGGTGCCGGCGGCAGCAGCGCGGCCGATGCCCGGATGTCCTTGCCGCGCCCCCCGGGGGCCGGCGCGCAAGACGGGATTGCCATCGAGAGGTCCGGCATGAAGATTGCGATGATTGGAGCGGGCTATGTCGGGCTCGTCACGGGAAGTTGCCTGGCCGATTTCGGCTTTTCGGTCACCTGCATCGACAAGGCGGAGGAAAAGATCGCCGCGCTGACGGCGGGCGGCGTGCCGATCTACGAGCCCGGACTCGAGGACCTGATCGCGAAGAACGTGCGCGGCGGCCGACTCGGCCTTCACCACCGAACTCGCCGAAGTCGTCGCAGACTCCGACGCGGTCTTCATCGCCGTCGGTACGCCGTCGCGGCGCGGCGACGGCCACGCCGATCTCGAATATGTCTACGCGGCGGCCGCCGAGATCGCCCGGTCGATTCGCGGCTACACGGTGATCGTCGTGAAGTCGACGGTGCCGGTCGGTACCGGCGACGAGGTCGAGCGGATCATCGGCGAGACGGTCCCGCGCGAACTCTTCTCCGTCGTCTCGAACCCGGAATTCCTGAGGGAGGGCGCGGCGATCGAGGACTTCAAGCGGCCCGACAGGGTCGTCATCGGCGTCGTCCGACGAGCGCGCCCGCGAGGTCATGGCGCAGATCTACCGGCCGCTTTCCCTGAACCAGTCGCCGGTCCTGTTCACCGACAGGCGAACCGCCGAGCTTACGAAATACGCGGCCAACGCCTTCCTCGCGACGAAGATCACCTTCATCAACGAGATGGCCGACATCTGCGAGGCCGCCGGCGCCAACGTGCAGGACGTCGCCCGCGGCATCGGGCTCGACCGGCGGATCGGCCCGAAGTTCCTTCATGCCGGCCCGGGATACGGCGGCTCCTGCTTTCCCGAAGGACACGCTGGCGCTCGTCAAGACCGCGCAGGACCTCGCGACGCCGACGCGCATCGTCGAGACGGTGGTCAGCGTCAACGACCAGCGCAAGCGGGCCATGGCGCGCAAGGTCGTCGCCGCCTGCGGCGGCTCGGTCCGCGGCCGCACGATCGCCGTCCTCGGCCTGACCTTCAAGCCGAACACGGACGACATGCGCGAGGCGCCGTCGATCGCGGTCATCCGCGCCCTGCAGGACGCCGGCGCCAGGATCCGCGCCTTCGACCCGGCCGGCATGGAGAACGCCCCGGACGTCATGGACAACGTCGAATATGCGGCCGACGCCTATGGCTGCCTGAAGGACGCGGACGCAATGGTGCTGGTCACCGAATGGGACATGCTGCGCGGCCTCGATCCGAAGGCGATCCGCAAGCACCTGAAGGGCGACGTCGTCGTCGACCTGCGCAACGTCTACGACCCCGGCGAGATACGCGCGGCCGGGCTGACCTACGTCAGCGTCGGCCGCTGAACGCCAGCGTCCGGAGAACGAGAATGGCCGTCGGCCCCGCTGAACCCGATCTCGCCGGAAGACGCATCCTGCTGACCGGGGCGGCCGGCTTCATCGGCTTTCACCTGGCAGGTGCCCTCGCTGGCTCGGGCGCCGCCGTCCTCGGCATCGACAACCTGAACGACTACTACGACGCCGGGCTGAAGCGCGCGCGGCTCGAGCGGCTCGAAGCCCTGCCGGGCTTCGCCTTCGAGCGGTTGGACGTCTGCGACCACGAGCGGCGTTTCCGGCCGCCTTCGGCAGCTTTCGCACCGGACTGCGTCATCCACCTCGCCGCACAGGCCGGCGTGCGCTATTCGCTGGAGAACCCGCGGGCCTATGTCGGCTCGAACGTCGACGGGTTCCTCGACGTCCTGGAGGCGTGCCGGGCCCACCCGGTCCGCCATCTGATCTACGCCTCGTCCAGCTCCGTCTACGGCACCAACGCGAAGGTCCCTTCCAGCGAAGACGATCGCGTCGACCGGCCGGTCTCGCTCTATGCGGCGACCAAGCGGGCGGACGAACTGATGGCGCAGACCTATGCGCATCTCTTCGGCATCCGCGCTTCGGGCCTTCGGTTCTTCACGGTCTACGGCCCCTGGGGCCGGCCGGACATGGCCTATTACTCGTTCACGAAGGCGATCAACGAGGGCCGGGCGATCGACGTCTACAACAACGGACGGATGCGCAGGGACTTCACCTATATCGACGACGTCACCGAGGCGATCCGCCGCCTCGTCGACCGGCCACCCGGGGACGGAGGCGCGGCGCAGGGGGAAGCGCCGCACGTGCTTTACAACATCGGCAACCACACGCCCGTCGAGCTCGAACGCTTCATTTCCGCCATCGAGACCGCGCTCGGCCGGAAGGCGAAGCGCAACTATCTTCCGATGCAGCCGGGCGACGTTCCGGCGACCTATGCGGACGTCAGCCGGCTTGCGGCCGCAACCGGTTTTTCGCCGGATACGTCCATCGAGGACGGCCTGTCCCGGTTCGTCGCATGGTACCGGGAGTTCCACGGGGCATAGAGGCGCCCTCCACCGGACGCCGGCGCGGGGATCGCCACGCGGGACGCGGCTTGCCGCCGGTCTCGCCCATGGCGCCCGAAACTCCCGGGATTCCGGCGCCTTCCGTGGGGCGGAGATCCGCCAGCGCGAGCCTGCGGCAGCCAAATCCGGTCGAATTCATCCCCGCCCGGCCCGGTGCGCCTAAGCTTCCGGCAGTCGAACCCGAGGAGCACGCAATGGAAACGACGCCCCGACTGCAGCTTCCCTACATCCTGCCTTCGCAGGCCCAGAAGCACGTGACCCACAACGAGGCCCTGAGGCTCATCGACGGGCTGGTCCAGCCGGTGGTCGGCGCGCGCGGCCTCGCGGGACCGCCGGCTTCGCCGGCCGAGGGCGACACCTATGTGGCCGCGCCGGGCGCGACGGGAGAATGGGCGGGCCGCGACAACGCCATCGCCTGTTTCGCGGACGGCGCCTGGCACTTCCTTGCCCCGGCGACTGGCTGGCAGGCCTACGACGCCGGCGCCGGAGAGCGCATCGTCTTCGACGGCACGGCCTGGGCGGCGGCCGATGCCGGCGGCGCACGGCTGGCGCGCTTCGGCGTCCACACCGAGGCGGATGCGACGGACCGGCTGGCGGTTTCGTCCCCGGCGAGCCTCTTCACCCACGAGGGCAGCGACCACCGGCTCAAGATCAACAAGGCGTCCGAGGGGGACACGGCCTCGCAACTCTTCCAGTCATCGAGTTCGGGCCGGGCCGAGCTCGGACTGACCGGCGACGACGACTTCCATCTCAAGGTGAGCGCGGACGGCAGCGGCTGGATCGAAGCACTCGTCGCCGCGCGCGACACAGGCGCCGTGAAGTTCCCGGGCGGCGTGGTCCACCCCGCGAGCGGCCGGCCGGTGGCGCAGCTCCTGCCCTGCCCGACCGTCGGCCATATCTGGCAGATCGACGCAGCCCGTCCGGCGACGCCGCGCAGCTACACGCTCGCCTCGGCCGGCGGATCCGAGCTTACCCTCACCGAGGCCCGCGTGCCCGAGATCTTCACCGACGCCATGCGGAACGCGGCGATGGTGCGCATCTGGAACACCGGCAAATCGCCGGCGGAGCCCGCCTGGGTGACATGGAACGCCGGCGAAAGCCGGCTCTCGGTCAGCGACGCCGCCGACATCGCCGGCTGGTCGCCCGGCGACACGCTCCGCCTCGGCGATCCGAATCCGACCGGCACCAATACGCTCGGCATGGTGGCGATCGACATCAGCCCTTTCCTGCAGAGCGTCTTCGGCGCCGTCTTTCGCCAGAGGGGCGTGCTGCTTGCAAGCTGTGCAAGCGGCGCCAGCGGCGATACGCACGTCGACGGCTCGGGCGACGGGACCGCGGGATCCGAGACGGGGGCTGCCTCGGCGCCGGACGGGACAGTGCGTTGGGGCGAGCAGACGCTGTTCACCGACCAGCCCTCGCCGGTCTCGAATTCGAACCTGGTGTTCGTCGGGGAAAGTCTGGGCCTGGGGCGCGAGCTGAACGCCGTCGAGATGCGCGTGCGCGGACTCTATGTCTGAGGCACGGCCCTCGGTCCGGCGTTCGGCGCACGACTTCCCCGGCGCTCGAAGCGGCTCCCCGAGCCCGCTCAGTCCGCCGTCCCGCCCAGCAGGCGACGGACGGTCTCGTCCGTCGAATTCCGCCAGTCCGGCGCGCGCCAGCCGAAGAGCCGGTGCAGCCGGTCCGTCGACAGGCGGGAATTCAGCGGGCGGCGGGCCCTCGTGGGGTAGTCCGCAGTCGCGATGTCGCGCACTGCGGCCTGCGGGCCGCCGAAGCGGGCGCTGGCGTCGAAGACGTGGCGCGCGAAACCAGCCCAGTTCGTCGTCCCCGACCCTGCGAGATGGCAGACGCCCGGGTGCGCGGCATCGCCGTCCAGCCGGAGCCTGGGCGCGAGATGCAGGATCGCGTCGGCGATATCGAGCGCGGATGTGGGGTTTCCCCACTGGTCAGCGACCACGGCGACCTCGTCGCGCTCGCGCGCCAGCCTGAGCATCGTCCTGACGAAATTGCCGCCGAAGGGGCTGTAGACCCAGGCCGTGCGCAGGATCAGGTGGCGGGGGTTGGCGGCGGCAACGCGGCGCTCGCCCTCCAGCTTCGTCATGCCGTAGACGCATTGCGGCGCCGGCAGATCGTCCTCGGTCCAGGGCCTGTCGCCGGAGCCGGAGAACACGTAGTCGGTCGACAGGTGGATGACGGGCAGGCGGCGCGCTGCCGCGGCGCGCGCCACGGCCTCGGCGCCCGCGGCGTTGACGGCCATCGCCAGGTCCGGCTCGTCCTCGGCCCGGTCCACCGCAGTATAGGCGGCGGCAGAGACGATTACGTCGCATTCAGCGCTGTCGAGCGCGCGTGCCACGGTTTCCGGGTCTGCGAGATCGAGCTGCGGCCGGCCGAGCGCGATTATTTCCGCATCGCCCCTTGCGGCGGCGCGCTCGATGAGGCTGGTGACGACCTGGCCCTTCGTTCCGGTGACCAGCAGCTTCATGCCGGGACGTGCTCTCCGGTGCCGAGCCTGTCGCCGGCATAATTGCCCTCGCGGATCGGGCGCCACCACCACTCGTTGTCGAGGTACCAGTCGATCGTCCGGGCGATACCGGAGGCGAAGCTTTCCTGCGGCTCCCAGCCGAGTTCCCTGCGGATCTTCCCCGGGTCGATGGCGTAGCGGCGGTCGTGGCCGGGTCGATCGGCCACAAAGGCGATGAGCTCCGCGTGGCTCCTGCCGCCGGGCCGCGGGCGTTTCCGGTCGAGAATGCCGCAGATCGTCTCGACCACCTCCAGGTTGGTGCGTTCCGAAAGGCCGCCGACATTGTAGCTCTCGCCCGGCACGCCCTTCGTGACGACGTCCCTCAGGGCGCGCGCATGATCCTCGACGTAGAGCCAGTCGCGCACGTTCGCACCCCTGCCGTAGACCGGAAGCTCCTTCCCGGCCAGGGCATTGAGGATCGTCAGCGGGATCAGCTTCTCGGGAAAATGGAACGGCCCGTAGTTGTTGGAGCAGTTGGAAAGCACGACCGGCAGGCCGTAGGTATGATGCCAGGCGCGCACGAGATGGTCGGAGGCGGCCTTCGAGGCGGAATAGGGCGAGGACGGTGCGTAGGGCGTTGCCTCGGTGAAGACGCCCTCGTCGAAAGGCAGGTCGCCGAAGACCTCGTCGGTGGAGACGTGGTGGAAACGGAAGGCCTCGCGACGCCCGGCCGGCATGTCGCGCCAGTACCCGAGGGCGGCGTCGAGCAGGCGGTAGGTGCCGACGATGTTGGTGTCGATGAAGGCCGACGGGCCGTCGATCGAGCGGTCGACATGGCTTTCCGCGGCAAGGTGCATGACGGCGTCGATCTCCGCCTCGCGCATGACCTCGAGCATGCGCTGCCCGTCGCAGATGTCGGCCTTGACGAAGCGGTAGTTCGGCCGGTCCTCTATCGACCTCAGGGAGGCGAGATTGCCGGCATAGGTCAGCTTGTCGACATTGACGACCTCGAAGGCCCCGTCGGCGGCCAGCAGCCGGCACACCGCGGAGCCGATGAAACCCGCTCCGCCCGTCACCAGAACCTTCATTTCGCGTTCTCCCAGCCTGCACCGAAGATTTCCGCGTCGGCCAGGCGCGGCGCCGCCCGATCCTTCTGCGACAGCTGCAGCGCGTCCGCGGGAAACGGCCAGTCCACCGCGATTTCGGGGTCGTCGAAGCGGATCGCGCGGTCGTGCGCGGGCGAATAGGTGTCCGTCACCTTGTAGATCACCTCGGTATCCGGAACGAGCGTGACGAAGCCGTGGGCGAAGCCCTTCGGCACGAGGATCTGGTTCCAGCGGCCGGCGCTCACCTCGAGCGAGATCCACTTGCCGAAGGTCGGCGAGCCGTGCCGGATGTCGACGGCGACGTCGAGGACGGCGCCGCGCACCACGCGGACGAGCTTGTCCTGGGCCTTCGGCGGCAGCTGGTAGTGCAGCCCGCGCAGCACGCCCTTCGCAGCGGACAGGGAATGGTTGTCCTGGACGAATTCGAGGTCGATGCCGGCCTCCGCCAGGGTGTCGCGGTTGTAGGTCTCGGAGAAGAAACCGCGCTCGTCGCCGTGCTTCTCCGGGACGATCTCGAACACGCCCCCGAGGCCGAGCGGGCGGACCTCCACCATTACGCCAGCTCCTTCACGCGGCGTCGCAGGTAGTGGCCGTAGGCCGTCTTGCCGAACATCTCCGCCCGCTGGAGCACCTTCTCGCCGTCGAGCCAGCCCATCAGCAGCGCGATCTCCTCCGGGCAGGCGATCTTGATGCCCTGGCGATGCTCGATCGTCCTGACGAAGGATCCCGCCTCGTGAAGGGAATCGTGCGTGCCGGTATCGAGCCAGGCATAGCCGCGGCCGAGCTGCTGCACCCGAAGCGCGCCGCGCGACAGGTAGGCATTGTTGACATCGGTGATCTCGAGCTCGCCGCGCGCCGACGGACGCACGGAGGCGGCGATGTCGACCACGTCGTTGTCGTAGAAATAGAGGCCGGTCACCGCCCAGTTCGACTTCGGCTTCGCCGGCTTTTCCTCGATCAGGGTGGCCTTGCCCGTCCCGGCGTCGAAACTGACGACGCCGTATCGCTCCGGGTCGTCGACATGGTAGGCGAAGACCGTCGCGCCTTCCTCGCGCGCGGCGGCGCCCTGGCAGACGCGGGAGAGTCCGTCGCCGTAGAAGATGTTGTCGCCGAGGATCATGGCGACCGGGTCGGAACCGATGAAGTCGCGCCCGATGATGAAGGCCTCGGCCAGCCCGCGCGGCTCCGCCTGCTCGGCATAGGCGATGTTAAGGCCGAATTCGCTGCCGTCGCCGAGCAGCGTCCGGAAGAGGCCGATGTCGCGCGGCGTGGAAATCAGGAGGATGTCCCGTATCCCCGAGAGCATGAGTACGCTCAGCGGATAGTAGACGAGCGGCTTGTCGTAGACCGGAAGGATCTGCTTGGACACGGCGAGCGTTGCCGGATAGAGACGGGACCCGCTGCCACCTGCCAGAAGTATGCCTTTCACGTGCGCCACCTGTGCTTGTCCATCGGCCCCGGGGCGAGGAACGGCGAGCGGATCGCGTGGCGAGCCCGCCGGCTGCCGGCGGCGCGGACCGACCGGCGGAGCGCGGCATACCCTCTTGCGTCGCCCTCCCGGCGCGTCGCCGCCCGTCCAGTCTTCCCGCGGAACGCTGTTCCCCGTTCGATGTGAAACTATCACAGAGTCCGACCGAGTGATGCAACACTTGATCGTTAGCAGAGGCATCGAAGGACGTATGGCATCGCCACTCCGGCTGGCGCGGCGTCAGAAGAACCCCCGTTCGCGCAGCCAGCCCTCCACCATCTCGGCGAGGGCCTCGGGCGCGCTTCCGGCGGTCGACAGGCGAATCTCCGGGTGCCCGGGCTCCTCGTAGGGGGAATCGAGCCCGGTGAAGTTCGCGATCTCGCCGGCCAGGGCCTTCGCGTAAAGGCCCTTCGGATCGCGGCGGATGCATTCCTCCAGGGAAGTGTCGACGTGGATCTCGACGAACTCGCCGTCGGGCATGAGCTCGCGGGCCATCTTCCGCTCCGCCGCAAAGGGAGAGATGAAGGAAACGAGGACGATGAGACCCGCGTCGGCCATCAGGCGCGCCACCTCCGCGACCCGCCGGATGTTCTCGATCCTGTCGGCCTCGGTGAAGCCGAGGTCCCTGTTGAGGCCATGGCGCACGTTGTCGCCGTCGAGCACATAGGTGTGGCGCCCGCCGGCATTGAGCTTCTTTTCGAGAAGGTTGGCGATGGTCGACTTGCCCGAGCCGGAAAGGCCGGTGAACCAGACCACGCACGGCCTCTGGTTCTTCAGGGCGGCGCGCGCCTTGCGATCGACGTCGAGCGCCTGCCAGCGGATATTGGCCGAGCGGCGCAGCGCATAGACGAACATGCCCGCTCCCGCGGTCGAATTCGTCATCCGGTCGATCAGCACGAAGCCGCCGGTCGCCCGGTTCTGCTCGTAGGGGTCGAAGGCGATCCTGTGCTGCGCTGAAAGATTGCAGACGCCGATCTCGTTCATGGCAAGCGACTTCGCTGCCTCGCGCCCGGACGTCTCGACGTCGATGCGGTACTTGAGCTCGGTGACCGTGACGTTGACCTCGTCGCATTCGGTGCGCAGCACATAGGAGCGGCCGGGCAGCAGGTCCTGCTCGTCGAACCAGACGATGTCGGCCATGAACTGGTCGGCGAGCTCCGGCGGCTCGTCGGGGGCCGAAAGCATGCTGCCGCGGGAGACGTCGATTTCCCTGTCGAGGACGAGCGTGACCGCCTCTCCCTCCGACGCCGTGCCGCCGTCGCCGGACGCCCGCAGAACGGACTTCACCTTCGCCGTCCTTCCGGACTGCGCGACGCGGACGGTCTCCCCTTCGGATATGGTTCCGCCGGCGATCGTCCCGCAGAAGCCGCGGAAACCGTCGTTCGGCCGGTTGACGTACTGCACAGGCAGCCGGAACGGGCGGGAGCCCGGTTCGCGTGCGACGTCCACCTCCTCCAGATGCCCGAGCAGGCAGGGCCCCTCGTACCAGGGCGTCTTCGGCGAGGTACGGGCGACATTGTCCCCGAAACGGGCAGACAGCGGGATCGCGGTCACCGAACGAAAGCCCTTCTCCTGCGCGAAGCCGGCGAATTCGTCGCGGATCTCCTCGAAGCGGGTACGGTCGTAGCCGACCAGGTCGATCTTGTTGACCGCCAGAACGACATGGCGGATGCCGAGCAGCGACACGATGTTGGCGTGGCGGCGGGTCTGGGTGACGACGCCGTGGCGTGCGTCGACCAGCAGCACGGCGAGGTCGGCGGTCGAGGCGCCGCTCGCCATGTTGCGCGTGTACTGCTCGTGCCCCGGCGTGTCGGCGACGATGAAGCGCCGCCGCGGCGTGGCGAAGAAGCGGTATGCGACGTCGATGGTGATGCCCTGCTCGCGCTCGGCCTGCAGGCCGTCGAGCAACATCGCGAAGTCGAGGTTCGCATCCGCGCCGTCCTGGCCGCCCCCGCCGCGCCGGAGCTGCGCCAGCTGGTCGTCGAAGACAAGCCTGGAATCATAAAGGAGACGCCCGATCAGGGTCGACTTGCCGTCGTCGACCGAGCCGCATGTCAGGAACCGCAGCAGCGACTTCGCGGCGCCGCCGGCGCCCGGAAGAACCGCGTCCGCCGCGGCGACGTCTCGCTCCATCAGAAGTATCCTTCCCGCTTCTTCTTCTCCATCGAGGCGCTTTCGTCGTGGTCGATGGCACGCCCCTGGCGCTCCGAGGTGCGAGCGTCCGCCATCTCGGCGACGATCGCCCGGAGGGTCGCGGCCTCCAACTCGATGGCTCCGGTCAGCGGGTAGCAACCGAGCGTGCGGAAGCGCACGGTCAGGGTTTCGGGGACCTCTCCCGGCCTGAGCTTCAGCCGGTCGTCGTCGAGCATGACCAGCATGCCGTCGCGTCTGACGACCGTCCGGGGGCTGGCGAAATAAAGCGGCACGACCGGGATTTCCTCCGCCTCGATGTACTGCCAGATATCGAGCTCGGTCCAGTTGGAGAGCGGGAAGGCGCGGATCGATTCGCCGGGAGCGATGCGGCCGTTGAGGATCTTCCACATTTCCGGCCTCTGGTTCTTCGGGTCCCAGCCCTGCTGCCGGTTGCGGAAGGAGAATATCCGCTCCTTCGACCGGGACTTCTCCTCGTCCCGCCTCGCTCCGCCGATGGCGGCGTCGAAGCCGTGCTTCCTCAGTGCCTGGCGCAGGCTTTCCGTCTTCATGACATGGGTGTGGGTGGCGGCGCCGTGATCGATCGGATTGATGTTGCGCCGCACCCCGTCCTCGTTGACGTGCACGATCATCTCTATTCCCGGAAGACGGGCGACCGCATCGCGAAAGGCGATCATTTCCCTGAATTTCCAGGTGGTGTCGACGTGAAGCAGCGGGAAGGGCAGCGGCGCCGGCCCGAAGGCCTTCCGCGCCAGATGGAGCAGGACGGACGAATCCTTGCCGATGGAATAAAGCATCACCGGCGCCGAAAAGGTCGCCGCAACCTCCCGGATGATGTGGATCGCCTCAGCCTCAAGGGACCGGAGATGGCTCAGCATGTCCTTACTCGACCTGGTTCGACCGGTGTTCCGGCCTTCCGCGGCCGTGGCGGAAGCCGGGCGAAGGGTTTCTTCTGCCGCCAGCCGGCCGACGCGCCGGAAATCTTTCCCGGGCTTCCGCGAGGCAGGCGCAGACATGGCTGGCATACACCGATCGCGCCCGGTTGGCGACCGCGTTTGCGACGGCCGCCGCAAAACCGCCGGATGGTGGGGCAAACCGATGCGGCATCGCCGGGCGCGGGCCGGCGCCCCTTCTTGTCGAAGGCCAGGGAGGCGCATGCGCAAGCAGACCGCAGGACCGGGCGAGGATACCGATTGTCGACTCCGATTTCCTCCATGTGATAAAGATTGGCGGCTGGGTAGCGCGCGACTCCCCAAGCAACCGCCATATCCGTCGGCGACGACCCCGGAACGGCGCCTGTACCAGAGATGCGGGAGCCGAACCGGCAGGAATCATGGGTGATTTCAAGCCATGAAGTGGGCATTCGACATCGTGGTCCCGGCCGTCGCGCTCCTCCTCGCCCACCCCCCCGCCGACGTGCGGGCCATGCGGCGCGAGAGTATTGGGCCCGCCGCGTGCCGGCGGACCCGTGGCGGCGGCAATGGCGCACATCTCGTCCGTGTCCTGCATCGGGATGTCCCGGACATTCGCCCCCGCAAGACGTCGCGCAATCTCCTACACCCCTTCGCCGAGTTCCTGCACGAGTGGAAACACCGCGAGTTGCCACAACCATGGAACGTGATAGATGGTGGGACAGACCCGATGGGGCCGCATCCATGTCATCCGGATCGGGCCGATCGGCGAACGGAGGAAGAGAGGCTTGCCCGAATTTCGACCGGGAACCGGGGTCGCACCGGCACCGTGCGCCGTTTTCCCCATTCTCGTGCGCCCGTCTTTGCGTGCAGCCCTGGCAGATCGGACAGTGAGATGAAACGAACACCCCTCGCCGCCCGCGACGATCGCGGCCGTTGCGTCGCGGATGGCGGAACCGCGACGGCATGCGCCGGGCGCCGCCGGCCCGCGCCGCGCAGCCGGGGGGTCTGCCCGCGATGATCGACCTGTTTCGCAAGAAACTGAGGAACCTGCCGCGGCCGGCGAAGCGGGCGCTGCTGATCTCGACGGACATCCTGCTCCTGCTCCTCGTTCTCTGGGTGAGCTACAGCCTGCGCCTTGGCGAGGCCTTCGACCCGACGTTCGAGCAATTCGCGATCATGGCCTGCGCGCCCGTCGTCGCCATTCCGATCTTCGCCCGGCTGGGGCTTTACCGGGCCGTCATCCGCTACCTCCCGGAACGGGCGATCTGGGTGACCGTACGGGCCATGTCGCTCGCCACCCTCGTCTGGATCGCGGTCCTGTTCCTGACCTCGATGTCGGGCGCACAGGGCGCACCGCGGTCGATCCCGCTGTTCTACTGGGTCTTCGGCATCTGGGCCGTCGCCGGAGTGCGCTTCGGCGCCAAGGCGCTGCTCTGGCCGCGGGCCGGCCGGGGAAGCGCCATCCGCCGGCAGGTTCTGGTCTACGGAACCGACGAGGCCGCGCTGCAGCTCGCAGCGGCGATCAACCAGCAGGCGGACCGGCTCCTCGCAGGCTTCCTGGAAACGGACAGGTCTCTCTTCGGCCGCGACATCATGGGCGTGCGGGTCTATCCGGAAGCGATGGTCGCGGAGCTGATCCGGAACTTCGGAATCAGGGAGATCCTGGTCTCGCTGCCGTCGGTCGACCCGGACAGGCGCAAGAAGCTCCTCTCGGACCTGCGCGAGCATCCGGTCAAGATCCGGGCGCTTCCCGCCCTTTCCGAGATGACGAGCGGCCGCGCGCTCGAGGCGCAGTTGCGCAACATGGAGATCGACGACCTGCTCGGACGTTCGGCCGTGCCGCCCCGCTCCGACCTGCTGCTGTCGATCCTCGAGGGCAAGGTCGTCTGCGTTTCGGGAGCGGCCGGCTCCATCGGATCGGAACTGGCGAGGCTCGTGGTGCGCTGGTCGCCGCGCAAGCTCATCCTGCTCGACATCAGCGAGTTCGGGCTCTACCAGATCGAGCGGACGCTGGCGAACTCGGACGACGTCGAGATCGTGACGGTGCTCGGCTCCGTCGCCGACGAAAAGCTGGTCAACGACGTGTTCAGGCGGCACGGCGTGCAGATCGTCTTCCACACCGCCGCCTACAAGCACGTGCCGCTCGTCGAGGCGAACCCGATCGAGGGCGCGCGCAACAACGTGCTCGGGACGGACTGCTTCGCCGCGGGCCGCCCTCGAATGCGGCGTCGAACGCTTCGTCCTGATCTCGACCGACAAGGCCGTGCGTCCGTCCAACGTGATGGGGGCCAGCAAGCGGTGGGCGGAGCTCATCACCCGGTCCTGCGGCGACGAGGCCGCCCGCAGGGGCAGGGACGCAGAAGTTCTGCATCGTCCGCTTCGGCAACGTTCTCGGGTCGAGCGGCTCGGTCGTGCCGCTGTTCCGGGAGCAGATCGAGGCCGGCGGCCCGTAACCCTCACCCACGAAGGCATGATGCGCTACTTCATGTCGATCCACGAGGCCGCCGAACTCATCGTACAGGCGGCTGCGATGTCGGAGGGCGGCGACATCTTCCTTCTCGACATGGGCGAGCAGATTCCCGTCAGGAAGCTGGCGGAGAACATGATCCGCCTTGCCGGGCTCGTCGAGAAGACCCCGGAGCAGCCGGACGGCGACATCGAAATCCGGGTCACCGGCATGCGGCCCGGCGAAAAGCTGGTGGAGGAGCTGTTCTACGATCCCTCGACCGTGCTGCAGACCGAGCATCCGAAGATCCGGCGAGGCGCGGCGGCTGGCAAGCCAGCGGCACGTGAATGCGACGGAGATCGAGGAACTGAAGGTGCTGATCGCCGCGCGCAACCCCGAAATGGTCCGGCAGAAGCTGCTCGACATCGCGGACGACGGACTTTCCGATGCGCCGCCCGCGCTGCGCGCGGCGGGCGGCGCCAAGTCCTGATCGCAGCCGGGCGAGGCCCGACCGCGGCGCGCCCTTCTAGCGCTCAGAGAACCGGCCGACCAGGTTCCAGACCGCCGGCAGGGCGAGAACGACCAGCGCCACCTTGACGAGGTCGGGAAGGATGAAGGGCTGGACGCCGTACTGCCAGGATTGCGCCGGGCCGATGAGCATGGCGAGCCACGCGAAGCCCAGGCCCATGACGAGCGCCTCGCCTGCGAGGACCGCACCGGCGAAGCGGAGGACGCGCCGGTCCCAGCCCCTGTCCGCCGCCCAGCCGACGACGACGGCGGCAAGAACGAACCCGGCGAGATAACCGCCCGTCGGGCCCATCATGTAGGCGAGGCCGATGCCCTTTTCCGGAGTGGCCTGGAAGACGGGAAGCCCCGCGGCACCCTCGGCCATGTAGAGCAGCAGGGTCGCCAGGCCGAGCCGCATTCCGAAGACGGCGGCGATGGCATAGACGGCCAGCGTCTCGAGCGACATGTCGACGGGTCCGAGGACGACCCGCGTCTTGGCGGAGAGCGTCAGCAGCAGCGTGCCGAGGACGGCAAGGGCGCCGTACCAGGCCAGGCGCGCGACCGGCCGCTCGGAAATAAGGTTGTCCGCCATCGAACGGGTGGTGGCAAATGTCATTGTCGAGATCTCCCGGAATCGGCGTCGGGCGGACGACATGCCCTGCCCCTTGCGTTTCGACGGTATATTGACTTCGTGGAAACAGGTAAAGAGACTCCCCGAAGAGGCCAGCTCCCCGGATTCCAGATGGAAGAACCTGCATTCCAGACCGCGTTCGATCCAGCGCACGGCAAGGCCGTCGCGGTGGAGAAAGGCGTCGTGCGCGTCACCGCGCCCAATGCCGGTCCGCTGACCTTCCACGGCACCAACAGCTATGTCGTCGGCGAGAGGACGTCTCGCCGTCATCGATCCCGGACCGGACGACGAGGGCCACTACGAGGCGCTGCTCAGCGGCGATCGCCGGCCGCGACGTGAGCCACATATTCGTCAGCCATACGCACAGGGACCACTCGCCGCTGGCGCGGCGGCTGGCGCGGGAGACCGGCGCCACGATCTGCGCGGAAGGCCCGCACCGCCCGGCCCGGCCGCTGCATCCCGGAGAGATCAATCCGCTGCAGGAAAGCTCCGACACCGATTTCGTGCCGGACCACGCGCTGGCGGACGGGGAGACGGTCGAGGGCGTCGGCTGGTCGCTGACCGCCGTGCACACGCCCGGGCACGCGGCGAATCACTGCGCCTTCGCGCTGGAGGGTACCGGCGTCCTCTTTTCCGCCGACCACGTCATGGCATGGGCGACCACCGTCATCGCCCCGCCGGACGGATCGATGTCGGACTTCATGGCTTCTCTGGACCGCCTGCTAGCGCGCGAGGACCGCGTCTACCTGCCGGGCCATGGCGGACCGGTCAGGCAGCCGAGGCAATTCGTTCGCGCGCTCAAGGCGCATCGCCGCATGCGCGAGCGGGCAGTCCTCGACCGGGTGCGCGCCGGCGACCAGAGCATCGCCGACATGGTCGCGGCCATCTATCGCGACACGGACCCCCGCCTGCACCGTGCCGCGGCGCTTTCGGTCTTCGCCCACATCGAGGACCTCGCGGCCAGGGGCCTTGTCGCAACCGACGGACCGCCGGCGCTCGCGGGCCGCTACACGGCGACCTGACCAGAGCAATTCCGGCAGGAGCGTGAAACGGTTTTGCGTCCGGGATCGCGCAGGAACAACGAGACAGAGCATCGAAGGCTGTTCCGATTTCACCGGAATGCCCTAGTTGCCGGATGAAGCCGGACCCTGGCCGCCGGCTATGCCGAGGAGGTCGCGGTCCAGGCTCCGGTAGAATTCTCGAGCCAGTGCCTCCCCCGTGCCGAGGTCGCGCGGCCCGAAGCGGGACGAGACACGGATGTCGACGACGGTCGTTTCCTCGTCCTCGCGCAGGCGGATGAGAACGTCGCTTGTCAGGCCGAAGACCGGTGTCCTGTGTATCGCCTGGATGCGCACGACCTTCGGCGCGGCCGGACCCGTATCGGGAACGATCGGCGACGGCCGGTCGAGCGGAACGGGGACGATCGCGGGCAGGCTCCCGGCCGCGGCTTCCGGCTTCGACGGTGCGCGTTCGGGCGGCGGGCCTTTCGGGGACGGCGCGGCGCCGCCCGCACCGGTCTCCGAAACGATCTTCATGCCGGCATCCGCCATCGCCATGCGCACCGCCTGCAGGACCCGGTCGATGGCGCCCTCGTAGCGGCGTCCGGCGAGGCCCGGATAGGCCTCCTCCTGCAGGGCGGCCTGCACGCCGTCGCCAGCGCCTTCGGGATCCGCCGGCCGATCGCCCGGCGGCGGCACCAGCCATTGCGGCGGGCTGGCGAGGTCGCTGGAGACCTCGGAGAGATCCGGGCTCTCGAGGTACTTCCACGTGCCGTAACCGATGGGGGCAATCACGATCAGCGATGCAGACGAGCGCGGCGAAGGAGGACCAGCCGCCCTTCGCGCCGACGGCCCAGAGCCGCGCGAGGCCGACGATCGCCAGCAGCAGGCCGACCACGGCAAGGATGCCGGCAACCGCGGAAATCGCAAGAAGGTGGCCGATCGTCAGCGATCCGAAGCGATGCGCGAGGACCGCGGCCGCGAAGAGGACCAGGCTGAAGACGGAAATCCTGCGCGCCAGCGCGGCAGCAAGGGAAACCGGTCGATGGTAGCGGGCCGTCATGTCGTCAACCGGAAATCTCTTCGACCCTGCGGCACAAACTTCAATGAATCTCGTTACATGCATAGTCTTTCATGAACCCGCCGGCAAGAAGAAGGGGCGGTTTGCGTCATACTTCAGCCATGCTTGGCACGGACGTTGCGCGCGGGGGCCTACGCAGGATTCGCGTTCATGCAGGACCAGATTGCAGTTCCCGTGGCCGCTTCGCGGTCGGTTTCCCACGATATCCAGGCAAGCAGCAAGACATTGTCACCCGTTGAAAAGCAGCGCGGCGGCCGCGATGCGGCGCCCACCGCCGGTCTCGAGCTCATCGAACTGGAGCTGGCCCTCGATTCCGTGCAGTCCGAGCGCGGCGGCTTCGGGGAAGCCGTCGGCGCGGCGGTGAGGTCGCTCGGCGGCGAGTTCCTTTTCTCGCTGCCCGCCTCCGGCCTGGCCGAGGGCCAGCAGAAGATCGCCGTGGTGCGCCTGCCGGGCGACGCGCAGGAAACACTGGTCTTCGTCTTCCTCAGCGAGGACGGCACGCGCACCACCGTGCGGCTTCCCGACGAGGAGACTGCCGGGCTCGCCAATTTCTCGAGGGCCTTCATCGGGCTGCTGGAGAAGCTCTGAGGCTTCCCGCTCCCGCGGGCCAGCCTCCCTCCCCGGAATTTTCCGCCACGCGCGGAACCATCCGGCCGGAACCGGTGTTCCGTTCGTTCCAGCGGCTTTCGCAAGGCGATCGCGACATTATTGCCCGGCGGAGACCGGCCTTTCATGTTGACTTTTGTCCGGCAACAGGCAGTTTCTGTCCCGCCTTCGGGATCGTGTGGGGTCACGACCGTCCCGGGCGGGGAAACGAGCGGGTCAAGACGTTCTAATGCTGCAGGCCTACACATCGGACGGGTCGGCTTTCGACCTGGCATCGCTGGAGAGACTCGGACCGTCTGCCGGCCTCCGTCGTCTGGCTCGATCTCGTCAGCCCGACGCAGGAGGAAGAGCACCGCACCGAGAAGCTTCTCGCCGTCGAGCTTGCCGACGCACGAGGACCTTAAGGACATCGAGCCTTCGAGCCGGCTCTATGTCGAGAACGAGACGCTCTACATGACCGCCAGCCTCGCCTAGCGCATCGAGACGGGTTTCGCCGAGATCACCGATGTCGGCTTCGTCATCGCCGGCGGCCGGCTCGTCACCATCCGCTATGCGGAGCCGAAGGCGTTCAAGATCTTCCGTGCCGCGGCGCCGCGCATGGGCGGTTGCGGGGCCAACGGGCTCGCCGTTCTGACCAAGCTGCTGGAAACCATCGTCGACCGGACCGCGGAGATCCTCGAATACACCTCGGCCGGCATCGACGAGCTGTCGGAACAAGATCTTCCGCCACGACGTCGACGGAAGAAGAACGAGCACGACGCGTCCAAGGACCTCGAATCGCATATCGGCGACATCGCGGAATTCCAGCGGCTGACGGCGAAGACCCGCGAGAGCCTGATGTCGCTGGCGCGGGTGCTGAGCTACCTCTCCGCCATGCCGGCCGTCGCCCGGGACAAGGCGATGAAGGAGCGCTGCAAGAGCGTCTCGCGGGACATCCAGTCGCTTTCCGAGCACGCGAACTTCATATCGGCGAACATCACCTTCCATCTCGACGCGACGCTCGGCATGATCAATCTCGAGCAGAACAAGATCATCAAGATCTTCTCGATCGCCGCGGTCATTCTGCTCCCGCCGACCTTCGTCGGCACCATCTACGGAATGAACTTCAAGGACATGCCGGAGCTTTCGTGGGACTATGGATATCTCTACGCGCTCGCGCTGATGGTCGTCGTATCGATCATCCCCTTCGTCTGGTTCCGCAAGAAGGGCTGGTTCTGAGGCTTTGGGCATGGACGGGAAAAAACGGGCCTCGAAGGGCACCGCCCGGACGGAGCCGGCCGAGGGGAACGGACATCAGGCGCCTGCCGGCAAGGGCGCATTCTGGCACTGACGGTCGGCTCCATCGGCGTCGTCTACGGCGACATCGGAACCAGCCCGCTCTACGCTTTCCGCGAGGCGTTGCGGCCGGTGGCCGGCGACGGCATCGCGCGGGAAGAGGTTCTCGGCGTGGCGTCGCTGCTGATCTGGGCGCTGATCATCATCGTCTCGCTGAAATACGTCACGCTGCTTCTGCAGCGCCGACAACAACGGCGAAGGCGGCATGCTCGCGCTGCTGGCGCTGGTGCAGAAGTCCGTCGGCAGGCGCACGGCCCTCGTGCTGATGCTCGGCGTGGCCGGCTGCGCCCTGTTCTTCGGAGATGCGATCATCACGCCGGCCATCTCGGTGCTTTCGGCGGTCGAGGGGCTCGAACTGGTGACGCCCGACTTCCAGGGCTATGTCGACGTCGATCGCGATCGTCATCCTCATCGGGCTGTTCGCGATCCAGTCGCACGGAACCGCGGCAGTCGGCCAGGCTCTTCGGACCGATCACCGCGTTCTGGTTCCTACCATGGCCGCGATCGGGCTCTATCATGTCGCGGGCGATCCGGCAGATCCTGTGGGCGATCAACCCGATCCATGCGATCCGGTTCTTCTTCCTCGAGCGCTTCGTCGCGCTGGTGGTGCTCGGGCGCCGTCTTTCTCGCGGTCACCGGCGCCGAGGCCCTCTACGCCGACCTCGGGCACTTCGGCCGGCTCGCCGATCCAGACCGCGTGGTTCAGGCTCGTCTTCCCGTCCCTGGTTCTCAACTACCTCGGCCAGGGTGCGATGGTGCTCGAAGAACCCGGCCGATAGCGGCAACCCGTTCTTCCTGATGTTTCCGCACTGGGCGCTGGTGCCGGTCGTCGCGCTCGCTACCGTCGCGACGATCATCGCCAGCCAGGCGGTGATATCGGGCGCCTATTCGCTGACGCGGCAGGCGATCCAGCTCGGCTTCATGCCGCGCATGGAAATCCGCCACACGTCGGAGGAGCAGACCGGTCAGATCTTCATCCCGCTGATCAACACGCTGCTGCTCGCCGGCGTGCTCCTTCTCGTCATTCTCTTCCGCAAGTCCGAGGCGCTTGCGACCGCCTACGGCATCGCGGTCACGGGGACGATGATCGTGACGTCCATCCTGACGTTCGATTTCCTGCGCACGCGCTGGAACTGGTCGCTGAGGCTGACGCTCGCGGTGCTGGTCCCGCTCGTCGCCATCGAAACGATCTTCCTGATGGCCAACCTGACGAAGTTCTTCCAGGGCGGCTACCTGCCGGTGATGGTGGCGGGCGCGCTCTTCCTGGCGATGTGGACATGGACGCGGGGCACGGCGATCCTGTTCTCCAAGACCCGCAAGAGCAACGTGATGATGCGGGAATTCGCCGAGAGGATCGAGCGGCCGTCCGACCACGGCCCGACGATCGTGCCGGGGACGGCGATCTTCTTCACCAGCGATCCCGAGACGGCGCCGGCCGCCCTCCTGCACAACCTCAAGCACAACCGCGTGCTGCACGAGCAGAACATCATGCTGACCGTGAAGACGGCCTCCGTGCCGGTCGTTGCCTTCCTCGGAACGCTATGCGATCGAGCGCATCTCGGAACGGTTCCTGCAACTCGAACTCTCGTTCGGATTCATGGAAAGCCCGAACGTGTCGCAGGCGCTGATCATCTGCCGGAAGGAAGGGCTGAAGTTCGACATCATGTCGACATCGTTCTATCTCGGCCGGCGCAAGCTGATCGAGGATCCGAAGTCGGCCCTGCCGAGGTGGCAGGACCGCCTCTTCATCGCGCTCGCCAACTCGGCCGCCGATCCGACCGACTATTTCGAACTGCCGGCGAACCGGGTCGTCGAACTCGGCTCGCACGTCTCCATCTGAACGAGCCGCGGCGGGCTAGATATGCATCGGGGCGGCCTCGAAGGTCACGCGGCAGAGCTCGACATTGGCGCGCGAGGCATAGCGCTCAATGGTGGAGCGCGCATGGGTCTCGTCGCCGGCGTTGAGGATGGCGATGCAGTGCCTGTAGCGGCTGCCGAGTATGAGCTTGACGTCCTGGTCGTTGCCGATCTCGTGAACGAACGCGTTGCGGCGCTCCACCGCAAGATTGTGGGCCCGGGCAGTCTTTCCCGACCATGGCGACCCGTAAACGACGTGAATTGAATCCATCGAACCGTCTCCTCTATTCGCGTTTTCGGACATCACGCCGGCCATCCGCCGACACCGAAGAAAGGCTAGATCGCAAACACGTCGAGCGGACGACCGAATCGGGCCGATTGGATGGCGATTCGACAAAGCTTTCGTGTCAGAACTCCGACCACTTCGGAAATGACCCGCAGCCCTGCCGGTTCCGGGGCGAAGAAAATATTTCTAGCGGTATGCCAGGATGGCGGCCTGGGCGGCCGCGAGGCGCGCGATCGGAACGCGAAACGGCGAGCACGACACGTAGTCGAGGCCGGTCTGCTCGAAGAAGCGGATCGATTCCGGATCGCCGCCATGTTCGCCGCAGACGCCGAGCTTGATGTCCGGGCGGGCCTTGCGTCCCTTCTCTGCTGCCTGGCGCACCAGTTCGCCGACGCCGTCCACGTCGATGGTCACGAACGGATCCCGCTCGACGATGCCCTTCTGCATGTAGGTCGCCAGGAAGGGGGCGGCGTCGTCGCGGGAGATGCCGAAGGTCGTCTGCGTCAGGTCGTTGGTGCCGAAGGAGAAGAACTCGGCACATCCGGCTATCGCCTCGGCCCGCAGCGCGGCCCGCGGCAGCTCGATCATCGTGCCGACGAGGTACTTCAGCTCGCGACCCGTCTCGCGCGCGACGTCCCGGGCGACGGCGTCGATGCGCTCCTTGACGAAATCCAGTTCGCGACGCAGGCCCACCAGGGGCACCATGATTTCCGGAATGATCGCATCGCCGGTCTTCTCCGCTGCCCGGACGGCCGCCTCGAAGATCGCCCGCGCCTGCATTTCGGCGATTTCCGGATAGGATATCGCCAGGCGGCAACCGCGATGGCCGAGCATGGGGTTGAACTCGCCCAGCGTGGAGATCCGCTCCCTCAGTTTCTCCTCGTCCATGCCCATCGCGGCGGCGAGTTCCGATATCTCGGCATCCGCCATCGGCAGGAATTCGTGCAGTGGCGGATCGAGCAGCCGGATGGTGACGGGCAGGCCCGTCATGATCTCGAACAGCTCCGTGAAGTCCGAACGCTGCATCGGAAGCAGCTTGCCGAGGGCGGAACGCCGGCCCTCCTCGCTTTCCGACAGGATCATCTCGCGCATCGCGCCGATCCGGCCGGTCTCGAAGAACATGTGCTCGGTCCGGCAGAGGCCGATGCCCTCGGCGCCGAAGCCCCGGGCGGCGCGCGCGTCCGCCGGCGTGTCGGCGTTGGCACGGACCTTCATCCGGCGTGCCGCGTCCGCCCATTCCATGATCCGCGCGAAATCGCCGGAAAGCTCGGGACTGCGCATCGGGACGCGCCCCTCCAGCACCTGTCCGGAGGTTCCGTCGATCGTCAGGATGTCGCCCCTGCGGAAGGTGCGCCCCAGGGCGGAGAGCTCGCCTTTCCTGAGATCGACGCGCACGGTGCCGGCGCCGGAGACGCAGGGCTTGCCCATGCCCCGCGCGACGACCGCCGCGTGGCTCGTCATGCCCCCGCGCGTGGTGAGGATGCCTTCGGCGGCACGCATGCCGTGGATGTCCTCCGGGCTGGTCTCTGCCCGGACGAGCAGGACCTTGCGCCCCTCCCGCGCGCAGTTCCACCGCCTCCTCCGAGGTGAAGACGATCTCGCCGCAGGCGGCGCCGGGGGAGGCCGGCAGGCCGGTCGCCAGCGGCACCCGGTTCGCGGCCGGGTCGATGGTCGGGTGCAGGAGCTGGTCGAGCGAGTCCGTCTCGACCCGCGTCACGGCCTCGTGCTCGCTGATCAGCCCCTCCTCGGTCATGTCGACGGCGATCTTGAGTGCCGCCCGCGCGGTGCGCTTGCCGCGCCGCGTCTGCAGCAGCCAGAGCTTGCCGCGCTCGATCGTGAATTCGAGATCCTGCATGTCCTTGTAGTGGGTCTCGAGCCTCGAGCAGATCTCCGCGAAGCGGGCGAAGACCTCCGGCATGTGCTTCTCCAGCGACGGCTTGTCGGATCCGGATTCGATGCGGGCACGCTCGGTCAGTGCCTGGGGCGTGCGGATGCCGGCGACCACGTCCTCGCCCTGGGCATTGACGAGGAACTCGCCGTAGAGCTGGCGCTCCCCGTTGGAGGGGTTGCGCGTGAAGGCGACGCCGGTGGCGGACTTCTCGCCGAGATTGCCGAAGACCATCGCCTGCAGGTTTACGGCGGTTCCCGCCGTGGAAGGGATGGAGTGGAGCTGCCTGTAGGTGACCGCGCGGGCGTTCTTCCAGCTCGCGAAGACGGCGCCGATCGCGCCCCAGAGCTGCTCCTGGGGATCCTGCGGGAAGGTCCGGCCGAAGTCCTCCTCGATCATGGCCTTGTAGCGGGCGACGACGCTTTCGCCATTCGGCGGCGCTCATCTCGGTGTCCAGCTCGTAGCCGCCGGCGGCCTTCTCGTCCTGGAGGATCTCCTCGAAGATCTCGTGGTCGATCGCCCATCACCACGTCGCCGTACATCTGGATGAAGCGGCGGTAGCTGTCCCATGCGAAGCGCTCGTCGCCGTGCCGGCGGCCAGCCCGTCGACCGTCTCGTCGTTGAGGCCGAGGTTGAGGACGGTGTCCATCATGCCCGGCATCGAGACGCGGGCTCCGGAGCGGACGGAAAGCAGAAGCGGGCGCGCCGGATCGCCGAACCTTCGTCCGGTCAGTTCGCCGATCCGCGCCACGCCGGCCTCGACCTGACCGGCGAGACCGTCCGGGAAGTTCCGGTCGTTGGCGTAGAAATGGCTGCAGACCTCGGTGGTGATCGTCAGGCCGGGCGGCACCGGCAGGCCGAGCGTGCACATCTCGGCCAGGTTCGCGCCCTTGCCCCCGAGGATGTCCTGCAGGCTCGCGTTTCCCTCGGCGTCTCCGTCGCCGAACCCATAGACCCACCTAGACACGTCAACCCGTCCCCCGCTTCTTCCGGCCCCCGTTCCTGTCCAGTAGAATCATAGCCAATTTCGCAGGCGCAGCAAACGCCGCACGTGGATCAGGCGGGAAAGAAGGGCGCGGCCCTCAGGCCGCCAGTCCCGGCCGGCCGGACCGGCGGGCCTCGGCACCGGCATCGGCGCGCGTGCAGGCTGCAAGAAGGAACCGGCGAACCTGCGAGACCTGGCGCTGCGCCGGGCGCAGCCGGCCGAGCCTTCCGGCGCCGATGGAATCGCTGAGCGCGAGCCGGGCGAAAAGCCGGAACCAGCCCTCCCATGCCGCAGCGAGAAGGGAAAGAACCGCACGCGAAGCGAAGCGGAACTCCGGGAACGGCAGAAGAACCGCCCAGACGGCCAGCGCCATCGCGGTCCCGACCGACACGATGAAAAGCAGCTCCATATCCACCCTCGTTGCGTTGCAGGCCGTTTCGGAGCAGACCGGACAAACGGTCCACCTTCGGCCCGCATTATAACGCAAGTTTTCACGCCGACAAATACCGTTACCGGAGCGGCGGCTGGCGTCCTGCCCGCTCGCGAATCGTCGCGCCATGCCGGCAGGCCGCGCCTTCGCCCCTCGTTCGCCCGGCGCGGCGTCTTGCCGCGGATCGACGCCTGCGGGAGTAACGTGCGCTCTCCGGAGCAAACACGAATTGATACCGGCCCGGTACGAGGCTGCAATTTCCGCTGCCGCCCATCTGGACCCGAAAAGGCGATGCGATTAACACCGGAGCAGATACCGGCGCACGGACAACGTGCTTTCTCTTACTGGAGCCAGGGTTTCAGATCATGTCAAACGCGTCCCAGTCTCCCATCAGGTTCGTCGATCTCGCCCGCCAGCAGGAGCGCATCCGCGACCGGATCGACGCGGCGATCGCGCGAACGCTCGACCAC
This sequence comes from uncultured Alphaproteobacteria bacterium, assembly GCA_963760965.1. Classification (GTDB taxonomy): domain Bacteria; phylum Pseudomonadota; class Alphaproteobacteria; order Rhizobiales; family Rhizobiaceae; genus Pararhizobium_B. Next base: position 52,823 of record CAVXEW010000005.1, read on the forward strand.
GGGCAGTACATCATGGGGCCGGAGATCGGCGAACTCGAGGCTGCCCTCGCCGCGTATTGCGGCGCGCGCCACGCGGTCGCGGTTTCCAGCGGGACCGATGCGCTGGCGCTGGTGCTGATGGCCAGACAGGTCAAGCCGGGAGATGCCATCTTCTGCCCGGCCTTCACGTTCGTCGCCACGGCGGAAGTGGTGGCCTGGCTCGGCGCGACCGTTTATTTCGTCGACGTGCTGGAGGACACCTTCAACATGGATCCGCGGTCCCTCGAGACCGCCATCCGGCAGGCGCGCGAGGCGGGCCACAAGCCGGTCGGCATCATCCCGGTGGACCTCTTCGGCCTTCCGGCCGACTACGCCGCGATCGAGAAGACGGCCGAGGCGGAAGGGCTGTGGCTGCTCTCGGACGCCGCCCAGAGTTTCGGCGCCAGCTTTCACGACCGGCGTGCGGGGACCTGCGGCGACGCGGCGGCGACGAGCTTCTTCCCGGCCAAGCCGCTCGGCTGCTACGGGGACGGCGGCGCCGTGTTCACCGACGACGACGAGCTCGCCGAGGTCGTCCGGTCGCTCCTCTTCCACGGCAAGGGAAAGAGCCAGTACGACAATGTGCGCATCGGCATGACCGGGCGCATGGATTCGATCCAGGCCGGCATCCTGCTCGAGAAGCTCGCGATCTTCCCGGAGGAGATCGATGCGCGGCAGGCCGTCGCCGAACGATATGCGGAAGGGCTTTCCGGCGTCGTGACGACGCCTGTCGTACCCGAAGGCCTCAGGTCGGTGTGGGCGCAGTATACCGTGCGCGTCCCCGGCGAGCGCCGCGAGGCGATCGTCGCCCACCTGCGGGAAAACGGCGTGCCGGTGGCGATCTACTACCCCGCGCCGCTGCACCGGCAGACGGCCTACAGCCACTATCCCGTCTCCGGCAACGGCCTGCCCGTGTCGGAGCGGCTGTGCAGCGAGGTCTTCAGCCTGCCGATGCACCCCTATCTCGACGGGGAGACGCAGGAGTTCATCATCTCCACCCTGGTCGAGGCGGCAAAGGGCTGAACCTTCGGGCTCGCTTGCTTGACAGCGCCCGCAGGCTCGGAAACAGATGTCTCCCGGCTGGCGGCCGGACGAGCGCCGGCAGGCGCGGCGAACCGAGATGCCTTGCTTTCGAGGACGATGGTGACAGAGATTTCGACAGACGACCGGTCGGCCGACAGCTTCGCGGCGGACGTCCTGGAGCGCGGCCGGAACGTGATCGCCGTCGAGGCGGCGGGGGTCCAGGCGCTCGGCCGGAGCATCGACGGGAACTTCGTCGACGCGGTCCGCGCGTTGCTCGACATGAAGGGACGGGCGATCGTCTGCGGGCTCGGCAAGTCGGGCCATGTGGGCACGAAGATCGCGGCGACGCTGGCTTCCACGGGCACTCCCGCCTTCTTCCTGCACGCGGCAGAGGCCGCGCACGGTGACATGGGCATGATCGCCCGCGACGACGTCATCGTCCTGATTTCGAATTCGGGCGAGACGGCGGAACTGCTGCCCATCATCCAGCACCTCGAGAGGCTCGGTGCCCGGATCATCGGCATGTCGTCAGCGGCAGGTTCCAGCCTCATCCGCAGGGCGCACATCCCGCTCGTCCTGCCCGCGGCCGACGAGGCCTGTCCGGTCGGCATCGCGCCGACCACCTCGACGACGATGATGCTCGCCCTCGGCGACGCGCTCGCGATGTCGGTCATGGAGAGACGCGGCTTCACCCGCGACGACTTCAAACGGCTGCATCCCGGCGGAAGCATCGGCCTGAAGCTGACGAACGTCTCCGAGTTCATGCACCGCGGCGAGCGCCTGCCGCTGGTCGGGCCCGGGACGCCGATGTCCGACGTCATCATGACCATGACCTCGAAAAGCTTCGGCATCGCCGGCGTCGTCGACGAAACGGGCGCTCTCGTGGGCGTCATCACCGACGGCGACCTGCGGCGCCACATCACCGAGATCTCCGGCACCGCCGCGAGACAGGTCATGACGACGTCGCCGAAGGTCATCGCGGCGTCCACCTCCGCCGAGGACGCGCTGAAGTTCCTCAACCTCCAGAAGGTCACGGCCCTCTTCGTGGTCGACGAGGCCGACGGCGGCGAAAGGCCGGTCGGCATCGTCCACGTTCACGACTTCCTGCGGCTCGGCCTCGACTGAGGGTTCAGCCGGCCTCGCGCAGCGCATCGGCGGTCTCGAGGTCGACCGAGACGAGCTGCGAGACGCCCTGTTCCGCCATGGTGACCCCGAACAGACGGTTCATCCGGGCCATGGTGATCGGATTGTGGGTGATTATGACGAAGCGGGTGAGGGTCGAGCGCGACATCTCGTCCATGAGGTTGCAGAAGCGCTCGACATTGTGATCGTCGAGCGGAGCGTCCACCTCGTCGAGGACGCAGATCGGCGCCGGGTTCGTCAGGAAGACGGCGAAGATGAGGGCCATGGCCGTCAACGCCTGTTCGCCGCCCGAGAGCAGCGTCATCGTCTGCGGCTTCTTGCCCGGCGGACGGGCGAGGATCTCGAGGCCCGCGTCGAGTGGATCATCCGATTCGACGAGTTGCAGCTCGGCCGTGCCGCCGCCGAAGAGATGCGTGAACAGCCGCTGGAAATGGCCGTTCACGACGTCGAACGCGCCGAGCAGCCGCTCCCTGCCCTCCCTGTTCAGTTCCTGGATCGCGGTGCGGAGCTTGCGGATCGCCTCGATGACGTCCTCACGCTCGTCGACGAGGGTGCCCAGCCGGCCGGACAGTTCGGCCTGCTCCTCCTCGGCACGAAGATTGACGGCACCGAGGCGCTCGCGCTCGATCTTCAGTCGCTCGAGCCTGCGCTCGATCTGCACCGGATCGGGCAGGTCGGCATCGTCCTGCAGCCCCGTCAGCCGGAACGCCTCGTGCGGCGCGCAGTTGAGCACCTCCCGGATGCGCGCCTCGGCCTCCGCGCGGCGCTCGCGCGAGGCCACCAGCCGCTCCTCGGAACGGCCGCGCGTCTCCCGCACCCGCGAAAGTTCCGCCAGTGCCTCGGCGGCCGCCTTGTCCGCCACGCGCTGCTGGTTCTCCGCATCGGCGAGGATGTCCGCCGATTTCCTGCGCAGCGTCTCCGCCTCCGCCAGCTGGTTCATCAGCTTGCGGCGGTTCATCTCGATCTCGTCCGGCGCATCGTCGATCGACCGGGCTTCGTCCGCAGCTTCCGTGGCGCGCGCCTTGAGCGCCTCTATGTGTTCTCCCGCGCTCTCGGCACGCCCGATCCACGACTTGCGCTCGTCGGCGATCGCAGCGAGGCGCCGGGTGCGGTCGGCGTTCTCGCGTTCGAGGCTCTGATGGGCGGCTCTCGCCTCGGCGAGCGCGCCGCGGTCGGTCGCCACATTGCCCGCGGCTTCCTGCAGCCGGCGGTCGAGGTCGGAAATGTCGGGCGCGTCATCGAGAGCTGCCTCGGCTTGCGAAAGCCCCGCCCGCGCCTCCTCCAGCTGGCCGCCGAGCTGGCTCTCCTGCTCGGCGAGGACGGCGCGACGGCTTGCGAACTGTCCCGACGCGCGCTCGGCCCCGGCGAGTTCGTCGCGCGCCCGCGCGACGGCCGATTGCGCCGCCTTTTGCGCCTCGCGCGCCTGCTGCTGGTCCCGCAACGCGGCCCTCACGGCGTCTTCTGCCGATCGCAGCGCGTCCTCCGCCGCGCGCAGCTCCCCGGTGGCGGCGATGGCCTCGGCGTCGAGTTCGGCGAGCCGGTTCTTCTGGGCAAGGCGCAGCGCGGCGGCTGTCGGCGCGTCGGCGCCGGCGACATAACCGTCCCAGCGCCACAAGGCGCCATCGCGGCTGACCAGCCGCTGGCCGGGACGCAATCGAGGCTGAAGCCGCGCTCCGTCCGCCGGCGGCACCACGCCGATCTGCGCCAGCCGGCGCGCCAGTTCCGGCGGTGCCGAGACGACAGCGGCAAGAGCTTCGACGCCTTCCGGCAGTTCGGGGTCGCCGCCCGGTCCGGCGACCGTCGACCAGTAGGCCGGGGCCGAAGGGTCGGCGGGCAGGTCGAGGTCGTCGCCGAGCGCTGCCCCGAGCGCGGCCTCGTAGCCGCGCTCGACCCTGAGCTGCTCGACGATCGGCGGGAAGAGGTCGTTGGCGCCGCCGGCGTTCAGCATGTTGCGGATCGTGCGCGCCTCGGTCTCTATGCCGTTCAGGACGCCCCTCGCCTCCTGCAGCGGCGCCCGCGCGGCGGTTTCGGCGGACCGCGCCGCCTCGACGGCCTCGTCGGAATCGGCCAGTCGGCCATCGGCGGCCTCGGAGACAGCCAGCGCCTCCTCCAGGATCTCGGCCTTCTCCTGCGGGTCCGGAAGGCCGGCGATCCTGTCGTTCAGTGCCGCAAGTTCGCGTTGCGTTTCCCCGAGCTGCCGATCGAGCCGCGCGACCCGGTCGCCGAGCTCGCGCACCGTGCGTTCGAGCTGCGTTCGGCCGGCGGCCGCCTCGGCCCGCTCGCGCGTCAGCTCGCCGTGCCGTCGCTCGCTCTCGGCGAGGGTGGCGGCGGCTTCATCGAAGGCGAGGCGCCGTTCGGCGGCGAGGTCGTCGCTGCTTTCCAGAAGTTCGCGCAGCCCGGCTTCCTCCTCGTCGAGGCGGGCAAGGATGCCCGCATTGTCGTCGATGAGCCGTTCCTCGCGGGCGATGTCGTCGCCGAGCTGGACGAGCCGCCGCTCCAGCTCCGCCTTGCGCCGCGCGATGCGTTCAGCCTCCTCCTCGATCTGGGAGCGCGCGATCTGCAGGCGCTGGAGGACGGCGGCCGACTTCGCCTCGTTCTCCCGCAGCTCGGGCAGCCTGCGGGCGGCAATCGCCTGAGCCTTGGCAGCCTCCATCTGCCGCTGCGCAGCCTCGGCGACGGAGGCCGTCGCACCCGAAAGGGAGGATTCGGCCTCGGCCTCGGCGTTGCGGGCCTGCTTCCACCGGATGTGCAGCAGGCTCGCGTCGGCCTGGCGGATCTCCGCCGAAAGGGCCTTGAACCGGTTGGCCTGCCGGGCCTGCCGCTTCAGGCTTTCGATCTGGCTCGAAAGCTCCGACGTGACGTCCTCGAGCCGCTCGAGATTGGTTTCCGCCGCCCGCAGGCGAAGCTCCGCCTCGTGGCGCCGGCTGTGAAGCCCCGAGATGCCCGCCGCCTCCTCGAGGAGCTGGCGCCGGGCCTGCGGCTTTGCCTGGATCAGCTCGCCGATGCGGCCCTGGCCCACCATGGAAGGCGACCGCGCGCCGGTCGACGCGTCGGCGAAGAGCAGCTGGACGTCCTTGGCGCGGGCATCCTTGCCGTTGATGCGGTAGACGGAGCCGGACTCGCGCTCGATGCGGCGCGACACCTGGATTTCGTCTGCGTCGTTATAGGCGGCTGGCGCGGTGCGGTCGGCGTTGTCGAGGAAAAGGCCGACCTCGGCCGTGTTGCGGGCAGGACGGTTGCCGGATCCGGAGAAGATGACGTCGTCCATGCCCGAGGCGCGCATGTTCTTGTAGGAGCTTTCGCCCATCACCCAGCGCATCGCCTCGACAAGGTTGGACTTGCCGCAGCCGTTCGGGCCGACGACGCCGGTCAGCCCGCCCTCGATGACGAATTCGGTCGGTTCGACGAACGACTTGAATCCGGTAAGTCGAAGCTTGGTGAACTTCATGGACCGGATCCCCGCAGAGCGCTGCCGGATATGAAAAAGGCGGCCGAAGGCTGCAGCCCGGCCGCCTCGCGCGGGAGAGCGTTCTCCTCAGAGCAACTTGTCGAGGATCGACGAGAACTCATCTGCCGTCATGAATCCTTCGTAGCGCTTTCCGTTTATCAGGAATGTCGGCGTCGCTTCGATGCCATAGTCTTTTTCCGCCGCGTTCCGCTCGGCGAAAATATCGTCAACCAGCTTCTGGTTCGTCAAGCAAGCGTTGAACTTTTCCTGTGTAAGACCTGCGAGCTTGCTGATCCGCAGGAGCGTGCCCTTCGGGTCCTGCGCGGAGGGCAGCGCCCAGTTGTCCCACTGCTCGTAGAGCACGGAGATCATCGGATAGTACTGGCTGGCCGGGACGCAGCGGGCAAGCGCGCTGGCCGCAGCGCCGCGCGGATCGTCCTTCGGCGAGAACAGCGGGAACAGCCGGATGATGTAGCGAACCTTGCCGGTGTCGACGTATTTCTTCTTTATCTTGTCGAAGCTCTTGTTGGCGAAGTCGCGGCAGTGCGGGCAGGTCATCGACAGGTATTCGACGACGGTCACCTTCGCATCCTTCGGGCCAAGTGCGCGGTCCTCCAGCTTCTGCGGGCCGAGCACCTTCGTCATGTCGACGCTTCCGGCCGGCTTCGGGGCGTCCACCGCCGCAGTCGTCATCGGGTCGACGCCGGCTCCGGTCTTGCCGGCGGAAGCCGTCTGCTGACCGGCCGGGACACTCGCGACCGGCGACTTCGACGCCCCGGAATTGTCGCTGCAGGCAGTGACGGAAAGGGCGAGCGCTGCCGCCACTGCAATGCCCGCGGCGGTGCGCAGGCTGGTCCTGATGGGAGAAAACATCGAATCGGTCTTCCTTCTCGAATCCGTGTCGGGCGCGCAGCCACGGATAGCCCGGCTGCGATTCGAGGGCAAGGGTATGGCAAGGGCGGCTTTGCGCAACGGTCTCAATTGCCGCGGCGCGAGCTCATCACGGCACGGCCCAGCCTTTCCAGCGACGCCCTCAGCCCCGCGTCCTCGATCTCGCCGAGCATGGCGCCCAGCCGCTCCGCGTCGCCCGGCGCCAGCGGGCGCTGGCGCCGGCGGGGCGCTGCCTCGGCCACCGGCTTCTGCACGATGCGGAGCCTGTCTACGGCCGGGTAGCCGAAGAAGGCGTTGATGCGGCCGATCAGCTCGTCACGCGAATGCATCAGGAACAGCGCCCTCGCCCCCTCGCAGGCGACGGTCAGCACGCCCGGCGTGAAGCCGCCCTCCTCGACCGTCTCGCGCCCCTGCCGCCGGTCCCAGCGGATTTCCTCCGGGCGGGTGCAGCCGGCGAATTCGGGGCCGGCGATCTCGCCCCACGAGCCGAGCAGCATGGTGTCGATGCCCGCCCGCCGGGCGAGGATCGGATCGAGCATGCCGTTGGCGATCTCGCTGATCTGCCGGACGCCTTTCCTGGCCTGTCTCATCTTCGTTTTCCGTCCAAATCCACCCCGGTGCGCCGACCCGCGTCCACGCCGGCACCGGCCAGCCGGCGGCGAAGGGCGCTGAGCCCGGGTCCCTCGCCGGGCATGATATTCACCGAACCGGCGATTGCATAGACGAGGAACGGCAACACAGGCGCCGAAACGGCCGACGCCGGCGGGGCGGCCCGGGCGGGCAAGTATCGACGCGACCGAGCGGGCTGTGTACAACACCGCCCGCGCCACCCCGAACCCGTGAGCCGATGCCAGCCGCTTCGCCAAGACAGTCCGACCTCCTGCTCGACTGGTACGACCGCCATCACCGCGACCTGCCGTGGCGGGTGCCGCCGCATGCCCGGCAGTCGGGCGTCCGGGCGGACCCCTACCGCGTCTGGCTGTCGGAGATCATGCTGCAGCAGACGACGGTGCGGGCGGCGGGTCCCTATTTCGAGGCTTTCGTCCACCGTTGGCCGACGGTGGAGGCGCTCGCTGCCGCCGGTGAAGATGCCGTCCTGCGCGCCTGGGCGGGGCTTGGATACTATTCGCGCGCCCGCAACCTGAAGAAGTGCGCGGACCACGTCGCACACGCCCTCGGCGGCCGGTTTCCCGATACGGCCGACGAGCTGGCGAAGCTCCCGGGCATCGGCCCCTACACCTCGGCCGCCATCGCCGCCATCGCCTTCGATCGCCGCGAGGCCGTGGTCGACGGCAATGTCGAGCGCGTCGTCAGCCGGCTCGAGGCAATCGAGGTGCCGCTGCCGCAGGCCAAGCCGCTGATCCGGGAGATCGCGGGGGAGATGACGCCGGAGCGCCGGCCGGGCGACTTCGCGCAGGCGATGATGGACCTCGGGGCGACGGTCTGCACGCCGCGAAGGCCCGCCTGCGCGCTCTGCCCGCTCGGTGCGGGGTGCGTGGCCCGCAGGGACGGCGATCCCGAGACCTTTCCGCGGAAGGCCGCAAGGAAGGAAAGGCCGAAACGGCGCGGCGCGGCGTTCGTCGCGATCGATCCCGGCGGGGCGGTCTATCTGACGAAACGGGCCGCGACGGGGCTTCTCGCCGGCATGACCCAGGTGCCGACGACGGACTGGACGGCGCGCGCCGACGGGGCGGTCGACGCGGGGGCGGCGCCGTTCCCGGGCAACTGGCGGCGGGCCGGCCGGATCGGCCACGTCTTCACCCATTTCTCGCTCGAGCTCGACGTCTACGCCGCCCGCCTGCCACGCCGGCCTCCGGTCGGCGAGGGATGGTGGTCGGCTCCCCACGAGCTTCCCGGCGAAGCGCTGCCGACGGTGATGAGGAAATCCATCGCGGCCGCCATCCCGGACGCCTTCAGGAACTGAAACCGGAGAGTTTTCGTGACCCAGGAAATCCGCCACATCGTCTTCGACATCGGCAAGGTTCTCGTGCACTACGATCCGGACATCCCGTTCTCGCGGGTCATCCCGGACGAACGGCGTCGCAAATGGTTCTTCGACAATGTCTGCACGCACGAGTGGAACCTGGAGCAGGACCGCGGGCGCAGCTGGGCGGAGGCGGAGCGGCTGCTGATCGAGCGATTTCCGGAAGAGGAAGCGAACATCCGGGCCTTCCGCGCCTGCTGGCCGGAGATGGTCCCCTACCACTACGAGGACACCCGTCGCGCTCCTGCGGCAGCTCGTCGCCGACGGGCGCGACGTGACGCTGCTGACGAATTTCGCGGCCGACACCTTCCGGAAGGCCCGGGAACTCTATCCCTTCCTCGACGAGCCGAGGGGCGTGACGGTGTCGGCGGAGGTCGGCCTCGTGAAGCCCGATCCGGCGATCTACGCCCGTCACGCCCGCGACTTCGAGCTCGATCCGGAAGCGATCTTCTTCGTCGACGATTCGGCGGCGAACGTCGAGGCGGCCCGCGAGGCCGGCTGGCGGGCCGTCCGGTTCACGGACGGGGAGAGGCTCGAGAATGACCTGCGCCTCGCGGGGCTGCTGTGAGCCCGGCGGCGACGGCTCGCTGCCGTCCGGTCGGCGCGGGAGGGCACGTTCATAAAACGTTAACCTTCACGCGCCATGATTCCCCCGAGCTTTCGTCCCCGCCCCTGACCACGGATGTACTGGCATCGGCAAGCGGGACGGTCAGAAGGTCGGGGCATTCCCCGGCCTTTTTTCGTCTGCTTCCGTCCGCCGGAGCGGAAGGCACCTTCCGGAAGGGCGGGAGACGATGAGTTCCCCTTTCAAGGCGTATGACGTGCGCGGCGAGGTGCCGGGCCAGGTGAACGTGCCGTTCGCCTACCGGTTCGGGCTTGCGGCGGCAGGCTGCCTTGGGCCGCGCAGCGCGGTCGTCGGCCACGACATGCGCAGCGACAGCCCGGCGCTGGCGGCGGCGGTCGCCCAGGGCCTGCTCGATTCCGGCGTCGACGTGCTTCCCGCGGGGCGATGCGGGACCGAGGAAGTCTATTTCCACACCGCGGACACGGATGCCGACCTCGGCCTGATGGTGACGGCGAGCCACAACCCGGCGAACTACAACGGCATCAAGATGGTGCTGAAGGGAGCCCGGGCCGCCACGCGCGAAAATGCCCTCGACGCCATCGAGGAGGCGGTGCTTTCAGGGCGCAGGCTCGCGACTGTCGCAAGCTTCGCCGGCCGCGGCCGCCTTGCGCCGGAGCTTCCGCGCCGGACCTATGTGGAGCGCCTCCTGCGGCAGGTCGAGGGACTTCGACCTCGCGCCGCTGAAGATCCTCTGCCATGCCGGCAACGGCTGCGCCGGACCGGTCGTCGACGCGCTCGAGCCGCACCTGCCGTTCACCTTCGTCAAGCTCGACCACGAACCCGACCCGGCCCTTCCGAACGGCGTCCCGAATCCGCTGCTGCCGGAGAAGCGCTCGCGCGCCGCCGAGGCGGTGGTGGCCAGCGGCGCCGACCTCGGCATCGCCTGGGACGGTGATTTCGACCGCTGCTTCTTCTACGACCACGAGGGGCGCTTCGTCGAAGGCTACTACCTCGTCGGCCTGATCGCCCAGATGGCGCTGCGCCGGGAGCCCGGCGCGACGGTCGTCCACGATCCGCGCCTGACCTGGAACACGATCGACGTGGTGACGGCCGCCGGCGGCACGCCGAGGCCCTGCAAGGTCGGCCACGCCTTCTTCAAGCAGGCGATGCGCGCGGAGGACGCGGTCTATGGCGGGGAGATGAGCGCCCACCACTATTTCCGCGACTTCAGCTATTGCGACACCGGCATGCTGCCCTGGCTCGCCGTCGCGGCGGAGATGTCGGTCACGCGGGGCGACGCTCGCCGGGCTGGTCGGGGAGCGGGTGGCGGCCTTCCCCTGCTCCGGCGAGATCAACTTCACCGTCGACGACGCGGCCGGAATCCTGGCGCGCATCGCCGACCGCTACGCACGGCTGAACCCGAAGGTCGACGAACTCGACGGGCTCTCGATGGAGTTCGACGACTGGCGCTTCAACCTGCGTTCCTCCAACACCGAACCGCTGCTTCGGCTCAACCTCGAAACCCGCGGCGACCGGGCGCTGATGGAGCGCATGACGGCGGAGATCTCGGAGCTGATCCGCGCGGCGTGAAGGCCGGCCGAATCGCCTCTCGCCTCGGGCGAAGGCGGGCGGTTCCGGCCGGCGGGCCTCTTCCCCCGGTTGCATGCCCGTGCCAGCGACGGCCTGCGCTTGCGCGGCCGCCCTCGCCCGTTCGGGGCAATATGGCCCGCTCTTGTAACGAACGTGACATCGGCCTCGAGACGGCGACCATCGACGGGACGGGATGGCACGGCACCGGCCCCCGGTCGGAAGAAGGCAGGTACATCAACTGGCTGCCGATCGGCGCGCAGGCCTGCGGCAACAGCCCGGACAAGCAAGCTTCTTGCCGTATCATGTGATCTTCGGGACACTTCGCCTTGATCGGATCATATAAGATTACTCTATTCAACTTGGAAAGGAATTTATCATGGGTGTAAAATCTATAGCTGCAAACGGCGGCAAGCTCTTAGCCAAGCCGTATAATAAAATCGACGAGAAGACAGAGTTTTTCCTCAGAACAATGCGCGTCGATGTCAAACCTTACAATAATGAATCCAAAAAGTATATCATGAAGGAAATGGATCATACCTCAAGAGCAAAAAAATATCTCCACATTGCACGTCATGTTATTTTTGGCGGTACCGTTAAAAACGAGGAATCCAACTCTTCTGTTGAACAAATCAATAATACAAAAAACAATTCTATGGCTAATAATGTTACGAGCGAACACGTTGATAACACAAAGCCCGTGATTGGCTCTATTGTTGAACGGTTTTGCTTCACACCTCCGCCCGCAGTCAAAACGGCGTGCGACAAAAAATTTTCGTCCAAAGACAAACCTGGAGGCCTCCGGAAACTGGCGGACCGAGAACCGTTTCCCTCTGAAGAGCGGCGGATCGCTCCCGAACTCCGCATCTTGGTCTGGGAGGGCGGTTGTTGACGCCGATTTCGACCTGATTGGCTTCACGCGGGCGCAGTTCGGCTGTCGAGCCAGCGCCATCGCTTCATGTTGAACGCCATGTTGGCGAGGATGACCGTCGCCTCGGCCCGGGCGATGCCGACGGTGCGCACGAACAGCCCCATGCGGTCCTTCTGCTCGGCGAAGACATGCTCGACATGGGCCCGGATCTTCGACTTGGCGGCGTTGCCCCGGGCGATCGGCCTGGGCATCGGCTTGCCCTTCGGCTTCTTGACGTGGATCCGGCTCTTCTTGCCGTGCTTTTCCAGAAAGGCCTCGTTGGCGGCCGACCGGTAGGCCGTGTCGGCCCACACGTCCGAGGCCGTGTTGGCCGGATCGATCAGCCCCTCGCGAAGCCGCGCGCCGTCGTGCGCCGCCGCATCGGTGGTCTTGCCGCGCCGGATGATGCCGTGTCGCCGGTCGATCGAGATGTGGCTCTTGTAGCCGAAGAAGGGGATGGCGATGTCGATCTGCGGCGCGCCGTCATCCTTCGGCTTCGCTTTCGCGAACTTCACCGTCCATCGCGCATCGCGGTCCTTCTGGCGCAGTTTGGCCGGCTTCTCCTGCCATTCCTTAGGAACCGCGCCCGCCTTGATGGCGGCCTTCTCGCCGTCGGAATTGCGCTGCTTCGGCGCGGCGACCAGGGTCGCGTCGATGATCTGGCCGCCCATCGGCAGGTAGCCCGCCGCGTTGATCGCCCGATCGAGCCGTTCAAAGAGCTTGTCGAGAGCCTTCGCCGCGATCAGCGCCTCGCGGAAATCCCACAGCGTGTTGGCGTCGGGAACCGTGTCGCCCGGGCCGAGCCCGCAGAACCGCATCCAGCTCAGGCGATCACGTACCATGTAGCTCGTCTGGGCCAGAGACAGCCCGTGCAACGCCTGCAGAACCAGCATCCTGAACTTCAGCACCGGGTCGAAACCCGGTCGGCCGCCCTTGCCGCGGTCGCGGCGGCGAAGCGCTTTCGAAAGAACCGGCCGGAACATCTCGAAATCGACCGTCGCCGACAGCTTCTCGAGCGGATCGCCTTCCGCCGAAAGCTCCTTCAGCCGATCCTCGAAATCCCAGAACCCTCGCTGCCCCTGCATCCGCGCCCCTCCAGCAAATCAGTGCTGGAATTGAATCATGAAAGCACTCTGGCCGCCAGTTTCCGGAGGCGTCCACCTTCGTCCGAAGGGAACCCTTCGTCCGAAGACGTTTATATCGACTTAACTGCTTATTATCATGACGGAGATACATTTGGCGGAGCCGACAAATTATCTATAAAAGACAAGCGAGAGATTGATTGTGCGATCTCTACAATTGAAATAGCTTTAAATTCCGAAAGTGCTGATAAAGTTTCGAGTGCATTTAAAACCAAGGGAGATATGCAGGCGACCCTGGACGAATTGAAACGAATTAGCCGCAGCAATACACAAGTTACGCGTCCCTCTGAGACAATAAACTCGAAGCACAATTCCGACTTTCAACGTGACCTAAAGCGAAATGTTCATGGACTGGGCCAAGACTCAGCGGCCCCGTTAAGATTATTACAAAATTTCAGACGAAAATTGTTACCAGAGACGATATCTATGACGAGGTTACTTGCGACGAAGTTGACCTCAGAATCCTGATGCCGCAGTAAAGAAAAACAAAAAACAGTATGCCGTGAGACTCAATAACGCAAGAAATTACTGGAACGCGGTCATAAACGAACCGGCACTCTGGAAAACAAAAGGTCATTACGGCGGAATTGAGAACTGCAATGCAACTCTGGCCGAGGTAGAGCGACAGATCGAAGTGTACGTGCCAGGCGTCTTTGAAGAAATGGAGAAAGAACATCGTGAAAGACTTCTGAACCAGGGCAAATAACCAATTGGGGCATTGACCCCGGAAGCGAAAGACCAGAGCGCCGTTCAATCCGCCAAAATCAGGTCGGCGCTCCAGCTTGTTGCTTATCGAGCATGATCCTGTCGATCCTCGCTTCGCTTCGGTCGGATTATGCACGAGCATTTCCGCGGCCGAAAGCCGGTGACGGCCGGCCGGTCGGCCACGGTCGCGCTGGAGGGATGAAAGTGGTTCCTTGTGTCGGGTTCGCTCCATTGGCGGCAGCCGGCGCCCGGAAACTGTACGGCGTTGTGCTCAACGATACAGGCCTGGCTCTCCTGCGCGGCTATATTTTATCAGTTTTCAAGAAAGGCATTTCACGATGATCAAGAAAATTCAGACTATCGTCGGCGACGCCCAGTCAAGTATCGACAAGACCAAGCTCGGCAAGGGTATTTCCGAACGATCCAGGAAATTCCTGGACAAGCACAAGGTTGATCAGACCTCGGCCGAAACGACCTCACGGGCACAGCGCTTCAAGACGGAACTGAAGGGCACGCTCTTCGGCTTCAAGAAGCCGGCCGGGGATGGCGGGGGTAAAGAAGCGCCGCAGGAGCCGGGCCAGTTCAATGTCAAGAATGATGGGAAATTTGAGTTCAAGAAAGCGACCCGGCCGGCCGGGGATGGCGGGGGTGAAGAAGCGCCGCTGGAGCCGGGCGAGGCCGACAAGCGCACGGTGCGCTTCAATATCAAGAATGATGAGGAATTTGAGTTCAAGAAAGATTCACCCCCGGCCGAACATGGCGTGAACGGATCCTCCAATATTTTCGATGAAGCGAATGAGACGATCGCGGAGATCGACCAACTGCTTGCGGAACTGAAAGACGACGCCGGTTCCAGCGAAGCGCCGCAGGCTCAGTTGTCTGAGTTGGAGAATGCTGGTGCGGGCGCCACCCCCGGTGTTTCCAATCAGAATTAAGATGCTCTTGACGCGTTGGTGGGTGAGGCGCGCGCTATTTTTTCCAAACAGCTGCCCAGCTTGATCGAACCCTTCGATGGGGAGAATTCTGGCACGAGTTCGCCGAATTCACCGATGAGGCTTATGCCGCGTTCAAAGTCGCACCGCGTGGCGGTACCAATTCTGGCGAGACGCTCGCGAGCCGCGATCGGCTGCTTGCGGGACTGGAAGACAGCGACGGTTCCGGCGAAGCGTCGCAGACACCGTTGTCTGAGTTGGAGAAGGCTGGCGCGGGCGCCAACTCCGGTGAACCGAATTGGAGGTCCTCGGTGGAATGGGGCAAGCTCACCCCGCCCGGAGAGGGCAGCGACGATGACTTTGACTCTGGCTCCGGGCCCGACTTCCCGATTTCCATGATCCCGACAGAGGTGGAATGGGCCAGGCTCACCCCGCTCGACCAATTTGCCCTGGGTTCGCAAGACGCCGGCTCCGCCGGCAGCGTCCGGACGCATTCGGAAAGCCAGGCCAAACCTCCCGTTGCCAAAGCGAGCGGCAACGCGGCGGCTGCGGACCGGAAGGCCGTCCCCCCGTCGCTGGCCGAGATAAATAAGTACTACCTGGACCAGAACGCATACCGGGCGATGGCATGGGGCGGCCTCGCGCACGGGTATGTCGAAAACGGTCGAAAGTGAACTTTTCGGTCAGCAACACACTTGATTTACTAAAATCAATTCTTGATGATGCACGTCGCACACAAGTTTCGGCAAGCAATGTCGCGAAAATCAAGCAAATTGAACTGATGACGCGCCGCCTCGAATTCGCGCTAGACAACGTCAGGAAAGCATTTGCGGATGACCCCTCGGACATCAAACTGAAAAGCATGATTCCGTTCCTGGAAGGGGCGATCGCGCAAGCCGGCAAGCTGAAGGCAGCCATCGAGGACTTGTGAGTCTCGGGCGGGCTCGGCGGGCTGCATCCGACCGGGCCTTGCCGGCATGATCGGGGCAGCGGGTTCCCCGGGCGCCCGCCTTCTGCGTTCCGGCGGCCGGCGGGCGCGCGTATGCGTCCTGCCGTCGGGCAGGCCGGGCGACGCGGGGAGGTCGCGGGACCGATCCGCGCGAAGGCAAAGCCACGGCCGGCTTGCGAAGGTTTCCAGCAAACGGAACCAAGCCTGCGCGCCGGCGAGGGCGGAACCGGCGTCGCTCTTCAGCCGCCGGGCGTTCGGCGGCGGATCGCCGGGCGCGCTGCCTGCATCCGGGCCCTGCCGCCTCGCCTCGATGATGCGTGGCCCAGCGAGCGAAGGCTTGCCCGGAACCGGCGGCCGTGCCCGCTCGCGGCGCGATTTCTCCCTTGCCGTGGCCGTCGCTGGCATGGAGGTGACGGCAGGCGTGGATGGCGCCCGCCGGAGCCATCCACGCCCTTCCGAAGTCCAGACCCCGGCCTCGCTCCTCGGGGCCAGAGGCGCGGGCACGCCGGCCCCGCCCGGCCCCGGCCGCCCGCGCGCTGGAGCATAATCCGACCGGAGCGAAGCGCGGATCGACAAGATTATGCCTGATAAACAAAAAGCTTGAGCGCCGGTCTGATCCTGCCGGATCAAACGGCGCGCCAGCCACCGAAACCGGCGCGTCATTCTGCCAGCTTATGTCACGTACGAGACACCGCCTTTTCGCTGCCCGATATAAGTTCTTTTTATTCAAATTAGAAAGGATTTTTATTATGGGCATCGAGAATGTATTGGCCACGTTCGGCCATAAATTTTTCCGGACGACAACCGCTGGCGGGACGGGGGAGTTGAACGGACATAAGGTCAAACTCAGTAGAAAGCGCCGAACGTATTGGATCAAAAAGTCCTTCTTTGGGTAAACGGATTGGCCAGACCTTCGCTCTTTACCTTCCTCGTGTTTCTAAAACCACGAAAATCACGCAGGCTGATGTTGATTCTAGCAGTCACGGCGCCAACGGTAAAACAGAAGAAGATTATAAAGTTTATTCTCGTTCTTTATTTGGCTATTTTACTTATCCAATCGCTTCGCAAATCGCTTCACGACGTTCTAGTTGCGAACGCACAAGGTTGTTAATACCTGACGAAAATCTTTCTGAATTTAACATGAAAGATGTTCGAATTTCTCAAAAAAGAAAAATGTTAAAGCGTATGAATTATGACTACAAGTTCAATGCAGAAGATTTTAAAAAATATATTAAAAATCCTGAAACCATCAATAAAGAGGATCAGACTAAATTAGATATTGCACTTTTATACTTGCCTCTTTTAATTACTTCTTTCGGCGATAACGATGAAAAAATACTGAAACAGCTCTGGAACAAAAATTATAAACCCCACAAAGCTGACTTGATTGAAACTTTAAGATTCGTCGATGAAGTTTTCGAGGCAACTAAACAATTTCGGGGGAAAATAAATGCTCCTACTCCGAAGCCTTCCGCGACATTCAAGGATCTTCCGGCTCCGAAACCTTCCCCGACATTCAAGGATTTCGTATGTCCACATTGCGATAACGAAGACGATGTCTATTTTGAAGTTGATTTTCAATTCAGCAGATATGAAGATCTCATCGAAAATGTAGAAATCGGTTCAAGCCAACATAAAGCGCATGCTAAACAATTAGACTGCGCGGCGGCTCATCTTCAAGCGCTTTACAATAATCATGTGGCTGGAAAAGAAATAGATGCTGGACAATGGGACCTAGAGGAACTCGATCGGATAGAGCCGACATTGACGAAGGTCAAGGACCTGATTGCCTTGCTGAATTCTAAAGGCTCGCCGGAGGGTAAAGATCAGTCGTAATTTCTGTTCCAATAGTCCGAACTTCCTCCCGGCCCCGGAAGCCGCGATCGGGCGGCGCCGGGCGGGCGGCTTTCTTCCGGCGAGGTCCGGCGATTTCAATGCGATGTCCGGCAGGGCGGGCGGCTTCAGTGCCGCCCGCCTTTTTCGTGCCGGAAAGGCCGCAGCCGCGGGGCGGACGTGCGGCAGCGCCCGCGCTCCGCGGAGCCGATGTCGGCCCGGGGCGCGGGGCCGGCGGCCGCGCCGGGATCCTTTGCCGCGCGACGCCGGGGATTTCATGAGGAGCCTGTAATATGCATGACAGATAAGCGGTGCGGATGGCCGTATGTTGAAGTTCGTTATCAGGCAGGAAGGTGAAAACAATGACGTTCCAAATAAGATCCGCCGCTTCTGCGGTCAGTGGACGCCTCGGGCAGGCACGCGATTTCGTTTCCAGGCAGGCACCGCTTGGCCGTTTCGGCCGACATGGCGTGAAGCAACAGGCGCAAGCGATCCGGCCGCCGACGGGCGGGAATGATCAGATCTGGGGTGCGAGCCAGATGAAGGAGATGACGTTGAGGCGCGGGGCCCTCCCGAATTCGGGCGAAGGTTCACAGCGTACTGCCGGTTCCGAATGTCGAGCAGATGAGCGAAGACCTGTCCGCTTCGACGAGTTCCCTCCCTTCTTCGCCGCGTGGGGGCGCCGCGCCGCTCTTCAGCACGTCCGTTCTTGAGGCCGCTCGCGCAGGTCTGAGACGCTCGACCGGCGGACAGACCATCCGTCCCGTGCCGCCCGAGACAAAGCCACGCCGGTCCGTTTCGATGCCTCCGCAGAAGTCGGGAAGGATCTTTCCGAATGCGACCGGCGAGCTGACCGGCCCGTCGCAGGCGCGTCAGCTCGATCGCAACGACGCGCCTAGAGCGATCAGCAGCTTCAGCAAAGCGACCATCAACGCGCCGCGTGAGAAAAGTGGCGCCGAAACTCTACGACCGGCGGACAGACCGGCCAGGCGAAAAAGGATCTGCCGATTACGGGCGGGAATAACGAGGTGCGGCCCGACCAAAAGGCACAACTGTCCGCTTCGACGGATTCCCTCACTCGGCGGCCGCCTCCGCCTGCCCGGAAAGCCCCGCCACTCGCGTGACGATCAGGTGCAGGCACTCTCTTTCGAAGACGACAGTGCCATGCAGATGCTCTGAGGGAATTGCAGGAAGCTTCACTCAGCATGCCGGTCTGACCGGCTGCCGCAGAGGAAGTCCCGGCACCGGGCCTTCGAGACTGCAACAGATGCAGGACAGAATTCCGGATCCGGTCCGCGGGTCTCCTTCCGGCCCACGCTCAGGTTCCTCCCGGGGAATGCGGGTTGCCCTTCCGGGGCGCCCGCGTTCTTCCCGTTCGCGCCGGCCTTCAGGCGGGCGTGCCGGCGGCCGCCATGCGCTCGCGGATGCGGGTCCTCAGCGCGTCGATCGGCTGCAGCCGTCCCGTCTCGTCCTCGAAATGCCAGAAGGTCCAGCCGTTGCAGGCATCGAGGCCCTGGACACGGGCGCCGATCTTGTGGATCGAACCGGCCGTTCCGCCGGCGAAGAGCGTGCCGTCGGCCCTGACGGTGGCGGCGTGGCGGGAACGGGCATCGCGCAGCGTCGTGCCGGGAGCGATGAGGCCGGCTTCCAGCAGGACGTTGAAGGCGACGCGGGGCTCCGCCCTCCTGCCTGTCATGACGTGCAGTTCCGCCCTGTCCAGCGGCTCGACCGCGGCGATGCGGCGCTCGGCGGCGTCGATATAGGCCTGCTCGCGCTCGACGCCGACGAAGTGGCGGCGAAGGCGCCTGGCCACCGCGCCCGTGGTTCCCGAGCCGAAAAACGGGTCGAGCACCAGGTCGCCCGGCTTCGACGAGGCCATGAGGATCCTGGCGATCAGCGCCTCGGGCTTCTGGGTGGGGTGGACCTTCCGGCCGTCCTCGCCCTTCAGCCGCTCACCGCCGCTGCAGATCGGGAACAGCCAGTCCGAGCGCATCTGAACGTCGTCGTTGGCAGCCTTCATGGCCTCGTAGTTGAAGGTGTAGCTCCTGGCGTCCTGCGAGGGGGAGGCCCAGATCATCGTCTCGTGGGCGTTCTGGAACCGGCGGCCTCGGAAATTCGGCATCGGGTTCGTCTTGCGCCAGACGATGTCGTTGAGGATCCAGAACCCGAGGTCCTGGAGCGTCGCGCCGACGCGGAAGATGTTGTGGTAGGAGCCGATGACCCAGATCGTGCCGGTCGGCTTCAGGACGCGGCGGCAGGCGAGAAGCCATGCGCGGGTGAAGGCGTCGTAGGCCTCGAAGGAGGCGAAGCGGTCCCACGCGTCGTCGACGGCGTCGACGCGGGAATGGTCGGGCCGGTGCAGATCGCCGCCGAGCTGCAGGTTGTAGGGCGGATCGGCGAAGACGAGGTCGACCGAGCTGTCTGGCAGGGCCTCGAGGGCTGCCACGCAGTCGCCGCGCATGATGGTATCGATCGGAAAGGAATGGCCGGCGGGTCCGGCCTCGGCACGAGAAACTTTCGTGGACATCGGTGACGCTCACAACGCTGACGCAAAACTCAACTGGGGCGCATGGTTACCGAATATGGTTACGAAAGGGCTAAAGCACCCCTGCGGCGGAGGAACGGGGCCGGACCGGGCGAAAGTTGTGCTGGCGTGCGCAATCATGTAGGCCTCGCCCCTGCACGGAAACGAAGAGAACCTGCCATGTCCGGACTGGACCTCATCATCTTCGATTGCGACGGGGTGCTCGTCGATTCGGAAATCATCGCGGCGCAGGTGGAGGCGCGGCTGCTGAGCGACGCGGGCTACGCGATCGACGCCGCCGGCCTCGCCGAGCGCTTCGCCGGGCTGAGCTGGAAGGACATCCTGCTCACGGTGGAAAAGGAAGCGGGGATTCCCCTCTCCGCCTCGCTGCTCGACAAGTCGGAACGCATCCTCGACGAGAAGCTGGCGCGCGACGTGCGGGCGATCGAGGGCGTCGCCCAGGCCGTCGCGCGGATCCCGCTGCCGCGCTGCATCTGCTCGAACTCCTCCTCCCGCCGGCTGGAGGCGATGCTCCGCCGCACCAGGCTTCACGAGGTCTTTTCGCCCGACATCTTCTCGGCGAAAGACCTGCCGGAAGGCCGGTCGAAGCCGGCCCCGGACGTCTTCCTGCACGCCGCGGAGGTCAAGAAAGCCGCCCCCGAGCGCACGATCGTCGTCGAGGACTCCGTCCACGGCGTCAAGGGCGCCCGGGCGGCGGGCATGCGGGTCATCGGCTTCACCGGCGGATCGCACAGCTGGCAGGCCCATGCCGACCACCTGACGGAGGCCGGCGCGGAGACGGTCATCAACCGCATGCGCGACCTGCCGCAGATGGTCGAGGCCCTCGCCGCCTGGTCGGAAGCCGTCTGAGGCTCAGCGCTTGCCGGCGGGGCCCTCGTCGAAGCCGACGAAGATGCGCGCGTTCGCGCTGCGGTCCAGCGGCAGCGGCACGGCCTTCTTGAAAAGGAACTGGGAAGCGCCGGACCCCTTGGGAATTTCCGTCCTGTAGCGGGTGAGCTGCGAGTAGATCACCTTGCCGTCAGTGTCCACGGCGGCCACGCGGATCGGCATCTCCACCGGCCCCGGGCCGCCGGCCGGACCGGAGACGGCGCGTCCCGCGGCGGCGACCTCGATCGTGACCTGGCCGCCGTTGACCGAGCACTGCCGGGTCGTGTCGTCGAGGGAAACCTGGGTCGCCACCTTCGACGGATCCTTGCTCTTCTTCCCGCCGCGCGCATAGGTCTGGTAGTTGGCCGTTCCCTGTCGCAGCTCGACCTCGGGGCAGTTGCCCCGCACGATCGTGGCGGCCTGGGCGGGCGCCGCGGCGCTGGCATCCTTGCCGCCGCCCGAGAAGATGCCTCCGGATCCGCTCGTCTGGCATCCTGCCGCCATTGCCAGAAGCGAAAGCGAAGCGATGAATCTGAATGTCTTCGTCTGCAAGGTCAAACCCCGTCCTCTCCTTCGTCGAGAACCATTTCCCGCCACATGACACGGGCCTTTTCATGGCCCTTTCGGTTGGTCTATACCAGCCGTTCCTCGAAAAATCGATTGGCGGACGGAAAGTCCACCAACGAAAACGCACCACAACGGCCGACGCGCCGCCATCCAGGGACCGACCCACTTGCAATATGTCTCCACCCGCGGCGAGGCGCCGAAGATCGGCTTCAGCGATGCCCTCCTGACCGGGCTGGCGCACGACGGCGGCCTCTACGTGCCGCAGGAGTGGCCGCGCCTTTCGCCGGAGGACGTCCGGGCGCTGCGCGGCCGTTCCTACCAGGACGCGGCCTTCACAGTGATTGCGCCGTTCGTGTCCGGCTCCATCGGGGACGGCGACCTGCGCCGGATGATCGACGAGGCCTATGCGACCTTTCGTCATCCCGCCGTGGCGCCGCTCGTCCAGACCGGCGCGAACGCGTTCCTGCTGGAGCTCTTCCACGGCCCGACGCTCGCCTTCAAGGACGTGGCGATGCAGCTGCTCGCGCGGCTGATGGATCACGTCCTCCGGGACCGCGGCCGGCGGGCGACGATCGTCGGCGCGACCTCGGGCGACACCGGCGGGGCGGCGATCGACGCCTTCGCCGGCAGCGCGCGCACCGACGTCTTCATCCTGTTCCCGAAGGGCAAGGTGTCTCCGGTCCAGCAGCGCCAGATGACGACGCACGGGCAGGCGAACGTCCATGCGCTGGCCATCGAGGGCAATTTCGACGACTGCCAGGACCTCGTGAAGGCGATGTTCAACGACGCGCGCCTTCCGCGACCGGGTCGGCCTGTCGGGCGTCAATTCGATCAACTGGGCGCGCATCATGGCGCAGATCGTCTACTACTTCACCGCGGCGGTCTCGCTCGGCGCACCCGACCGCGCCGTCTCCTTCACCGTCCCGACCGGCAATTTCGGCGACATCTTCGCCGGCTATGCGGCCAAGCGCATGGGCCTGCCGATCGACGACCTCGTCATCGCGACCAACGAGAACGACATCCTCGAGCGCACGCTGAGAACCGGGCGCTACGAGATGAAGGGCGTCGTCGCGACGACTTCGCCCTCGATGGACATCCAGATCTCCTCGAACTTCGAACGGCTTCTCCATTTCGCATGGGAAGGCGACGCCGCGAAGGTCCGCACCGCAATGGCGGCGCTCAAGCAGTCGGGGGCCTTCACGATCGAGGACGGCGCCCTAGCTGGTATCCGAAGGGACTTCTCCGCCGGCCGGGCCGACCAGAGCCGCGTCGACGCGCTGATCGCGAGGGTCGCTTCGCGGACCGGCTACGTGCTCGATCCGCACTCGGCGGTCGCGGTGGACGTGGCGCTTCGCCACGAGAAGGCGACGGCCCCGATGATCGCGCTTGCGACGGCGCATCCGGCCAAGTTTCCGGCCGCCGTAAAATCGGCCTGCGGCATTGACCCGGCGCTGCCGTCGTGGCTTTCTGACGTGATGACCAGGGAGGAGCACTTCGACATCCTGCCAGCAGACCTCGATGCGGTCGAGGCCCATATTTCAAGGCACGCACGCGCTGCGGGATGATCGGGTGCGGAAAGATGGACGCATGAACGTAGAGTGTACCCGGCTTTCGAACGGCCTGACCATCGTCACGGAGCACATGCCCCACCTCGAGAGCGTCGCCCTCGGCGTCTGGGTGAAGTCCGGGTCCCGCGACGAGACGGCCGACGAGCACGGGATCGCGCACCTGCTCGAGCACATGGCGTTCAAGGGAACGAGAAAGCGCACCGCGCGCCAGATCGCGGAGGAGATCGAGAACGTCGGCGGCGAGCTCAACGCCTCGACGTCGATCGAGACCACCGCCTATTACGCGCGCGTCCTCAAGGACGACGTCCCGCTTGCCGTCGACATACTGGCCGACATCCTGACGGAATCGCTTTTCGACGCGGAAGAGCTGCGTCGCGAGCAGAACGTCATCCTGCAGGAGATCGGCGCCGCGAACGACACGCCGGACGACGTGGTCTACGATCATTTTTCCGAGGCGGCCTACCGGGACCAGACGATCGGACGGTCGATCCTCGGCACGCCGGAAACCGTTCTGTCCTTCACGCCGGAGCAGCTGCACGCCTACCTCGACAGCCACTACACGGCCGACCGGCTGATCGTCGTCGCCGCCGGGGCCATCGACCATGCCGACCTCGTCAAGCAGGTGGAAGGCCGCTTCGGCGGCGTGGCGCCGGCGCCGGCCAGCACGCCGCCGCTCTCGCAGGCCGTCTATACCGGCGGCGAGTTCCGGCAGGCGCGCGACCTGATGGATGCGCAGGTGCTCATCGGCTTCGAGGGGCGCGCCTACCACGTGCGCGACTTCTACGCCTCGCAGATGCTGGCGAACATTCTCGGCGGCGGCATGTCGTCCCGGCTCTTCCAGGAGGTGCGCGAGCTGCGGGGCCTGTGCTATTCGGTCTATGCCTTCCACTGGGGCTTTTCCGACAGCGGCATCTTCGGCATCCACGCGGCGACCGGCGCCTCGGACCTGCCCGAACTGGTTCCCGTGATCCTGTCGGAGCTGCGGCGCGTCGCCGACCGCATCGAGCAGCAGGAGATCGACCGGTCGCGCGCCCAGATCCGCGCGGGCCTGCTGATGACGCAGGAAAGCCCGGCGGCCCGGGCCGGACAGATCGCGCGCCAGATGCTGCTCTACGGCCGTCCGATCCCCAACGAAGAACTGATGGAGCGGCTGGCCAACCTCACGCCCCAGCGGCTGACCGACCTCGCCGGCAGGCTGTTCTTCGACGCGGTACCGACCTTCGCGGCGATCGGCCCCGTCGGAAATCTCATAAGCTATGACGATGTCTCAGCCTCGCTCTCGACCGGCGCGTCGCTGAAGGCGGTTGCCAGCTAGAGTGCGGGGCGGCTGGGACGTCCATGTCCAAATCGGTGTTCCGCTTCCTTTCCCGCCCCACCTGTCCGGTGATGATCGGGGGCGAGCGGATTTACATGCGCCTGCCCGAGATGGCCGACTACGAGGCATGGCGGCGGCTTCGTTTCGACAGCCGGCGCTTCCTTGAACCCTGGGAGCCCACCTGGGGACCAGACGACCTGAGCCGGGCATCCTTCCGCCTGCGCATCCGTCGCTACGAACAGGACTTCGCGCGCGGCCTCGCCGTGCCGCTGTTCGTCTTCCTGAAGGAGGGCGACACGCTGGTGGGCGGGCTCACCCTCGGCTACATCCGCCGCGGGGCATCGCAATCGACCATGGTCGGCTACTGGATGGGAGAGGCCCACGCGGGAAAGGGCCTGATGCGCGCGGCGCTCGACGCCGTTGTCCCCTACGTATTCGACGTGCTGCGCTTGCACCGCATCGAAGCGGCCTGTATCCCCGACAACACGCGCAGCATCCGGCTCCTTGAAAAGGCCGGCTTTGAGCGCGAGGGCTATCTGAGGGACTACCTCAAGATCAACGGCCTGTGGCGCGATCATGTGCTCTATGCGCGCCTTGCCGAACGAAGCGGCGCCGCAAGGTCCAGGAGTGGAAGGGCAAAGGCCGTGCAGACCAACGACAAGACGATCGCCTGATGAGGATGACATTCCTTCGGCTGCCGGTGCGGGCCGTCCTTCCTGCTGTTTTCCTTCTGGCGTGCTTTCTCGCCGGCGTGCTCCTGCCTTCGGTCGCCATGGCGACGGAGCCCGTCAAGATCACCGCGAAGGAGACGGCCGTGGACCTCACGCCTTCGGCCAGGATCTACACGAAGAAGGGCGGCGCGTTCCAGACCTCGACGGCACCGGGTCCGGACGGCATCGTGCGCCGGATCGAGGTGCGCGCCAGTTCGAAGAATCATTCCGGCGACTGGGCCGTCTTCGCCCTCGCCAACGTCTCGGACGAGCAGATCGACCGGCTGATCGTCGCGCCGCACTTCCGGCTTGCCGGCTCTGGCATCATCTGGCCCGACCTCGGCTCCCAGCGCATCGCCACGATCACGCCCAGCGAGGGTTTCGCGCTCGACCGCGCGTCCAGCCCGGACGCAGACGTCTTCCACCTGACGCTCAATCCGGGCGCAGTCATCACCTTCGTGGCCGAGCTGACCTCGCCGAAGCTGCCGCAGCTCTATCTCTGGTCGCCGGAGGCCTACAAGGACACTCTCAATTCCTTCACTCTCTACCGGGGCATCGTGCTGGGGATCGCGGGGCTGCTCGCCGTCTTCCTGACCATATTGTTCGTGGTCAAGGGCACTTCGATGCTGCCGGCGACGGCGGCGCTCGCCTGGGCGGTGCTCGCCTATATCTGCGTCGACTTCGGCTTCCTGTCGAAAATCATCGCCATCACGCCGGGGGACGAACGCATGTGGCGCGCCGGCGTCGAGGTCTTCCTGGCCGTCGGGCTCGTCGTCTTCCTCTTCACCTACCTGAATCTCAACCGCTGGCACACGCGGCTCGTCTACGTGACGCTCGCCTGGCTGTTCGGGCTCTGCGCGCTGTTCGGCGTCGCGCTTTACGACCCGCCCGTCGCCGCCGGGATCGCCCGCCTTTCCTTCGCCGCGACGGCGCTGGCAGGCATCGGTCTCATCGCCTATCTCGGCTTTCGCCGCTACGACCGGGCGATCATGCTGGTGCCGACCTGGGTGCTGATCCTTTTCTGGCTGGCCGGCGCCTGGATGACGGTGACGGGGCGCCTGTCGAACGACATCATCCAGCCGGCGCTCGGAGGCGGGCTGGTGCTGATCGTGCTGCTGATGGGCTTCACGGTGATGCAGCACGCCTTCGCGGGCGGCGGCATACAGCAGGGTTTGTTCTCCGACCTGGAGCGCCAGTCCCTGGCGCTGACGGGTGCCGGCGACATCGTATGGGACTGGGACGTCGCGCGCGACCGGGTGACGACGATTCCGGACGTCTCCATACCGCTCGGCCTGTCGCCGGGCACCTTCAACGGCCCGGCCAGAAACTGGCTGCCGAAGATACATGCGGACGACCGCGACCGGTTCCGAACGGTTCTCGACGTCGCGCTCGAACATTGCAAGGGCCGGATCAACCACCAGTTCCGCCTTCGCGCGCGCGACGGCCACTATCACTGGTTCAACCTGCGGGCCCGGCCGGTGCTGGGTTCGAACGGAGAGGCGATCCGCTGCGTCGGAACGCTGATCGACGTGACGGAGCAGAAGAACTCGGAGGAGCGTCTTCTCCACGACGCGGTGCACGACAACCTGACCGGCCTTCCCAACCGGGAGCTCTTCCTGGACCGGCTCGATTCGGTGATTTCGCTCGCCGGGCTGGAGGCCGGGGTGCGGCCGACCATCTTCATGATCGACATCGACCGCTTCAAGCATGTGAACGACAGCCTCGGCATCTCGGCCGGCGACACGATCCTGCTGACGCTGACGCGGAGGCTCAAGCGCCTGCTGAGGCCGCAGGACACGCTCGCGCGTGTCAGCGGCGACCAGTTCGGCCTCATCCTCCTGTCGGAGAGCGATGCCGGAAAGGTGGCGGCGCTCGCAGAGGCGATCACGAAGACAGTCCGTACGCCAATCAACTTCGCCCAGCGGGAGATCATCCTCACCGCATCCGTCGGGCTCGTGACCTGGGTGGACCAGAAGACCTCCCCTCTGGAGCTCGTCAAGGACGCCGAACTCGCCATGTACCAGGCCAAGCGGCACGGCGGGAACCGCATCGAGCCCTTCCGCCCGGCCTTCCGCGCCATAGGCACCGACAAGCTGCAGCTCGAATCCGACCTGCGCCGGGCGGTCGAGCGAGAGGAAATGTCGGTCGTCTACCAGCCGATCGTCCGCATCTCGGACCAGGAGATCGTGGGCTTCGAGGCGCTCATGCGCTGGGACCATCCCAAGCGCGGCAACATCCCGCCGTCGGAATTCATACCGATAGCGGAGAACTGCGACCTCATTCCGCAACTCGGACTGCTTTCGCTCAAGAGGGCGGCCGCCGACCTCAGCGACTGGCAGTCCGCGCTCGGCAGGCTGCCGGTGTTCATGTCCGTCAACCTGTCGAGCGCCCAGCTCCTGAAGAGCGATCTCGACAACGACATTCGCAACGTGCTCGCCGCAAGCCATTGCCGGCCGGAGAACCTGAAGCTCGAGCTGACCGAGTCGGTCGTGATGCAGCACCCGGAGCAGGCGGCGATCGTGCTCAGGCGCGTCAAGGCGCTCGGCATAAGCCTTGCCCTCGACGACTTCGGCACCGGGCATTCCTCTCTCTCCTACCTGACGCGTTTCCCGTTCGACACGCTGAAGATCGACAAGTCGCTGGTTCGCGACACGAGCGAGAAACGGCCGGCCCTGCTCAAGTCGATCGTGACGATGGCGAAGGACCTCGACATGGCCATCGTCGCCGAGGGCGTGCAGACCGAAACGGACGCGGAGGAGCTGTCAGGCATGGGCTGCGACTACGCCCAGAGCTACATCTTCGGCGAACCCGCCCCAGCGGACGCGACGCTGCGACTGCTAAGGGAACGCTTCCCGCTCGCCAAGACGGCCTGACCGGGCTGCCGGACCTGTCGCTGCACGTCCGGCGCCGACGAAGCCCGGCGAGGGACAACAAAGCCGGACACAACGGAAAGCCGCCGAAGCCGGATACATCCGGTACCGGCAGGTTCTGAAAAGATCGGCATTGGCTGGGGCGCCTGGATTCGAACCAGGGAATGGCGGTACCAAAAACCGCTGCCTTACCACTTGGCTACGCCCCAACTCTCCGTCGCAACGCGATAGCAAACGGCTTCGAAAACCACAAGGCTTGCCGGGCGCGCCGGAGCTGATTGTTCAGGCTCCGCCTGTCCCTTGCGGGAAGAGCCGGCATCCGGCGCCGCAGGCGATGAAGTCGGGATTCGCGAAGCGGCCGCGCGGGCCGTCGCCGGCGTGATAGCGAAGCGGCTCGCCGCCCGTCGTCAGCGTGTGACCGCCGGCGGCGCGCAGGACGGCGTCGCCGGCAGCAGTGTCCCACTGCATCGTGCGCCCGAACCTCGGGTAGAGGTCCGCCCTGCCCTGCGCGATCAGGCAGAACTTCAGCGAGGAACCGATGGCGACGGTTTCCGCCTCGCCGAGGCGTGCAATGAAGTCGTCGGTCTCCGGCGACCGGTGCGACCGGCTGGCGACCACCATCGGACATGCCGGCTCGCGGCGCACGCGGATCTCCCGCTTTTCCGGCAGGGCGAAGCCGTCGACCACCTCGCTCATGCCGGCGCCGTCCGGGCCGCCCCAGTAGATGGCGCCGCGCGCAGGCGCGAAGACGACGCCGACGACCGGCGCTCCGCCACGCACGAGCGCGATGTTCACGGTGAAGTCCGTGCGGCGATTTATGAACTCCCGCGTCCCGTCGAGCGGGTCCACGAGAACGAAGGCATCGCCGGAAAGTTCGCCCGTGCGGCCGGCGGCGTACTCCTCCTCCGCGACGCAGGGCAGCGCAGGCGCCCTTGCGCGGAGCCCTGCGAGGATGACCTTTTCCGCCCGCCTGTCGGCCTGCGTGACGGGCGTCTCGTCGCTCTTCGTCTCGACCTCGATGGGCGCTTCGAAGACGGCCATGACCTCGCGCCCTGCCTCCAGCGCCAGATCGATGAAAAGATCGCGCAGTTCCCGGTCGTCCGGCATCGGAAGGTCGTTGGAGCGGGGCATCCGGCATTCCCAGGAAGCGGCCCGAAGGCCATCAGTGCGGAAGGTGTCCCGGCCGCGCAACTCCCGCGGCCGTCGCCATCGCGCAACTATCAGGTCCCGGTGCCGTCTTCAAGCTTGCCGGCCTGCGCGGCGCTGGCGACATCGACCAGCGAGGCGTTGAGACGGTCGATGACGCGCGCGCCGGCCTGGCGATCCTCCTCCGACCAGTCGCGGAAAAGACGGCCCAGCCTCAAGAGCCGCTCGGCGCGCATCCGCGCGGCTTCCGCATGTCCCTTCGGCGTCACTTCGAGCAGGCTCGACCTGGCGTCCTGCGGATGAGCGACCTTGCGGATCAGGCCCTGCCTGGCCATTACGGCAACCTGCCGCGTCACCGTGGAGTTGTCGAGCAGCAGATGCCGCGCGGCGGCGCCGACCGATTGCGGGCCCTCGCGCTCTATCAGCCCGATCAGCAGATAGTGGGCGCGCTCCAGCGGATAGTCGCGAAGACGCTGGACCGCTTCGAGGCCGCGCACGAGGAAGGCCAGGGCCTCCTCCAGTTCGGCGATCGCATGGCTTTCCCCGCTCTCTCCTGCAGTTCCCTCACGCAAAAGTCAGCACCTCCCTCTTGCCTCAGGCCTTCATAAAGCCCCTTGCGAAATCGGCCAAGCCAATTTATCTGTATCGTACAATCAAATCGTTCCCGTGAGCCTTGCCATGCACTCCGCGCCACAGTCCGGAAAGACGCCGCATTTCCTAGACCAGCCGAAGGCCGTCTGGGCCACGGCCTTTGCCGCCGTCGTCGGCTTCATGAGCATCGGCCTTGTCGATCCGATCCTCGTCTCCATCGCGAAGGGGCTCCACGCCTCGGCCGCGCAGGTGTCGCTGCTGTTCACCAGCTACTTCGCCGTCACCTCCGTCATGATGCTGATCACCGGCTTCGTCGCGAGCCGGCTCGGCGGGCGCGGCACGTTGCTGCTCGGCGCCGCCCTCATCGTCGTCTTCGCCGGCCTCGCCGGCACGTCGACGTCGATCCCGCAGCTCGTCGCCTATCGCGCCGGCTGGGGGCTCGGCAACGCCTTCTTCGTGGTGACCGCGCTGTCGGTGATCGTCGCGTCCAGCCGCGGCGGCACCATGGCCGCGATCCTGATGTACGAGTCCGCGCTCGGCCTCGGCATTTCGGCGGGTCCACTGCTCGGCGCCGCGCTCGGAAACATGTCGTGGCGCTATCCCTTTTTCGGAACGGCGACGCTCATGGCGATCGGCTTCGTCGCGATCTCGCTGTTTCTCGACAGGACGCCGCCGCCGGCCAGGAAGATCGGGCTTGCCGATCCGATCGTCGCGCTGAGGCACAAGGGCCTCCTGACGACGGCCGCCA
The DNA here is from genome assembly GCA_963760965.1 of uncultured Alphaproteobacteria bacterium. GTDB lineage: Bacteria > Pseudomonadota > Alphaproteobacteria > Rhizobiales > Rhizobiaceae > Pararhizobium_B. The sequence continues at coordinate 82,880 of CAVXEW010000005.1, forward strand.
GCGCATTCTTCTACAACTACGCCTTCTTCACCGTACTCGCCTTCGTGCCGTTCGTACTCGACATGTCGGCCTACACGGTCGGGGGCATCTTCTTCGGCTGGGGCGTGCTGCTCGCACTCTTCTCGGTCGTCGTCGCGCCACGGCTGCAAAGCCGGTTCCCGGGCCTCGGCCTGATCTCGACCACGCTGTTCGTCCTCGCGCTGCTGCTCGTCGCCATCGCCTTCGGACCGCGCGACATGGTGATCGCTGCAGTCGTCGTCGCGGGCGCGGTGATGGGAATCAACAACACCGTCTACACCGAGATGGCGCTCGAGGTTTCCGGTGCAGAGCGGCCGGTCGCCTCGGCCGGGTACAATTTCGTTCGCTGGTTCGCCGGCGTCGTCGCACCGTTCGCCGCGCCGAAGATCGCCGAACTCGCAGGCCCCGAGACGAGCTTCCTCATCGCAGGCGGCTCCGCGCTCCTGGCGATCGCCGTGCTCCACGCAGGGCGCCGGCATCTCGGCCGCTTCGCGCGGCCGCACATGGAGGAGAGCGTCTCGGCGATCACCGCCTCGTCGACATAGCCGCCGGAAGAAGCGGTCCGCCGTGATCAGGCGTGGCCGGCCGTGCAGGAAAGCATCGCGGGGTTGATGCCCATGGAGGCCAGCACGCGGTCGTATTTTCCGGAGAGGTTCCTGTCGAAGACGAGTTCGTCGTGTGCCGGACAGGTCAGCCATCCGTTCTGGGCGATCTCGTCTTCCAGCTGCCCCGGCGCCCAGCTCGCATAGCCGAGCATCATCGTCGCCTGGCTCGGGCCCTTGCCGCCCGAGATAGCCCGCAGGATGTCCGTCGTGGCCGTCAGGCAGAGATCGTCGCTTACGGGTATGGTCGAGTCCGCGAGGTAGTCGTGCGAGTGCAGGACGAAGCCGCGACCGCTGTCGACCGGGCCTCCGACCTGAACCGGCAGGTCGCGGGTCTGCTCGGGCAGCCGGATCGCATCCTCGGCCTCGATCAGGTCGAGCTGCACAAGGAGATCGGAGAAGCTCATGTCGCGCGCGCGGTTCAGGATGAAGCCCATGGCGCCATCCTCGGAATGGGCGCAGACATATATGACCGTCCGCTCGAAGTTCGCATCGAGCATGCCGGGCATGGCGACGAGAAGCTGGCCATCGAGATAGCCGCGCTCCCTTGCCTCACCTGAAGTCCGCGCTTTAACCATTCGAAGAGAGTATCAAGTCGCGGCAGAATGAAAAAGAGCAAAAGCGCGGCGACCCGACTTCCCCGGTGGCCCTGTGACGGCAGGTTCTCCCGGGCTTCACGGCGAAATGATCCCGCTTGCACTTCCCGCGACTGGCAATGCCCTGCCTGCGCGGATAGGTTCCGGCCCATGATCAGGTCCCTCCGCTCGCCCGCTCGCCTTCTCTTCCTTGCAGCGCTTCTCGCCGCCGCCATCGCGCCGGCAGCCGCGGCCACGACGGACTGGCTGCAGAGCAAGGGCGCCAGGGTGAGGATCGTCGCGACGCGGCCGGGGGCCGACGGTACCATTCGCGCCGCAGTCGAGATCGACCTGAAGGCCGGCTGGACGACCTATTGGCGCGACCCGGGGGGGAGCGGCATTCCGCCGCAGCTCACCACCGAAGGCAGCCGGAACGTGAAGTCCGTGCGCCTCCAGTTTCCCCCGCCGGTCGCCCTCGACGAGGGCGGCGTGGCCGCAGTCGGATACGACGCGCCCGTGGCGCTGCCGCTGACGATCCGCCAGGGCGTGCCCGGCAAGGACAGCCTGCTGCACGCCAGGCTCTTCATCGGCGTCTGCAAGGAGATCTGCATTCCCGTCAATGCCGATTTCTCGCTCGACATCCCGTCCTCCGAAAGCCCTGCGAACAGCATCGCTTCGGTCATGGTCGCGGGGGCCTTCGCCTCGCTGCCGGGGCCGGAAGACGACAGCTTCGCGGTCGGCAAGGCCGAGCTGTCGAAGGACGGGCATCGCGTGACGGTGACCGCCCGGCTGCCCGGCAGCACCCCGGGCGGTGCCCCGCCGCAGCTCTTCGTCGCCGGCCCCGCCGGCTGGTCCTTCGCCCCGGCCCGATTGCAGCAGCGGTCGGGCGGCAGCGCAACGTTCGTCGTGCCGGTCGCCGCAAGACCGGACACGCTTCGCGACGACACCAGGCTCATCCTCGTCGTTCGGGACGGAGAGCGAAGCATCGAGACGGAGAAGACGCTCCAATAGCCTGCCGGCGTTGCCGTCGGAAGGCCCTTCTCGACAGGCGAGCGCAGCGCGATATCTATAGTTCAACCAAACAGAGAGGGAGATCCAAGGTGACGATTTCGATCGGCGACAAACTGCCTGACGCGACGTTCAAGGAACGGACTGCGGATGGAATGGAAGAAGTGACGACGGCCGAGCTCTTCGGCGGAAGGAAGGTGGTGCTGTTCGCGGTGCCGGGTGCGTTCACGCCCACCTGTCATCTCAACCATCTCCCCGGCTACCTCGAGAACCGGGAGACGATCCTGGCCAACGGCGTCGACGACATCGCCGTCGTCGCGGTCAACGATGCCTTCGTCATGGGTGCCTGGGCCGAGGCGACCGGCGGCGCGGGAAAGATCCACTACCTCTCCGACTGGAACGCCGACTTCACCAAGGCGATCGGCATGGAGGCCGACCTGTCGGCAGGCACGCTCGGCATCCGTTCGAAGCGCTATTCCATGGTGGTCGAGGACGGGGTCGTGAAGACGCTCAACATCGAGGAAACGCCGGGCACTGCCGAGAAATCCGGCGCCGCGGCAATCATCGGGCAGCTCTAGTGGTGCGCTCCTGACGGATGGTACCGTCTGTCAGGAAAGACCGGCCCACCAGACCAATAGCTTGCGGACTGACTTTTCCGGACGGACGGTTACCGTCTGTCCGGGTCAGACCACTGGGGGCGGCTCAGGCGCCGGCCCTGCCCTTCCTGAAGGGGGCCATCCCGGACCGGGCCAGTTCGTCGGCGCGTTCGTTCTCCGGGTGGCCGGCGTGGCCCTTGACCCAGTGCCAGCGGATGTCGTGGCGCTCGCGCGCGGCATCCAGCGCCTGCCAGAGCTCGACATTTTTCACCGGCTTCCGTGCGGCCGTCTTCCAGCCGTTCTTCTTCCAGTTCGCGATCCAGCCGCGTATGCCGTCGCGCACATAGTTGGAATCCGTATAGAGGTCGATGCTGCAGGGCCTCTTCAGCGCGCCGAGCGCCTCGATGGCTGCCGTCAGTTCCATGCGGTTGTTCGTCGTCTGCGCCTCGCCGCCGGAAAGCTCCCTCTCTACACCCTCGCAGCGCAGGATGGCGCCCCAGCCCCCGGGCCCCGGATTGCCCGAGCAGGCACCGTCCGTGAATATCTCGACATGTTTCATTGCGAAGCTCCGCCTTCCTCGCGCAGCCCGTATTCCCGCGCCGCCTCGACCTGCCTGTGGAAGCGCAGCCGGCGCAGATATTCGAGCGGATCCTTCTTGACCACGAGTGCGCCCGCCGGGGTCGTCAGCCAGTCGTAGAGCCGGGTCAGGAAGAAGCGCAGCGCGGCGCCGCGCGCGAGGATCGGCAGGGCCGCCCGCTCATCCGGGTCGAGCCTGCGCACCGCGTCATAGCCGTCGAGCAGGGCCATGCCCTTCGTCATGTTGAAGGAGCCGTCCTTCTCGAAGCACCATGCATTGAGACAGACCGCAATGTCGTAGGCGAACAGGTCGTTGCACGCGAAATAGAAGTCGATCAGGCCGGAGAGCCTGTCGCCGAGGAAAAACACGTTGTCGGGGAACAGATCGGCGTGGACGATGCCGGAAGGCAGGCCCGACGGCCAGGCGCCCTCGAGGAAATCGAGTTCCTCCTCGATGTCGCCGACGAGACCCGCCTCCACTTCGTCCGCCCGCTCCCGGGACATTTCCCAGAGCGGCCGCCAGTCTCCGACCGTCAGCGCGTTGCGGCGGACAAGCGGGAAATCGGCTCCGGCCAGGTGCATCCGGGCCAGTGCCTCGCCGACGGCTCTGCAATGCGGCGGACGCGGACGGCGCAGCCACATGCCCTCGAGAAACGAAATGAGGGCAGCCGGACGGCCGGCAAGTTCGCCGAGCAGCGCTCCGTCGCGGCGGTGGATCGGCAGCGGGCAACTCAGCCCCTTGCCCGCCAGATGCTCCATCAACCCGAGAAAGAACGGCAGGTCGCCGCGCGCCACGCGCTTCTCGTAGAGCGTCAGGATATAGCTGCCGTCGGAAAGGTGCAGCAGGAAGTTGGAGTTCTCGACACCCTCCGCGATGCCCTTGTAGGACATCAGCGCGCCAAGCGGATAGTCGGCGAGGAAAGCGGCCAGTTCGTCCTCGCCGATGTCGGTGTAGACGGCCACGCTCAGCGCATCCCGTTGACGAAAGCCATGTCGGAGTCGGTAAGCGCGACCTCGCGAAGCTCCCTGTTGACGGGAAAATGCTCGTTTTCCTCAACGGTCTCCGCCAGTTCCACCCTCACGTCGAAGCGCTCGCGGAAGGCGGAAATGATCTCCTCGACGAGTACTTCCGGGGCCGAGGCGCCGGCCGAAAGACCGACCGTGCGAACATCGCCGGCGTATGTCCAGTCGATGTCGCCGGCGCGCTGGACCAGCGCCCCGCGACCGGCGCCCGCACGGACGGCAACCTCGACCAGCCGACGCGAATTGGAGGAGTTCGGAGCGCCGACAACCAGGAAGAGTTCGCAACCGGGCGCCGCCTGCTTGACCGCTTCCTGGCGGTTCGTCGTGGCGTAGCAGATCAATTCCGCCGCCGGCGCGGCAAGCGCGGGAAACCGCTCCTGCAGCTTGGCGACGACACCAGCGGTGTCGTCCACCGACAGCGTCGTCTGCGTCACGTAGCCGAGCATTTCCGGGTCTTCGGGCTCGTAGGCCCCGGCATCGGCGACGGTCTCTATCAGCGATACGGAGCCGTCGGGCAACTGGCCCATCGTGCCGATGACCTCGGGATGTCCGGCGTGGCCGATCAGCACGACGTGTCGGCCCTGCCGGCGGTGGCGCATGGCCTGCTTGTGGACCTTGGACACCAGCGGGCACGTGGCGTCGAGATAGAAGAGGTTGCGGCGTTCCGCCTCGGCCGGCACCGACCTCGGCACTCCGTGGGCGGAAAAGACCACCGGCTGCGCGCGATGATCCGCCGGGATCTCGTCGAGATCCTCGATGAAGACGGCTCCCTTCGCCTCGAGCCCCTCCACGACGTAGCGATTGTGAACGATCTCATGGCGCACGTAGACCGGTGCGCCGAACTTCTTCAGCGCCAGGACCACGATCTGGATTGCCCGGTCGACACCCGCGCAGAAGCCGCGCGGGCCGCAGAGACGAATGGTCAGCGGCGGTTTGTTCATCGGTCCTGTCGGTTCGCTTCGCTCATCTGCGGCGTATAGACAAATCGAGGCACCCCGCTGTCAAGGGTGATCTTCCGGAACGTCCTTCCCGTCCCCGCCTCCTGTCCACCGGCGATAGACGGCGGTGCCGCTGACGAAAAGCAGGACGACCGCCAGTCCGTACCACGTGACGGCGTACTGGAGATGATCGTTGGGAAGGTCGACCACCGTGACGCCGCCGACAGGAAGCTGCCGTGAGCCCGGCGTGCGGTCGGCGTCGACGAAGAACGGCACCAGCCGCGCACCGGAAAGCCCGGTGCTCGAGGCCATGGCCTTCAGGTCCTTCCAGTAGAAGATGTTCTTGGCAATGTCGTTGTCAGGCACCATGGACCCGGGCTTCTCCGGCGGAGCCGCACGCGCGAGGCCGGTGATCGTCACATGGCCATGGGCGAGGCTCCCGGGCCGTGTCGCACTCGCCTTCCGGTCGTAGGGAACGAAGCCCCTGTTGACGAACAGGACCTCGCCATCGTCGGTCGTCAGCGGCGCGTAGACGAAGAAGCCGGACGCGCCCTCGAATGTTGCGAGGAAATGCCTCTCCTTCGAATTGTCGAAGGTGCCGCCTACCTCGACGTGGCGGTACTCGATGTCCTTGCCGTCGCGGTACAGCTTCTCGACGCGGGAGAGCGGAACCACGGGTGCGTGCATCCGGGCCGCGATCTTGGCGAGCAGGCCTTCCTTCCAGTGCAGCCGCCGCACCTGCCAGTTGCCCAGCGAGACGAGCGTGGCAAGCGCGGCAAGGACCAGAACCACGGCGAGCGCCGTGCGCACCGGCGGGAAGCGGCGGGCGGACCCTGCGGGCGCCCCGCGATCGAGCGTATCGTCCGTCACTTCCTGTCGATCTCGCCCTGTCTGGCGTTGTGCTTGTACTGCAGGGCGATCATCAAGCCCTTCAGCGGGCGCAGCGACCCCAGGCAGAGGACGAGAGCCAGCGGTATCCAGATTATGAAATGGACCCAGAGCGGCGGCGAAATCGTCACCTCCATCCACAATGCCAGGCCCACCACGACGAAGCCGATGATCATGATGACGAAGACGGCCGGGCCGTCGCCGGAGTCGGCGAAGCCGTAGTCGAGGCCGCAATTCGGGCAACGATCCCGCATGCTGAGGAAGCCGTTGAAGAGGCCCCCCTCGCCGCAGCGCGGGCACCGGCCCTTCAGCCCGACCGAAACCGGATCGACGGGAGCGTACTGCGCCTTGTCACCACTCATTGCGAGCTCCTTCAAAGTGAAGGGCGGCCGCTCCGTCGCAGCCGCCCCTCCCCAGCCTGTCGGCGGCCGCCGGCCGCCGGAAATCACTCGACGGCGATCGGTGCGCCCCAGCCGCCCCACACATATATGCAGAAGAACAGGAAGAGCCAGACGACGTCGACGAAATGCCAGTACCAGGCGGCTGCCTCGAAGCCGAAATGATGCTCCGGCGAGAAGTCCCCCTTGATAGACCTGATCAGGCAGACGAGCAGGAAGATGGTCCCGATGATGACGTGGAAGCCATGGAAACCCGTCGCCATGAAGAAGGTCGCGCCATAGATGGAGTCCTTGAACGCGAAAGGCGCGTGCAGGTACTCGTAGGCCTGGCAGCTGGTGAAAAGCATGCCGAGCAGCACCGTCAACGTCAGGCCGGCGATCAGGCCCTGCCGGTCCTTGTGCAGGAGCGAATGGTGCGCCCAGGTCACCGTCGTTCCCGAAAGGAGCAGAATGATGGTGTTGTAGAGCGGCAGGTGGAGCGGATCGAGGATCTCGATGCCCTTCGGAGGCCATTGCCCGCCGAGGAAGGCGGTGCGCGCCGCCTGGACGGCCTCGTTCGGAAACAGGCTCGCGTCGAAGAAGGCCCAGAACCATGCGACGAAAAACATCACCTCCGAGGCGATGAACATGATCATGCCGTAGCGCAGGTGCAGCGAGACCACCGGCGTGTGGTAGCCCTCCTTGCCCTCCTTGATCGTGTCCGCCCACCAGCAGAACATGGTGTAGAGAACCACCGCGAGACCGATGAAGAACAGCCACGGCGTCGCCAGATTCATGCCGAGCAGCGGATAGGGCTCGCCCTGCAGGTACTTCATGTAGCCGATGCCGCCGATCGCCATGATCAGCGCGCCGACCGCGCCGGTCGCCGGCCACGGGCTCGGGTTGACGAGATGATAGTCGTGATGCTTGTCGTGGGCGTCCGCCATGCTCTTCCCCGGTCCTCTTCCCTTTACCGCGTCCTCAGCCCCCTGGCACGAAGACTCCTGTTCATCAGATCTTCCTGTCCGCCGCCCCGACGGCCTCCCGCGACGGAACGTCCAGCGGGAAGAACGTGTAGGACAGGGTCAGCGTCCGGATGTTCCTCAGTTCCTTCGCATTTACATATGCAGGATCTATGAAGAACACGATAGGCAGTTCGGCCGTTTCGCCGGGCTTCAGCGTGGATTCGGTGAAGCAGAAGCAGTCGACCTTGTTGAAATAGGCGCCCGCAGCGTCCGGGGTCACGTTGAAAGTCGCCTGGGCGCGGACGACGCCGGCGGAGCGGTTCGTCGCCCGGTAGGATACCTTCACCGTCTCGCCGAGCCTGACGAGGACCTGCTCCTGCGCGGGAGCGAAATCCCACGGCAGGCCGGCGGCGGTGTTCGCGTCGAAGCGCACCGCGACCTGCCGGTCGACCGTCGTGCGCGAAAGCTCGGCCACCCGGCGCGGCGTCCCGCCGTAGCCGGTCGCCTGGCAGAACGCGCGATAGAGCGGCACGGCCGCATAGGACATGCCGACCATGGACACCACGAAAGCCAGGCAGGCGATCATGATCGCCCGGTTGCCGCGCGATGCCAGTCCGTCCCGGCCTTCCGCCGTCTGCTTCCCTTCGCCGTCCATCCCGGTCCCGCTCATGCGCCGTGCACCATCTTCACGATCGACACGAAATAGACCAGCACCACGAAGGCGGCGAGCGCCAGGCCGAGACCGATCGAGCGGCTGCGGCGCGCCTTCTTCTGCGCTTCCGTCATGTTCACCTTCTCGATCACGACAGCACTCCCAGGTAGGCGAGCAGCGCCACCATGAAGTGGTCCGCGAGGAGGGCGGCGAAGATGGTGAACAGATAGATCAGCGAAAAGCCGAAGAGCTTCCGGGCCGGAACCATCTTCGCGTCGCCCTCCGGCATCCCGAGGACGAGCCAGGCGCGCCAGACGAAGACCGTCCCGAGAAGTGCCGCGACCGCGCCGTAGGCGGGGCTCGCGAAGCCGAAGAGCGCCGGGGCGATCCCCGAAAGCGCCATCGGGATCGAATAGGCGAATACCTGCCGCCGGGTGGATGCCTCTCCCGCGACGTTTGGCAGCATCGGGATGTTGGCCGAGCCGTAGTCCCGGAGCTTGAACAGGGCCAGCGCCCAGAAGTGCGGCGGCGTCCACAGGAAGATGATCAGGAACAGCACGACGCTGTCCAGCGAGATCGAGCCGGTTACGCAGGCCCAGCCGATCATCGGCGGGAAGGCGCCGGCGGCACCGCCGATGACGATGTTCTGCGGCGTCGATCGCTTCAGCCACATCGTGTAGATCACGACGTAGAAGAATATCGTGAAGGCCAGCATAGCGCCGGCGGTCCAGTTGACGAACAGGCCGAGCATCGTGACCGAGAAGGCCGCGAGCACGAGACCGAAGGCGAGCGCCTCGCCGGGGCGGATCTTGCCGGTGGGTATCGGCCGGCGCCGGGTGCGCGTCATCACGGCATCGATGTCGGCGTCATACCACATGTTGAGCGCGCCGGAGGCACCGGCGCCGACGGTGATGCAGACGATGGCGATGAGGCCGATCAGGGGGTGAATGTGGCCGGGTGCCAGCATCATGCCCGTGAAGGCCGTGAAGACCACGAGTGACATGACGCGCGGCTTGAGCAGCAGCACGTAGTCGCGGGCACCGCCTTCCGAAAGGCCTGCATCGGCCTCGGCGCCCATTCCGTCCTGATCATGTACCAGAGCCATCGATACCTGCTTCCTCGCGGACCCCTTCCGGATCCAGTCGCTTTCGGAGACCGCCGGCCAGCGGCGGTCTCCGGGCGTTCTAGTCGTGCGTCGCGTGCGCTACCTGATGCGCGGCAGCTGCGACCACTGGTGATAGGGCGGCGGCGACGAAAGCTGCCATTCGAGCGTCGTGGCGCCTTCGCCCCACGGATTGTCGCCGGCGACCCGCTTCTTCTGGAAGGCCTCCCACACGCCGTAGAGGAAGATCAGCACGCCGACACCGGCGATATACGAGCCGATCGACGACACCATGTTCCAGCCCGCGAAGGCGTCCGGGTAGTCGATGTAGCGGCGCGGCATGCCGGCAAGGCCCAGGAAGTGCATCGGGAAGAAGATCAGGTTCACGCCGATGAAGGTCACCCAGAAATGGGTCCGGGCGATCGTCGAGTTGTACATGTAGCCGTACATTTTCGGGAACCAGTAGTACCACCCGCCGAAGATCGCGAACACCGCGCCGAGCGACAGCACGTAGTGGAAGTGCGCGACGACGAAGTAGGTGTCCTGCAGCGGACGGTCGAGCCCCGCATTGGCGAGCTGGACGCCGGTGACGCCGCCGATGGTGAACAGGAAGATGAAGCCGACCGCCCAGAGCATCGGCGTGCGGAACTCGATGGAGCCGCCCCACATGGTGGCGATCCAGGAGAAGATCTTCACGCCGGTCGGCACCGCGATGACCATCGTCGCGAAGACGAAGTAGCGCTGCGTGTCGAGCGACAGGCCCGTCGTGTACATGTGGTGCGCCCAGACGACGAAGCCGACGGCACCGATCGCGACCATGGCGTAGGCCATGCCGAGATAGCCGAACACAGGCTTCTTCGAGAAGGTCGACACGATGTGGCTGACCATGCCGAAGCCCGGCAAGATCAGGATGTAGACCTCTGGATGGCCGAAGAACCAGAACAGGTGCTGGAACAGGATCGGGTCGCCGCCGCCCGACGGCTCGAAGAAGGTCGTTCCGAAGTTGCGGTCAGTCAGCAGCATGGTGATCGCCCCGGCGAGGACCGGCAGCGACAGAAGCAGCAGGAACGCAGTCACGAGGACCGACCATGCGAAGAGCGGCATCTTGTGAATCGTCATGCCGGGGGCGCGCATGTTGAAGATCGTCGTGATGAAGTTGATGGCGCCCAGGATGGAAGACGCGCCGGCCAGGTGAAGCGCCAGGATCGCCATGTCCACGGCGGGGCCCGGCTGTCCGATCGTCGAGAACGGCGGATACATCGTCCAGCCGCCGCTGACGCCGTAGGCGCCGGGTGCGCCGGGCACGAAGAACGACAGCAGGAGCAGCAGGAATGCCGGCGGCAGCAGCCAGAACGAGATGTTGTTCATGCGCGGGAACGCCATGTCCGGCGCGCCGATCATGATCGGAACCATCCAGTTGCCGAAGCCGCCGATCATCGCGGGCATGACCATGAAGAAGATCATGATAAGGCCGTGCGCCGTGACGAAGGCGTTGTACATGTCCTTGCCGCCGTCGACGGCGGCCGCGGGGGCGTAGCCGTAGACCATCTGCGCGAGCCCGGAGAATATCTGGATTCCCGGCTCGGCGAGTTCCGCACGCATTGCGATCGACAGAAGACCGCCGATGATCCCCGCGATGATCGCGAAGATCAGATACATCGTGCCGATGTCCTTGTGGTTGGTCGAATAGACCCAGCGCCTGACGAAGCCTTTCGGCCGGCCAAGGGCGTCGTATTCCTCGTGGGCAGCGGTTGCGCCAGCCATGTCCCTCACTCCTCAGAAATCTTGTTGCCGGCGGCCGCGGAGGCGACCTTCACCGCCCTTGCTCCGCCGGTGGCATCGGCCGTGTTCCGTCCGGCCGCGATCGAGGCCATGAGCGCCTTGTTGGCCGCTCCGACGTCCTTCGCCGCGGCCGCGACCCAGGTCTTGTACTGCTCGTCGGTCACGGCCCGTACCGCGATCGGCATGAAGGCATGGTTCTGGCCGCAGAGCTCCGAGCACTGGCCGTAGTAGATGCCGGGCTTCTCGACCTTGAACCAGGCTTCGTTCATCCGGCCGGGCACCGCGTCCATCTTGACCCCGAAGGACGGGACCGTCCAGGAGTGTATGACGTCGCCGCTCGTCACCAGGAGGCGCACGACCTTGCCGACCGGGACGACCATCTCGTTGTCGACTGCGAGCAGCCGGGGGTAGCTCGCGGTGTCGGTCTTGCCGGCCGCCTGGCGGTCGCCGCCCTTCAGGAGCAGGGAATCGAACGAGACCTTCTTGGTGTCCTGATAGTCGTAGCTCCAGTACCACTGGTGGCCGGTCACCTTGACCGTCAGCGCCGGCTCCGAGGGCGGCGAGTACTGCGCCGTCAGAAGCTGGAACGACGGGACGGCTATGAACAGGAGGATGACCACCGGGCCAACCGTCCAGATCACCTCGATCAGCGTGTTGTGGCTCGTGCGGGAGGGCACGGGATTGGCGCTCGCGCGGAAGCGCACGATGCAGATCGCCAGCAGCACGAAGACGAGGATGCAGATCGGAATGACGAACCACATCGTGTAGTCGGCGAACCACTCGATCTGCGACATGATCGCGGTCGCAGGCTTCTGGAACCGGATCTCCCAGTCGTGCGGCTGTGCGGCAAACGCATATTGCGCCGAAAGCAGCGTGGCCGCCCCGGCCATTGCTGCAGCTCGCGTGTGTCTCACGTTTCTCTCTCCCTCTAGCGCTCCCGGGCCGCGGCCCCCGGCGCAGAATCCCTCGAAACTATCAGGTGTTTAAAATCACAGTTTAACTTCCCCCGCAACTGGCGCGGCACCGCATCCATGCGTCATTTTTGCACTCGAGCCGTCGCAGGGCACGACGATCCGGCCGCATTCTAGCCGGCCCGCCTTTTCGATTGCCAGAGATTTCGAGCGGAAGACCGGTGATCGGCTGCGCGGGGCGAAGACGCCGCTCCGGCCGAAAAGCTGTGGACCGGAGGGCCGGACAAAATCTCGCGTGCCGTTTCCACTTTCGCTTTCGGCGCCGCCGGGGACACACTATACAGGGTCGAGTCACGTGCCGAGCGGAGTTTTCATGGGTCCAGCGTCGAAATCAGCTTTCACCGCGTTGATTGCCCTGTGCTTTTGCGCCGGGCTCGCGCGAGCGCAATCCGACGAGGCGCCGGGGGCCGTGACCGCCAAGCACGGCGCGTGGTCGACCGTATGCGGCCAGCCGCCCGGCGCGCCCGGCAAGCAGTGCGCGATCGAGCAGGTCGTCGCCGACAAGGACCAGCGAGACGTCCAGATCCTCATTCGCGCATTCAGGACCGCGGACAAGAAGACCCGGATCCTGCAGGTGCTGGCGCCGCTGGGCGTGCTGCTGCCGAAGGGCCTCGGCCTGTTCGTGGACGGGAAGGACATCGGCCGGGCGTATTTCCTCCTCTGCCAGACGGACGGCTGCGAGGTCGAGGTCGCGATGGACGACGACCTGATGAAGACGTTCAAGGGCGGAAAGCAGGCGGTCTTCACGATCTACCGCACGCAGGAGACCGGCATCGGCTTTCCCGTGGACCTCAAGGGCTTCGGCGAGGGCTTCGACGCGCTTCCCTGAGGTTCGGCAGCCGGCCCGGCCTTGCCGCGACCGGTTGCCGGACTTACATCGCCGGCATGCCAAGAAGGATCCCGCCATGTCTTCCGATCTCCTGACCCAGTTCGACTGCGACGAGGAAACCCTGCGCCGCACCGTCGCCGAGACGCTGAAGGACGCCGACGACGGCGAGCTCTTCGTCGAGCACAGCCAGTCGGAATCGCTGATGTTCGACAACGGCCGGCTTCGCTCGGGCTCCTTCAACACCGACCAGGGCTTCGGCCTCAGGTCGGTCGCCGGGGAAGCCGTCGGCTACGCCCATGCAGGCGACCTGTCGCTCGCGGCCCTGAAGCGGGCCTCCGACGCGGTCGGCGCGGTGACGCGCGGCTACAGCGGGTCCTACGCCGAGGCGCCGCAGCGCACGAACAGGCGGCTCTATGGCGAGGACAACCCGATCGGCGCACCGAGCTTCGAGGAGAAGGTGAAGCTTCTCCAGGAGATAGACGCCTACCTTCGCGCGAAGGACCCGAAGGTGCGGCAGGTGACGGCGGCGCTCTCGGCGAGCTGGCAGGTGGTCGACATCCTGCGTGCCGACGGGCACCGCGTGCGCGACGTGCGGCCGCTGACGCGCGTATCAATTTCGGTCGTCGCCGGGGACGGCGACCGGCAGGAAACCGGTTCCTACGGCATGGGCGGGCGGCGCGCCTTCGGCGAATTCATCACCGCCGACAGCTGGCACTTCGCCGCCGACGAGGCCCTGCGCCAGGCGCTGGTCAACCTCCGCGCGATCCCCTCCCCGGCCGGCACCATGGACATCGTGCTCGGCTCGGGCTGGCCCGGGGTCATGCTGCACGAGGCGGTCGGCCACGGGCTGGAGGGCGACTTCAACCGCAAGAAGACCTCCGCCTTCGCCGGGCTCCTCGGCCAGCAGGTCGCCGCCAGCGGCGTGACGGTCGTCGACGACGGGACGATCGACGGGCGGCGCGGCTCGCTGACCGTCGACGACGAGGGCACGCCGTCCGGCCACAACGTGCTGATCGAGGACGGCAAGCTCGTCGGCTACATGCAGGACCGCCAGAACGCCCGGCTGATGGGCATGAAGCCGACCGGCAACGGGCGGCGGCAGAGCCATGCGCACGTGCCGATGCCGCGGATGACGAACACCTACATGCTCGGCGGAGACAGGACCCCGGAAGAGATCATCGCCTCGGTGAAGAAGGGGATCTACGCCGTTTCCTTCGGCGGCGGCCAGGTCGACATCACCTCCGGCAAGTTCGTCTTCGGCTGCACCGAGGCCTATCTCATCGAAAACGGGCGGATCGGCGCGCCCGTCCGGGGAGCGATGCTGATCGGCAACGGGCCGGAGGCGATGCGCCGCGTCTCGATGGTCGGCAACGACATGAAGCTCGACACCGGTATCGGCATGTGCGGGAAGGCAGGCCAGGGAGTGCCGGTCGGCGTCGGCCAGCCGCATCTCCGGATGGACCGGGTGACGGTGGGCGGAACGCAGGCGTAGGCGCCCGCCGCGGAGGACCGGCCGCCGCCACGAGCAGTCCGGCTTTGGGCGAACCAGATCGCCGGTCCCTCGCGCGGAGAGTCTCGTGCAGCGAAACGGCCGGGGCGGGCCTGCCGGGCGGCTATTCCTGCTCGTCCAGACCGGCCGCCACCGCGTCCTCGACACGTTCCAGCCAGATGAATTCCAGCTTGTCCTGCGCCTCCTTCGGGATGTCGTCGTAGTCGCGCCGGTTGCGCGCCGGCAGCATGACGCGCTTCAGGCCGGCGGCAGCCGCGGCGACCACCTTCTCCTTGATGCCGCCGACGGGGAGGACGAGTCCGCGCAGGCTGATCTCGCCGGTCATGGCAGTGTCGGAACGCACCGTGCGTTCGGTAAAGAGCGAGGCGAGCGCGATGAACATGGCGACGCCGGCGCTCGGCCCGTCCTTGGGCGTCGCGCCTGCGGGGACGTGGATATGGACGTCGGTCTTCTCGAACCGGGCGGCGTCGATTCCCAGGCTGCCGGCTACCGTCTTCACGAGGCTGAGCGCGGCCTGCGCGCTCTCGCGCATCACGTCGCCGAGCTGGCCGGTCAGGATCAGCCGCCCGCTGCCTGGCGTCTTCGCCGCCTCGATGAAGAGTATGTCGCCCCCGACGGGCGTCCAGGCAAGGCCCGTCGCGACACCCGGCACGCTGGTGCGCATCGCGGCCTCGTTCTCGAATCGCGGCGGGCCCAGCGCCTCCTCGATGTCGGCGAGCGTGACGTGGACGTGGTCGACCCGGCCCTCGGCGACCTTCACGGCCGCATGGCGGAAGATGCGGCCGACCTCGCGCTCCAAATTGCGCACGCCGGCTTCCCGCGTGTAGGCCTCGATGATCCTTCGCAGGGCGTCATCGTCGATCTCGACCTGCTCGCGCCCGAGTCCGTTCGCTTCCGTCTGCCGCCGCACCAGGTAGCGCCTGGCGATCTCCAGCTTCTCGCCCGCGGTGTAACCGGCGAGCGAAATGATCTCCATGCGGTCGCGCAGCGGGCCCGGGATCGTGTCGAGCATGTTCGCGGTCGCGATGAAGACCACACGGCTCAGGTCGAACGGCACGCCGAGATAATTGTCGCGGAACGTGCCGTTCTGCTCGGGATCGAGCACTTCGAGCATGGCGGCCGACGGATCGCCGTGGACGCCGGCACCCATCTTGTCGATCTCGTCCAGCATCATGACGCAGTCGCGGCTTCCCGCCTTGCGGACCGCCTGGATGATGTTGCCCGGCAATGCTCCGACATAGGTGCGGCGATGGCCGCGGATCTCGGCCTCGTCATGAAGGCCGCCAAGCGAGATGCGGGCGAACCTGCGGCCCATCGCCCTGGCGATCGACTGGCCAAGCGAGGTCTTTCCGACGCCCGGCGGCCCGACGAAGCAGAGGATCGGGGCCCTCCCCTCGGGCGCCAGCTTGCGCACGGCCAGATACTCGACGATGCGGGTCTTGATCTTTTCCAGGCCGAAATGGTCCGCGTCGAGGATCCGGCGCGCCTCTGCGATATCTATCGGCGGGGACTGCGGCGGCGCCCAGGGCAGTTCCAGCAGCCAGTCGAGATAGCTGCGGATCATGCCGTATTCGGTCGCCGCCTCGGGCGTCCGCCGCAGCCGGTTCAGTTCCTTGCGCGCCTGCGCCTCGACTTCCTCCGGCATGCCGGCCTTGCCGATCGCCGCCTCCAGCTCGGCGATCTCCTGGGCGTTGTCCTCGTCCTCGCCGAGTTCGCGCTGGATCGCCGCCATCTGCTCGCGCAGCACCGCCTTGCGCTGGCGCTCGCCGAAGGCTTCCTGCGTCTGCCGGCCGATCTCCGCCGAAAGCCGCAGCACCTGCAGGCGGTGGCCGAGCAGGCCGGCCACCTTGTCGAGACGCTCCTTGAGGTCCAGCGTCTCGAGGATCTCCTGCTTCTCGGCAGGCGTCGCGTCGAGATAGGCGGCCGTCATGTCGGCGAGCATCGCCGGCGAGGTGATGCCGCGCACGGTATGGCGAAGTTCCTCCGGCGCCTGCGGAAGCAGTTCGAGCGCTTCGAGGGCCTGTTGCCTGACGTTGAGGAAGCGCGCCTCTATCTCCGGCGACGTCATCTCCGGCTCCGGCAGCAGTTCGCCGCGCGCCGCCAGGTAGGGCTGGTCCTCCATGATCTCGGTCAGGCGGCAGCGCTGCACGCCCTGGCAGATGAGGTTGTGCTCCCCACCCGGCCCGGTAACGTAGCGCAGGATGTTGGCCAGCGTGCCGACCGCGTGCAGGCCCGTCTTGCCGGGATCGTCGGCGGCGGCGTCGCGCTGGAGCACGATCAGAACCTGGCGCTGCTCGCGCACCGCCTGCTGGGCGGCGGCGACCGAACGGGGCCGACCGATCGTCAATGGCGCGACGATTTCCGGGAAGAGGACGACGTTGCGCACCGGGACCACGATGAACGTGCCGTCCCCCGGCGTCTGGTCCGGCCGTGCGGTTTCCGTCTCCGTTGTCGAAGCCTCGCCGCTCATGGCATCTTCCGCAAGCCGACGAAAAGGCAGCCGTCCTGCATCCTCAGCCCGATCTGGTCGTAGCGCCCGGGAGGCAGGGGCACGCGGCGCTCGAAGCGTCCCTGCGGCAGCTCCAGCCGGTGGATCTGCGCGGTTCGCAGCGCTTCGGGAGGCACGCGGCTGCCCGCGATGACCACGTGCGGGCCGTCGAGCTTCACCTTCACGTGCTCGCTCGAGACGCCCGGCAGGGCCGCGACGATCAGCAGTTCACTGCCCGTGTCCAGCACGTCGACCGGAGGCTCCCACGCCGCCAGCCGGCCGAGCCCTTCGCCGGGCTGGTAGCCCTGGCGCCGCATTCTTTCGGCGCGCGCCAGCATGCCCAGCGCGTCGGCCCACATTCTGTCCTGGAGACTGCGCATGACCTTCACTCCCGGGATGCAGTCCATCGGCCGAACAAGCGAAGGGCCGATCCGTTTCACAAACATCCGGGCCCTGTCGCCAGCAAGGCCTCGGCATGCGAGGCTTGCACCGCCAGCCCTTGCGGTCAAGCCGGCCGGGCGGCGGACGGCATCATGGGTAGAGACGCACCTTCTGCCACGCCGAATGCTCCGTCTCTTTCGTGAAGGCGATGCGGTCGTGCAGGCGGAACTTGCCGTCCTGCCAGAACTCGATCGCGGCAGGCACGATCCTGAAGCCGGACCAGTGCGGCGGCCGGGGAACGTCCTCGCCGGGATACCGCGCCTCGAGGTCGCGCACACGCTGCTCGAGCACCGCCCGGCTCTCGAGAGGGCGGGACTGGTCGGAGGCCCAGGCGCCGATGCGACTGCCGCGCGGACGCGAGAAGAAGTAGGCATCCGCCTCTTCGGCGGAGACCACCTCCGTGCGGCCCCGCAGGCGCACCTGCCTCCGGCGCGACTTCCAGTGGAAGCACATCGCCGCCTTGTCCGTCGCCAGGATCTGACGGGCTTTCGCGCTCTCGAAATTGGTGTAGAAGACAAAGCCGCGCTCGTCGAACGCCTTCAGGAGTACCATCCGGACGTCCGGCAGCCCATCGGCGTCGACGGTGGCCAGCGCCGTCGCCGCCGGATCGTTCGGCTCGGTCTCCGTGGCATCGTCGAGCCAGGTCCGGAAGAGAGCGACCGGGTCGTCAGCCTCGCTAAAGTCACCTGTCGTTAACCTGCTCTCAGCCATACTTTTTCTCCCGACAGCGCATCGCTACTACCGGAAGGCATATTCGTGCTCAGGATCGAAATGTCGAGACCCAGGAGCCCCATGCGGCCCAATTACCTGAAGGTCCTCGGTCTCTTCGCCCTGACGCTCGCGCTCGGCGGCTGCGTTTCCGGCGACGGGAGCGCCGGCGCGCCGGCATCCCCGCTCTTCACCGGCTCGATCCCCGTCTCCCCCGCCGGGCCGAAGGACGTCTCCGACAGCGACGTCGTGCGGGCGGCCGTATCCGCGCCGGACGCCGCGGCCGGGGCAACGGCGGGCATCCCGTGGGCGAACGCTTCCACCGGCACCACCGGCGTCATCTCGCAGATCGTCGAGGCCGACGTCGGCGGCGAGACATGCCGGACCTTCCAGACCTCCCGGCACGGCTATGACGGCGTCGTCCTCTTCGTCGGGCAGGCGTGCCGTACTCCCGGCGGCGCCTGGCGCATGATCGAGTTCCGCCCGAAGCGCGGCGCCGACACGACGGGGCGGCCGGACGGCACCGGCGCGGCCACCGGCTGAGACGCGGACGGCGGGAGCGACCTCTAAACCGATCCTTAGCAACTTCGCCATAGCATCCCGGCCGATCCGTCGAGACGGACGGCGGCGACGCCGCCGCACCGGCAGGAAGGGGCTCTCATGGACGATCCTTACGCCGTGCTCGGCCTCGGCCAGCGCGCGGGCAAAGCCGAGATAAAGACCGCCTACCGGGCGCTCGCCAAGGTCTGGCACCCCGACCGCCACAGGGGGGACCCCGTGGCGCGCGAGCGGTTCGTGGAGATCAGCGAAGCCTACAGGATCCTGATCTCGGACGGCGGCAAGGACGCCTGGCGCGGGCGGATGCCCGGCTTCGCAGGCAGACGCGCCAGGTCCGCCGCGAAGCCCGGTCCGAAGGCCGGGACGCCGGCTTCCGGGTCGCCGCGCGCAGAGGTTCCCGAACCGACCGACGACGAAATGATGGAACGCATCTTCGGCGTCGCGCCGTCGCGCCGGACGATCGACGACGCGCCAAGCCTGGACACCGCGGCCGACGCAGGCACCGAGCCGCAGACCGAGGCATCGGGCGAGACGGACGCCGCGCCGCACGGGCGGACCGTCCTGCTTGCGCTCAACGCGCTGTTCGGCCGGCGCGGGGGCCGGCGCAAGGAGGACGAGAAGGCGGAGGCGGTTCCCGAAACGCTCAAGGCGGCGGCAAGCGTGCCGCTCCGCACGGTGGTCACGGGCGGAACGGTCGAGGTGTCGCTGCCGGACGGGCGGCAGGTGATCGCCGACATCGACCGGGGCATCGGAGAGGGAACCGTCCTCGTCCTGCCGCCGGAACTGCACGCGACGGAGGCACCCGTCGAGATCACCGTCTACTACGCCCGGTCCGAGACCTTCTGGTGGGCCGGGAGCGACGTGCACACCACGCTCGCCGTCGGCCTGGAGACCGCCGTGCTCGGCGGACAGGAGAACCTCGATACGCTCGACGGAGCCATCCGCCTCACGATTCCGCCCTGGTCCGGCTCCGACCGCACCCTGCGCGTCGGCGGCCGGGGCCTGCCGTGCGGCGAGGACGAGCGCGGCGACCTCCTCGTGCACCTGAGGGTCATGCTGCCCGAAACCGCGGATCCGCGCCTTATCGAGCTGATGAAGCAACGCCAGGAAGGCTTCTACGTCTGACGCAACGCCTTGTTGCGGCAATCGAAGCCAAGAGCTGTGGGAGCGGTAACTGTCAGCTTGAACGGTTCAGGCGGCTGTGCCATAGCCTGACCTACCTTTCGGGTTCAAGGAGATGGACATGGTCCAGGCAACCGGTCTGATGAACGGCAAGCGCGGCGTCATCATGGGCGTCGCCAACAACCGTTCGATCGCATGGGGAATTGCCAAGGCCTGTGCCGACGCCGGAGCCGAACTCGCCCTGACCTACCAGGGAGACGCGCTCAAGAAGCGGGTCGAGCCGCTGGCGGGCGAGCTCGGCGCGATCGTGGCGGGCCACTGCGACGTCACCGATCCCGACTCGATCGACGCCGTCTTCGCCGATCTCGGCGAGAAATGGGGGAAGATCGACTTCCTCGTGCATGCGATCGCCTTCTCCGACAAGGACGAGCTGACAGGCCGCTACATCGAAACGTCGCGCGAGAACTTCGCCCGGACGATGGACGTCTCCGTGTACTCGCTCACCGCGGTCGCACAGCGCGCCGAGAAGATCATGAACGACGGCGGCTCGATCGTGACGCTGACCTATTACGGCGCGGAAAAGGTCATGCCGCATTACAACGTCATGGGAGTGGCCAAGGCGGCGCTGGAAGCCAGCGTGCGCTATCTCGCCGTCGATCTCGGCGGCCGGCATATCCGGGTCAACGCGGTCTCGGCAGGACCGATCCGCACGCTCGCGGCTTCCGGCATCGGCGATTTCCGCTACATATTGAAGTGGAACGAATACAACGCGCCGCTCAAGCGCTCCGTGACGATCGAGGAAGTGGGAGATTCCGCCCTCTACCTCCTTTCGGACCTGTCGCGCGGCGTCACCGGAGAGGTGCATCATGTCGATTCAGGCTACCACACCGTCGGAATGAAGGCGGTCGACGCGCCCGACATCTCCGTGGTGAAGGACTGAACCGCAGTCGAAGGCACGGAACGGGCTCCGCCCGGCGGGGCCGGTCGCAACGGGGAGCTGCCGTGCTCATCTACGCAATTCGCCATGGACAGACCGACTGGAACGTCTCCGAACGCCTGCAGGGCGCCAAGGACATTCCGCTGAACGAGACCGGTCGCGCCCAGGCGACCGGCAACGGCAAGAGGCTCGCCGGAATTCTCGGCAAGTCGGCGGGTGAATTCGACTACGTGTCGAGCCCGCTGCTTCGCACCCGCGAGACGATGGAGCTCGTGCGCGGCGCCATGGGCCTCGATCCGCACGCCTACCGCACCGACGACCGGCTGATCGAGCTCTCCTTCGGCGACTGGGAGGGGCACACGCTGGAGGAACTGGCCCGGACCGAGCGGGAGCTCGTGCGCGCCCGCAAGGGCGACAAGTGGGGTTTCCTGCCGCCCGGCAACCGGGCCGAGAGCTACGAAATGCTCGCCGAGCGCGTCGACGGCTGGCTGGCGAGCGTCCGGCGGCCGAGCGTGTGCGTTTGCCACGGCGGCATCATCCGGTCCTTCTTCCACCTGATCGGCGGCCTGTCCGGCAGCGAGGCGGCCGTCGCCGACGTGCCGCAGGACCGCATCCTCAGGATGGACGACACCGGAGTTGCGTGGGTGTAGGAGCGCCGCCGGGCCGCAAAACCCCGGCGGACGGTCGCGCAGCGGCGCAACCTGCAGCGGCGGCGGAGTGTTTCAATCGCCCGCTCTTTGGTCTAGAGCAGGGCGAGCGGCCGCGACTGCGGTCCTGGCGCCAAGTCTGGCAATGGTGGATGGCACATGTCCCACAACACGTTCGGTCACCTCTTCAGGGTCACGACCTGGGGCGAAAGCCACGGTCCGGCCCTCGGCTGCGTCGTCGACGGCTGCCCCCCGGGCATCCGCTTCACGCTCGCCGAGATCCAGCACTGGCTCGACAGGCGCAAGCCGGGGCAGTCGCGCTTCGTGACCCAGCGGCAGGAGGCGGACGCCGTCAGGATCCTTTCGGGGGTACTGCCCGACGAGGACGGGGTGACGATGACCACGACCGGCACACCCGTCTCGATGATGATCGAGAACACCGACCAGCGTTCGAAAGACTATTCGGAGATCGCCCGGCGATACCGGCCCGGCCATGCCGACTATACCTACGACGTCAAGTACGGCATCCGCGACTATCGCGGCGGGGGCCGTTCGTCGGCGCGCGAGACCGCGGCGCGCGTGGCCGCCGGCGGCCTCGCCAGAAAGGTCGTCCCCGGCATGCGCGTGCGCGGCGCGCTGGTGCAGATCGGCGAAAAGCCGATCGACCGGAGCCGCTGGGACTGGGACCAGGTCGAGCGGAATCCGTTCTTCGCGCCGGACCCCGGGATCGTGCCGGTATGGGAGGAGTATCTCGACGGCGTGCGCAAGCGCGGCTCGTCGGTCGGCGCCATCATCGAGGTCGTGGCGGAGGGCGTGCCGGCAGGCATCGGCGCGCCGATCTACGCCAAGCTCGACCAGGACATAGCCTCGGCGCTGATGTCGATAAACGCGGTCAAGGGCGTCGAGATCGGCAACGGCTTCGAGGCCGCCCGCATATCCGGCGAGGAGAACGCGGACGAAATGCGCATGGGACCGGACGGCGAGCCCGTCTTCCTGTCGAACAACGCCGGCGGAATCCTTGGCGGCATATCGACGGGCATGCCGCTCGTCGCGCGTTTCGCCGTCAAGCCGACCTCCTCGATCCTGACGGAGCGCCGCAGCGTCGACAGCGACGGCAACGAGATCGACGTGCGCACCAAGGGTCGCCACGATCCCTGCGTCGGCCTGCGCGCCGTGCCGATCGGCGAGGCGATGCTCGCCTGCGTGGTCGCCGACCACTATCTTCGCGACAGGGGCCAGACGGGCCGCCTCGACTGAACGCGATGCCTTCCCCGTCCGGCGGCGGCGAAGGCGTGACAGGGAGAAGACCGATGTACGACGCTCGGAATGGACCGCGGGCCCGCGGCGGCCTGGTATCCAGACGATGACCACGCGGCTTTATTCGAACCCCATCTGCCTCGATCACCTGACACCGCCCGGGCATCCGGAGCGGCCGGACAGGCTGCGCGCGCTCGAAGCGGCGCTCGAGCACGACAATTTCGCGGCCCTCGACCGGCAGGAGGCGAAGCCGAGCGCGCCGGACATGGTGCTGCTCGCCCATCCGGAGCACTACCTCAGGCGGATCGAGCGATCGATCCCGGAAGAGGGCTTCGCGCGGATCGACGCAGACACCAGCGTGAGCCCGCAGAGCCTCGTCGCAGCTCTCGCCGGCGTCGGCGGTGCGATCTCCGCGGTGGACGACGTGATGGGCGGCGCGGCCGACAACGCCTTCGTGGCGACCCGGCCGCCGGGCCACCATGCCGAGCGCGACCGCGCCATGGGCTTCTGCCTCTTCAACCAGGCGGCCATCGCCGCGCGTTACGCGCAGAAGACCTACGGCATCGAGCGCGTCGCGATCGTCGACTGGGACGTCCACCACGGCAACGGGACGCAGGACATCTTCTGGGACGATCCTTCCGTCGTCTACTGCTCGACGCACCAGATGCCGCTCTATCCGGGCACCGGCGCAAGGGGAGAGACCGGCGCCGGCAACATCGTCAATGCCCCGCTGTCGCCGAACGACGGCACCGACCATTTCCACGAGGCGTTCAGGATCGCGCGTTCTGCCGGCGCTGGAAGAGGCCCGGCCGGACCTGATCATCATCTCCGCGGGCTTCGATGCCCACTACCGGGATCCGCTGGCGGAGATAAACCTGGTCGCCGACGACTTCGACTGGGCGACGGGGAAGGTGCTGGACGTCGCAGGACGGTTTTGCGGCAACCGGGTCGTCAGCATCCTCGAAGGCGGCTACGATCTGGTGGGGCTCGCCGAGTCGGCGGCCGTGCATATCCTCAGACTGATGAGAGGCTGAAAGATGTCCGATCCGACCCCCGCAAAGGGCGAGAAGAATGAAGATATCTCGCAGATGAGCTTCGAGCAGGCCGTCGAGCAGCTCGAGCGGATCGTCGACCACCTCGAAAGGGGCGACGTGCCGCTCGACAAGTCGATAGAGATCTACGAACGCGGCGAGGCTCTGAAGAAGCACTGCGAGAAGCTGCTTGGCGCCGCCGAGAACCGCATCGAGAAGATCCGGCTCGACCGGAGCGGCAAGCCGCAGGGCGTCGAACCGCTCGACGCGGACTGAACACAGCGAAGGGTTTCCCATGTCCCTCGACGGCAAGACGGTCCTTATCACCGGCGCGAGCGGCAATCTCGGCCGCGCGCTCGCCGAAGCGTTCCGGTCGGACGGCGCCCGGCTGGGGCTCATCGCGTCGGGCACCGCATCGCTTGAGGCCGCCCATCCCGGCGAGCGCGCCGGCGAGGCCAAGGTCGCGGCCGACCTCACCGACGCGGCGGCGACGGAGCATGCGATTCGCAGGATCGAGGCGGAACTCGGTCCCGTGCACGCGGTCTGCGCCGCCGCCGGCGGTTTTCACATGGGCGAGACCGTCGGGGAGGCCTCTCCCGCGGAATGGGAGCGCATGATGGCGATCAACGCCACGACGTTCGTCAACACGGCGCGCGCGGTTATCCCTGGCATGAGCGAGCGCGGCACCGGCAGGATCGTCGCCGTCGGAGCGGCGGCCGCGGCACGGGGCGCGGCGCGCATGGGGCCCTACATCGCAGCTAAGTGCGCCGTGCTGAGGATCGCCGAGACGCTTTCGGCGGAGCTGCGCGACAAGGGCATCAACGTCAACTGCGTGCTGCCGAGCATCATCGACACGCCCGAGAACCGCGCTGCAATGCCGAAGGCGGATCCGGGCAAGTGGGTCAGCCCGGCCGACCTCGCCGCCGTGATGCGGTTCCTGTGCTCGGACGCCGCGAAGGCCGTGCATGGCGCGCTCGTCCCGGTTACCGGCCTTTCCTGAGCGCCGGCTGCCCTTACGGCAGTTCCTGCAAAAGGCAGGCACCGGCCTTCGGGTACCGGGTGCGGTCGGGATAGCACGAAGTCGCAGAGCTTTTCGCAGCGGAATGAGATAGTCTCGCGCCATCCCTTCCCTCGCCGAGGCCACACCATGAGCTTCTTTCCCGGAAACGACCCGATCCCAGGCGATGCCTATTCCTGCGACGCCATCGAGACGATGATCGTGGCGAGCGCCAAGGACCTCGGCGGTTTCGAGGTGCGCCGCGCCCTGCCGAGCGCGAAGCGGCGCCTCGTCGGGCCGTTCATCTTCTTCGACAGGGTCGGGCCGGCTGTCCTGCGGAGCGACCAGGCGCTCGACGTCCGGCCGCACCCGCATATCGGCCTGTCGACCGTGACCTATCTCTTCGACGGCCACATCCGCCACCGCGACAGCCTCGGCACCGCAATGGTCATCCAGCCGGGCGACGTCAACCTGATGACGGCGGGGCGCGGCATCGTCCATTCAGAGCGTTCGCCGGAGGAGGAGCGGGGCCGGCCGCTGCCGCTTTCCGGGTTGCAGACGTGGCTCGCCCTGCCCGACGCGGCGGAGGAGATGGCCCCGGTCTTTTCCCACACGGTCGCCGGCGACCTGCCCTGCATCGCGCAGGAGGGCATTCAGGCTCGCGTCATCATCGGACGTTACGAAGGTGAGGTGTCGCCGGTCGCGGTGTTCTCGGACACCCTCTATGTCGACGTCCGGCTCGACCCCGGCGCAAACGTTCCTGTGCGCGCCGACTGGGAAGAGCGCGCGATCTACGTGCTGGACGGCACGATCGACATTGCCGGCGACCGCTTCCCCCCAGACCGGCTGCTGGCCTTTCGCCCGGGCGACGAGGTGACGGTCAGGGCCGGCGAGAACGGGGCCCGTTTCATGCTCTTCGGGGGTGTATCCCTTGGCTCGCCGCGCCATATATGGTGGAACTTCGTTTCCTCCTCCAGGGAGCGGATCGAGCAGGCGAAGGAAGAATGGCGCAGTCGGCGGTTCGACATCGTGCCCGGAGACGAGGAAGAATTCATTCCCCTGCCGGAACGCTGACATCGAAAGAGCGTTTCAACTGATGCCACAGACTTGACCGGAGCGGTCTTCCAACCGCTTTCGATTGGAGATAGAAACGCCGCGCCCGCTATCGACGGGTGGAAAACGAGGCAATTCGTGACGCAGCCGCCGAAAACCCCGCTTCTCGACACCATCCATCTGCCTTCGGACCTGCGCAGGATCGACGACCGGACCCTGCCGCAACTGGCAGCGGAAGTGCGCGCGGAGATGGTGGACGCCGTCTCCCGTACGGGCGGGCACCTCGGGGCGGGACTCGGCGTCGTCGAGCTCACGCTCGCCGTCCACAAGGTCTTCGATACGCCCGAGGACCGGCTCATCTTCGACGTCGGCCATCAGTGCTATCCGCACAAGATCGTGACCGGGCGGAGGGACCGCATCCGCACGCTGCGGCAGGAGGACGGCCTCTCCGGATTCACCCGGCGGGCCGAAAGCGAATACGACCCCTTCGGAGCCGCCCATTCCTCGACCTCGATATCCGCAGGTCTGGGAATGGCGGTCGCCAGCGAACTGAGCGGCAAGCGGCGCAACGTCATCTCGGTGATCGGCGACGGCGCGCTGTCCGCGGGCATGGCCTACGAGGCGCTCAACAACGCCGGCGCGCTCGACGCGCGGCTGATCGTGATCCTCAACGACAATGACATGTCGATCGCCCCGCCGACGGGGGCCATGAGCGCCTATCTCGCGCGGCTCGCCTCCGGGCGGACCTACATGGGCATCCGCGAGTTCGGCAAACAGCTCTCTTCCTATCTCGGCCGCTCGATAGACCGGGCGATCACGAGGGCCGTGGAGCATGCGCGGGGCTACGTCACCGGCGGGACACTCTTCGAGGAGATGGGCTTCTACCACATCGGCCCGATCGACGGGCACAACTTCGAGCATCTTCTGCCGGTGCTGCGCAACGTGCGCGACAATGCCGAGGGACCGGTGCTGATCCACGTCGTCACGCAGAAAGGCAAGGGCTATCCGCCCGCCGAGAACGCACCGGACAAGTATCATGGCGTGTCGAAGTTCGACGTCGTCACCGGCACGCAGGCCAAGGCGAAGCCGAACGCCCCGAGCTATACCAGCGTCTTCGCCGAGGCGCTGGTCGAGGAAGCGCGGCACGATGACCGGATCGTCGGTGTCACGGCCGCGATGCCCTCGGGTACCGGCCTCGACAAGTTCGCGAAGGAATTCCCGGCCCGCACCTTCGACGTCGGCATCGCCGAGCAGCACGCCGTGACCTTCTCCGCAGGCCTGGCGGCCGAAGGCTTCAAGCCCTTCGCGGCGATCTACTCGACATTCCTGCAGCGCGCCTATGACCAGGTGGTCCACGACGTCGCGATCCAGAAGCTGCCGGTGCGCTTCGCCATCGACCGCGCCGGCTTCGTCGGCGCCGACGGGCCGACGCATGCGGGTTCGTTCGACACGACCTATCTTGCGACGCTGCCGGGCTTCGTCGTCATGGCCGCGTCGGACGAGGCGGAACTGAAGCACATGGTGCGCACGGCGGCGGCCTACGACGAGGGACCGATCTCCTTCCGTTATCCGCGGGGCGAAGGCGTCGGCATCGACCTTCCGCAGCGCGGCGATGTCCTCGAGATCGGCAAGGGCCGCCTCGTCAGGGAAGGCGGCAAGGTTGCGCTGCTTTCCTTCGGGACACGGCTCGCGGAGTGCCTGCTCGCGGCGGAGGACCTGGATGCGGCGGGCCTTCCGACGACGGTCGCAGACGCGCGCTTCGCAAAGCCGCTCGACCGGGACCTGATCCGCCAGCTTGCGCGCCACCACGAGATCCTGATCACGATCGAGGAAGGGTCGGTCGGCGGCTTCGGTGCCCATGTCATGCAGTTCCTCGCCCACGAGGGACTTCTCGACGGAGGGCTGAGGATGCGCCCGCTCGTCATGCCGGACGCCTTCGTCGACCAGGCGAGGCCGGAGGCGATGTACGCCCGCGCAAAGCTCGACCGCAGGGGCATAATCGATACGGTCTTCAAGGCGCTTGGCCAGGAGGCGGCGGCCCTTTCGCCGCAGAAGGCCTAGGGCGGCGCGCCGGTCTTCCTGCCTGGGCGTTTGTTTCTTTCGGGAGGGAGATGGCGGAGACCTTCCTGCGGAAATCGGCTGAAACCTGCACCGCGGCGGCATCGCGCGCTTGCCATTCCACCCTCCAGAGGCGATAGCGGGCAGATGTCGACCGCACAGAACCCAGCACGCGAAAACCCGACCGCCGGTCGCCTCCGGCTCGACCAGTTCCTCGTCCAGCGCGGCGACTTCCCCTCGCGGTCCCGGGCCCGCGACGCCATCCTGCGGGGATCGGTTCGGATCGACGGCGCACCCGTCGACAAGCCGGGCGCGCTCGTCGCGCCGACCGCCGGCGTCGAGATCGCGGACGCGGCCCGGGCCTATGTCTCGCGCGCTGCCCTGAAGCTGATCGCCGCGCTCGATCATTTCGGTTTCGATCCGTCCGGCCGGAATGCGCTCGACATCGGCGCCTCGACCGGGGGCTTCACGCAGGTGCTTCTCGAGCGGGGCGCTTCGCACGTCCATTGCGTCGACGTCGGCCACGGCCAGCTGCACCCGCGGCTCGCCGCGGATCCGCGCGTCACCGGTTTCGAGGGCCTGAACGCGCGCGATCTCGAGACACGCCATCTCGGCGGCGCGTCGATCGGCGCCGTGGTGAGCGACGTCAGCTTCATCTCGCTGCGGCTTGCGCTGCCGCCGGCGCTTTCGCTGGCCGCGCCGGGGGCGTTCGCCGCGCTTCTGGTCAAGCCGCAATTCGAGGCCGGACGCGCGGCCATCGGCAAGGGCGGCCTCCTCAGGGACCCTTCGCGGGGCGCGGCAATTGCCGATGCTCTCTCGGCCTGGCTCGACGGGCTGCCGGGCTGGCGAAGCCTAGGCACCATTGCCTCGCCGATCGCCGGTGGCGACGGAAACGAGGAATTCCTGCTCGGCGGGATCAGGGCATGACGGCGGAGACGGTCGCGATCGTCGCCCTCGGCGCGCAAGGGGACGGCGTCGCGCAGACCGAGACAGGCGCGGTCCATGTTCCGTTCACGCTTCCGGGCGAGACCGCCATCATCGCCCGGCAGAAGGCCCGGGGGACGCTCATTGCCGTGAAGAAGGCGGCGCCCGAGAGGGTCTCCCCGCCCTGCCCGCATTTCGGGCCCGACGGAAAGGGAGGCGCCTGCGGCGGCTGCAACCTGCAGCACCTGGCGCTGCCCGGATACGAGAGCTGGAAGCGCGGCCTCGTCGCGCGGGCGCTCGAGGGCCAGGGCCTCGAAGCGGAGGTGAAGCCGCTCCACGCCTGCCCGACCGGCGCCCGGCGTCGAATGGCGCTTACCGCGCGGCGCACCGGGAACGGCATCGTCCTCGGCTTCAACCGGGCGGGCAGCCACCACATCGTCGCAATGGAGACCTGCCTCGTCGGCGACCCGCGGATCGCCGGTTCGCTTGGCACGCTGCGGCGCGTCGCCGCCGCGGTCTGCGCGAGCGGGAAGTCCTTCCGACTGACCGTTCTCGCCAGCGAAACGGGTCTCGACGTCGCCGTCGAGGGAGCAGGGCGCCTGTCAGACCGGCAGAGGCTCGCAGCCGTGGAGACCGTGCTCGCCGAACCTTCCATCGCCCGGGTGGCTCTCGACGGAGAGGTGCTCGTCGAGACGCGCAGACCAGTCGTGACGTTCGGTGCGGCGAGCGTCACACCGCCGCCGGGCGGCTTCGTGCAGGCGAGCGCGGCGGCCGAGGAATACATGGCCGGGCTGGTGACGACGCATCTTTCGGGCTGCAGGCGGGTTGCGGACCTCTTTGCCGGCAGTGGAACCTTCGCCCTTCGGCTGGCGCGGACGACCACGGTTCTCGCGGCCGAATCCGATGCCGGTGCGCTCGCGGCCCTCGACGAGGCATTCCGTCATTCCGCGGGAACCAGGCAAGTGAAAACGGAGCGCCGGGACCTTTTCCGCCGCCCGATGATGGCGGCCGAGCTCAAGTCCTTCGACGGAGTCGTCTTCGATCCGCCCCGCGCCGGCGCCGAAACCCAGTCGCGGGAGCTTGCGCGTTCCGCGGTGAAGCGGATAGCGGCCGTCTCGTGCAATCCCGCGAGCCTGGCGCGGGACCTGAGAATCCTCGTCGATGCCGGCTTCCGGATCGTGTCCGTGCATCCGGTCGACCAGTTCCTGTGGTCGCCGCATGTGGAGGCGGTGGCGCTGCTCGCGCGGGACTGAGAACGTTTATTTTCGCCGGTTGAGAAACGCCGCGACGGCCTGCCGGGCCTCGGCCGAACGCAGTTGCTCGCCGAACTGCCGCGCCTCGAGGTCGATCCGTTCGACGATCTCGGCGCGACTCGCGCCCCGCAGCAACTCGCGGGTGAGCTTCAGGGCCTGCGGCGGCTTTCGGGCAAGCGCGAGGGCGGCCTCGAAGACCTCCTCCTCCAGCCGGTTTTCCTCCACCAGATTGCAGATGAGGCCCGCATCGCGGGCGGCCTCGGCGGAAAAGGCGGCCCCGGCACCGAGCAGGGCGAAGGCGCGCTGGTAGCCCATGACGCGCGGTGCCAGCAGGCTTGAACCGGCCTCGGGCACCAGCGCGAGATCGACGAAGGGCGTACGGAACTCTGAACGGGGCGTGGCGAAGGTCAGGTCGCAATGGAAATGCATGGTCGTTCCGATGCCGATCGCCAGCCCGTCGACACCCGCGATCAGAGGCTTCGCCGAGGTTGCGAGCGCCCGCAGGAAGCCGAGCACCTCGTCAGCCAGGGTGCCGTCGGCAGCATGGTCCGCGAAGTCGTGCATGTCGTTTCCGGCAGAGAAGACGCCCGCGCAGCCGAGGAAGACATGGACGCGGACGCCGTCGTCCTCATCGCCCGCCACGAGGGCATGCGTCATCGCCGCGTACATCTCGCGGGTGAAGGCGTTCTTCTTCTCCGGCCGGTTGAACCGTATCACCTGCACGGCGCCGTCCAGCCTCCGGGGCCTGTCGACGAGAACCTCATCTTTCATGGGTCACTCCTGGTCCTATTCGTCCGCCAGCGCGCTGCCGGCCGCGACGAGGCTCTCCGCCCCTTCCTCCACGGCACGGCGGAGGGCGGAGGTCTCTCCGACGAGGTTGCTGGCTGCAAATGCGTAAAGAGCGGCCCGGGCTTCGCCGCCTTCCTCGACGAGGGCGCCCTTGGCGAGATAGGCGCCGGTGGCCGCCAGCCCGATCAGGCGAAGATAGGGTGTCGCGCCCGCAAGCGCGGTCCGAACGTCGCCGGCCCGCAGCGCTTCGGCGAGAAACGCCGTCGCAGAGTCCGCATCGTCGAGCGCGGCAAGCAGGCGCTCCGTAGCGGCCGGCAGGCCCGGGCGGTTGCTGCGGGCTGCCTCTTCGGCGATCGCGCGCAGCTCCCCGAGCCAGGAGGCCATCGCCGTCCCGTCCGACAGCGGGAGCTTGCGGGTGACCAGATCGATCGCCTGGATGCCGTTGGTGCCCTCGTAGATCGGCGCGATCCGCGAATCGCGCAGCAGGCGGGCAGCGCCGGTCTCCTCGATGAAGCCCATTCCGCCATGGACCTGGATGCCGAGCGAGGCGACCTCAACCCCGACGTCCGTCGGGAACGCCTTGGCGAGCGGCGTCAGGAGGTTGGCGCGTTCCTGCCACCGGCGCGCGACGTCTCCCTGGCTGACGCGGGCCATGTCGATCGCATGGGCGCAGGCATAGGCGATGGAGCGGGCTCCCTGGGCCAGGGCCTTCATCGTCAGGAGGGTGCGCTGAACGTCGGGATGCTCGATGATCGGGCTCATGCCCTCGCCGGACGCGCCGGCCGCCCGGCCCTGCCGGCGCTCGGCGGCATAGTCGCGCGCCTTCTGGTAGGCGGCCTCGGCGATCGCCACTCCCTGGATGCCGACCATCAGGCGGGCATTGTTCATCATCGTGAACATGCAGGCGAGCCCGCGGTTCTCCTCGCCGACGAGCCAGCCGACGGCGCCCGGAGCATCGCCATGCCTGCCGTCGCCGTAGATCATCGTGCAGGTGGGCGAGGCGTGGATGCCGAGTTTCCTCTCGACGCCGCTGCAGAAGACGTCGTTGCGCGCGCCGGGGGCTCCGTCATCGCCCGGCAGGAATTTCGGCACCAGGAAGAGCGAGATCCCGCGCGTCCCGGCCGGCGCGTCCGGAAGGCGCGCCAGAACCATGTGGACGATGTTCTCCGTCAGGTCGTGCTCGCCATAGGTGATGTAGATCTTCTGCCCGAAGATGCGGTAGGTGCCGTCGCCGGCCCGCTCGGCGCGGGTCTTCAGCGCGTTGAGGTCCGAGCCGGCCTGCGGCTCGGTCAGGTTCATCGTCCCCATCCACTCGCCGGAGACGAGCTTCTCCAGATAGCGCGACTTGAGTTCCTCCGAGCCGTGCCGTTCGAGCGCCTCGACCGCGCCGATCGTCAGCGTCGGGCCAAGCGCAAAGGCCATCGACCCGGAGTTCCACATCTCGAAGGTCGCGGCCGCGAGCATCGTCGGCAGCCCCTGCCCGCCATAGGCCTCCGGCCCGCCGAGCGCGTTCCATCCGCCCTCGATCCAGTTCCGGTAGAGGCGCCGCCAGCCCGGCGGCATGGTAACCTCGCCGTCTTCCAGGGGCGTGCCGTGACGATCGCCGGCCTCCGCCGCGGGCGCGACCTCTTCGGTCGCGAACCGGCCGGCCTCCGCGAGGATGGCGTCGACGAGGTCCTCCGACAGTTCGCCGAAGCGCTCCCGGGACAATGCCGTTCCGAGGCCGGCCACGTGCTTCAGTGTGAAGGCGATGTCTGCGACGGGTGCACGATACATGATGGTCCTCCTCGAAGTCGCGCACATCATACGCAGGCAGCGCCGGACTAAAAGCCGTCCGCGGGCCAAAATACCGGTTTGATGTTGCGTCGAACCCTGCGACGGGACCGCTGC
The DNA here is from genome assembly GCA_963760965.1 of uncultured Alphaproteobacteria bacterium. GTDB lineage: Bacteria > Pseudomonadota > Alphaproteobacteria > Rhizobiales > Rhizobiaceae > Pararhizobium_B. The sequence goes on from CAVXEW010000005.1 coordinate 115,445, forward strand.
CCCGCTGGCCGGGCGGATCACATTTTTACCAAGAATTAACCATGCTGACGGCATCCTTTTCCATTTAGAGGCGCCCGGACCTCAACGGATGGATTGGTGCCGATGAAAGCGGGGCATTTGATTGCCGGCCTTGCAGCCGTTCTCTGCCTGCTGTCGCTCGTGCGAACGTCGGAGGCCGCTCACGTGCGGCCATGGCGCACGGCGAGCAACGCACTGCTGGTCGACGCCTACGAGATGAACATCATCGACTGGGACGCCCTCCTCAAGGACAAGCGGATCGCCGGCTTCATCGCCAAGGCCTCGGACGGGCTGCCGCCATCCTTTTCCTGCGCCGACATGCACGACGAAGCGGAGATCGCCCACTGCCGGACCGCCTGGCGCAAGTATGCTGTCAGCCGCGAGCTCTTCCGCACGCGCAAGACGCTGGCCAAGAGCCGAGGCCTGCTGTGGGGCGCCTACCATGTCGGGCGCCCGGGCGATCCGATCGATCAGGCGAACCACTTCCTCGACTTCGCGCAGCCCGGGCCCGAAGACCTGATGGTGCTCGACATCGAGAATGCGGACGATCCGGCCTACATCTCCCTCGACGACGCGGAGACCTACGTCCGGCACATCAAGGCGCGGACCGGGCGCTACCCCATCCTCTACACGAACGACAACACCGCGCGGAAGATCGCCGCAAATGCCGGCGAATACCCGATCCTGTCGCGGCTGCCGCTGTGGTATGCGCGCTACAGGCCATCGATCGCCGGCGTGTTCCCGATGGGCAACTGGGATTCCTACGCCATCTGGCAGTTCTCCGGCATGTACAACTGCAACGAGAAGAGCTGCCCTTACCGGGTGCCCGGCACGCTCGACGACATCGACGTCAACGTCGTCGCGATGACGAAGACGAAACTGGCGGAACTCTGGCCTTTCGGCGAGCTGCTGCCCGCGCGCCAGACGCAGGACGACGAGCAGCCGACGCTGGTCGCCGATGCGCAGGAGGAAGCCTTTCCAGCAACGGACGGCATGGTCACCGGCTACGTTCCCGATGCGGCCCCGCGCCCTCCCTTGCGGCATCCCGGCCAGCATGACGCGGTCCTGCCCCACGCCGCCATTGCCTGCGCCGGCCAGGGCTGCTAACCGGTCAGCCTTCTCCACGGAAGGGCACATGGCGGATATCTTCACGATCAGCGACGACCCCGGGGCCGCGCTCGCGCGCGGACGCGACGAGCTCGCCCGCGGCATGCCGGTCGCCATGCCGACCGAGACGGTGTACGGCCTGGCCGCCGACGCCACCGACCCGCAAGCCATCGCCCGCATTTACGAGGTCAAGGGCCGTCCCCGGTTCAACCCGCTGATCTGCCACGTGGCCTCCGTCGCCATGGCCGAGGAGCTCGCGGTCCTGGACGACGCGTCGCGGCGGCTGGCGGAAGAATTCTGGCCGGGGCCGCTGACGCTCGTCCTGCCGCTGGCGCCGGGAAGCCCGGTCCATCCGCTGGCGACGGCCGGGCTGGAAACCGTGGGGCTGAGGATGCCGGCCGGCTTCGCCCGGGATCTGATCGCCGCCTTCGGCCGACCGCTGGCGGCTCCCTCGGCCAACATGTCGGGCCGGGTGAGCCCGACGACCGCCGCGCACGTCGCATCCGATCTCGGCGACAGGATCGGGCTGATCCTGGACGGCGGGCCCGCTTCGGTCGGCGTCGAATCGACGATCGTGAAGATCACCGGCGACGGTGCCTGGCTGCTCAGGCCGGGCGGCCTGCCCGCAGGGGACATCGAGAAAATTCTCGGCTGCCCGCTGAAGCGAAGGGCCGGGGCGTCCGCCGCGATCGAGGCGCCCGGCATGATGACCTCCCACTACGCGCCGGGGGCGGAAGTACGTCTCGACGCGACCCGCGTCGCGCCGGACGAAGTGCTGGTGCGGTTCGGTCCCGGCGCGGTCGCCGGAGAGCGCGACGCGCGCGCCGTCCTCGACCTCAGTCCTTCCGGCGACCTTCGGGAGGCCGCCGCCCGCCTCTTCGACACGCTGAAGCGGGCCGACGCGGCAGGCGGCTCGGCGATCGCCGTGATGCCGGTCCCGCGGACGGGACTCGGCGAAGCGATCAACGACAGGCTCGCCCGCGCCGCGGCGCCCCGCAGGTGAGCGCAAGCCGGGCCGGCACTCGACGCGGGGCCGCGCAGGCCTTAGATCTGTCACCATGACAGCACCTGCGAAAACACTCTCCGGCGATCTCCTCGACCGGTTTTCCGCCATTGTCGGCGATGGCCACGCGCTGCGCGCGGAGGCCGAGATCGCGCCGCATCTCGAGGAACTGCGCGGCCTCTACCACGGCCGGACGCCGCTGGTGCTGAAGCCGGGCTCCGTCGACGAGGTGTCGGCGATACTGAAGCTCGCCACGGAGACAGGGACCCCGGTCGTCCCCCAGGGCGGCAATACAGGACTCGTCGGCGCGCAGACGCCCCATGGAAGCGGCCACGAGATCGTGGTGGAACTGTCGCGGCTCAGGCGCATCCGCGAGGTCGACCCGGTCGGCAACGTCATCGTTGCCGAAAGCGGATGCGTGCTCGCGGCCATACAGGCCGCGGCGAACGACGCCGGCCGGATGTTTCCCCTGTCGCTCGGATCCGAGGGGTCGTGCCAGATCGGCGGCAACCTCTCCTCCAACGCGGGCGGCACGGCGGTGCTCGCCTACGGCAGCGCCCGACAGCTCTGTCTCGGGCTGGAAGTCGTGCTGCCGACAGGCGAGGTATGGAACGGGCTCAGGCGCCTCAAGAAGGACAACACCGGCTACGACCTGCGCGATCTCTTCATCGGGGCGGAGGGCACGCTCGGGATCGTAACCGCGGCCGTGCTCAAGCTCTTTGCGAAGCCCAAGGGCCACGAGGTGGTCTTCGCCGGCGTCGGCTCGCCCGGCGACGCGCTCAGGCTGTTCCGGCTCGCCGAGGATCTCTGCGGCACCGCACTCACCGGCTTCGAGCTGATGCCGCGGATCGGCGTCGAGTTCACGAGCCGGCACGTCGAGAACGTGCGCGATCCGCTCTCCGATCCACATCCCTGGTACACGCTGATCGACATCTCCTCCGGCCAGTCGCCGGAAGCCGCGCGCAGCCTCGTAGAACATCTCTTCGAGGCCGCCACCAGGGACGGATTGGTACGAGACGCGGTCGTCGCCGAAAACGAGGCGCAGAAGCACGCGCTCTGGCACATGCGCGAGTCGATGTCTTGGGCGCAGAAGCCCGAGGGCGGCTCGATCAAGCACGACGTATCCGTGCCGGTCGCGCGCATTCCCGAATTCCTCGAGCGGGCCGGCAAGGCCGTGCTGGAAAGGGAGCCGGAGGCGCGCATCGTCGCATTCGGCCACATCGGCGACGGCAACATCCACTACAACATCTCCCAGCCCGTCGGGGCCGACAAGGAGACCTTCCTCGCGCGATGGCACGAGATGAACGAGGTCGTCCACGGAATCGTCCTCGACATGGACGGGTCCATCTCCGCCGAGCACGGCATCGGGCAACTCAAGCGCGACGAACTGGCGAAGATCCGCCAGCCGATCGAGATCGAGCTCATGAAGCGCGTCAAGTCTGCCTTCGACCCGGCCGGAATCATGAATCCCGGCAAGGTGATATAGGGCGAACCTGCCTTTCCGATTCAGGACGGTCCTGCCGTTCCGCGCCCGCCGGGCGTGCCGCGACGGCACAGTCCTGGCCATCGGGCGGCGGAGGCGCCGGCCTGTCACGCGTCGGGCAAACCGTTCAAAACCGTGCTAAAATTAGCGGTTCCCATTTGATAACCATCTGCGACGTCAAGTTTTCTTAACCGCGTCTCTTAAGCCGCGCGGAACTCTACGTGGGGTAATCTCCACCCTATCCACAGAGAACGGGGAAACCGTTCCGATACAGGGTAGGCCGGGCTACCGGCTCTCAAGAGAGACAGAGGCGTCAAACATGTCCAACACGCTTTTGAAGCCCGTCTGGGCAGGGAACGCGCTCAGGCTGGATCCGTGCAACTTTCCGCAGCAGGTGACCTATGCGCCACGCGAGGAGACCGGCAACATCTCGGTCACCATCGACCAGCGCGGTGCCGTCCTGCGCAAGATACTGCCGTCGAGCGGACTGCCGCTTTCCATCGCCCTGCCCGCCCGCGCCTTTCGCGGCGTGGCGGCTCGCGCCATGGACCACGGCAACGGCGAGGTGACGGTGACGCTGGAGCTCCACCACCTCGACCCCGAGCTCTGCGTCCCGCTGCTCGTCGCGCACGACCTCCACGACATCGCGGCCGACTGGCGGGCATGGTCGGCGGCCTACAACATCCCGATGCTGATGATCGAGGCCGACGGCGTCGCCCGTCCGCTGGACGAGCGGCTCGGTCCCGTCGGGATCCGCACCGCGAGGGCGCGCCGCAACCACGCCTTCTTCGCGCAGCGCCGCCCGTGCTTCCTGATGCGGCGCACCACCGGCCGCCTGGGCATGCGCATGAAGATCGAGGGGCGCGAAATAATCGCCCGGGACTGACCTTACGCAAGAAGACACGGCCTCCTGCCGTCTTGCGGGCCCGGCCCTTCCCTGCGGCCGGGCCTTTTCGCCGGCCATCGCCGGCGGCGGCGTCAGGCCGCGAGGATGGCCAGCACAAGGCCGCCGAAGATCAGCCAGCCCACCCGCGTGTTGGACTTGAAAAGGGCCAGGCACTGGTCGGGATCGTCGATGTCCAGAACGGCGATCTGCCAGCCGAGCAGGACTGCCGCCGCCAGCAGGCCGACATAGGCCGGCCAGGGCGCGCCGGCGGACAGGCAGGCGATCGCCATCAGGACGACGGCAAGGCCGTAGATCCCCGTCATCCAGCGTTTCGTGCCGGCACCGAAAAGCAGCGCCGTCGACCGTACGCCGATCATCGCGTCGTCTTCCTTGTCCTGGTGGGCGTAGATGGTGTCGTAGCCGATCGTCCACAGTATCGCGCCGCCATAGAGGACGACAGGAGCCACGGAGAGCGTCCCGAAAGAGGCCGCCCAGCCCATGATCGCGCCCCAGGAAAATGCCAGCCCCAGAAAGAACTGGGGCCAGTCGGTGAAGCGCTTCGCAAAGGGATAGATGGCGACGAAGAGGAGCGAGAACACGCCGAGCCCGACGGCGAACCAGTTGAACTGAAGGAGAACGAGGAGCCCGACAAGCGCCTGCAGGCCGATGAAGAGCTTCGCCTGCCAGCGCCGGACACGGCCCGAGGGCAGCGGACGGGAGCGGGTGCGGGCCACCGAGGCGTCTATCTCGTGATCGACGAGGTCGTTGTAGGTGCAGCCGGCCCCGCGCATGGCGATCGCGCCGATCGTGAAGAGTGCGAGATGCCAGCCGAACCGGCCTCCGTCCAGGGCGCCCAGCCGGGCCTCGACATCCGCGGCGAGCGCGGCGGACCACCAGCAGGGCCACATCAGGAGCTGCCAGCCGATCGGCCGGTCCCAGCGGGCGAGCTGGGCGTACGGCCAAAGCCCTCGCGGCAGGACGCGATAGACCCAGTTGCCGGAAGGGGCATCGGCCACCCGGCCGCTTGAAGCATCGGTATCGGTCATGGGTGAACGTGTTGGCAGCGCCGGGCCCCGAGGTCAAGCCGGTTGCGGCCGCCCGCCGGGTTATCCTTCCTTCCAGCGGCAGGTGGAATCCGTGGAGGGCGTCCGCAGCGCCCGGCAACCGGGTCCTCCCTGCCGCACGAATGCGGAAAACCGGCTTCTCAGCCACGCCTTGCACCCGAGAGCCTTGACCGCCGCCGGAAGCGCCCGTAACCGGTCGGACGAAGGTATCGCGGCAGCGGGGACGAAGGCGATGAATGTATTTCTGATCGGGTCGGGCGGGCGCGAGCATGCGCTCGCCTGGAAGCTCGCGCAGTCGCCGCTGCTGACGGCGCTGCACGCGGCGCCAGGCAATCCGGGCGTCGCCGCCTGCGCGGAAATCGCCGACGTGGCCATCGAGGACCACGCCGCCATCGTCAGGTTCTGCCGCGAACGGGCGATCGACCTCGTCGTCGTCGGGCCCGAAGCGCCGCTGGTGGCCGGCATCGCCGACGTGCTGAAGGAGGCCGGCATCGCCGTTCTGGGTCCCTCGCGCGCAGCGGCAAGGCTGGAGGGCTCCAAGGGCTTCACCAAGGACCTCTGCGCACGCTACGGAATTCCGACCGGCACCTATCGCCGCTTTACGGACATCTCCTCTGCAAGGGCCCATGTGGAGGAGCGCGGGGCGCCGATCGTCGTGAAGGCCGACGGCCTCGCCGCCGGCAAGGGCGTCACCGTTGCCACATCGCTCGACATGGCGCTCGCCGCGATCGAGGACTGCTTCGACGGCACCTATGGAGCTGCGGGCGCAGAGGTCGTGATCGAGGAGTTCCTGGAGGGCGAGGAAGCGAGCTTCTTCTGCCTGTGTGACGGCACGACCGCGCTGCCGCTGACCACGGCACAGGACCACAAGCGCGTCGGCGAGGGCGACAGGGGCGCCAATACCGGAGGCATGGGCGCCTATTCGCCCGCACCGGTCATGACGCCCGAAATGATCGATCGGACGATGCGCGAGATCGTGCAGCCGACGATGCGCGGGATGGCGGAAACGGGCGCGCCTTTCTCGGGCATTCTCTTCGCCGGGCTGATGATCACTGCGAGCGGGCCGCAGCTCATCGAGTACAACGTGCGTTTCGGCGATCCCGAATGCCAGGTGCTGATGATGCGGCTTGCCGACGACCTGCTGCCACTGCTGAAGGCGGCAGCCGACGGCGACCTCGCCGGCAAGCAAGTCCACTGGCGCGAGGAGGCCGCGCTGACGGTGGTGTTGGCGGCGAAGGGCTATCCCGGCTCCTACCGCAAGGGGACACCGATCAGGGGGATCGAAGACGCCGCCCGGCTTCCTGACGTCGAGATCTTCCAGGCGGGAACAGCCCTTTCGCAGGACGGGCTCACGGCCAGCGGCGGCCGCGTCCTCAACGTGACGGCGGCCGGAGCGACGGTGAGCGAGGCGCAGGCGCGCGCCTACGAGGCCGTCGCGAAGATCGACTGGCCGGACGGCTTCTACCGCCGCGACATAGGCTGGCGGGCCGTGGCGCGCGAAAGCGCCGGCACCTGACCTTCCCGTCCCCCTTTCAGCCCCCTCCCCCTTTCAGCCGATCCAGGCGGACCGGTACGGAGCGAGATGAAGGAAGCCTGCCTCGACATCGGCTGCCCGGTCGGCGAGGAAGTCGTGGAGGCCGGCGACGCCCTCGCGCGCCAGCGCGTCGGTCGTCACCGACTGCGCCTGCGGGGTGAAGTTGAACAGGCAGGCGACGGTACGCGTGGCAGCGGGCCTGGCGAAGGCGAAGATGGACGGCGTGCTGAGCCGGAAGATGCGGGTCGGCACGGTCGCGGCGAGTTCCGGCATCGCGGCTCGACGCGCCATGACATGTCGCACGCCCTGCAGGACCCGGCCGGCGGCGCCGTCGCCCCGTTCTGCCTGCTTGGCGCGGGCCCAGTCCATCGGGGGGCGATGCATCCAGCGATTGTCGTGCGCCCTGTGCGGATCGGCCAGGTAGGATTCGTCGTTCAGCAGGGCGATCTCGTCTCCCATGTAGAGCAGCGGCAGGCCGCCGAACGAGGCGATCAGCGAATAGCCGAGGAGAATGCGGCCGATGGCGAGGTCGACGGCTGCAGGGTCGGCGGCTTCGAGGGCCTGCTCGAGACCGGCGAGGCTGGCGAAGGAGCCGGAATTCCGGCGATCCCCGGTCTCCTCGTTCTCCTGGAAGAGTGCACCGCGGGCAAAGCTGCCCGGAAAACGGCCGGAATAGAAGTCTGCGAGATAGCGCCGGTGGCCGGCGCCGGTCATGTGAGGGAACGCGCCGGCGTCCTCCTCGGTGATCGCCCAGCCGATGTCGTCGTGGCAGCGCACATAGGTCGCCCAGCTCGCGTTCCTGAACCCCGGCGGAAAATGCGCCGAGAGCGTATGCGACATCAGTGCGGTGTCGCCGGTCGCGAGCGAGGCCCAGTACTGGACCATCAGGTTGTTGTGGTAGGCCAGGTTGGCCTCGCGCCCGACATGCGTGCCTGCGCCGAGATAGGGCACGAGGTCGCGCGGGGCGACGATGGCCTCGGCCTTGTGGATGACGGCGGGCGCGGCGATACGCGTCGCCGCCCTGAGTGCCTGCAGGATGTCGTGCACCTCAGGCAGGTTCTGGCACGTGGTGCCGAGCCGCTTCCACATGAAGGCGACCGCATCGAGCCTCAGGACCTCGACACCCCTGTTGGCGAGGTGGAGCATGATATCGACGATCTCAAGGAAGACATCGGGATTCGCCCAGTTCAGGTCCCACTGGTGCTCGTTGAAGGTCGTCCACACCCATTTCCCGAAGTCCGGGTAGCAGGTGAAGTTGCCGGGCGCGTGCGCCGGGAAGACTTCCAGCAGGCTCTCCTCGTATCTTTCCGGCATCTCGCGCGAATCGAACATCAGGTAGTAGGCCTGGTGGCGCGCGCTGCCCTCGCGCGCCTTCCTCGCCCATTCGTGTTCCCTGGCGGTGTGGTTGAGCACGAGGTCGACACAGACGCTGATGCCTTCCGCCCGCAGGCCGGCGGCGACGGCCTCGAAATCGGCCATGGATCCGAGAGCCGGATCGATCTCCCGGTAGTCCATGACCGAGTAGCCGCCGTCGCTGTCGCCCGGGCGCGGCCGGAGGCACGGCATGAAGTGGACATAGGTGACGCCGAGCGACTTCAGGTAGGGCAGATGGTCGAGCACCGCCTTCATGCTGCCGGCGAAGCGGTCCACGTAGAACACGTAGGCGACCATCTTTTCGGAGAGGAACCATTCCGGCTGCAGATCGCGGCGCAGGTCCAGGTCCTTCAGCTCCTCCGACCGTTCCCTCCACCGGCGCCCGAGAAGGGCGACGAGACCATCGCAAAACGCGGCGTAGCCGGGCAGGTGTCCGTAGAGTCGCTCGAGCGGCTCCAGGAGATCGGCCTTGCTGCGTTCGAAGCGAAGATCGAACATCCGGGCGTCGCTGCCGTACCGGGCCGCCGCGCCGCCCTGCCCGCCTGCTGTCGAACGACCGGTCTTGCCAGTTGCCATGGAGGTTCCCCTCATCCCGTCGCACCCGCAGTACCGCGCGAAGCGGGGGTTCGGCAAGCCCGCCGGCCGGCCGAATGGACCTGCCCCGGCACGGGGCCGCCGCCTTCTCGGGAGGCTACGACCTGTAGATCCGGTCCGAGAGCCGGCCGCTTCCCAGGCGCCTGGCGATCTCGTAGGCGGCCCGACGACCCATCGACGCCTGAAGCAGCAACGCCGGCTCGCCGAGAAAGTCGACCGTGTCGCGCGAGAACGCCGCCAGATCCGGGGCGGCAAGCAGCGCCTGGCGATAGTCGTCGCAAAACGACCGCCGGCAGACATAGGTCTTGAAGCGGGTGAGGCAGAACGCGGCGAACTCGCCGGAATTCGCGCGCAGGAAGTCCGCGACGGCCACGGTGACTTCCGGCCAGAGGGGATTGAACGTGTCGTCAAATGCGATGATTCCATGAGCGGCCAGCATGCCGCGCGCCAGCCGGGCGTCTGCCGCGACCTCGGCAAGGGTGTGGCCGCCGTCGACGCTGACGAACCGTACCGGGCCGACCTTTCCGGTGACGTCGGAGGGAACGAGCGTCGTGCTGTCCCCCGAAACGATCAGATCCTCCTCGACGGGCAGGCCCAGCAGCCGCCCGTTCTCGAGGAACCGGTCGTATCGCGCCGGTCGTCCTCCGGAAGCACGCCCGCCGTCGAAGAGGTCGATCGCCAACACGTTCGTTTCCGGCGCAATGATGCGGCGCATGAGGAAATAGGTGCGACCGAAATAGACGCCTATGTCGACGAGGCCGCCGGAGTGTCGCCTTTCGTGCTGTGCTTCGAGCAGTGTCAGGAAAACCAGCGCGTCGAGGGCGTCGACATAGCCCTCGACCGCCGGAAGCTTCCTGAAGATGAACTGTCTTGCGGTTGGCATCGCGGCTCGGCCAAAGACGGTGGGGATGCGCTCTTCGCTTGTGGCGTACGAGTTAATTCAACCCAGCCATGCTAAGCACGGCGTTCCCGTCCGGGTAAGGCATCCCATCGAATGAGAGGTTTTCACCGCCCTCTATCGAATTGGCGACTTGCCTCGAATTTTAACGAACGCTCACACGTGATCGTAAGAGGCAAACGCTAATGTGTGGCTCAATCGAGTTACGGGGAGACAGACAGTCATGCGTTCACTCGCACTGATGGCCCTTCTGGTCGCCATGCCCGGCACCGCCTTTGCCGGGTCCTTCACGACGATCGCCGATCGTGACGTAGACGCCGGCAGCATCGTGTCGATCGGCGTTCCTGCTGCGAAGCCGGCGCCGGCGGCGAAGCAATCGACGCTGCTGCCCGGCGACGAACTGATCAGGCTGAAGCACGCCGACGGCAAGACCGAGATCTACAGGACGGAAGCCTGGCTCGGCGGCTCGCCGGTGACCTATGTCACGACCGCGAGCAAGGCCGATCTTGCCGCCCTCAAGCTGCGCGGCATCGACGTCGCCAGTACCGACGAACAGACCCTTGCGCCCGCCGTCCTCGAGGCGGCAACGTCCTCGGAGGACACACCGGCCGTCGCCGGCGTCGACCGCCAGGAGACGACCGGCTCGGTGCACGATGACAACGGGACGACGCCCGCCGCGCTCGACGCCGACGGCCTGAGGCTTCGGCCCGCACTCGGCAAGAGCTAGCCGCCGATCTTCGAGAAGTCGGCGACGGTCTCCGTCGCCGCCCGGACGCGGGAGAGGAGCGCGAGCCGGTTCGCCCGCACGTCCTCGTTCTGGTCGTTGACGAGAACCTCGTCGAAGAAGACGTCGACGGGCTCGCGCAAGCTTGCGAGCGCGGTCATCGCGGCGGAATAGTCTTCATCCTGAATCGCTTGGCCCGCTTCCTTGCCAACCCGATTCACCGCTTCCTCGAGCATCGATTCGGCCTTGTGGACGAAAAGCGCCGAATCGACCCGCGCGGCGATCCGCGTCCCCTTCTTCTCCTCCGCCGACAGGATGTTAACGGCCCGCTTCGTCCCGGCGAGCAGGTTCTGGCCGGTTTCCGTGCCGAGGAGTTCCGACAGTGCCTCGACCCGGCGGACGATGGCGAGCAGATCGTCGGCCTCCGGCGAGATGACCGCGTCGATCAGATCGTAGCGTGCGCCCTTGTCGCGCAGGTAGACCTTGAGGCGCTCGTGGAAAAAGGCGAGCAGGTCAGGCAGGGATTGCGAGAAATATTCGGCCCTTGCCACGGCCAGTTCGACCAGCTTCTCGTCGACATGCGCGCTCTCCAGCGCCCGGGCCCGCTCCCGCCCCGAAAAGATCGCGTTCACGACCGAGATCGTCGACGAAGCGAGCTCGTAGCCCTCCTTCGCGACGGCATAGACGGCATGGGCATCCGAGCTCCATCGCAGCGACCTGGCGAGGTGCAGCCTGATTTCGTTCTCCAGCACCAGCCGGATCACGCCCAGCGCCGCCCTCCTCAATGCAAACGGGTCCTTGCTGCCGGTCGGCTTCTCGTCGATCGCCCAGAAGCCGACGAGCATGTCGAGCTTGTCGGCGAGCGCGACGGCTATCGCGACCGGATCGCTCGGTACGGTGTCGGTCGGACCGAGCGGCTTGTAGTGATCCTCGATGGCGGCGCAGACCGACGGATGTTCGCCCTGCAGTTCGCCGTACTTGCGGCCCATCGCGCCCTGCAGCTCGGGAAACTCGCCGACGACCTCGGTGGTGAGGTCGGCCTTGGCAAGGACGGCGGCACGCGCGGCGAGCTCCGGTTCGGTCCCGACGACCGGGGCAAGTTCTTGCGCCAGGCGGCAGATGCGCTCGACACGCTCGCCCTGCGTTCCGAGCTTCGCGTGGAAGGTGACGCCGAGATGATCCAGCTTCGCCATGCGCTGGTCGAGCGGCTTCTTCAGGTCCAGCTCGAATTTCTCGGCCGAAGCGCCAAGCCGGCCGAGGTCGGGCAGGTCGGACTGGTCGGTCTGCCAGAAATAGAGCGCGTCGGAGAGGCGGGCACGCACGACCTTGCCGTTGCCCTGCGCGATTTCACCGCCACCGTCGCGGGCGGCGATGTTGGCGACGAGCACGAACCTGTTGGAGAGGGCGCCGTCCATCCGCCGCGTGACGAAGCATTTCTGGTTCGCGCGGATCGTAAGGCGGATCACCTCGTCGGGAATTGCGAGAAATTCCTCCTCGAACTCGCCCATCAGGACGACCGGCCATTCGACGAGGCCCGAGACCTCCTCGACGAGCCCCTCGTCGGAGACGACCTCGAGGCCGGAGGCAAAGGCGAGATTGGCGGCGTCGTGCTCGATCATGTGTCGGCGGCGCTCGGGGTCTATCACCACGTAGGCCCGGTCGAGCTTCTCGGCGTAGTCGTCGAAGCGGCGCACCGTGAAGGGCTCCGGCGCGTGGAAGCGATGGCCGCGGGTGACGTTGCCGGAGCGGATGCCGTCGACCTCGAAATCGACGACGACCGGCTCCTCGGTCTCGGGACCGAAGGTGCAGACGATCGACTGAAGCGGACGCACCCAGCGCAGGCTTTCGGAGCCCCTGCCCTCGGTGCCTCGGTAGTCGACGCCCTTCATGCCCGAGGCAGCGCCCCAGCGCATCGATTTCGGCCATGGGAAGGTGCGGACGATGGCAGGCATCACCTCGGCGACGATCTCTTCGGCGGCCCGGCCGGGCCTCTCGATCACCGCGACGTAGAAATCTCCCTTCTTCGGATCCGAGTGCACCTCAGCCCGGTCGATCGAGTCCAGCCCTGCGCCGCGCAGGAAACCCTGGATCGCCTTCTCGGGCGCATCCGTGCGCGGGCCCTTGCGCTCCTCGCGGACGTCGGCCGACTTCGCCGTCAGGCCGCGGACGTCGAGCGCCAGGCGACGCGGCGTCCAGTATTCCCGTGCCGCCTCGTAGGTCAGTCCCGCATCGACGAGCGCGTCCGTGACCAGCTTCTTCAGGTCGCCGGCAGCCTTGCGCTGCATGCGGGCAGGAATTTCCTCGGAGCGGAGTTCGAGCAGGAGATCGGGCATGGGTCCACGCAGTGCGAAAGGAGAGTTCGCGCGGACTTAGCAAGCGTCGCCGGGATTGTCATCCCGGCAGGCGCCATTTCTGCTGCGTGGCCTGCTTCACCTTGCCGCCGGGGTCATCCAGCCGAGCACGGCGCCGCCGGGATCCGCAACCAGCGCTATGCGGCCTACGCCGGCTATGTCGAAGGGCGGGCGAATGACCTTGCCGCCTTCCTTCGCCGCCATCCCGACGCGCTCGTCGACATCGTCGACGGCAAGGTAGCTCATCCAGGCCTCCGGCACTCCGTCGAAGTGACTGTCGGTGATGTCGAAGATCCCGCCGACCGGTTGTCCGCCTTCCATGGCGACCCAGTAGGTCGGCCGGCCGTCACCCATCTCCCTCCCGTCGAACGTCCAGCCGACGGTCTTGCCGAAGAAATCCCTCGCGCGGGCGGTGTCGCGCGTCATCAGCTCGTTCCAGCAGAAATGCCCATGCGGCGTCATCGAGACTGTCCTCCGACCGTTCGGGCCCCACCGATAATCTAGCCGCGGTTCGTGGCGCTTTTGCAGCCGCCAGGAGGCTCAGGCTGCCCGGCCCGCGACAAGGCCGGCGCCGCCGGCATCCGTCAGGAGGAAAGCCTCGCCGCAGGCCTTGGCGAGGTTGCGCACGCGAAGGATGTAGCTCTGGCGCTCGGTCACGGAGATGACGCCGCGCGCGTCGAGCAGGTTGAAGACGTGCGAGGCCTTGATGCACTGGTCGTAGGCCGGCAGAACGCACTTGTGCAGATGGCCGGGCTCCTTCGGCTCGCCGGCCTTCAGCAGAGCGGCGCACTCAGCCTCCGCCTCGTCGAAGTGGCGGAAGAGGACGGCCGTGTCGGCATACTCGAAATTGTAGCGGGAATATTCCTGCTCGGCCTGCAGGAAGACGTCGGCATAGGTGACCTTCCGGTCGCCTTCGAGGCCGTTGAAGTTGAGGTCGTGGAACCGGTCGACGCCCTGCACGTACATCGCCAGCCGTTCGAGGCCGTAGGTGAGCTCGCCGGCGACGGGCGCGCATTCGATGCCGCAGACCTGCTGGAAATAGGTGAACTGCGAGACCTCCATGCCATCGCACCAGCATTCCCAGCCGAGCCCCCAGGCGCCGAGGGTCGGGCTTTCCCAATCGTCCTCGACGAAGCGGATATCGTGGACCAGCGGGTCGATACCGATCGCCCGCAGGGAGCCGAGATAGAGTTCCTGCAGGTCCGGGGGCGAGGGTTTCAGGATCACCTGGTACTGGTAGTAGTGCTGCAGCCGGTTCGGGTTCTCGCCGTAGCGGCCGTCCTTGGGGCGGCGCGACGGCTGGACGTAGGCGGCGTTCCAGGATTTCGGGCCGAGGGCGCGCAGCGTCGTCGCGGGGTGGAAGGTCCCTGCCCCCACCTCCATGTCGTAGGGCTGGAGGACCACGCAGCCGTATTTCGCCCAGTAGTCGTGAAGCGTCAGGATCAGGCCCTGGAACGATTTCCTCGGGTCGAGATGGTCCGGCAGGTCGTCGGCAGGCGTCGGCATGGCTGGTGTCCGCTTGGAAGTCGACTGCGCGGACGGGCTGCCCGCTCGGCGGTCAGGTGCCACGGGTTTGGCGGAGGGTCAAGCCTGCGGATGACGGCCGGTCAGGTGCGATCCTTGCGCGCGACCCTGTATTCGCCTGTGGCAGGATCCTTGACTAGGGTCCCCATGGCACCCGTCTCGGCCTCCTTCTCCGCGCGCCGGACGGCCTTGTTGACCCGGCCGGCTTCCTTGACGAAGCTCTGGTAGCCGTACCATGCGAGCGCCCCGAAGGCGGCAATAACGAAAAGCTGCGGCACGAACTCCATCCTTCCCAGAGATCCTGCGGCCCGTCACAAACCGTACCGGGCCCATAATAGACGTTCCTCCATGCCCGCAGCAAGGCCGCCGGCGACGCCCGCGGCAAAATCGGCGTCGAACGCGGCGCGACTGCCGAAGGCGCCGGTCAGCGGGCGCCGGAAGAAGCCGCGGGGCTGTGCGATCAGCTTCAGGTCCACCTTTTCTCCATAGCGCCTCTTGAGCGCCGTGCGCATGTCGCCGAACTCGTCGACCAGGCCGAGCTCCCTGCCCTTCGCGCCGGTCCAGAACATGCCGGTGAAAAGCGTGTCGTCGTCGGCCAGCCTGTCGCCGCGGCGCTCCTTGACCATTTCGATGAAGACCCGGTGGATGTCGAGCTGAAGCGCCTTCAGATGCTCGATGTCCTTTTCCTTCTCGGGCTGGAAGGGGTCGAGCGTCGCCTTGTTCTGGCCGGCCGTGTAGACGCGGCGCTCGATGCCGATCTTCTTCAGGAGGTCGGGAAAGCCGAAGCCGGCCGACACCACGCCGATCGAGCCGACGATCGAGGAAGGGTCTGCGATGATCTCGTCGCCGGCGATCGCGATCATGTAGCCTCCGGATGCGGCGACGTCCTCGACGAACACCAGCACGCGCTTGTTCTTCTCCTTCGCCAGGTCGCGGATGCGCGAATAGATCAGCCGCGACTGCACCGGCGAACCGCCCGGGGAGTTGATCGAGATGGCCACGGCCGGGGCGCGCTTGTCGGCGAAGGCCCTGGCAAGAAGCGGCGCGACGGAGACGAGATTGAGGTTCTGCCGGAACTGGGTTCCGCCGGACATGATCGCACCCTGCAGGCGCACGACGGGGATCGTGACCCCATCTCTTCGAAACCGGCGGGGGACCAGGGACTTAAGGGATGCCATCGCGGAGGCCTTTGCGGCTTTCTTGAACGAATTTGAAAATGCATTCGCTGATGTATGTCCTGCGGCGCCAAACGCAATGGCCTGCGGCCACAAACCGTCCGTCGGCGGCATGCGCCGCCTACGGCCTGCGGGGATAGCAGCGGCGGCCGTTGTTCAGGTCGTCGACGATCGCGGAAAAGCCGTGGGCGTCTGAGTCGTGAAGGACGAGCGGCGGCCTCAGCCTCAGGCGCGCGCGGCTCCCCTTGATGGCGGTGAGGAGGATCCGTATCGCGTCCGCCTCCGGGCGCGGATGGACGGGGGTCGCCTCGATCCCGCCGAAGCGCCGCCCGCAGGCCGCCACGATCTCGGCCAGAGATTGCGGACGCGCGATCAGCGAGAGCTGCGCCCCCGGCCGGGCGATCGCGCCAGCGGTCCTTATCCAGGCCTCGAAGAGTCCGCCGGTCATGGCGTGGGCGGCGGCCCGCAGTGCGTCTGGGGCCCGCCGGTCACCGCCGTCGTTGAACGGGGGATTCATGACGACGTGGTCGTAGACCTCGTCCTCCAGTCCTGCCGCCAGCCGGGCGCGGCCGGTCAACGTCACGTCCGCCTCGATGACCGAGACCCGCTCGGCAAGCGCAGCGTTTGCGGGAAGGGCAAGCGACCTCGACGCGAAGCCCGCCATCTCCGCGGAGCGCTCGATCAACGTCACTGCAATGCCGGGGATGCGCGAGGCCGCAGCCAGGCCCGCGGCGCCGGCGCCCGCGCCGAGGTCGGCGAGGCGTCCGCGCGCGCCGTCGGGCACCAGCGCGGCGAGGAGCATCGCATCGATGCCGGCGCGGTGTCCCCGCCCGAGCGGCTGCACCAGATGAAAGCGTCCGTGGTGGAATGCGTCGACGGTCTCGCCTGCGTCCGCGGCTGCCGGGGCGGAACTCACGTCCGCCTCGGGCGCAGCTCGTCGCCGATGCCGGCGTCCTCGAGAATGCGTCGCGCCTCCTCCAGGCGGTCCGCATCCACCATGACGCGGCGCGGGAGGACGCCGAGGGACCCTTCCATGATGGAAGTGTTCTGGTCCGCGACGAAGTGCCGGATGCCGGCCTCCTTCATCAGGCTCTCGACGAAGGAGATGAGGACGGCGTCGTTGGTGCGGATCAGTTCCTGCATTCGGGCGATTCCCATCTTTGTCTCGTGTGCGTCATCAACGGAGGCGATACCGTCGCGGTTCTGCCTAATTCGCCCTTGCCGCAGGCCCCTGGCCTTTCTATTCTCCCCCCAACATGATGAACAGGAGTTCCGTCCCCTTGGGTGTTGTCGTTCCGCTCGAAGAAAATCAAGACAAGACGGCGTCAGTCAAGCCGCTCGTCGACCTGACCAAGGATGACATGGAGCGGGTCAACCGCCTGATCCTGTCCAAGGCGGGATCGGACGTCGAGATGATTCCCGAGGTCGCCAACCATCTGATCTCGTCGGGCGGCAAGCGCCTGCGGCCGATGCTCACGCTCGCCGCGGCGAGCATGTTCGGCCATAGCGGCGACGCACATGTGAAGCTCGCCATGAGCGTCGAGTTCATGCATACGGCAACGCTGCTCCACGACGACGTTGTCGACGAGAGCGACCTGAGACGCGGCAAGTCGACGGCCCGGACGATCTGGGGCAACCAGGCGAGCGTGCTCGTCGGCGACTTCCTGCTCGGCCAGGCGTTCCGGGTGATGGTCGACGCCGGTTCGATGGAGGCGCTCGACGTGCTGTCGCACGCCGCCTCGGTCATCGCCGAGGGCGAGGTCCTCCAGCTCTCCGTGGCGAAGAACCTCGAGACGACCGAGGACGATTATCTTTCCGTCATCCGCGCCAAGACGGCCGCCCTGTTCTCGGCCGCCGCCGAGGTCGGTCCGATCATAGCCGGCGCCGGAAAGGCGGAGCGCAGCGCGCTCAGGTCCTACGGGATCAATCTCGGCCTCGCCTTCCAGCTCGTCGACGACGCGCTCGACTACGGCGGGAACCAGACGGACCTCGGCAAGAACACGGGCGACGACTTCCGGGAGGGCAAGATCACCCTGCCGGTGGTGCTCGCCTACAGGCGGGGCACCGAGGAGGAACGCGCGTTCTGGAGTTCGGCGATAGAAGACGGCAAGACCGACGGCGACGCGCTGGCCCGCGCGAAATCCCTGATCGCGCGCTACGGCAGCCTGCGCGACACGATCGCCCGGGCGCGCCACTATGGCGACATCGCGCGCGACGCACTGGCTCCGCTGCCCGAATCCGCCTACAAGTCGGCGCTGCTCGAGGTCATCGATTTCTGTATTGCCCGCATCAATTGAGAAGCTTCGCGCATCGGGCCGGCAGCGAAACGGACCCTGCCGGAAAGGGAGCGAACGCGGGCCTCGGGAGGGCGTTCGAAAAAGCTTGAACAGCCTGCTTCAAAAACGCCATCTTGGTGTGAAAATGCGGAACATGAATCGGGAATCGCGCCCCGTTCGCGGCGCGGTTGGAAAGGCTCTTCCAGATGCACAATGAAATTCTCCGCCGTATCGTCATGCGCGCCGCGGCGGGCCTCGTGATGGCCACTGTTCCGCTGGCGCTCGCGTTGCCGGCAGGCGCGGCGACGAAGGCCGACACGTTCGACGCGAGCAGGGTCGACACTTTCGCCGGTGCGTTCCTGGCGGGAAGGGTCGCCGACGCCGACAACGACGACAGTGCCGCGATCAGTTTCTACAGGCGCGCGCTCGACTTCCAGCCGGACAATCTGGAGGTCAAGGAAAGGCTGATGGTCACCCTTTTCATGCAGGGGGATTTCGACCGCGGCGTAAAGCTGGCCGACGAGATCAAGGACGACCCGGCCGTCGACCGCATCACCGCGATCGCCCGCGGGCTGCAGGCGATCCGCACTCAGAAGTTCGACAAGGCGCGCAAGATCTTCGCCTACGAGGGCGACAACGATCTCGACCGCCTGATGAACGGCCTCCTGAGTGCGTGGGCCGAATTCGGCGCCGGCAAGCAGAAGGACGCGATGGCCTCGGTGAAGGCGCTCGACGGCCCGGAATGGTTCGGCATCTTCAAGTCCTACACGACCGCGCTGATGGCGCAGGCAGCAGGAAGACTCGACGAGGCGCGAACCGCCTACCAGGCCGCGATCACCGATTCGGTCGGAGGAGCGACGGCGCCCGACACCTACATGCGGGCAGTGATCGCGCTCGCCGAAATGGAAGCCGGCGCCGGCAACAGGAAGGCCGCCCTCGACGCCGTGGCCACCGGCGAGAAGTTCTCGCCGGGCTACCCGCCGCTCGACGCGGTGCGCCAGGCGATCGAAAACGGCGGCGTGCACGAGCGGCCGGTGAAGACCGCCGCGCAAGGTGCCGCAACTGTGATGTTCTCGATCGGCAGTGCGCTCAACCGCAGGGGCGCGGAGGAAGTGGTCTCGCTGTATCTCAACTTCTCCGAGGCGCTCGATCCCGCTAATCCGGCGACGCGTGTGATGCTCGGCGGCATTGCCGAATCGCTCGGCAAACCGGAAGTCGCGATCAAGATCTACGACGGCATACCGAAGAATTCGCCGATGCGGCGACTGTCGGACCTGCAGCGCGGCCTCGACCTGTCTCAGGTGGGAAAGACCGCCGAGGCCGAGAAGCAGCTCGGTGAACTCATCGACCAGGACAAGAAGGACATGCGTTCCTACCTGGCGCTCGGCAGCGTGCTCTCCAACGCCAAGGACTACAAGGCGATGGCCGAGCTCTACGACAGGGCCGTCAAGCAGCTCGGCCCCGTTCCGGAGGCCTCCGACTGGAACATCTTCTTCCAGCGCGGCATCGCCTACGAGCGGCTGAAGGAATGGTCCAAGGCCGAACCCAACTTCAAGAAGGCGCTCGACCTGCAGCCCGAACAGCCGCAGGTGCTGAACTATCTCGGCTATTCGTGGATCGACAGGAACACGCACCTGGAGGAGGGGCTGAAGATGGTGAAGAAGGCCGTCTCGCTGCGCCCCAACGACGGCTACATCGTCGATTCGCTCGGCTGGGCCTACTACAAGCTCGGCAAGTTCGAGAAGGCGGTCGGAGAGCTGGAGCACGCAGTCGAACTGAAGCCCGGCGACGCGACCATCAACGACCACCTCGGCGACGCCTACTGGCAGGTGGGCCGCAAGATCGAGGCCACATACCAGTGGAACCGGGCGCTGACGTTCAAGCCCGACCAGGACCAGGTCCCGCTTATCGAGGCGAAGATCAAGAACGGCCTGCCGGCTCCGGTGGACGGCCGGCCGGTCAGCGTCGAAGCGGAGATGAAGGACGGGACGACGCCGAAAGCCAAGCCGTCGGATCCGGGCAGCGACAAGAAGAGCGAGCGCCTCGTGCCTGCCCTCGTGCGCCAAGCGGGCCGCTCCGGAATCCATTCCCTCGGGGAGGGCCTCGGCTAACAAGGCAAAGGCGCAAGGCATGTCGTGCGCACCTTCGGAATCGAACGTTCCGCTCGGCGGCAACGACCCGTCGGCGATCAGGGGCATCATCGAACGTGCGCCCGCCAAGATCAATCTCGCGCTCCATGTCGTCGGCCGGCGCGCCGACGGGTACCACGACCTGCAGAGCCTCGTGACATTCGCCAACGTCGTCGACAGGGTTCGCGTCCTGCCTTCGGACCAGGACACTGTTTCCGTGTCCGGATACTACGCGGCCGGCGCTCTCCGACGGGGAAGCGAACCTCGTGGGCAAGGCTCGCGACGCGCTTCGGGCCTATCTCCGGCAGATCGACGCCGGCGCGCCGCCGGTGACCGTCCTGCTCGAGAAGAACCTGCCGATCGCCAGCGGCATCGGCGGTGGCTCCGCCGACGCGGCGGCGACGCTGCGCGCGCTCGTGCGCCTCTGGAACGCGGCAGTCACGCCGGCAGAGCTCAACGATCTCGCGCGGTCCGTCGGGGCGGACGTCCCGATGTGCCTGGCATCGCGGCCGCTTTCGGCGGAAGGCATCGGCGACAGGATCCGGCCGCTCGCACCGTTCCCGACCTTCGACATGGTGCTGGCCAATCCCGGCCGCGCCGTCTCTACGCCGGACGTGTTCCGAAGGCTGCGCTCGCACGAGAACCCGGGCCTGCAGGTGCCGCGCCGGTGGGGCAGCCTGGCCGAGGCCGTGACGGCTCTCTCGGGCATGCGCAACGATCTCGAGGAAGCCGCGCGGGAGATCGTGCCCGAGATCGCGGAGGTGAAGGCGCTGCTCGGGGAATCGGGCGCCCTGCTCGCCCGCATGTCAGGCTCGGGGGCGACCTGCTTCGGCATATTCCCGGGGGCCGAGGCCGCCCGGGCCGCTACGGACAGGATGCGACGGGCCCGGCCCGGCTGGTACGTCGCCGACTGCCGGACCTTCTATGGAGTGACGGGACAACCGACATGACTTCCAGCGACAGCCGCTCCTTCGTTCCCCTCGGCATCGCCGTGCTCACCGTGTCGGACACCCGAAGCCTTGCGGAGGACCGCTCCGGCGAGACCCTCGCGGGCCGCATCGAGCAGGCGGGCCACCGGCTCGTGGCGCGAACGATCGTTCCAGACGAGCGCGAGACCATCGCCTCGACCGTGCGCGCCTGGTCGGAAAACCCCGACGTCGACGTCGTGATCACGACCGGAGGCACCGGCTTCACCGGCCGCGACGTGACGCCCGAAGCGCTGGAGCCGCTTTTCGAGAAGCGCATGGACGGCTTCTCGGCGCTCTTCCACCGCATCTCATACGACAAGATCGGCACCTCCACCATCCAGTCCCGGGCCACTGGCGGCGTCGTCAACGCCACCTTCGTCTTCGTCCTGCCGGGCTCCCCGGGCGCCTGCAGGGACGCGTGGGACGGCATCCTCGAGGCGCAGCTCGACTACCGGCACATGCCATGCAACTTCGTGGAGATCATGCCCCGGCTCGACGAGCACCTGAAGCGCGGAGGCGGCAAGGCCTGAAGGCCGTCGTCAGCAGCGGACTTCGGCCGGCGCGATTTCGCAGGCGAGTTGCCGTGGCCTCACGCGCCGCCCCAGCAGGGCCAGAGTGTCCCCGTCCCTCAAGGCGACGAAGGCCTCTTCCCGGAGCATGAGCAGGCCGTAGCGAAGGCCGTGACCCGAGCGGCGCAGGCGGGCGAACACCGACGGCCTGTGGTCGGCCGCCGGCGAAAGGCTCGCCGGCCGGCAACTCGCCGTCATATGGTCGGAGAACCGGTCGATCCAGCCGCCGAGGGGCCGCGCGCCCGGCTCCATGAGGAAGATCCAGTCCGAGCGCGCCTGCGCAAGAGCCGCCTCGAGGCTCGTGTCCTTGAGGAAGCTGCAACCGGCTGCATCGGCCACGCGCGCCGAGCCGTCCGTCGAACCCCTGTCGATGACCAGCACCTCGCGGATCAGCCCCTCGACGGCGCCCGGAACCAGCGCGGCGAGCGACCGGGCCAGCGGCTCTTCCTGATCGCCGCACTCCATCAAGACCGTTACCATGACCGCTTCATCTATATGAACATTGCGTGAAATGCCAGATGCCGGGATTGCCGCTTTTTGTTCTTGCTTCGTTCTTGGTGCGATGCTAGGAAAAATCACCGAACGGCAGGGGCGCGGGCAATGTGTCCCTGGGGAGACGATCATGAACCAGCGGACCGACAACGGGCCGGCGGCTTTCGCCGCCGCCCAGGATACAGACATGGCCGACGCGATCCTCGCAAGGTCCGGCGTGCGCATCGACGGCGACCGGCGGCGCGGACGGGCCGCTGCCATCAACATGTCCGGCCGTTTCGAGGTCCTTTCGCGACACGACTTCGACGACGGCTGGGAGACGCTGGAAGACCTGCCGCCCTTCAGGACCGAGGTTCAGGTCGAGAAGCCGCGCAACATCATCACGCGGAACTCTTCGCCGGACATCTCTTTCGACCGCTCGATCAACCCGTACCGCGGCTGCGAGCACGGCTGCATCTACTGCTTCGCGCGGCCGACCCACAGCTACATGGGTCTTTCGGCCGGGCTCGACTTCGAGGCCAGGCTGTTCGCCAAGCCGGATGCGCCACGGCTCCTGGAGCGCGAGCTCTCGAAGCCCGGCTACACCCCGCGGCCGATCGCCATCGGCACGAACACCGACCCCTACCAGCCGGTCGAGCGCGAATGGCGGATCATGCGGGAGATCCTGGAAGTGCTGAGCGCCGCGAACCACCCGGTCGGCATCGTGACCAAGTCCGCGCTGGTGACCCGCGATATCGACATTCTCGCCTCGATGGCGGAACGCGGGCTGGCGAGGGTCGCCGTCTCCGTCACGACGCTCGACCGCAAGCTCGCGCGCGCGATGGAGCCGCGCGCTGCGACACCGCCGAGGCGGCTCGAGACACTGCGCGCGCTGTCATCTGCCGGCATACCGACCGGCGTCATGGCCGCGCCGGTCATCCCCGGACTCAATGACCACGAGATCGAGCGCATCCTCGAGTCCGCGCGGGCCGCAGGAGCCGGGCAGGCCGGTTACGTCCTCCTCCGGTTGCCGCACGAAGTCAGCCCCCTCTTTCGCGACTGGCTTCTCCGGAATTACCCGGACAGGTACCGGCACGTCATGTCGCTGGTGCGCTCCATGCGCGGGGGCAAGGACTACGACGCCGAGTTCGGCAAGCGGATGCGCGGCGCGGGTCCCTATGCGTGGCAGCTCGGCCGCCGGTTCGACATGGCTGCGAAGCGGCTTGGCCTGAACGGGGGCCGCCGGTCCCTGCGCACCGATCTCTTCGTCGCGCCGGCCGGGAACGGCGTACAGCTCGCGCTGCTTTAGGACAGCCTCGAGATCCGGTGCCGGCGTCGCCGCCCCCTTGCCGCCGCACCGGCCACCCTCCCTGCAAGCCTCGCCGGGGAGGGTATTGCGGGGAATCGGTCGGGCATGCGAGATAGTCGCGTCATGCCTCGCAACCCGACCGATTCCCTTCTTTTTGCCGAAACGGCGCTGGTACCCGACTTCGCCTTCGAAAGCCGCGCGCGCGGCGCCGGCTTCTGGCCGGTGGCGGGGGTGGACGAGGTCGGCCGCGGGCCGCTCGCGGGGCCGGTGGTGGCGGCGGCAGTTATCCTTGATCCGGACTGCATCCCCGAAGGGCTCGACGATTCCAAGAAGCTCGCCGCCGAGGTCCGAGAGGCACTCTGCGCAAGGATCATGGCGACTGCCCATGTGGCGGTCGCCTCCTCCTCGCCGCGGCGGATCGACGCCACGGACATCCGAAAGGCCAGCCTCGATGCCATGCGCCGGGCACTGGCGGCGTTGCCGGTTTCGCCGGCGCACGTGCTCGTCGACGGCCGCGACCTGCCGGACGGCCTTGCCTGCGGGGGCGAAGCTGTCGTCAAGGGCGACGGCCGGTGCCTCTCAATCGCGGCGGCATCCATCGTCGCGAAGGTCACCCGCGATCGCATGATGCAGCGCGCCCACGACCTTTTCCCCGATTACGGCTTCGGCAGCCATGTCGGCTACGCGACCGCGGTGCATCGCGCCGCGATTTCCAGAATGGGCCCGTGTGCGCTACACCGGCTTTCCTTCCGTCCCTTGCGCGAGCCGTTGGCGGCTGCGGTAGAGGTCGAGGACGCCTGAGCGGGACGCGGATCTTCGGCGCCCGCCGGTTCCCCCTGCTTCAGGTGCGGCGGCGGGCAAGGAAAGGGATCGCGGCGAGAAGACCTGCCAGAGCAAGTGGAAGCGAGGCGGCGAAGATCCAGAACGCGACGCGGCGCGTCTCCCACGGTGCGGTGCCAAGGCCGAGGCCGGCAGCATTGGCGGCGATGCCGCTGCAGGCGGCTCCGAAAGCGTAGCCGAGTTGCTGAAGCGTGGTGAGCGCGCCTGCCACCCGCTCCCTTTCGCCGGCGGGCGCGATGGCGGTCATGCGTGCAAGCACGAACGTCCATGCGATGCCGAAGCCACCTCCCTGAAACGCCGCGCATGCGACGACCAGCGGCAGGGAACCGTACGGCATCGCCAGCACGAGGCCGGCGCTGCCAACCGTCACGATCGCGATACCGGAGCCGATCATCGTGCGGTTCATGCGCTCGGGGACGCGGGCGACCGCCACCGCCATGAGCGACCAGGAGACCGATTCGACCGCAAGCACGTAGCCGGCGCCAAGGGCGGAGACGTCGTGCAGCCGTGTGATGAGAAGCGGGCCGTAAACCCCGAGCGGAATCGTGGCTGCCGAGATCAGGAGCACCATCAGGAGACCTGCGCCGACACGGTCGCGCGGATCGAGCGCACGCGGGGGCAGCAGGTGGCCCTTCGCGCCGGGAGCTGCGTCGAGGCGCAGAAACCAGAAGAGCAGAACGAGACCCCCAAACACGCAGAGCGGAGTCGTGGCCGCGCCGACGCGGATGCCGCCGAAGGCAACTGCGACGACAGAGAGGGACAGGATGGCGAGACGCCGCAACGGCAGGCGCTCGTGCTCCCGGCCCCATTCGCTGTCGACGGCGAGCCCTCCGGCCCTGCCGACCAGCAGAGCCAGTCCGGCCGCCTGCAGGGCGAAGAACCAGAAGCCGCCACGCCACAGCCCGGCATCGGCGAACATTCCGCCGACCAGGGGGCCGAGGAACGCCGACACCCCCCACAGGACAGAGACCACGGCCATGACACGCGGAATCGCCTCCCTCGGGTACAGCCGTGTGACGGCCACCAGAGATAGAGCCATCAGGCCGCCGCCGCCGGCCCCCTGAACGAGCCGCCCCGCCAGCATGACCGGCATGGCGGGAGCGAGCGCGCTGATGGCACAGCCGGCGAGGTAAGCGGTCGCCGAGGCGACCATCGTCCGCCTGAGACCGTAGCGCAGGCTCAGCACGGCGCCGGAAGCGCCGGCGACGATGGAGCCGATCTCGTAGAGCGCAACCATCCAGGCGACGAGCCGGGCGCCGCCGATCCCGGCGACGATCGCCGGAGTCATGGTTGCAACGAGCATGCTGTCGGCGGCATGGAGCCAGACGCCGGAACAGACGACGAGAAGCGGCAGCAGTCTCCACCCGCCGAAGGGTTCCGGCCAACCGCCGTCTTCCTTCTCCACGTCCCGCCTCTCCCTCGCCTTCCGGCCCGCCACGGACCCGTCCCGCCCCCGGCGGAACCGCCTCGCTGCGCATTCCCGTGCCTTTGGGCCGGACCCGTCCAGGCCGGACGTGCCGGCGCGGATCGCTTCTCCGGCCAGACTTCTCCCCAACGAGAAATGCCGGGGCACGGCCCCGGCATCCGGAAATCGACGAATGAGAGACCGGCCGAGGCCGGTCAGTTCATCCGCGTCTTCAACTCCTCGATCGAACTCTTGAAGAGCGCGTCGGTCGTCTTCTCATCCGCCTTCTCGGCAAGAAGCCGCCCGGCCGCAGCGACTGCCAGATCGACTGCGGATGCGCGCACCTCGTTCGCCGCGTCGGTTTCCGCCTGGCGGATCTTCTGCTCGGCCAGCTGCTGGCGGCGTGCGACGTATTCTTCCGTCTTCTGCTTGGCCTCTTCCAGGAAGGTGGCGGCGTCGCGCTCGGCGGCCTTGCGGATCTCGACCGCCTCGGATTCGGCTTCCTTGCGCCTGCGCTCGTATTCGGCCAGCACCTGCTGCGCCTCCTCGCGCAGCCGGCGGGCTTCCTCGAGTTCCTTGCGGATGTCGTCCGCCCTCTTGTCGAGCTGGCCGCCCAGCCACGACGGCAGCTTGATGTAGACCAGCAGCGCCAGGAAGAGGATCAGGGCAATGAACGCCCAGAAGGTATTGTCCAACTCCATTTCGGCCTCCTATTCCCCGACCGCGGCTATGGCTCTGGTGGCCTCGGCCTCGGTCACGGAAGCCCCGACGAGTCGCTGGACGATGGCCTGGCTCACCTCTGCGGCGACCTTGTCGATCTCTGCAAGGGCCTCGGTCTTGATCCGGGCAATGTCCTTTTCGGCTTCCGCCGTCTTCCCGGCCAGCTCGCTCTCGACCTCGGCGCGCTGCGCGTCGGCCTCCGCCCTCGCCTTGTCGTGCGCCTGCTGGGCGATCGACTCGGCATTGCGGCGGGCTTCCGCCAGTTCCTGCTCGTATGCGGCTATCGCCGCATCGGCCTCTTCCTTCAGGCGGCCGGCCTCGTCCAGATCGTTGGCGATGCGGTCGCGCCGCGTCTCCAGCACGCCCCCGATGCGCGGCAGGAGCGTCTTCTGGACGAAGTAGTAGAAAATGACGAAGCTGATCGCGAGCCACAGCAGCTGCGAGGGAAAGAGGTGAGCATCGAAAGGCGGAAAGTGCGGCTTCTCGCCTGCCGGCGCCGCACCTGTTTCGGTGTGGGTTCCGGTCGTCGGGTCGGACTGGGCATATGCCGCTGTCACGAACATCTTGCGTCTCCAAATGCGGAAAGCGAGGACGCCGTGACGACGTCCTTCACCGTCGGGCCACGCCGCCTGCAGGCGGCGCAGCCGATAGGATCACCGAAAGATAAGGCTCAGACGGCGAAGAGGAGCAGGAGCGCGATCAGCAGCGAGAAGATGCCGAGCGCCTCGGTGATGGCGAAGCCGAAGATCAGGCGGCCGAACTGGCCGGCGGCTGCCGACGGGTTGCGCAGCGAGCCTTCGAGATAACGGCCGAAGATGTGGCCGAGGCCGACGCCCGCGCCACCCATGCCGATGCAAGCGAGACCTGCGCCGATGTACTTTGCTGCTTCCGGATCCATGTCGTAACTCCTTTGAAATTCGGAATATGCGGCTGTCGACTGACGACCCCTGCCGGGCCGCCGGTGATTTCTTCGCGCCTCAGTGTGACGGGTGAAGCGCGTCGTTGAGATAAAGGCACGTCAGGATGGCGAACACGTAGGCCTGCAGCGCCGCCATGAGGAATTCCAGCCCGGTCAGCGCCACGGTCAGCGCCAGGGGAATGAGGGCCCCGATCGACCCGAGCACCCCGAGGCCCGTCAGCGTGTAGACGAACCCCGCGAAGACCTTCAGCGAGATGTGGCCAGCCAGCATGTTGCCGAAAAGTCGGATCGAGAGGCTGATCGGGCGCGACAGGAAGGACATGACCTCGATGGGCACGACCATCAGCAAGAGCGCGGGCGGAACGCCTTCCGGAACGAAGAGCTTGAAGAAGTGCATGCCGTGGAAACGGATGCCGTTGTAGACGACCATGCCGATGACGAACACCGCCAGGGCGCCCGTGACGATCAGCTGAGCGGTGATCGTGAAGAAATAGGGGAACATCCCGAGCAGGTTGCCGAGCAGAAGGAAGCAGAACAGCGTGAAGACGAAGGGGAAGAACCGCATCGCCTCGTTGCCCGCGGAGTCCCGCACCATGTTGCCGGTGAACTCGTAGAACATCTCCGTCACCGACTGCGAACGCGTCGGCACGAGGCCGCGATTGCCCGTCGAGAAGTAGAAGAACGCTCCGCCGACCAGCGCCGAAAGCACCATGAACAACGATGCGTTGGTGAAGGAGAAATCGAGTCCGCCGATGTTGATCGGCACTATGTGGTAGATGTTGAACTGGTGGATCGGATCGGTTGGACTGTGTGCCACGCCGCGCTCTCTGTTCGTTGTCACCGCCGGTCCGGCAGTTCGTTAAACCCCTTCAGCCACCGTCGGGGCGGCCTTTTCCGTCATTCCCGGCGTCGCTCTTTCCCCAGATGCGCGGCTGGGAAATCATTCCCGCCGTTCGCATCACATTCAGAACGCCGGCACAGAACCCCAGAAGCAGGAAGACGATCATGCCCCACGGTTTCGTGCCGAAGAGATAGTCCAGACCGTAGCCGAGCCCGAACCCCACGGCAACCGCGCCGATGAACTCGCTCGACAGCGTCAGCGCCTGCGCATAGGCGGAACCTTCGCTCGCCATGCCCTCGGCGCGCCCCGACTTCGGCTTCCTGGTCGCCAGTGCGGCTTCCAGGCGCCTCCGGCGCGACTCCAGACCCTCTCCCTCGCCTTCCGGCCCGCCACGACCCGTCCCGCCCCCGGCGGAACCGCCTCGCTGCGCATTCCCGTTCATGATCTCGCGCACCCAAGCATTTCGGTCATGGCCATGCGGCCGTCTCGAAGTCGGCTGCAACATAATTTTACGCCTGCCCATAGTCAAGGCACTGGAAGAGTTCTGATCACATCAAAATTATTGATTTAATTCAGGAGTTTACCTGCTGATTGCGCCGGACGGCCCGGATATGCCGGGAATCGGGGCTGCGCGTCCCGCCGACAGACCGCGCGGCCGCCGCCGCAATTCGGGGGCACGGACAGCCGTCGGCGGCGCAGTTCAGTTCCAGCCGCCGTTGTGGGTCTCGTAGAAGACGTGACGGCCGATGCGGTCGACCTTCTTCATGTCGCGTGCCCAGCGCGGGTGGACGTAGACCGCATGATAGTGCGTGGAGGGGCCGACGTCGCTCAGCCAGATCTGGCCCGAGGTGACGGCCATCGCGACCTTTTCCGCGATCTTCCAGTGGTGCCTGTCGGCAATGCGCTCGCGCACCCCGTCGCAGGCGAAGGAGAACTGGCAGCGGTTTCGCCAGTCCTCGTTCTGGTAGACGACGCCGCAGATGGTCGGCGGGTAGGCCGGGTTGCGAACCCGGTTGAGAACGACCTGCGCGACCGCGGCCTGGCCCTTTACCGGCTCGCCGCGCGCCTCGAAATAGACCGCAGCCGCGAGGCAGCGCTGCTCGGATGCCTCGAAGGCGGACGCCGGCAGGGCCGTTGCCACCCAGGCGTGATTCGGGTCGTCGCGGGGTGCCGGCGGAATGAATCGGCCCTGCCGGTTGTCGTCCCTGAGGATGGAGGCGAACGGCGAGAGCCTCGAATAATCGGGCGCCTCCTCGGTGAAGGCGGTCGCGAGGATGTCCGGCTGCGGGTTGCTGACGAGGCCGGCGAAAAGGCTCGCGGTCCCCGGCACGGCCTTGCGATGGTAGAACGCGGTCGCCACCTCGACTTCCTTGCCGTCGATACGGGGCTTGACGAAGGCCATCCTGTCCTTCGCCGCGTCGCGGGTATCGATCATGGATGTCTGCCGGTCGAACAGCGAACCGGCCGCGAAGGGCGCGGGCGGCTGGATCGGAGCGACCGCCAGCACGCGCCGCCGCTTCAGTGCGCGGGTGACGCGGTCCTCGTCGGGCGTCGTCTCCGGCGCTCCGATCTTGCCGCGGAAGGAAACGAGGCGCCCGTCCGGGAGCGCGATGCCTGCCGAAGAGGAAGAGGAACCGGCGAGGATCGGCTCGCGGAAGGCCATCTCCGCCGACTGCACGGAGCCTGCCGGTGCGGTCGTCAGGTGCATGTCCCAGCGCGGTCGACCGCTGGCGCTGCCCGAAAGAAGGCTTCCGACGTCGGAATAGGCGGTGACCGAGGGAAAGGCCAGGAAGGCGGCGATTCCGAGGACGACGGGCGTGCGCCAGTCGCCGCTTGCCCCGCCCGTCGCGCTGCCGCTGCCGGCGCCCCTCATGGATCCGTTGGCTCGATAGCGACGCCGCCAGTAACGCACACCTTCAACTCCGGTACTTTCCCAACCGGAACGAATTTCTTTCATTAACCTTGATGGACCGTTAACGGCGCCCGGATGTTCGCCGTGGCGGGCGCAGCGGGGCGGACGGCGGGCCGCCGGCTCCTAGTAGATCCTGCGCTTCTTTCTCGGCGCGTAGGGGTTCTCGCCCTTGCGATAGGCAATACGAATAGGCACGCCGGGGAGATCGAAATCGGCACGCAGGCCATTCATCAGGTAGCGCGTGTAGGAAGTCGGCAGCGCTTCGGGCCGCGTGCAGGAGATGACGAAGCCCGGGGGACGGGCCTTGACCTGCGTCATGTATTTCAGCTTGAGGCGCCGCCCGGCCACCGCCGGCGGCGGATGCTGTGCCTGCGTCGCCTCCAGCCAGCGGTTGAGCCTGGCGGTGGAGATGCGGCGGTTCCAGATGCGGTGCGTGTCCTCGATCGCCTGCATCAGGCGGTTCAGTCCCTCGCCGGTCATGCCGGAGATCGGTACTGCGCGAATGCCGCGCACCTGGGGCAGGAGCCGCTCGGTCTTCTCGCGAAGGTCGGCCAGCGCCGCCTGCCTGTCCTCGATCATGTCCCACTTGTTGAAGGCGACGACGGCCGCCCGCCCCTCGCGGATGACGAGATCGGCAATCTGCAGGTCCTGCTTCTCGAACGGCATCGTCGCGTCGAGCACGATGACGACCACCTCGGCGAAACGGATCGCCCGCAGGGCATCGGCCACCGACAGCTTCTCCAGCTTTTCCTGGACCCGCGCCTTGCGACGCAGGCCTGCCGTGTCGAACATCTTGATCCCGCGGCCGCGCCATTCCAGCTCGACCGATATGGAATCGCGGGTAATGCCGGCTTCTGGCCCGGTCAGCAGGCGCTCCTCGCCAAGCAGGCGGTTTATCAGCGTCGATTTTCCGGCGTTCGGACGGCCCACGATCGCGACCCTCATCGGCTTCGAGGCGTCGTAGGCGGGCTCGGCCTCCTCTGACCCTTCGGCCGCCTCGCCGGCCACCGGCGGGACGTCGACGTCCGTGACTGCCTCTGCCTCTTCGACCTCCGGCGGGAAGACCCGCTCCTCGCCCAGCGCCGCGACGATCGCGTCGCGCAGGTCGAGCATGCCCTCGCCGTGCTCGGCGGAGATCGGGCAGGGCTCGCCGAGACCCAGCGTATAGGCGTCGTAGAGGCCGGATTCGGCGCCGCGCGCCTCGGCCTTGTTGGCGACGAGGACGACCGGCTTGCCGCGCTTGCGCAGAAGCTCGGCGAGAGTTGCGTCGAGTGGCGTCAGCCCGGTCTTGGCGTCGATGAGGAAAAGAGACAGATCCGCCTCGTCGATGGCGAGCTCCGTCTGGGCACGCATCCGCCCCTCCAGCGTGTCCGGGCCGCTTTCCTCGAGGCCGGCCGTGTCCATGATGCGGAACCTGAGGTCGACGAGGCGGGCCTCGCCCGGCCGCCTGTCGCGGGTCACCCCGGGCGTATCGTCGACGAGCGCCAGCTTCCGGCCCGCGAGCCGGTTGAACAGCGTCGACTTGCCGACATTCGGCCGTCCGACGATGGCAACGGTGAAGCTCATGGGCGTATCCTAGAGATCGAGGCCCGGCGGGTCGAACGGTCCCGACGCCCCGAGGTTCGCGCCGGCGCGGCCGGTCAGGACGATTTTTCCGGCTTGTCGCCCGCCTTGATCAGGTCGAGCATCATCTGCGCCTCGCTGGAGATGCTGCCTGGTGCCTGCGGATCACCGGTGATCTCCCCGAACCACTTGCTGGCGTTCTTCATGTCGCCCTTCTTCCATGCCGCGAGCCCGAGCGCCTCGCGCGCGGAACTGCGGAAGGGGTTGTCCGCGCCCGCGAGCTGCTGCACCTGGTCGGCGACGTCGCCGTACGAGCCGTGGTCCACAAGAAGGAAACCTGCGCGGATGCGGGCGGAGTCGCGGATCGAAAGTTGCACCGTGTCATCGGCGGCGACTTTCCTGAACGCGTCGATCGCTTCCCCGGTCTTGCCCTGGTTCGCAAGGATGCTTGCCGCGCGAAGGCGGGCGAGGTCGGGATAGTCGCCGGTTCCGTCCGCCTGGATCGCGTCGAGCGCCTTCAGCGCCTCGTCGGGCTTGCTCGCGTCGGCGAGCTGAAGCGCGGCGAGGAACCGGTCGCCGGAGCGGGCCGCGCGCTGGCCCTGCCAGTAGTCGTATCCGACATAGGCGGCCGTCCCGACGATGAGCAGCACGAGCAGGCCGATCAGGTAGACGCCGAAGCGGTCCCAGAGCTGCTTGAAACGTTCATTGCGCAGATCCTCGCTGACCTCGCGAAAGAAGCTCTCGTCATGTGCCATTCACGTTTGTCCCGGGACGGGCGTCCCTTGCTGCCTGATTGAAGTCTGCGGCCTTCTACCGGATTTTGCGCCTGATGTAAGGTCCCGCGGGCGAAAAAGCGGGCCGATCGCCCGAGAAACGGCAAATGGCCGCGCAGCGGCCGAGGGGGGTTGCCAGGGCCGGTGCGACATGCGAACGGACGTCCCCGGACCGACAGCGGGAGTGAGAGCATGATCCGGCACATCGTCTTCTTCAGCGCGCGCGACAAGGCCGACATCGAAGCGATCGTCCAGGGCCTCTCCGTGCTGGCGAAGATTCCGCATTCCCTGCACTTCGAAGTCAGCCGCAACATGCATGCCGACCTCATCTCGAACGACGTGGACGTCGTGGTCTACGGCGAGTTCGCCGACGAGGCGGCACTCGCCGGGTTCAAGGCGCATCCGCTCTACGAGAAGTCCACGAGCGCGGTGCGGCCGCTGCGCGAGATGCGGTTCGCGGCCGACTACGAGACCGGGACGGTGCCGGTCTCCTCGAAGACCTTCGGCTAGCTTCGCCGGTCACGCGAAGGGCTGGACGCCGATCAGCCAGTAGTGCAGCTTCCAGACGAAAAGTCCGTAGAGCACGACACCAACGGCAACCGCGATAGCATCGTAGCGATAGGAAACGAAGACCGGATTCCGGGTAATGCCCGCCCGGAAACGGCGCTTTTCGGAGATCCGGTCGGCAACAGCCCAGACCAGGAAGCTGCCGAACAGGACGATCGATGCGAGATCGCCGTTGACGAGGAGGTGGGCGAAGGCCCAGATCTTCACCGCCACGAGCATCGGGTGCTTGAGGACGGACCTGATCCGGCCGGCCGGCATGTGGAAGCTCGCCAGGACGATGAAGGCGATCAGCATCAGGGTCGCCGTGACATGGACCATGGCGAAGTTGGTGACGTAGTACACGGGTGCCGTCTGGTGGGCGATGTGGTAGCCCCAGACGATGAGTACGAAGCCGAGGATCGCGAAGGCCGAGTAGATGCCGCGCCACGGTCCCGCACCGCGTTCGGCAATGAAACGGGTGCGAAAGCCGGGCGCGAAGATGCGCACCGAATGGATGCCGAGAAACAGCACCAGTCCCAAGATCAGAATGAACCATCCCATGCCGATTCGTCTCCATCTGGCAATTTGCAGCGGACCATAGCCGTCTCGCCGGGTCGATTGAAGGGGCGATGCCGCCGGGGATCCTACACATGGCCGTGAAGCGGCGCCCTTTGCCCTTTCCGCGCGCAGGCATATGATCGCAGCCATGACGATCGACCTGGAAAAGGCCCGCGCGCGGCTCGACGCCCGCCGCCACGAGCTCGAGGAACTGTCCGAGATGTCGGCCGAGGCTCGCGCTCCCGTCGCGCTCGACCAGCAATCGGTGGGGCGGCTTTCGCGCATGGATTCCATGCAGCAGCAGGCCATGGCCGCCGCCCAGGAGCGCCGCCGCAGGAATGACCTCGCGCGCATCGAAATGGCGGAACGGCGGCTGAAATCAGGCGACTACGGCCATTGCACCGAATGCGACGCGGAGATACCCGACGGACGGCTCGCCATAGACCCGATGGCCGAGAAGTGTGTCCGGTGTGCGTCCTGAGACGCGATCAGCGCTCGAAGTCGTGGATCGGCTTGTGGCCCGCCTTGCCGGGTTCCGGATCGGGCATGGGCACTGCGTACTCCCCCTTGCCTTCCAGATAGTCGCGGTCGTACCGCGACAGCTCGCGTCCCTTGAAGACCGCCTCGAAGGCGCGCAGGCGCTTGTAGATCGACATCAGCTCGACGATGGTGGTCCATGAGTTCACCAGGAACTGGAACGAGCTGGAGACCTGGCCGAATGCCGTCAGGATCTGCTGCCATATGCCCATCGTGATCTTGCCGGCGACGATGGTCGGGATCAGGATCAGGTTGGCGTAGATGTTGTCGGCCTGCAGGTAGAGCCCGCGTGCGACGTTGAAGTACATGTAGTGGAAATAGAGCCGGAAATAGTTGTGCCGGACGTTCGAGAAGAGCTGGGCGACCGTAGGCGGCTGCGCGCGCTCCGAGCTGTCCTCACCGTAGACCAGTTCCTTGCGATAGGCGGCTTCGACGAGCTGGTTCTTGAACTCCAGTCCCGGCAGCTTCATGCCGACGACGGCGAGCAGGATCGTGCCGAACATGGCCCAGAAGATCAGCGCGGTGAACAGCGGCTCGGGGATGTGCCCGACGAGCGGCAGGACCGTCACATATTTCGACAGGTCCCAAAGGACGGGAAGAAAGGCGACCAGCGTCATGATGGACGAGACGATCGACACGCCGAGCCCCTCGACGATGCCGGCGAAGCGCATCGTGTCCTCCTGCACGCGCTGGGAGGCGCCCTCGATGAAGCGCACGCGCTGCCACCGCGACATGTAGAAATTGTTCATCGCCGTGCGCCAGCGGAAGACGTAGTGGCTGACGAAGAAGCGCGTGACGACATAGACGAACATCGACACCATCGCGATCTCGGCGAAGATGATGATCAGCGAATAGAGATCCCAGGCCGTCACCTTGCCGTTGCCGGTCAGCGCCTGCTGGAAATCGTCGAAGAACGGCCGGCGCCAGTTGTTGATCGCGACGGAGACCTGGACGTCGAAATAGGTGGTGAAAAGGATGAAGGCCGACCCGGGTATGGACCACCACTGCCACGGGTGCGGCGAATAGAGAAACCAGAAGGCGGTGAAGACGCCGACCCAGAAGACGAAGAACAGGTAGAACCAGAGGAAGGACTGCGAGTAGAAATAGTTGAGGCCGACGATCGGCTGCCCGGACGTATCGAAGCGGAAGCCCAGGGAATGGCCGATCGCATCGCCGAGGGTGTACCAGGCGAGAATGCCGAGCGCGGTCCAGACGAGGACCGAAGTGAAGAACAGCTTCGGCTTGGGAAAGAAGGATTCAAACACGAAGGGTCATCCTGTCGGTGGGGCTCGGAGGCGCGAGGCCGGCGGCTTTCGCGGACAAGGGGCGTCCCCGGCCCGGGCCGCCCTCGCCCGTGGCGGGCACGCAGTCCTGCATCTCGGGATCCATCATGCATGGAGCCATGACGACGGCGAGCGGCAATTGCAAGTTACGTTTTCGCAATCCGACCGGATGTCCCCGACCAGCCGGGCGAACGACGCGGCCAGGCCATTCCTATATGCGACGCACCGTCATAATGATAGAGGCCGACAGGACGAGGCCGCCGGTCGCCGCGAGGCTCGCCAGCGTGAACGAGCCGGTCCAATCGGCAAGGTAGCCGGCGACGAGCGGTCCGACGATCTGTCCGATCCCGAAGGCCGCCGTCATTATCGCGAGCGCCCTGCGCGGGCTCTCCGGCGCCAGAACGCGACCGATCTGCAGACCGTAGGCGGTGACCATGACGAAGGTGCCGCCGAGCAGGATCCCGCCGATGGCCGGCCCGGCCGGCAACGGCAGGAGCACGCTTGCGGCCACGCCGGCGGCTTCGACGAAGCAACCGGCGACGAAGGTCCGGGCGAGGCCGAAGCGCCGGGCGGCAGGTGCCCAGAACGCGACGGATGGAGCGGCGGCCAGGCCCGTCAGGCACCAGACGAGCGCCTCGTCGGCGACGCCTCCGCCCGCGTTTCGCACGATCGCGACGAGGAAGGTCGCGGTGATGACGTAGCCGAAGCCGAAGATCCCGTAGGCCAATGTGGTCGCGACCAGATCGCGGGTCCAGCGCAGCGGCGGTTCGTGCCGCGAGGTTCCGCTGCGGACAGGGCCCGAGGGCAGCCAGAGCTGAACGACGACGAGACCCACCACCGAAAGCGCAAAACCGCCGTACCAGCCGCCTCTCCAGCCTGATTCCGCGGCGGTGAGAACGCCGATCAGGACGGACGAGAGCGCTATGCCCGTGCCGACGCCGCCGAAATGGGTCGACTGGACATGATGCCTGCCGGCGGCAATGCCGTGGCTGAGCACTATGGCGGTGGTGAAGACCATGACGAATGCGCTCGCCATGCCGGCCAGGAACCGGATGACGACGAATGCCGCCATGCTGGTCGTCAGGGCCATCGCCAGAAGCAGCAGCGCGGTCGCCGCGACGCTGCCGACGGCGACTTTCCGCTCCGCGCCCGCCGCCCAGCCGTAGCCGGCGACCACGGCCCCGACCAGATATCCGACATAGTTGGCGGAGGCGATGAAGCCGACCTGGGAAGCCGAAAGCCCGAGGCCGTCCATCATGCCGGGGAGGATCAGGGTATAGGAGAACCGGCCGAGCCCCATGGCCACCGCCATGGCAAGGCATCCTGCGATCGCGATCTGCGTGACCGGCGGTTCGAGTGCCGGCACGGTGGCATCCGGGTTGCTCATGTCCGCCCTATCGCATTGCGCCGCTGGGAAGGCAATGCAGGCCGGCGCATGGCTGGCCTCCGCGCGGCGCGGAGCTCGCCCGCCTATGCGCCCGAGAGCGTCCGCCGCACAGCGGCCTGCCAGCCGCGAACCTTCAGCGCCCGCGTCTTGGCATCCATGGCGGGCTCGAAGCGCGTGTCCCGCGCCCAGGCCTTCGCGAACTCGTCGCGGCCTGGCCAGACGCCGGCGCGCTGTCCGGCAAGCCAGGCTGCGCCGAGGGCCGTCGTCTCCAGGATCGTCGGCCGGTCGACGGGGGCGTCGAGGATGTCGGCGAGCCGCTGCATCGTCCAGTCCGAGGCGACCATGCCGCCGTCCACCCGCAGCACCGTCTCGGTGTCGCCGGTGCGCCAGTCCTTGTGCATCGCGTCGAGAAGGTCCCGTGTCTGGAAGCAGACCGATTCGAGCGCAGCACGCGCGAACTCCGCCGGACCCGTGTTGCGCGTCAGGCCGTAGATGGCGCCCCGCGCGCCGGCATCCCAGTGCGGCGCGCCGAGGCCGGTGAAGGCCGGAACGAGGAATACGTCCTGTCCCTGATCCGCATTGGCGGCGAGATCGCCGCTCTCGTCGGCCCTTTCGATCAGGCCGAGCCCGTCGCGCAGCCACTGGACCGCGGCACCGGCGATGAAGATCGAGCCTTCCAGCGCATAGGTGGTCTCGCCGTCGAGGCGGTAGGCGATGGTCGTCAGCAACCGGTTCTTCGAGCGCACTACGTCGGCGCCCGTGTTCAACAGCGCGAAGCAGCCGGTGCCGTAGGTCGACTTGAACATCCCCGGCTCGAAGCAGGCCTGGCCGATGGTCGCCGCCTGCTGGTCGCCGGCGACGCCGAGGATGGGAATTTCGGCGCCGAGAATCGCCTTTTCCGTCACGCCGAAATCGGCCGCGCAGTCGCGAACCTCCGGCAGCATCGCCCGCGGAATGCGCAATATGTCGAGAAGATCGGCGTCCCAGGCATTGTCGGCGATATTGTACATCAGCGTGCGCGAGGCATTCGTCGCGTCGGTCACGAAGGAACGGCCGTTCGTCAGCTTCCAGATCAGCCAGGTATCGATCGTCCCGAAGCAGAGCTCGCCCTTGGCGGCTCGGGCCCGCGCTCCCTTCACGTTGGCGAGCATCCAGGACAGCTTCGTGCCCGAGAAATACGGGTCGACGATCAGGCCGGTCTTCCTGACGAAGGTCCGCTCGAGACCCTGCTTCTGCAGCTTGGCACAGTAGTTCGCAGTGCGGCGGTCCTGCCAGACGATCGCCGGATGGATCGGCCTGCCCGTCTCCCGCTCCCAGACGACGACCGTCTCGCGCTGGTTGGTGATCCCGATGGCGGCGAGGTCGCGCGCTTCGATCCCGGCCTTCTGCAGGGCGATGCCGATCGTCGAGCGGACGGACTCCCATATCTCCTCGGGATCGTGCTCGACCCATCCGGAGCGAGGGTAGTGCTGGGCGAATTCCTGCTGGCCCACGCCGGCGATCCGCATCTGCTCGTCGAAGACGATCGCGCGGCTGGAGGTCGTTCCCTGATCGATCGCCAGCACATATCCGCCCATGACTTCCTCCCCGATGGTGCGCATTGCTCAACCGCCCGCATAGGTGCGTCAGAGCGCCGCCAAACTCAAGCCCCCGCGAAGTCGACCCGGCCGGACTCTCCCGCGACAAACCGACTTCCTTCATGACAATTTCGCGGGCGCACACTATCTATTGCGACGCACAACAGTCTGCAGCCGTATCGAAAAGGAGACCTTGCATGAGCGCAACACACGGCAAAAGGACAGTCGTCGTGACCGGCTCGACCAGCGGCATCGGGCTGGGCCTCGCGACGGCGTTCGCGCGCGAGGACTACAATGTCGTGATCAACGGCTTCGGCGACGGCGAAGCGATCGAGAAGGAGCGCACAAGGCTCGAGGCACTCGGCAGCGGCAGGACGCTCTATCACCCGGCGGACATGACCCGGCCCGACGAGATCGCCGACCTGATCGCCACGGCGGAACGGGAGTTCGGCGCCGTGGACGTGCTTGTCAACAACGCGGGAATCCAGCATGTCGAGAAGATCGAGTCCTTCCCCGTGGAGAAGTGGGACGCGATCATCGCCATCAACCTTTCGTCGAGCTTCCATACGATCCGCGCCGTGGTGCCCGGGATGAAGAAGCGCGGGCATGGCCGCATCATCAACATCGCATCCGCGCACGCGCTCGTCGCATCGCCCTTCAAGTCGGCCTACGTCGCCGCCAAGCACGGCGTTCTCGGCCTCACGAAGACGGTGGCGCTGGAGGTCGCGCAGGACGGCATCACGGTCAACGCCATCTGCCCCGGCTACGTGCTCACCCCGCTGGTGGAGAGGCAGATCCCCGACACGGCGAAGGCGCGCGGGATGTCCGAGGAGGATGTGAAGACCAAGGTCATCCTCGATGCCCAGCCGACCAAGGAATTCGTCGAGATCGAGGACATCGCGGCCTATGCCCTGTTCCTTGCGGGCGAGAACGCCAGGTCGGTCACCGGCGCAGCCGTCACGATGGACGGCGGATGGACCGCGGAATGAGCGGCGGCGACGCATCCGCCTCCGCGAACGTCAAGACCGTCAACCTCGCTCTCCAGGGCGGCGGCGCGCACGGCGCCTTCACGTGGGGCGTGCTCGACGCGATCCTGGACGACGGGCGTCTCGCCTTCGAGGGCATCTCGGGCACCTCGGCGGGCGCGATCAACGCCTCGGTGCTGGCCTGCGGCATGAAGGCCGGCGGGCGGGCCGGGGCGAAGGCGGCGCTCGCCGGTTTCTGGGGTGACATCTCCGAGGCGGCGGGGCCGTACTCTCCCCTGCAGGAAATGCCCTGGGAGAAGTTCTTCGGCCTTCCGGTGACCGGCAGCATGGTCGCCTTCTCCGCCTTCGACACGCTGACGCGCACCTTCTCGCCCTACGAGCTCAATCCGTTCGACATCAATCCGCTGCGCGAGATCGTCGCGAAACACGTGGATTTCGAATCGCTTGCGGCCTGTCCCTACACAAGGATATTCCTCGGCGCCACGAATGTGCGCACCGGCAAGGTCAAGGTGTTCGAGACGCACGAGATGTCTCTCGACGCGGTCATGGCGTCAGCCTGCCTGCCCTTCCTCTTCAAGGCGGTGGAGATCGACGGCGAGCACTACTGGGACGGCGGCTACATGGGCAATCCCGTACTCTTCCCCTTCTTCTACAAGTGCAAGAGCCGGGACGTCCTCATCCTGCACGTGAACCCGATCGAGCGCCCGGAAGTGCCGACGACAGCCACCGAGATCATGAATCGCATCAACGAGATATCGTTCAACGGTTCACTGCTGAAGGAGTTCCGAGCGATCGACTTCGTCGACAAGCTCCTCGACAACGGCTGGCTCAAGGACGAATACCGCGAGCGGCTGAAGCGCATCAACATACACTCCGTCAGGGCCGAGGCGGCGCTGTCGGACCTTTCGGCCGCCAGCAAGTTCAATGTCGACCGCGGCTTCCTCGAGGAACTGCGCAGCCGCGGCCGCGAAACCGGCCGGGCCTGGCTGGCGCGCAACTTCGACACGATCGGCCGCGACCATTCGGTGAGCCTCAGGCACGACTACCTCGAGGACGGGCTGAAGGACGCCGGCTAAGCGACTGGGGAAGGATTCGAATTCGCCTCCGGGGCCGGCTGCGGATCGGCATCGCCCCGGTCGCTCCCGGCAGGGCGATCAGCCGCCGGGTTCCGGTCCCTCGATCACGAATGCCTCCGGATAGTCGGTCTCCTGGAGATTGTCGCCGGGGCCCTCGCGGTCGGCGACCAGGAAGTCGCTGGCCCTGGCGACTGCGACGAGCGGATGATGCCAGACGTTGCGGGCGTATTGCACGCCCTGCCGGCCGGCGGCGCGGAAGACGCGCGGGGTTCCCGGACGGCCGCCCGCGTCCTCGGCGACGACGACGAGCCAGGGCCGGTCGTCGAGGGGAAAGAAGGCCTGGCTGCCCAGCGGGTGGCGCTCCATCATGGTCACGAAATAGGGAAAGGTCCTCGGCTCGCCGCGGAAGATCGAGAGGATCGTGCAGCCACCCTCCGCCTCCACATCCGTCGCCGCCAGGGCGTGGAAGCGCTGCGTCGTGCCGGCATTGATCAGCCGACGCTCCGCGCCGTCGATTTCCATGACGGTGCCGAAGGGGCGGAAGACCTCCTTCGTCAGCGGTTCGACGACAAGCCTGCGGCCACTCATGCCCTGCCCTCCGGGCGATGGTGCTCATGCCAGTGGCGTGCGATGTCGATGCGCCGGGCGACCCAGACCTTCTCGTGGCCGGCGACATAGTCGAGGAAGCGGGCGAGCGCGGCGGCCCGTCCCGGCCGTCCCGCGAGCCGGCAGTGCAGCCCGACGGAAAGCATCTTCGGCGCTCCATCCCGCCCTTCGGCGTAGAGCACGTCGAAGCTGTCCTTCAGGTAGGCGAAGAACTGGTCGCCCGAATTGAAGCCCTGCGGGGTGGCGAAGCGCATGTCGTTGGCGTCGAGCGTATAGGGGACGATCAGGTGCGGCCCCTTCGGCCCCTCCACCCAGTAGGGCAGTTCATCAGCGTAGGAATCGGCCGAATAGACGAAGCCGCCCTCCTCCATCACGAGCTTCAGCGTGTTTTCCGACGGCTTGCCCTGGTAGATGCCGAGCGGGCGCGAGCCCGTCACCTTTGTGTGCAGGCGCACGCACTCCTCGATGTGGCGGCGTTCCTCGTCTTCCGGGAAGTCCTTGTATTCCAGCCATCTCAGGCCGTGGCTCGCGATTTCCCAGCCGGTCTCGTTCATCGCGGCGACCGCCTCCGGGTTGCGGGCGAGCGCCAGCGCGACGCCATAGACGGTCACCGGCATCTGCCGTGCGGAGAACATCCGGAACAGGCGCCAGAAGCCCGCGCGGGCGCCGTATTCGTAGATCGATTCCATGTTCAGGTTGCGCTGTCCCGGCCATGGAGCGGCGCCGACGATCTCCGAAAGCAGCGATTCCGAAGCCGCGTCGCCGTCAAGGACGCAGCTCTCGCCGCCCTCCTCGTAGTTGACCACGAACTGGACCGCGATCCGGGCGCCGCCCGGCCAGAGAGGATCCGGCGAGGTGCGTCCGTAACCGACGAAATCACGCGGAGTATCGATCGATGCCATTGTGTATCCTGAAGTCATTTGCGAAGCGGGCGGACGATATCATTCCCCGATGAAATGTCGAGGCGGAGCGCCCTCTCCGCCAGGGTCAGCCGGCGCCGGACGCGGTCGCGATCGCGATTGCCTTGCGGATCTGGGCGACGAGCAGCGCCGCGGCGGCTTCGGGTTCCCCGGAGTTCTCGATAGACACCGCCCCGGCCGGCAAAATGGCCGTTCCGGCATCCCCGGCGCGGCGGATGCGCTCCAGGATGGCGACCCTGCTCTCCCGGCCGCGGGCGGCGAGCCGCGCCGCCAGGATTTCGGGTGGGGCCCAGACGTGGACAACCATGAGATTGAAATAGCGGGCGGCAAAGAGCGGCAACGCCGCGCGCGATCCGTTGGCGACGGCGACCTTGCCGGACGAGACGTGCGCATCGACGCTCGCGGGAATTCCGTAGCAAAGCCCATGCGCCCGCCAGTTCAAGGCGAAACATCCACTCCTCCGGGCCGCAGCGAATTCGGCCGGGGTCATCGGCCGGTGGCCTTCGCCGCCGCCGTCGTCGGGCCGGGTTATCGCGCGACGGACGAAGAGCACTCCTGCCGCTGCCGCGAATTGCGCCCCGGCAAGATGCAGCAGCGTGTCCTTCCCGGCGCCGCTCGGTCCGACCACCACGACCATCGCGCCGCTGCGCAAGGGAAGCGACATGCCCCCCGGCATCCCCTCGCCGGGGCCGGAAGCCATCATGCCACGCGCTCCCCCTCCCGCCAGACCGCGCGCACGACCGGGACGTCTCCGTCGGCCCGCACGCGCACGAGATCGGCGCGCTTGCCGACAGCGATCTCGCCGCGATCGTCGAGACCCGCCGCGCGCGCCGGTTTCGACGAGACCATGCCGATCGCCGCCGCGAGGCCGGTCCCCGTTTCGAGACGCGGGAGCAGAAAGGCCGACTGCATGAGGCTGAAGGGAATGTAGTCGGACGAAAGAATGTCGAGCAGTCCGGCCTCGGCGAGTTCGCGGGCGGCGACGTTGCCGGAGTGCGACCCCCCGCGCACGAGGTTCGGTGCGCCCATCAGCACGGCGAGTCCAGCCTCGCGGGCCGCCCGCGCGGCCTCCATCGTGGTCGGGAATTCGGCGACGCGGATGCCGTGGCGAACCGCCTCCTCGACATGCCCGACGGTTGCGTCGTCGTGGCTGGCGAGCACTATGCCCCTCTCGCGGCACATGCCGGCGATGGCCTCCCGATTGCGCCGCGAGTTGGCCTGCGATTCGGCGATACGCCGGGCGCAGAACACGTCGAACGCCTCGTCGGAAACGCCGCTGCCCGGGCGAAAGAAGGCACGGTAGGTCTCGATGTCGGTAAACTGGCGCTGGCCCGGCGCATGATCCATCAGCGAGGCCAGGCGCACATGCCTGCGGCCGACAAACTCCTCGAAGCCGGGCAGGCAGTCGGCAGTCGACACCTCGCAGCGAAGATGGATGAAGTGGTCGGCCCTGAGTCGCCTTTCCTCGACCCCGGCCTCGATAGCGTCGGCCAGCTTGCGCATGTCCGCGATGCCGAGAGCGGCATAGTCCTCCATGCCGAGGCGGATGGCGTCGAAGACGGTCGTCACCCCGGAACTTGCCAGCTGCGCATCGTGGGCAAGCACGGCCGCCGCCGGATGCCAGCGCACGCTCGAGCGCGGCGCGTAGTGGCCTTCCAGGTGATCCGTGTGCAACTCGACCAGACCGGGAACGAGGTGGTCGCCCTCGAGATCCTCGGCCGAGGCGAGAGACGACGGGCCGGCGACATCCGACACCACCCCGTCGCGCAGGCAGAGGGAACCGGAGACGACCTCGTCCGGCAGGACGACCAGTGCGTTGGTGAGAACCCGTTCCTGGGCTTGCGCCGTCACGTCACGCGCTCTTTCTCGCCGAAGCCGCCGCGAGCGGGTGAAGCGACTCGACGACGAACGGCGCACCCGGCACAGCCTCGGCGAACAGCGCGATGCTTGCCACCGTCACCGGCTCGTCGAGCACCGGCTCGAAGGTCTCGTGCAAGGCGTCGCGCACCGCATCCGCCTCCCCCGCCTCGA
Source organism: uncultured Alphaproteobacteria bacterium (assembly GCA_963760965.1). GTDB lineage: Bacteria > Pseudomonadota > Alphaproteobacteria > Rhizobiales > Rhizobiaceae > Pararhizobium_B. The sequence continues at coordinate 159,382 of CAVXEW010000005.1, forward strand.
CGGGTCCCGTCAACGTCATGTGGAAGCGGAAATCGCTGCCCACGTAGGGATAGCCCCAGCGATGGAGGTTGGCGAGCTGCGTGCGAGTCAAACGTTCCGGGTTCCTGCGCTGGATGTCTGCCTCGCCGAGCGGCGCGCGGAAGCGGTCGAACTCGCGCACGACCTCGTCGGCAAGGTCGTCGAGACCGGCGACCGGCTCGGGCGGCACGAGGGCGAAGAACGGACCGAGCCGCTCGATCTTCAGGCGCGGGATCACCACCGCCGTGCCGCCGAAATGCATCATCGCCTGCTGGAGATCGGCCTCGCCGATGCCCGGCGCGAGATGGAACGGCGCCTTCAGCGTGGCGTGAAAGCCGTACCGGCGCGGAGCGGCAGTGTGATGTGCCACGTCCGCAGCGGATAGCCGCCCGGCGGCCCTTGCCTCGATTGCCCGGTCGGTGAAGGCGTCGCGGCCGAGCCATCGGGAAGCGACGCTGGCGAGCCGTTCGCCGGCCGGCGGGGTGAAATAGATCGCGTACCGCATCTGGGAACAGTCCTCGTGTTGCGATCGCTCCGGTCGATTCGCGTGAGAATAGGACGAAGCCCGGAGAACGCCAAATCGCGTCTTTCGGCCCTCACGTTGGCGAACGCGGCGGCGCCAGTCTTTGTTCGGCCCGGAAGTTTTCCGGAAGTTCCGGCCGGTCGCGTCCGTCAAGGGCGGCCAGGGCGGCCTCGGCCAGGCGGTGCGCGATGCCGAGGGTAATCTTGAATCCTCCCGTCAAAGCGATGATCCTCGGGAGGCCCGGAAGCGGCCCGACCAGGGGTTCGCGGCCGGCGGCGCGAGGGCGCAGCCCGGCCCAGCGCTCGATCACGGGCGCGTCCGCGACCCGCGGGCAAAGCCGGCGTGCGCGCGCCAGCAGGTCGTCGAGCCGCCCGTCGGTCGTTCGCGAAGCGGAGAAGTCGTTTTCGCTGGTGCTGCCGACCGCCACCATGGATCCGGCGTGCGGGACGACGTAGACTCCGTCGCTGTAGACAAGCGGCATGTCCGGGGGCATGTCGCAGGCAAGGAGGGCCGCCTGCCCCTTGACGGGTCGCCCGACGTCGGCGGTCTCCCGACCGAGAAGGGCCGCGATGATCGCGAAGCTCGCCGCGCCGGCGGAGATGACGGCGTGTGAGCAGGCGACCGAGGTTCCGCTGTCCAGCCGGCAGGTTGCCGTCGCCGCATCGACGCAGGAGAGCCCGTCGCCCTCGATCAACCGGACGTTCTTTCTCCGTGCGAGGTCGGACTTCAGCGCGGCCAGCGTGGCGCGCGGATCGAGGCGCGCCGAAAGCCGCTCGAAGACGACCCCGTGCGCCGCCGCCGCGTTGCCGGGCCATCCGTCCGCTGGGGACGAGGGCAGGACCTCCCATCGGTAGCCGCCATTTGCGCCGCGCCAGTTCTCCCCGGCAAGACGGCCGCGTTCGTGCGCCAGCGCCAGCAGGTCGTCCCGGGCGATCGGGATCAGCCGGCCGACCCGCGCATAGCCGCAGGAAATGCCTGTCGCCTCCTCGAGGTCGGCGACTTCCGCCTCGAGGGAGACGAGGCCGTCCAGCTGGAACTGCTTCGCCGCGTTCCAGCGTTCGGGCATGTGCGGCATGAGGGCGCCGAGAAAGCCGCCGCTGGCGCCGGCGCCAACGCTGCCTTGCTCCGCCACGACGACGTGGAGCCCCGCCACGGCGGCCTTTCGCGCGAACCACAGCCCGCACGCGCCCGCGCCGGCGACGACGACATCCGCACGAAGTTGACCGTTGCCGCCGCCTCGACTAACAGGCCTGGCCATGACATCGACATCTGATTGTGAGGGCGCCAGCCTTGCCGGCGGCGGCGATGTGGAATGGCATGACGGGGATATGCCGTATTCCAGGCGCTTTGGCGATCACTATTATTCCCGCTCGGACGGGCGGGCGGAATGCCGCCACGTCTTTCTCGACGGCAACCGGCTGCCGGAGCGTTTCGCGGTCGCGGAGGGCTTCACGATCGGCGAGCTTGGGTTCGGAACCGGCCTCAACCTCGTCGAGACCTGGCGTTTGTGGAAGGAGGTGCGGCCGCCTTCGGCCCGCCTCCGGTTTCTGTCCTTCGAGATGTTCCCGCTGACGGCGGCGGAGATGGAGCGTGCGCTGTCGGCATGGGCCGGGCTCGAGGAGGAAGTGCGTGCGCTGCTCGCATCGTGGCCGGAGCGGCACCGGGAACGGATCCTGCTGCAGCTCGACCCTCAGACCGCACTGGACATACGGATCGGAGAAGCCTCCGAGGGGCTCGCGGCGACGGCGGAGCGGGCGGACGCCTGGTTCCTCGACGGTTTCGCGCCGGCGCGCAATCCTTCCATGTGGACCGACGAGATCCTCTGCCAGGTGTTCGGACGGACCGTGCCCGGCGGCACCTTCGCGACCTATTCGGCTGCCGGTCACGTTCGCCGAGGACTGGCGAGCGCGGGCTTCCGGGTCGAGCGCTTGCCGGGCCATGCCTCCAAGCGGGAAATGCTCGCGGGCTGCCGGCCGGCAAACGCCTAATGTCGCGATCCCGACGGATGGTACCATCTGCCAGGAAAAATCGCCTCACCAGATCAATAGCTTGCGGGCTGGCTTTTCCAGACGGACGGGTGCCGTCTGTTGGGGTCAGGCCACGAGCGGCCGGCCCGCGGTCCGTTCTTCATGCCCGCCCCTCGGCGCGCAATGGCCCGAGCCAGTCGCGGACCTTCTCGCCGAGCTTCTCCGGGCTGATGGGCTTCGACATATAGTCGTCCATGCCGGCCTCGATGCACCGCTCGCGGTCGCCCCTCAGGGCGTGCGCCGTGACCCCGACGATCGGCACGTGGCCGCCGTGCCCGGCCTCGTGCTTGCGGATCGCCTCCGCCGCCTCGTGGCCGTTCATGATCGGCATCGAGACGTCCATGAGGATCATGCGCGGGGCTTTCGCCATGAATGCATCGACCGCCTCCTGCCCGTTGCGCACGATCTCGTAGGCGACATCGAGCTCGTCGAGGATCTGGCTGAAGACGATCTGATTGACCTCGTTGTCCTCGGCCACCAGCACGTCCAGCCCCGCCCCGCGAACCTCTTCGCGCTCGCGAAGCCTGACGACGGAAGCAGCGGCAGGGTTCGCCTCGGGCCGTTCCGGCGAGGCCGCAGGCACCGCCGGGCTCGCAGGCCGACTCTTGTGCAGGGTCTCGACGATGGTCTCGAGCAGCAGCGAGGAACGTGCCGGCTTCATCAGGTGTGCATCGACGCGCATGGCTGCGAAGCGGCGCTCCTCCGACCGGATATCGACCGAGGTCAGCATCAGGATCGGCGTTTCCGCAAGGGACGCATCGGAGCGGATGCGCATGGCGGTCTCCGCTCCGTTCATTTCCGGCATGTGGTAGTCGAGGATGACGATGTCGACGCCCACGCCCATTTCTCGGGCCGCGCGCAGCACCTGGAGACCTTCGGCGCCGCTGGCAACCGCACAGCCGTCAAAGTTCCACGAGCGCAGCTGCTCCATCAGGATGTCGCGATTGACCGGGTTGTCGTCGATGACGAGGATGCGTGCGCCGGTCACGTCGACCGGCACCGGTCGCGCCTTCGGCGCCGCCCGGTCGACCGGAAGGTCGAGATGGACGGTGAAGACGGAGCCCTTGCCGTATTCGCTTGCGACTTCGATGCGCCCGCCCATCATGCCGACCAGGCCGGAGGCGATGGAAAGGCCGAGACCGCTGCCTTCGTGGCGGCGCGTCGAGGATCCGTCGACCTGGCTGAACTTCTCGAAGATGCTCTGCAGCTTGTCTTCGGGTATGCCGATTCCGGTGTCCTCCACGCGGATGGTGATTGCCGCGACGTCGTCCTCGACCTTCGCGCTCACGTCGACGAGCACATGGCCCATCTCGGTGAACTTGGTGGCGTTGCCGAGAAGGTTTGTGACGATCTGGCGTACGCGCCCGGGATCGCCGACGACCCGGCCCGGCAGGTCGGGCGCGACGCGCACGATCAGCTCGATGTCCTTTTCCGCCACGCGAGAGGAAACGAGGGTCGCGACGTCCTCGATCGATTCGGCCAGGTCGAAGGGATCCTTCTCCAGCACCATGCGGCCGGCGTCGATCTTGGAGAAGTCGAGGATATCGTTGATGATCGTAAGGAGGGCGTTGCCGGACTTGACGATGACGTCGGTGAACGTCCGCTGGCGCGTGTCGAGCTGAGTTCGGGCGAGCAGCTCCGCCATGCCGAGGACTCCGTTCATCGGGGTGCGGATCTCGTGGCTCATGTTGGCCAGGAACTCCGACTTGGCGCGATCGGCAAGCTCGGCCCGCTCCAGCAGACGCTTCAACTCGTCCTCGCGCGCCTTCGCATCGGTGATGTCCGTATATGTCGTGATCATCGCGCCATCGCCGGCAGGCTTGGCATCGATGCGCAACCAGCGACCGTCGGGACTGCGCCGCTCTAGGATATGCGGCCTTCTCGCGTTGCCGTCCGACAGGATGCTCCCGACCACCTTGCGCGTCGTTTCCGCGTCGCCATAGGCGCCGCTTTCGGCGATCCGTTCGATCATCGCGGCGAACGGCATGCCCGGCCGGATCTCGTCCGGTCCGATGCCGACGAGTTCGTGGAAGACGGCGTTGGTGAGCCGGATCTCGTCGTCGTAGATGCACAGGCCCTGGGCCATTGCGGCGGTGGCCTTCCGAAGGGTCGCGCTCGTGGCCTCGAGTTCGACCTTGGCCTGGGCGATCTGGCGCTCGCGCGCCTTCTGGCCGGACACGTCGAAATGGCAGATCATCCGCCTGCCGTCGGACAGGTCGTGCACGGAATAGATGAGGCTGCGTCCGTCGAGCAGCTGCATTTCCCGCGGAGCGACATCGCCGGACCTGATTTCCGCGAGCCGTTCGGCGACGTAGTCTTCCCAGTCCGCGTCCGCCACATCGTGCACGCCGTCGTGGCGCCTCTTGTCCCACAGCCAGCGGATCGGCCGCCCCATGGGCAAGTCGCCCCCATCCAGCCCCCAGACCCGCAGGCAGGAGCCGTTGATCATCTCGATGCGGTCCTGCGCGTCGACGACCACGATGCTCGCGTCCAGCGCCTCGACGACCCGTTCCAGATCCGATCGCACCGCGTCGGCCTGGCGGCGCGCCTCGGCCAGTTCCTCCTGGCGTCTCTTCTGGCCAGTGATGTCGGTCGTGGTGCCGACGAGGAAGGTTCTGCCGTCCGAGGCCGTCACCCTGGCCTTGCGCGAGATGAGGGCCATCTGCTCGCCGGACCGGCGCGTCAGCGCTTCCTCCTGCTCGCGGATGCCTCCGCTTTCGAGCACCTCGCGGTCGGCCTCCACGAGCGCCTCGCCTTCGGCGCCGAACAGATCGACGTCGGTCTTGCCGATCACCTCGCGGACATCCCAGCCGGTGAGGTCGCCATAGGCGCGGTTCGCGAACCTGAGCCTGAGCGACTCGTCCTTGACGTAGGTGGAATTGGGCAGTTCGTCGAAGATGGCCTTGTAGAGGCTGATTTCCTCGTTCCGGCGGGCGAGATCGGCCTCGCGCCGCCTTTCTTCCGTCACGTCGATGCGGATTCCGATCATGACGTCGTTGTCGGTGCGGCGCGTGATCGACCGGATCCAGCGCCCGTCGGCAAGTTGCTCGACAGTTTCGTGCAGCCGGCGGTGATGCAGGCGAATGCGCTCGGTGACCCATCGCTCGCGCTCTTCCGGGCCGGCCTCGGGATGCGACAGGATCTGGCTGTCGTACATGCACTCCAGCACAGAGCGCAGGGAAATGCCCCGCCCGAGCGGCGGCGTATAGTCCTCGAACATCTCCTTCATGCGCTGGTTGGCGAACTGCAGCACGTCATTGCCGTCATAGATGACGATACCGGCGTCGACGTCCTCGAGGGCGCGAGCCAGGATTTCGCTGCTGGCGAGCGTATGCTGGCCGCCTGGTGCGACCGGCACGCCCGCCGGTGCCTGGAACTCGCCCGACTGCTCCCTGGCGACGGGCCGCGCCGTATCGGCAAGGCCGGCCGAGCGGTAGCGCGCGTTCGAGAAGAGCATTCGCCCGTCGGCGCCGACGACCGCGACAGGCTCGTCGAAGGCCTCTATCGCCTTGATCAGGTCGAGATCGCGGAAATCGCTGCAGCCTGCGTCGTCCGCCTGCCCGGCCTCTGCGAAGGCGCGCGGGCCGTCGGAAAGGCCGCTGCCGCGCGACGAGGCGGCCGGCTTGAGGCGAGCGACGACGATCAAGGTCCCGTCCGCGTCCTGTTCCCTGTGAAGACGGGCCCGGTAGCGCCGATGCGAGGGTTGATGATCGAGAATCGCCGTCTGGCTGCTGCCGAAGACGAGGCAGCGGCGCTCCTTCTCATCCCGGTCCCGCTGATCGCCGGTGCCCGGCCAGTCGGCGTCCCGCTTGCCGATCAGGTCCGACGGCTCGCACCCGCAGAGCCTTGCATAGGAGGCGCTTGCGGCGACGTAGCGCAACTCGCTGTCCTTGGCATAGGCCGGCTCGGCCGACGCCGCGACTTCATGGCACGTCGCCTCGAACGCCGCTCCTGCATCGTTGTCGTTGTTGTTGCTGGTCACGCCCCTGTCCCGAAACTGTCCGCGATTGCGGTCCTCGCAGGAGCCTGACACATCCAACTTGAAAAATTGGTTAATGATTTATGGCATGAAGCGCCAATCGGGGGCCGCCACGAGGCGGGAAACGAAAGCCGCGACCGGCCGGCGACCGGACTCCCCCCGGGTGGTTGTTGCGGCCGACAGGCTCTTCCGCCGGCCGCGCGCGTTCTCCGGCTAGCCGGGCGACAGGCCGCGCATGCGTTCCGACCGGCGCCTCAGCATTTCCAGCGAGGTGAGCAGCACGACGGAGATCAGCACCAGGATCGTGGCAATCGCCAGGATCGTCGGCGAGATGTTCTCGCGCAGGCCGGAGAACATGCGCACCGTCATCGGCGTCTGCGCCGGACCGGCGAGGAAGATGACGACGACCACTTCGTCAAGCGAGGTCATGAAAGCGAACAGCGCACCCGAGATCACGCCCGGAAGGAGCAGCGGCAGGATGACCTTGAAGAACGTGGTCACCTGGTTTGCACCGAGGTTTTGCGCCGCGCGGATCAGGCTCTGGTCGAAGCCGGACATCGCCGCCGTGACCGTGATGATGACGAACGGGGTGCCGAGCACGACATGCGACATGATGATCGAAAAGAAAGTGCTCGTCAGGTTGAGCCGCGCATAGAAGGAAAACAGCCCGGCGCCGGTCACGATCAGCGGCACCACCATCGGCGAGATCAGGATTGCGGTGATAAAGGCGCGCGCCGGCATTTGACGCCGGCTGAGCCCGACCGCGGCAACCGTGCCGAGCACCGTCGAGATGATCGTCGCCGAGGTCGCGATAAAGAAGGAGTTGCGGATCGACGACATCCACTCCGGGCTGTTGAACAGCGTGTGATACCAGCGCAGCGAATAGCCTGCCGGATCCAGATGCAGCATCTTCGACGTGAAGGTGAAGTAGGGCTCCGAGTTGAACGACAGCGGAATGATGGTCAGGATCGGCGCGATCAGGAAGAAGAAGATCAGGCCGCAGATCACCAGGTAGGTGTAGTGCCAGATCTTCTCTCCGGTCGACGCGTAGGATGGAAGTGCCATTTCTTGTTTCCTTCCCGTCAGCCGAACTTCAGGCGATCGACGCCAACCAGCTTGTTGAACAGCCAGTAGAACGCCAGCACGAAGACCAGGAGGATCGTCGACAGGGCTGCCGCGAGCTTCAGGTTCGCCAGCGAGGACTGCATGTTCTGGGCGATCAGGTTGGAGATGAAGATGCCGCTGTCGCCGCCGACCAGGGCCGGGGTGATGTAGTAGCCGATCGCCAGGATGAAGACGAGCAGTACGCCAGCCGCAAGGCCGGGGATCGTCAGCGGCATGTAGACCCGGCGGAAAGCGGTCACCTGGCCAGCGCCCATCGAGCGCGCAGCGCGCATGTAGGACGGCGGGATCGTTTTCATCACCGAATAGAGCGGCAGGATCATGAACGGCAGCAGGATGTGCGTCATCGCGATGATCGTGCCCCACTGGTTGTAGATCATGCGCAATCGCTCGTTGTTGCCGAGCAGGCCGACCCAGACGAGGATGTCGTTGATCACCCCCTCGCGCTGCAGGAGCACGATCCACGCTGCGGTGCGCACGAGAAGCGAGGTCCAGAACGGCAGCAGGACGAGGATCATCAGGAGATTGGCGATCCTGAGCGGCTGGTTGGCGAGCAGATAGGCGACCGGATAGCCGAGCAGGATGGTCAGCATCGTGATCGTCATGCTCATCCACACCGTGCGGAAGAACAGGAGGCGGTAGACCCGCGAATTCGCTGGCTGCTGCGCGATATTGCCGTGCGAATCGTAGTGAAGGTCGGCCGCGAGCAGGTAGTAGACAGGCGTGATCACGCGCGTCGAGCGCTTGATCAGGCGCCACATGTCAAGGTCGCCCCACTTCTTGCTGACGCCCAGTAGCGCCTCCCGATAGGGCGGCTGGATCTTGTCGGCCTTGCGGGCCGTCGACATGATGACGGAGCGGAAGCCGGGAAGCTGCCGGTTGATCTGTGCGGCGACGCGCCCGATCGTCCGGTTCTTGTAGCCGGTCTGCATGTCCTTCACCATCGCGGCGAAGACGGCCTCGTCCGGGACTTCTTTCCCGTCCCAGCTTGAGATCGCGCTCGAGACGTTGGGCAGGAAGTGCGCCACCTCCGGATTGTAGACGGAGCGCGCTATGAACTGCATCAGCGGGAAAACGAAGGTGATGAGCAGGAAAAGCAGGATCGGAAGCACGAGATAGAAGGCCCGCCTCCGGGCCACCTGCTCGGACTTGCGCAATGCATCCTTGAGGGACCTGCCGTCGCGCGTCTTCAGCGACCCAGGTGAATTGGAGACGCTGGCAGGAGCCGAGCCAGCCGTTGCATCGACCATGACGTTTACCCGTGCTTGCAAACCGTGGGGCAATGGGCCGGCCAGCCGGAAGGCCGGCCGGCCCGATGAGTCATGCTTCGCCTATTTGGACTGGGCGAGCCACGTATTGAAGCGGGCCTCGAGGGCGTCGCCGTAGTCCGTCCAGAAGCCCGGGTTGAACATGAATGCAGTCTTCATGTTCTGCGGGTTGGTCGGCATGTACGGGTTCATGTCCGTCTTGCCGTCCTTGTACTTGCCGACGAGCGGCGCGGACGATTTGCGGGCCGGTCCGTAGGAAATGTACTTGGACTGATCCGCGAGGCGCTGCGTATCGGTCGCGAAGCGCATGTACTTCTTGATCAGGTCGACCTTGTCCTTCGGCTGGTCGACCGGGACCACCCAGCCGTCGACCTCGAACATCTCGCGGTCCCAGACCGTCGCGAAGGGCTGGTTCTCGGCGACCTGTGCATTGAAGATGCGCCCGTTGTAGGCCGACGCGATGACGGCTTCCTTGTCGGCGAGAAGCTGCGGCGGCTGCGCGCCCTGGTCCCACCAGATGACGTTCTTCTTGATCTTGTCGAGGCTCTTGAAGGCGCGATCCTGCCCTTCCTTCGTCGCCAGGACGTCGTAGACCTTGTCGGCCGGGACGCCGTCGGCGATCAATGCCCACTCGAGGTTCTTCTGGGGAATCTTCTCGAGAGCGCGCATGCCCGGGAACTTCTTGACGTCCCAGACATCCTGGATCGTCTGCGGGCCGCCATTCGGGAACGCCGTCTTGTTGTAGGCGAACAGCGTGGCGTAGAGGATCTGCGGAACGAAGCAGTCGCCGAGCGTGCCTTCGACGAAGTCCTTCGAAGCGGGCGTGCCGTCCGGTGCCGGCGCAAGCCACTTGTCCGGGTCGATGCGCATGATCAGGCCTTCGTCGCAGGCGCGCTGTGCGTCAGCCTGGAGCATGTCGACGATGTTCCAGGTGACGTTGTTGGCCTCGACCTGCGAACGGATCCCGGCAAGCGCGTCGGCCGACTTGTCGACGTTCTGAATCTTGACGCCGGTCTTCTTGGTGAAGGGCTCGTCGTAGGCCTTGTGCTGCGACATCGAGTAGGCGCCGCCCCACGACACGATCGTGAGCGACCCGGAATCGGCATAGGCGGCCGCTGCGGTCAGACCGCCCACGGCAACCGCAGCCGCCAGTAGCATTTTCATTTTCATGAAGTTCTCCCTCTGTTGTAGCGCCGGACATTCCGTCCGGCGGCCATTTGTGCGCCGGTGAGGAATTCACCGCACACTGTCAGGCAACGGCATCCAGTGCCTTGCAGTCACTGGCAGCCCAGCCGATCTGCGTCGTCTGGCCTTCCTGCAGGGCGCGTTTCTGGCCCCGGTTGCGAACCTTGACGACAAATTCGGGATTACCCGCCACGTTCATGCGAACGCGAATGTGATCGCCGAGATAGATCATTTCCTCGATGCGGCCGGTCACGACGTTGTCCATCGTCGCGGCGTCGTCGAACTCGATGCGCTCCGGCCGGAGCGAGATGGTCGTCGCGTCGCCCACCGACTGGACGTTGACCTTTTCGGCCTTCAGGAGCGTTCCATCGGCCAGGCGGACGTCGCACATCGTCCCGTTCACGGACTCGACCTTGCCGGTCAGCTTGTTGTTTTCGCCGATGAACTGCGCCACGAAGGAATTCTCCGGCGCCTCGTAGAGCTGGTCCGGCGTCGAAAGCTGCTGGATGATGCCGGCGTTGAAGACCGCCACGCGGTCCGACATCGTCAGCGCCTCCGTCTGGTCGTGCGTCACGTAGACGACGCTGACGCCCAGGTTCTCGTGGATGTGCTTGATCTCGTACTGCATCTGCTCGCGCAGCTGCTTGTCGAGGGCCCCGAGGGGCTCGTCCATCAGGATCAGTTCCGGCTCGAAGACCAGCGCCCGTGCCACCGCCACACGCTGCTGCTGCCCGCCCGAGAGCTGCGCCGGGCGACGGCTGCCGAACTGCGGCAGCTCGACCATCTCCAGCGCGCGCTTGATCTTCTGCTGCTGCGTGGCCCTGTCGATGCCGCGCACCTGCAGCGGGAAGGCCAGGTTCTCCGCGACGGTCATGTGGGGGAAAAGCGCGTAGTTCTGGAAGACCATGCCGATGCCGCGCTTGTGCGGCGGCACGTCGTTGATCGGTTTCCCGTTGAGGAATATCTCGCCCGCCGTCGCCGGCTCGAAACCGGCCAGCATCATCAGGCAGGTCGTCTTCCCGGATCCCGACGGGCCAAGCATCGTCAGGAATTCGCCTCTTTCGATTTTCAGGTTCAACTCGTGGACGACCAGCGTCTCGCCGTCATAGCTCTTCTGAACCTTGTCGAAATGGACTTCGGCCCCTCGCTCTGCTGCCATCGCTGTTCCCTTGTCTTTCTTGACTTTTTGACAATAGACCACATCGAAAAGAGGATTTCGAGGCTTCGCTTGCCATTTTTTTGTCTTTTTCCGCCTGGAGCCTAGCAAGCGGGCTGTACTTTTTTTCACCAAAATTTGGTTGGCAGGCCGCGCAATTCACCAATGATCGGCTCAACGGCCGGTGATCCGGCGCCAATCCGGAGGCGGCGCAAAGCGTTCCGCACATGCGGCATCGCGCCCCGCATGGAGGATACGGCGTCCGGGAGGCCGGCCACGCGGCCCGATGCGGCGCCGAATGCAGACTCGACGCTTCACAGGCAGAAATACCGATGCTAAGGCAGGTGCCGTCGCAGGATCGGCGTTTGCCGATCGGCGCGCGGCACGGGCACAACGAGAACGCAGAAGAAGCGGCGGACGGGCAGGACACCGCCGCCGCGGGGAACAAATGAGCGCCATAATCGAAGTCCAGAGCGTGTCGAAGCGCTTCGGCGGCTTTCTCGCCGTCAACGACTGCACGCTTTCGGTCGAAGCCGGGTCGGTCACGGGCCTCATAGGGCCGAACGGAGCCGGAAAGTCGACGCTGTTCAACATGGTCGCCGGCAATCTCGCTCCCACCTCGGGCGCCATCCTGCTCGACGGGCAGGACGTGACGGGGCTGCCGGCCCACCAGCTTTTCTCGCGCGGTCTGCTGCGCACCTTCCAGATCGCCCACGAGTTCTCCAACATGACCGTCACGGAGAACCTCATGATGGTGCCCGAAAGACAGAGCGGCGAGCACCTCGCCTCGGCCTGGCTGCGTCCGGCGCGCGTGGCGGGCGAGGAGGCGGCGATCCGGCGGAAGGCGGAAGAGGTCCTCGACTTCCTCAAGATCACGCACGTGAAAAACGAACTCGCCGGCAATCTCTCCGGCGGCCAGAAGAAGCTGCTGGAGCTCGGACGAACGATGATGGTCGACGCGAAGGTCGTGCTGCTCGACGAGATCGCGGCGGGCGTGAACCGGACGCTGCTCAACGACCTCGCCTCCAACATCGAACGGCTGAACCAGGAGATGGGCTACACCTTCTTCGTCATCGAGCACGACATGGACCTCATCGCCCGGCTGTGCGACCCGGTCATCGTCATGGCGGCCGGCACCGTCATGGCAAAGGGCCACATCAGCGAAATACAGCGCAACGAAGCGGTCATCGAAGCCTATTTCGGCGGATCGCCAACCGGCCATGCGACGAAGGCCCCCGCCGCGGGTGCGGCCTCATGAGCCTGCTTTCGATCAGGGACCTGCACGCCGGCTACGGGCAGATGACCATCCTCAAGGGCGTCAATATGTCGCTCGACGCCGGCGAGATCGGCGTCATCGTCGGACCGAACGGCGCCGGGAAGTCGACCATGCTGAAGGCGATCTTCGGCATGCTCAACATCACCGCGGGATCGATCGGCTTCGACGGAGCCGACATCACCGCAATCCGCTCCGAGAAGCTTGCCGCGCACCGGATCGCCTTCGTGCCGCAGGAGTCGAACGTCTTTCCCTCACTGACGGTGCACGAAAACCTCGAGATGGGCGCATACACCCGCCGGGACGACTATTCGGGGATCATGGACCACGTCTACGAGATCTTTCCCGACCTCAAGGCCAAGCGCAGGCAGCCGGCCGGCGAACTCTCCGGAGGGCAGCGCCAGATGGTCGCCTTCGGGCGGGCGATGATGATCGAGCCGAAGCTGATCCTGCTCGACGAACCGACCGCGGGACTGTCGCCGATGTTCATGTCGGTGATCTTCGACCGCGTCCTCGCCATCAACAAGACCGGCGTCACGGTCGCCATGGTGGAGCAGAACGCCAAGCAGGCGCTGGCGATCGCGCACAAGGGATTCGTGCTCGCCAACGGCCAGAATTCGTACACCGACACGGGGCAGAACCTTCTCAACAATCCGGAAGTCGCGCGCAGCTTCCTGGGGGGCTGAGGCAGGAGCCGGCCGGCCTCGGAACGGGCCGCGGGGGAACGAGAAAAACAAGAGGCAGAAGCTTGAACGATCTCGTCTTTTTCATCGACAACGCGCTGATTTCGGGGCTGATCATCGGTGCGATCTACGCGCTCGGTGCGATCGGCGTTACGCTCGTCTTCGGCATATTGCGGTTCGCTCATTTCGCCCATGGCGACATGATGACGATGGGCGCGTTCATCTCCCTGATCATCGCCTCGCTTCTGCAGGCCTCCGGCTTCCACTCGGCGCTCGCGCTCGTGTTCATCGGAATGTTTCCGGCGATGGTGCTGACGGCACTGGTGGCCATCGGATTCGACAAGCTGTTCTACAAGCCCCTGCGCGAGGCGGGGGCGCGGCCGGTGGTGCTCGTGATGGCCTCGGTGGGCGTGACGCTGATGCTGCAAGGCGTCATCCGCCTGTTCGGCGGCGTCCAGGCGCGCAACATGTTCATCGACCGCGGCAAGGCGATCTTCTACTTCCACCTGCCCGGCGCGCACCGGCCGATCGTACTGACGGAGCCGCAGATCATACTCTTCGCCTTCACCGTCGTCGCCGTCCTGGGCCTGCACTACTTCCTGACGCGCACACGCCTCGGCAAGGCGATGCGGGCTGTCTCGGACAATCCCGACCTCGCCCGCATCACCGGCATCAACACGCAGCACGTGGTGTGGACGACCTGGATCATTGCCGGGGCCCTTGCCTGCGCGGCGGGAACGCTTCTGTCGATGGACGTGGCGCTCAAGCCGGACCTGTCCTTCAACATCCTGCTGCCCATCTTCGCGGCGACCATCGTCGGCGGCATCGGGCAGCCCTACGGGGCGATCGCGGGCGGCTTCCTCGTCGGCCTCTGCGAGTCGCTCGCCGTCTTCAACTGGTCGATCCTGCTCCGGCCACTGAAGCCGATGCTGTGGTTCGACCTTCCGAACAACCTCGCGCTGGTGCCGACCGAGTACAAGCTGATGATCCCCTTCCTGATCCTGATCATCGTCCTGATCTACCGGCCGACCGGCATCTTCAAGGGAAAGGTCCTCTGAGATGGCCGAGACGCACCCACGCACGAAGCCGGCGGATGCCGCCGAAGGCCGCCGCGACCTCCTGGCCTTCGGGGCCCTCGCCATCATCCTCCTGGCCGTCTTCGCCAGCCAGGGGAGCGTCTATTCCGTCCGCGTCGTCGTGGAGGCCGCCTGCTACGCCGTCCTGGCGCTCGGCCTGACGATCCAGTGGGGCTATGCCGGCCTCTTCAACGTCGGCGTGATGGGCTTTATCGCCGCCGGCGCGGCAACCTCGATGCTGGTCTCCTTCCCGGTCAATCCCAAGTTCTGGGCCTCGGCCGGACCGGAGCTCGTCGGCGTCTTCGTCCTCAAGCTGGTGCTTTGCGGCGCGGCGATCTACGTCGCCAACAAAGCCGGTGCGATCGGACTGGGAAAGAGGCTGAAGGGCCTCCTCGTCGCCGTCGTCATCGCGGCGTCCTTCGTCATCATCTCCGCGCACATGACCCGCATGTCGCATGCGATCGAAGGCACGAGCGGATGGATGGGCGGGCTCGGGCTGCCGGTGCTCGCGGGCTGGGCGGTTGCCGGCATCGTGGCGGCGGTGATCGCCTGGGCGGTCGGCAAGGTGTGCCTCGGGCTGAGGTCGGACTATCTCGCCATCGCGACGCTCGGCATCGCCCAGATCATCAAGACCTTCCTCAAGAACGCCGACTGGCTGACGCGCGGCACGCTCACGGTTTCTCCCCTGCCCTGGCCGACACCGACGGTCTCGGGAGGCGACTTCCTGTTCGCGCGCTCGATGTACCTCATCGCCGTCGCCATCGTGATGGTGCTCATCTACCTGCTGCTGCAACGGGCCTACTATGCGCCGTGGGGTCGCATGATGCGCGCGATCCGCGACAACGAGGACGCGGCAGAAGCCATGGGCAAGGACGTGACCCGGCGGCGGCTGGAGATCTTCGTCCTCGGCTGCGTGCCGATGGGGATCGGCGGGGCAATGCTGATCCACTTCGCGCAGATCTACGATCCGTCCGCCTTCCTCGACCTCAATCATACCTTCCTGGTCTGGGTCATGGTCATCCTCGGCGGCGCCGGCAACAATCGGGGCGCGATCTTCGGAGCGATCTTCGTCTATATCGTCTGGACGATCTCGGAGCCGGTCGCGCTCTGGCTGTTTCACATGGCCGCGCATTACGGGCACGAATGGGTCGGCTGGAATCCGCCTTCGGACCTCGACAGCCGGGCCCTGCAGATGCGCGTCTTCGTCGTCGGCCTGACGATCACCCTGGTGCTGCGCTACGCGCCCCGCGGCATTCTGCCGGAGCCGCAGGCGCGCCACTGAGGGCTCGCCGCCGGCAGGGCTCGCCGCCGGCAGGGCCTGCCGCAGGAGAAGGCGTCCGCGTGCCGGACGCCGTCTTCCTTTGCCGTGCCTGCGGCTAGAGAATTTCCGGCGAAAACAGAATCGCCTTCGGTGCTCTATCTCGTTGTTTTTACGCAATTCCAAACGCAAGAGCGTTTCACGCTCCTGCTGGAATTGCTCTATTTCGTCGCGGCGTGCCAGACGCCCTTGAAGCCGTCGCCGGTCATGTCGCCGGGCTTCCGGTCGTTCTTCCAGGCGTAGAGCGGCTTGCCCTTGTAGGCCCACTGCATCGATCCGTCGGGCCGCTTGAAGGTGGAGAGGCCACCCTTCTTCATCGCCTTGGAGGAGGCCATCATGGGGGGCCATATGCTGGCGCATCCTCCCGTGCAATTCGACTTGTTCCGGCCGTCCTTGTCGAACGTGTAGAGGGTCATTCCCTTGCCGTCCGTCAGAACCGTCCTGCCTTTGACCTTCATGGTCTTCACAGGGCCGTTCATGTCGCCCGCGGCATGTGCCAGCGGGGCGAATGCGAGCGACGCCGCGGCGACCGCAACAAAAATCTTCAGCATTGTATCCTCCTCACTCCGGTTGTCCTCCGCCGGGCCATCCCGCTTGGCGGCGGTCGGCTACAGCGTTGCTTCAGTCAAGCGCAACGGACCGGAAAGCTGCATGGCCGCGCAGCCTGCACGCTTCGGACGCCGCGATGCGCATCCTACGCCCTGTCGAGGGCGACCGGATCGGTTGTCGCGTTCAAAAAAGCGAGAGGAGAGTAGATGCGGCTCGCCGGCACGTGCCGGAGGGGCGCGACAATTCGTTCACGCAACCTTACCGGCTTGTAATTTCCATACCGCATTTTAGCCACATTCAGGTCCGTTTTTTGGCCCTCGCCGACGCTTTCTCTGCGCTTGGGTCCCGGGGAAGCTTTTGAAATTACTGATATAAGGTCTCAGGAGACACCTATGTTTCATGGGCGAACAATGCTGTCCGCAATCGTGGCCGCGGCCGCTTCGGTGCTGCTTGCCGCACCGGTCCTCGCACAGACGACGAACACCGGGGGCAGCGCCGCCAGCCAGCCCGGCAAGATCGAGGGCCTCTGGCTCACGACCGGCTTTCCGAGCCGCAGCGCCGACACGGGCAGCGCGGTGAACATCAACCTCGACCTCCAGAACAAGGCGCTGCCGCCGCAGCGGGTCCAGCTCTCGGTCGAAGGCGTGCCCTCCGGCTGGAAGTCGGAATTCGTCGGCGGAGGCTCGGACGTCTCCGCGGCCATGGTGAACACCGACGGGAGCAAGAGCTTTTCGCTCAAGCTGACTCCGCCGAAGGACGCCAAGGCGGGCGCCTACGACTTCAGGATCGTCGGCAAGGCGAGCGACCGGACGCTGACCCTGCCGATCGACCTGAAGCTGACGGCGCCCAAGGCGGCGAAACTCGAGCTGAACCCGAAGCTGCCGGAACTCCAGGGCACGGCGAAGACCTCGTTCAGCTACGAAGCCGACCTGAAGAACGACAGCCTCAGGGACACGGTCGTCAACCTGTCGGCGAAGGCCCCGGACGGTTTCCAGGTGACCTTCACCCAGGGCTACAAGTCCCAGCAGATCGCCAGCATTCCGCTCAAGGCCGGCGCCACGAAGACGATAAAGGCCAAGGTGACGCCGCCAGACGACGCCGCCGCCGGCAGCTACAAGGTGCTGCTCGCGGCGCAGTCGGCCGTCGCAACCGCCACCGCACCCGTAAGGCTCGACATCAACGGCCAGCCGAAGATCAGCCTCGTCGGACCGAACGGCCGGCTGTCGGGCACCGCCACCGCCGGCAAGGAGCGTGACTTCACCTTCACCGTGGTCAACAACGGTTCGAAGGCTGCGCGGAACGTCAAGGTGACCGCAAGCCCTCCGAGCGGCTGGAAAGTCGATGCCGAACCGAAGTCGGTTCCGGCGATCGCACCGAACGGCAAGCAGCAGGTCTCGCTTCGCGTCACCCCTTCGGACAAGGCGGTCGCCGGCGACTACATGCTCGACGTGCGGGCGAGCGGCAACGGAACGAGCGACCACGCGCAGTTTCGCGTGACGGTCGAGACCTCGACGCTGTGGGGGGCGACCGGGCTCGGGGTGATCGCCGCCGCCCTCATCGTCATGGCGGTCGGCGTGCGCAGGTACGGCCGGAGATGAGCGAGCCCGTCATAGAGGTGAAGAACCTCGTCAAGCGCTATGGCGCCGTCGAAGCGGTCGCCGGGCTTGATCTCACGGTGCAGCCGGGCGAGGTCTTCGGCCTTCTCGGTCCGAACGGATCCGGCAAGACGACGATGATCCTCATCCTGCTCGGGCTGACGGAACCGACCTCCGGCACGGTGAGCGTGATGGGCCTCGACCCTCTGCGCCAGCCGCTCGCGGTCAAGAAGGCGATCGGCTACCTGCCCAATTCCGTCGGCTTCTACGACAACATGACCGCGCGGGAAAACCTGCGCTACACGGCACGGCTCATGGGCATCGAACGGGCGGAAGCCGAAAGGCGTATCGAGGACGCGCTGAAGCGCGTTCGCCTGACGGGGAGCACCGAACGTCCGGTCGGAGGCTTCTCCCATGGCATGAACCAGCGGCTGGGGCTGGCCGAGGTGCTAGTCAAGGATTGCCGCGTGGCGATCCTTGACGAGCCCACGAACGGTCTCGACCCTCAGTCGACGGCGGAACTCCTCGGTCTGATCCGGCAGTTGCGCGACGACGGGCGGACCATCCTCCTGTCGTCCCACATGCTGTCGCTGGTCCAGTCGACCTGCGACCGCGTGGCCCTGATCCACAAGGGCAGGATCGGCCTCACGGGCAATGTCGACGAGCTGCGTTCCCACGTCATGGGCGGCAAATTCGTCATCGAGGTGGAGGCGTCGGGCATCGATCCCGATGCCGCGTTTTCGCAGATGCGGGCGGTCGGGCGCGTCGAGCGCATCGACGACAGGCTCGTCCATCTCCATGCCGAGGCCGACATCCGGCCGGAAGTCGCGCGCCGGGTGACGGAGACCGGCGGCGACCTCGCCCGGCTCGCGATGCACAGGCCGAGCCTCGAGGACGTCTACGCCCGCTACTACGAGGAGGTGCGCGATGCAGCGTGAAGGTTCCCCCTGGCGGGGCGTCTCGACCGTGGCCTTCAAGGAGGCCGCCGACCACATGACGAGCGCGCGCATGCACTTCGTCATGCTGCTCGTGGTGCTGACGGCCGTCGGCGCGACCTACGCCGCGATCGGGCAGATCAAGACGACGATCGGGCAGGACCCGTTCCTGTTCCTGAGGCTGTTCACGACGGCGAAGAACCCCCTGCCCTCGTTTGCAGGGTTCCTCGGCTTCCTCCTGCCGCTCGTGGCGATCGCGCTCGGCTTCGACGCGATCAACGGCGAATACCAGCGCCGCACGATGAGCCGCATCCTGTCGCAGCCGATCTACCGGGACGCACTGCTCGCCGGCAAGTTCCTCGGCGGGATGATCGTGCTCGCGATCTGCATCGTGACGCTGTGGCTACTGGTCACCGGCCTCGGCATACTGATGCTCGGCGTGCCTCCGAGCGGCGAGGAAATCGCCCGCGGTATCGCCTTCCTCGCGATCTCGCTCGTCTACTGCACGATCTGGCTGGCGCTGGCGCTGTGGTTCTCAAGCGTGTTCCGGTCGCCGGCCACGGCCGCTCTCGCGGCGCTGACGCTGTGGCTGGTCTTCGCCGTCTTCTGGCAGATGATCGCTCCGCTCGTCGCCGGCGCGCTGGTGCCGGTCGACCCGCTCAACCCGATGACCGCGATCACGCAGATCGACGTGCAGCACAACATCGCACGGCTTTCGCCGAGCGTGCTCTATGGCGAGATGCTGACCGGCATCCTGCATCCCTCGACGCGTTCCTTCGGGTTGCTCTTCCGCAGCCAGATGCAGGGGGCCCTGATGGGCGCGCCGCTGCCCTTCTCAGAGAGCCTGCTGCTCGTCTGGCCGGATTTTTCGGGGCTGGTCGCCGGCACGGTGCTGGTCTTCACGCTGGGATACATCTCGTTCCAGCGCCAGGAGGTGCGTGCCTGAGTTCCACCGGCGCCGGCGGACCGTTCTCCCCCAGCCGGCGCCACCCGAGCCGCGGTCGCCCCCCTCTCTCCGCGACCGCGGCTTCGCTTCCTTCCGGCGTCAGTCGGCGGGGGCGTCGTTGGCGAACTTCGCGGTGCCGCTCTTTTTCAGCTTCTCGTCGAAGGCGGCCGCCCGGGCCGCCATGTCCCCGACCGAAGCGAGGGCTCCGTCCGTCATCCCCTTCTGGCGGAAGAACGTGTAGGAAAGCGTGATCGCCTCCACGTTCGCGGCAAGGCGGTCCTTGAGGATGCGGCGATCGACATAGAAGACCATCGGAACCCGGGCACGCTCGCCGGGTTCCAGCCGCTCGATAGGGTGCAGGGAAGCGACGGCCTTGAAGAAATAGGGCGCCGCCCATGCAGGCGTGACGTCGAATGCGGTGCGGATGACGACGGGCGCGGATCCGCGGTTGGTCACCCGGAAGTAAAGCGCGGTGGGGCGTCCGATCTCGGTCGACACCGAGCGCTCTTCCGGCCGGAAGTCGACGTCGAGGCCGGATGCGACGTTGGTGTCGAAGCGGACTGTCAGGTCCTTGCCGGCTCCCTTCCCCGCAAGCCTGCGGACAACCGACGACTGCGGCAGCGAGCCGCCGTAGCCGATATAGGCGGACAGGACGCGGTAAAAGATCGGCGAGACGGCGACGAGGCCGCCCATGACGACGACGATCCCGACCGCCGCGCTGGCCACAGCGCGGTTGCGTCGTCTCAACTCCTCGGCATCGTGCATGCCGGACCGGCTCCCGAATTCCAGATATCCAGCCGAGGTCTTTCAGCCTTCGCGGCGTCCGGCAAGGGCGGAGATTGTCGCAGCGTCGCTTTCGACGCCATTCGAAAAGCGAACGCCCGGGGTGCGAGCGCGCGCCCCGGGCGTTCCGATCGAACCGTGCAGGCTTACTGCATCTTGATCTGGCCGTTGTCCTTGATGCCGTTCTCCGTCAATTCGACTTCGTCGTAGACGCCGGCGACGTCGCCGTTCTTGTCGAACTTGATGTCGCCGGTGGCGCCGGAATAGTGGACGTCCTTGCCGGCGTCGATCATCTCCTTTGCCTTCTTCCATTCGCCCGGCATGATCCCCTCGCCCTGGTCGCCGGTAACCTTGCGGATCGCATCGGCGACCTTGGCCCGGTCGGCGCTGCCCGCCTTCTCGAGCGCCATGGCGAGAATGAAGGAGGCATCGTAGGCGTTGGCGACGAAGGTGCCGTTCGCCTTCAGGCCGGCCTTCTTCATGGCGTCGTTGTAGAGCTTGAGGCCCGGCACGTCCGGCGCGCTCGGCTTGGTGAACGTGATCTTGCCGACGACACCCGGAACGTCCTTGACGAGAGAGTCGGCGACCATGCCGTCGCCGCCGAAGAACTTCTGGAAGTCCCCGCCTTCCAGGGCCTGGCGCAGGATGGTCTGGCCGGAGCCATTGGCATAGGCGAGCACGACGAGCGCATCTGCGCCCGAAGCCGACAGGTTGCCGATCTCGGAGCGGTAGTCCGCCTTGCCGTCCTCGTGTGCCTGGGTGGCGGTTACGGTGCCGCCATCGGCCTTGAAGGCCTTGTCGAAGGCGTCCGCGAAGCCCTTGCCGTAGTCGTTGTTGACATAGGTTACGGCGACAGACTTGACGCCCTTCGACATCACGAGGTGGGCGAGCACCTGGCCCTGGTAGGCGTCGGAGGTCACCGTACGGAAGACGAGGTCCTTGTCCTTCAGGGTGGTGAGCGCCGGCGAGGTGGAGGCGGGCGAGATCATCGCCACGCCGGCCGGGATGGCGGCGTTGTTGGCAACGGCGATCGTTGCGCCCGAGCACATGGCGCCGACGATGGCCACGACCTTGTCGACGTTGACGGCGCGGTCACCGGCGTCGGCGGCCTTGGTCGCATCGGCGCAGGTCGTGTCGCCGACGTCGGCGACGAGCTTGTCGCCCGACTTCCAGAGGCCACCCTGGTCGTTTACCTGCTGCATGGCGAACTTGGCACCGTCGACGATCGGCGGTGCGAGGCTTTCGATCGGACCCGTGATGCCGCCGAGTACGCCGATCTTGACGTCTGCGGCAAAGCCGGCCTGCGTCAGGGCGGCAATCGCGACACCCGCGATCAGCGCGGTCTTGAGCTTTGGCAACATGATAAAAGGTCTCCCCTTAGTCTTGCCGGATTTTCCCGGCCGTTTCCCGTTTGTCATTTCCCCCCGGCCGGAAAAGCCGAAAGTTGCCGGGATCATAGCGAATCGAACAGGACTTGGAAGCTCATTTCGAAAATAAGGTTTTCGTCATGCGGCGAGCACCGACGGCCGTGCCGCGGGGGGCCCGCTCAGCGCCACATGGCACCGATGCGCGACTTCAGATCGCGGCTGACGGCCGGGCCCGGCCCGGACGATCCGGCGGCCGCGGCCCGGGGCCACGCCTTGCGCTCGAAATGCTCCAGCATGTCCTCGGCGACGAAGCGCGTGCGCGCGGCGTAGACGTGCCGGTCGCCCCGCATCGCCTGGCCGTGCACGTAGAAGCGCTGCGGCGTGACGAGATGCAGGTGATCCCGGGCCCGCGTCATGGCGACGTAGAGCAGCCTTCGCTCCTCCTCGACCTCGGAAGTCGAACCGGTGCCGAGATCGGAGGGTATGCAGCCGTCGACGGCGTTGAGCAGGAACACGGACTTCCATTCCTGTCCCTTGGCGGAATGGATCGTCGAGAGGATAAGGTAATCCTCGTCCCTCAACGGCACGCCGGCCTCGTCGCTGGTCGCCCCCGGCGGGTCGAGCGTCAGTTCCGTAAGGAAGCGCTCGCGGGATGGATAGCCGGCTGCGATCTGCTCCAGCTGCACGAGGTCGCCGCGCCGGATCCGGGCGTCTTCGTGCAGCCGCTCCAGATGCGGCTCGTACCAGAGGCGGGCGGCTTCGAGATCCGCCGGCCAGCCACCGCGCCCGGAGCGCAGCCGGGTGAATGTCTCGACGAAATCGGTCCAGCATCCGGCCGCACGTCTCGGCGGGGAGACGCCGGCAAGCCCCATGGCCGGATCGAGCGCCGCCTGCATTTCCTTCAGGACCGCGTCGGCGGTGGCCGGACCGATCCCCGGCATCAGCTGCAGGGTGCGGAAACCGGCGATGCGGTCGGCCGGGTTCTCGGCAAGGCGCAGCAGCGCCAGGACGTCCTTCACATGCGCGGCGTCGAGGAACTTCAGCCCGCCGAACTTGACGAAGGGGATGTTGCGGCGCGTCAGCTCGATCTCGAGCGGGCCGGAATGATGGGAGGCTCGGAAGAGAACCGCCTGGTCCTTCAGCGCCATGCCCTCCTCCCGGGCGGCGAGCACCTGCTCGCAGACATAGGAGGCCTGGTCGTTCTCGTCCCGCACAGTGACGAGGGCCGGCTTTTCGCCGCTCTCGCGATCGGACCACAGGTTCTTGGCGAACCGCTCGCGCGCCTCCCCGATCACCGCGTTCGCCGCGGCGAGGATCGTCCGGGTGGAGCGGTAGTTGCGCTCGAGCGTCACCACCTCTGCCGGCGGAGAGAACTGCTTCGGGAAATCGAGGATGTTGCGCACCTCGGCCGCTCGGAAGGAATAGATCGACTGGGCGTCGTCGCCGACGACCGTCAGCCCGCGTCCGTCCGGCTTGAGGCCGAGGAGTATCGCCGACTGGAGCCGGTTCGTGTCCTGGTACTCGTCGACGAGCACGTGGTCGAAGCGGCCCGCCAGATCCGCCGCCAGTTCCCGGTCCTCGGCCACGGCCGACCAGTAGAGAAGCAGGTCGTCGTAGTCCAGGACGTTGCCGGCCTGCTTGGCCTCCACGTAGGCGGCGAAAAGGCCCTTCAGTTCCTTCTCCCAAGCGGCGCACCATGGGAAAGAGGAGGCGAGTACTTCGGCCAGTTCGGCCTTGGCGTTCACCGCCCGCGAGTAGATGGCGAGACATGTGCCCTTGGCCGGGAAGCGGCTTTCCGTGCGCGACAGGCCGAGATCGTGCCTCACGAGGTTCATGAGGTCGGCCGAGTCCTCGCGGTCATGGATCGTGAAGGCCGGATCGAGGCCGATGTGCGGCGCGAGGTCGCGAAGGAGCCGCGCGCCGACCGAATGGAAGGTGCCGGCCCAGGTCAGCCCCTCCGCCAGCACCGCCGCCTTCGGTCCGAGCATCTCTGCGGCAATCCGCTCGACCCGCTTCGACATCTCCTGCGCAGCGCGGCGCGAGAACGTCATCAGCAGGATGCGGCGCGGGTCTGCGCCGCGCGCGATCAGGTGGGCGACGCGATGGGCGAGCGTGTTCGTCTTGCCGGATCCCGCTCCGGCGATCACGAGCAGCGGACCGGCGACGCCTCCCCCGCCATGGACGGCCGCCCGCCTCTGCTCGTCGTTCAGGCGGGAAAGGCAGTCGGTCTCCGCCTGCGAATCACGGACGATCACGTTCATGGTCGCGCATGAAGCACCGTTTCCGTTTCGTTCGCAATGGAGCCGGTGCGCAAATCCCGCCGCGCCGGCAAATCGGACAAGCCTGCAACCGGCTTCCGTCACGGCGGGTCGGCCGACGAAATCAGTCCTTGCCAATCTCCGTGCTCTGGGCGACTGTCCGCAGTCGGTCGCCCGAACCGTTTCCCCGGGGCAAGGCGGATCTCGAAGTTTCATGGGTGCCGCTTGCTCTCATTCCGTCTCGCCCGCGTCCCCGCAATCCGCTTCGAAGCGGGGGTCCTTTCTGCCGTCGGCGGAGAACTCGCCGCCGCGGGCGTCGCGAAAGGAGCAGTGCTGCTGGTTGCCGATCCGGCACTTGCGGCCTTCGGCTTCATCGATACGGCCAGGGAGTCGCTCGCCGCTGCCGGATACGAGCCGGCGACGTTTACGGGTATCGCCTCCGATCCGAAGGAATCCGGAGCCGAGGCGGCAGGCAAGCTTGCATCGGAGCGCGGTGTTTCGGCCGTCGTCGCGCTGGGGGGCGGATCGGCGCTCGACCTCGCCAAGGTGGCGGCCGTCGCCGGCCGGAGCACCGGCACCCTGAGCCGCTACCGGCTCGCCGCGGAAGCGCTGCCCTCCGAACGTCCGCACCTGATCGCGATACCAACGACCGCCGGCACCGGATCGGAGGCGACCAGCGTCTCCATTCTCTCTTCGCCCGAGGGCATCAAGTACTGGTACTGGTCGCCGGCGCTGAAGCCCGACCTCGTCCTGCTGGATCCCGCGCTCACGGTCGGCCTGCCGCGGCAACTGACCGCCGCCACGGGGCTCGACGCGATCGTCCACGCCATTGAAGCGGCAACCAATCGCGCCGCGCATCCGGCGATCGACCACTACGCGCTCTCCGCCATCCGCCTCGCGCGGGAGAACCTGCCCGGCGCGACGAACCGGGGCGACGACATCGAGGCCCGCGGCGCCATGCTGATGGCGGCATTCCATGCCGGAGTCGCGATAGACAACGCGGGCACCGCCCTCGCACACTGTGCCGGCCATGCACTGGGAAGTCTCGCGGGCGTCCATCACGGCCGCGCCGTCGCGCTCGCGATGGCGGCAACGCTCGGGTGGATCATGAAAGGGCAGGAAGCACGCTTCGCCGGGGTGGCCGATGCCTTCGGCGTGGCGCCCGCAGACCTGCCTGCCGCCTTCGCGGATTTCGTGCGTTCGCTGCAGGTCGAGCCCCTCGCCTCCGCGGGCGACCGGATCACGGCCCCTGCGCTCGCCGCACGCATGGCGGAGCCGGAGAACCGTGCGATGCGGGTGTCGACGGCGCGCACCGTTGGCGACGACGACCTCGACGAGATCGCAGAGCTCGTGCTCGCGTTCCGCTGAAGAGAAAGACGAACGCCACGATGAAGATAACCGGGATCGAGATCAGCCATCACCGCCTGCCGCTCGATCCGGCTTTCCGGCCGAGCTGGGATTTCCGGCCGCGCACCCATTTCGACGCGACGATCGTGCGCGTCAACACCGACGCGGGCCTGACCGGCATCGGATCGGGCGACACCATGACGGGTTTCGAAGGGCACGAAAGCCTCTTCGTCGGCCAGGACCCGATGCGGCTTGAAAGGCACAACCGGATTCTTTCGAACATCCAGTTCCACTACGGCAGGGCGTGGCCGCTCGACATCGCGCTTTGGGACCTTGCCGGCAAGATCACCGGGCAGCCGGTCTGGAAGCTGCTCGGCGGCCGCTCTCCGTCCGTCGCGGCTTACGCATCGTCGGCGACGCTGCGCGAGCCGGAAGCGATGGCCGACGTCGCAGAGCGGATGCTGGCGCGAGGCTTCAGGGGCATGAAGGTCCGCTTCCACCGTGGCGACTGGCGCGAGGACATCCGTTCGCTCGAGGCGGTGCGCAAGCGTGTCGGCGGGCGGCTCGAGCTGATGGTGGACTGCAACCAGGGCTGGCGCATGTCCTTCGACGACGAGACGCCATGGACACTGAAGGACGCGCTCACGGTTGCCCGGGAGCTGGAACGCCTCGGCGTCTACTGGATGGAGGAGCCGCTCTTCCGCGGCGACCGCAAGGGCATGGCCCAGCTGCGCGGCATGGTCGGCATCCGCATCGCCGGCGGCGAAATGACGCGCGAACTCTACGAGTTCCGGGACCTGATCGAGGACCGCGCACTCGATGTCCTGCAGCCGGACGCAGCGCTCGTCGGCGGCATCACGGGGCTCCGACGGATCGCCGCGCAGGCCGAGGAAGCGGGACTGACCTTCACGCCGCACACCTGGACGAACGGCATCGGCGTCATCGCCAACCTGCACCTGACGGCCGGCGTTTCGGATGCGCCGTTCATCGAGTTTCCCTTCGATCCGCCCGAATGGTCGCTCGAGCGGCGCGACTTCATGCTGGCCGCTCCTCTCGACATCGATCCGGAGGGGCTGCTGCGACTGCCGGAGGTACCCGGGCTCGGAATGGAGCTCGACGAGGAGCGTCTTGCAGGGACGAGAGTGAAATAGGCCGGCGTCGACCGGGACGGGCCGGGGGTCCGTCGACATTTGCCAGGATTGGACATGCCATGAGCGAAATGGACAAGATTTTGCCCGCAGCCATCGAGAACACGGCCGGCGACGCACATCGGAAGCGCCGTCACGGCGGGCGCAGCGCCGAGCGCGGCAAGCCGCGCCGCCCTGCTTCCGGCCAGGCGAAATACCGGAAGGTGCTGAACAATCTCGCCCGCTCGCAAGTCGTCGACGAGGAAGGCCTCGAGGCGATCCACGAGGCATCGCTGGCGGTGCTCGAGGAAATCGGGATGGATTTCCTGCTCGATGAGGCGCGGGAGCGGCTGAAGGCGGCGGGCGCGGACGTCGAGGAGGGCAGCCCGAGGGTGCGTTTCGACCGCGGGCTGATCATGGAGGCGATCCGCTCGGCGCCGTCCGAGTTCGAGATGTTCGCGCGCAACCCGGAGCGCAACGTCGTCATGGGCGGCAACCATGTCGTCAACTCGGCGGTCGCCAGCGCGCCCTACTGCAGCGACCGGGACCACGGCCGGCGGACCGGGAACCAGCAGGACTTCCGGAACCTGCTCAAGCTCGTGCAGTCCTACGACATCATCCACGTGACGGGCGGCTATCCGGTAGAGCCGACCGACATCCACCCATCGGTGCGCCATCTCGACTGCCTGTCCGACATCGTCAGGATGACCGACAAGCCCTTTCATGCCTATTCGCTCGGCAGGGGCCGGAACCTGGACGCGCTGGAAATCGTGCGGATCGGCCGCGGCATCTCCACGGACCGGCTCGAAGCGGAGCCGTCACTGATGACGATCATCAACGCCTCCTCGCCGCTTCGCTACGACAACCCGATGCTGCAGGGAATTCTCGAAATGTCCTCGCGCAACCAGGTCGTCGTGATCACGCCGTTCACGCTCGCCGGAGCCATGGCTCCCGTGACCCTGGCCGGGGCGCTCGTCCAGCAGAACGCCGAGGCGCTTGCCGGCATCGCCTTCACGCAGATCGTGAAGAAGGGAGCGCCGGTCATCTATGGCGGCTTCACCTCGAACGTCGACATGAAGACCGGGGCGCCGGCCTTCGGCACGCCGGAATACATGAAGGCGGTGATCGCAGGCGGGCAGCTTGCGCGCAGGTACAACCTGCCGTACCGCACGTCCAACACCTGCGCGGCGAACACGCTCGACGCGCAGGCCGCCTACGAATCCACGATGTCGCTCTGGGCGGTGACGCAGGCCGGGGGCAACTTCGTCAAGCACGCGGCAGGCTGGATGGAAGGCGGGCTCACGACCTCCTTCGAAAAGTTCGTCATGGACGTCGATCTCCTGCAGATGGTCGCCGAATTCCTGAAGCCCCTCGACACGAGCCCGGACGATCTGGCGCTCGATGCCATGCGCGACGTGGGCCCCGGCGGACACTATTTCGGCACGCCGCACACGCTCGCACGCTACGAAAACGCCTTCTACGCGCCGATGCTTTCGGACTGGCGGAACTTCGAAAGCTGGAGCCAGGCCGGCCAGCCCACGACCTACGACCACGCGAACCGCGTCTTCAAGGAGGCGATCGCCGCCTACGAACGGCCGCCCCTCGATCCGGCGATCGAGGAAGAGCTGGAAGCGTTCGTGACGCAGCGAAAGGCGGAGGGAGGAGTGCCGACCGACTTCTGAGCCGTGATGTCCGACGGAGAGCATTCGACGACCGGATGCCACTTCGCCCGTGACGTGTCCTCCATTTTTCGTTATCAGGGTCCGACAATGATCGGAAACCGACCGATCGCGGAAGATACGTCCGCCGGCAATGCCCGGCGGCCGGCAAACGGGACAAACGCTCATGCCTACCTATCGCTCACGCACGACCACCCACGGCCGCAACATGGCCGGCGCGCGCGGCCTCTGGCGCGCCACCGGCATGAAGGACGGCGACTTCGGCAAGCCGATCATCGCCGTCGTCAACTCGTTCACCCAGTTCGTCCCCGGGCACGTACACCTGAAGGACCTCGGGCAGCTCGTCGCACGGGAGATCGAGAAAGCGGGCGGCATAGCCAAGGAATTCAATACGATAGCCGTTGATGACGGCATCGCCATGGGCCATGACGGCATGCTCTACTCGCTGCCCTCGCGCGAGCTCATAGCCAACTCCGTCGAGTACATGGTCAACGCGCACTGCGCCGATGCGATGGTGTGCATCTCGAACTGCGACAAGATCACGCCCGGAATGCTGATGGCCGCCATGCGCCTCAACATTCCCGCCGTCTTCGTGTCCGGAGGGCCGATGGAGGCCGGGAAGGTCGTGCTGCAGGGCGAGCAGCGGGCCATCGACCTCGTCGACGCCATGGTGGCGGCCGGTGACGACCGCATCTCCGACGAGGACGTGCAGATCATGGAGCGCTCCGCCTGCCCGACCTGCGGGTCCTGCTCGGGCATGTTCACGGCAAACTCGATGAACTGCCTGACGGAGGCCCTCGGCCTCTCCCTCCCCGGCAACGGCTCGACGCTCGCCACCCATGCGGACCGCAAGCGGCTCTTCGTCGAGGCGGGCCATCTCGTCGTCGACATCGCGCGGCGCTACTACGAGCAGGGGGACGAAAACGTCCTGCCGCGCAACGTCGCTTCGAGGAAGTCATTCGAGAACGCCATGGCACTCGATGTCGCCATGGGCGGGTCGACCAACACGGTGCTGCATATCCTCGCGGCCGCCAGGGAAGCCGAGATCGACTTCGACATGGACGACATCGACGAGCTGTCCCGGCGGGTGCCGTGCCTGTGCAAGGTGGCGCCGTCGAAGTCCGACGTGCACATGGAGGACGTCCACCGCGCCGGCGGCATCATGGCGATCCTCGGCGAGCTCGATCGGGCGGGCGTCATCCATCGCGACCAGCCCACGGTCCACACCGAGACGCTCGGCAAGGCACTTGAGCACTGGGACATCGCCCAGACCAAGAGCGACACGGTGAGGCAATTCTACCTCGCCGCTCCCGGCGGGATCCCGACGCAGGTAGCCTTCAGCCAGGAGGCCCGCTGGGACGAGCTCGATCTCGACCGCTCGGGCGGCGTCATCCGCGACTACGACCACGCATTCTCGAAGGACGGCGGGCTCGCCGTTCTCAAGGGCAACCTTGCACCCGACGGCTGCGTCGTGAAGACCGCCGGCGTGGACGAAAGCATCCTGAAGTTCTCCGGCCCGGCGCGCGTCTTCGAAAGCCAGGATTCGGCCTCCAGCGCCATCCTGACCAACAAGATCAACGAGGGTGACGTCGTGATCATCCGCTACGAGGGGCCGAAGGGCGGGCCGGGCATGCAGGAGATGCTCTATCCGACCAGCTACCTGAAGTCCAAGGGCCTCGGGAAGGCCTGCGCACTGGTGACCGACGGGCGCTTCTCGGGCGGCACGTCCGGCCTCTCGATCGGGCACGTATCGCCGGAGGCGGCGCAGGGCGGCACGATCGGGCTCGTCAAGGAAGGGGATACGATCGAGATCGACATCCCGAACCGGTCGATCCGGCTTGCCGTAGACGACGCGGAACTCCAGCGGCGCAGGGCAGAAATGGACAAGGCCGGCTGGAAGCCGACCGAGAACCGCACCCGGAAGGTCTCCCGGGCCCTTCGCGCCTACGCCGCCTTCGCAACCAGCGCCGCCCACGGCGCGGTGCGCGTGGTCGAGTAGCGCGGCACCCCGGAGGGACGGACAGTACGCAGGGGGCACGGCAACGTGCCCCCTTTTCGCATCTGCGAAAACATCGCTTGACTTTTCATGGCGAAACACCGACATGAATCCTGCTTTCATCTTCCGGCCGCCGCGTGAGCGTGCCCAGACAGCGATTCGTCGCCGATCGTCGAAGAAGTTCAGAGCGCAGACATCGAGGCAGCAGTTGCTGCCGACCGCTCGGAAAGCATTTTCCAACAGCAAGTTCCCATTTCACGCGGGGTTCTTGACGCCAGGCAGAGACCGCGCCGCATGGTGCGGACGGTCGTTTGCCGGCGCCCCCGAAAGGCATTGATTTGACATCCTTCGACACACTGGGCCTGAGCCCGAACACGCTCAAGACCCTTTCTTCCCTCGGCTTCGAACAGCCGACTCCCATTCAGGCGCAGGCAATTCCGCTGGTGCTCGCCGGCCACGACCTGATCGGCCTCGCGCAGACCGGCACCGGCAAGACGGCCGCGTTCGGCCTGCCGCTTGCCGAGCAGCTTCTCGCCGAGGGCGGCCGTCCGGCGCCGCGCAAGGTGCGTGCGCTGATCCTCGCCCCGACCCGCGAGCTCGTGAACCAGATCGCGGTCAATCTGAAGGGCTTCGTCAGGCACACGCCGCTCTCCGTCGGCACGGTCGTCGGCGGTGCCTCGATCAACATGCAGGCGAAGATGCTCTCCCGCGGGCTCGACATCCTCGTCTCGACGCCGGGCCGTCTGCTCGACCTTCTCGACCGCAAGGCTCTCTCCCTCGACGCGGCGACGCGGCTCGTGCTCGACGAGGCCGACCAGATGCTCGATCTCGGCTTCATCCACGATCTTCGCAGAATCGTGAGGCTGGTGCCCGCGAAACGCCAGACCCTTCTGTTCTCGGCGACCATGCCGAAGCAGATCGCCGAGCTCGCCGCGGCGTTCCTGACGGAGCCGAAGAAGGTCGTGGTATCGCCGCCCGGCAAGGCGGCCGACCGCATTGCGCAGTCGGTCCATTTCGTGACCGACCGCAACGAGAAGACGAACCTCCTCAGCAGGTCGCTCGCCGACAATCCCGACGCGCTGTCGCTCGTCTTCGCCCGCACCAAGCACGGCGCGGAAAAGCTGATGAAGCAACTCAAGCAGGCCGGCTTCGAGAGCGCATCGATCCACGGCAACAAGAGCCAGGGCCAGCGCGAGCGCGCCCTCAAGGCCTTCCGTACCGGCGAGACGCGCGTTCTCGTGGCCACGGACGTCGCCGCCCGCGGCATCGACGTCCCCGGCGTCACCCACGTCTACAACTACGACCTGCCGGAAGTGCCGGACGCCTATGTCCACCGGATCGGCCGAACGGCCCGCGCCGGAGCGGCCGGCCAGGCGGTGGCCTTCTGCGCGCCGGACGAGATCCGGCTCCTCAGGGACATCGAGCGGCTGATGGGTCTCTCGGTCGAAGTCGCCTCGGGCGAGGTGCCGGCGGACCAGGCGCGGCCGACGCGCGGCCGCGGCGGTCGCGGCGGCCAGGACGGCGCGTCGCGCGGGCGCGGCGGCGGAAAGCGGCCGGCCGGTGCGGGCCAGCGGAACGGCCAGGGACGCGGACAGGGTCGCGCGGCGGGCAACGGCGGCGGCAGGCCGCGCAACCCCGAGTTCGGCGCGCTGATTGCGCACATGAACGATGCCGGCGATGGCAGCGAGGGCGGCAGAACCGGCAGGGGAGCCGAGGGTGCGGGCAACGGCAAGGGAAATCGCCGGCCGCATCGCAAGGGCGGAAACGGCTCTCAGGCCGCGGGTGCCGAGGGCCAGCGCCAGAAGCGAGGCCGCAAGGCCAAGCGGCCGTCCAATGCGGGTGGCCAGCACCGCAAGGAGAGCGGTCGCAACCAGTTCGGCGACCGCCGCAACCAGGCCTGACAGGCAGGCGGCGGTCTGAGGACCGCCGTTTCCGGTTGCTTCAGCCGCCGCTCATCGCGGTGAAGATGAAGACGTCGGCGCCGGCATGAAGCGGCGTCGACAGACTCGAGCGCTCGCCGTCGACAAAGACATTCATGTGACGGCGGATAGCGGGTGTCGTATCGCAGATCCGGTCCCGCATGCCGGGCCAGCGTGCGTCGAGTTCGTCCAGCAGGTCGTCGACGGTCGCCGCGGCGACCTCGAAGCGGCGCTCGGCGCCGGGGAAGAGCGTCACCAGGACTGCCGGCAGCCGGACGAGCACGTTGCCCGGTCCGGGTCCGCGCCCGGAGCGAAATCCTCCGTCCAAGACTTCAGGCCTCCACGACGAACGTCTCTACGGACGAGATCGTCGGCATGTGCTCGGCGATGCAGGTCCAGCTCTCGCCCTCGTCGCCGCTGGCGTAGAGTTCCCCGGAACTCGTCCCGAAATAGAGGCCGAAGGGCTCGAGCGGATCTGTCGCCATCGCCTGGCGAAGGACGCCGAAGAAGACGTTTTCCTGCGGCAGCCCCCGGCGCAAATCCTCCCAGGTCTCGCCTGCGTCGCGGGTGCGCCAGACCGCCGCCTTGCCGTCGGGCATGTAGCGGCCCTTGGTGTCGCCGTTCAGGGGTATCAGGAACAGTGTGTCAGGATCACGTGGATGAACGGCCGAGGGAAACCCGAAGGTCGACGGCAGCCCTGACTCGATGCTCAGCCATTCGCGGCCGCCGTCGTCGCTGCGGTACATGCCGCAATGGTTCTGCTGGTAGAGCCGGTCGGGCTTGCCCGGGGCGAGCGCGATGGAATGGACGCACTGGCCGTATTCCGGGTATTGCTGCCCCTCCGGCAAATAGTCGTTGCGTATGCCGCGGTTGCGCGGCTCCCAGCTATCGCCGCCGTCCTCGGTGCAGAAGACGCCGACCGCGGAGATGCCGACCCACATGCGCCTGTCGTTCGCCGGATCGACCAGCAGCGAGTGCAGGATGAGCCCTGCGCCGCCGGGCTGCCAGTGCGGGCGCGTCGGATGCTCGGTCAGGCCCCGCACATGCTGCCAGCTCTCGCCATGGTCGTCGCTTCGGAACAGTCCCGCCGGCTGCACCCCGGCATAGAGCGTGCCGTTGCCGCCGCCGACGCTCCAGACGGCCGAGACCGGCTCCTGCCCCGCCGCGTATGCGAGGCCCTCGCTCGAATGCGTCCACGTCTCGCCGAGGTCCGGCGACTTCCAGACGGCCGGCCCGAACCAGGGATTGCCGCCGCCTGCATAGATGTTGCCCGTCGCCGGATCGGCGAAGGCATGGTTTATCGGCCACGTCTCGCAGTATGGCCCCCTCGCCTGCCACGATGTGCGGTCCGCGCTTTCGAGAATGAAGAGCCCCTTCCTGGTACCGACCAGGACAAGAACGCGTTTCGCCATGACAACCTCCATCTGTGCCGGCGTGACCGGCGGACAAGGATTGCAGTCCAGCGAAAGCCCGCTCTGGACATTTTAGGTTGATATCAACATATATGGGGGATGTCAAACGAGAACACTGTTGCCTACGAGACCACGCTGCTCGTCCGCGACACCTGCCTTTGCCTGCACCTGCAGCGCGCAGCCCGCGCCATCGCGCGCCGCTTCGACGAGGCGCTGAGGCCTGTCGGGCTGACGAACGGGCAGTTTTCGCTGATGATGTCGCTCAATCGTCCCCGGCCGCCGAGGATGAGCGACGTGGCCTCGCTGCTCGCCCTCGACCGCACGACGCTGACCGCCAATCTCAAGCCCCTGGAGCGGCGCGGCCTCGTTTCGACGAGTACCGATCCGGCCGACAGGCGAAGCCGCCTCGTGGCGCTCACGGAAGACGGCAGCGCACTGCTCGCAAGCGCGGTGCCGCTCTGGCGCCGGACGCATGCCGAGGTCGAGGAACTGCTGGCCTTCGGCGGCGACAGGCTGCGCCGGGAGCTTCTCGCCCTCTCGTGACGCCGCCGGTCAGTCGATCCAGCCGCGCCTCAGTGCCTTGGCGACGGCCTGCGTCCGGTTCACCGAACCGAGCTTCTTGGCTGCCCGGTTGAGGTAGTGGTTCACCGTGTGCTCGGACAGGCCGAGGATCTCGGCAATCTCGACGCTGGTCTTGCCTTCGGCAGTCCAGATCAGGCAGTGCGTCTCCCGCTCCGTCAGGGGATTGACGCCACTGCGGTCGGCGCCGGCGATGTTCGTCAGCTGCTCGTACACGTGGATGCCGAGCATGTTCAGCTCGAGCATCTCGATGTGGCAGGGGTCCTCGCGGTCGCCCTCGAAGAAGACGGCGCCGCGCTGGCCTCGGGGATCGTGGACCGGGATCGCCACGCCCATGAGGAAGCCGAAGCGCCGGAACAGGGCCTCGGATGCCTCGCGCTCGCTCGCGGGGCTTGCCGCCGTGCGTGCCGCCAGCGACATCATCATCGGCCTTGTCGAGGCGCGCATGCGCCGGATCATGGGGCTCGTCCTCAGCAGGGAGAGCTCGTCATAGCCCGCGATCATGTCGGTCGGCCAGTTGTTGATGATGGCGCAGTCCGCGATCGCGCTGTGCGACGTCTCCGGCATGCGGGTGACCATGAAAGCAGAGAAACCGAACGCGTCGCACACCCGCTTGAGCAGCCGGAAGACCTCGAACTGCGTCTGCAGCGTGTCGATCTCGTCGAGGAAGGATTTCGTCTCCGGCGTCTGCTGCTGAAGATCTTTCGGCACCGTCATTCCAATTCGAGGGCGATCGCTCGTCCTTCGCCTTCTTCTTGTTGTTCTTATGGCGGACCCCGGAAAGCAGTTCAGCCGAGCTTTCCCGAAGCGACCCTCTTCGTTCCGGCGTATCCGTCCGGTGTCCGGACGCCGGTCGAATTACCATAACTCCCGAGGCGTGAACGCCCCGGCCAGGGTCATGTTTCACACCGCGCTCGAAATTGCAAGATTTGCCTGTTTTCTTCTCCGGCGCGGCAAGAATAAGGCTTTCCGGCTGCCCTCGCCCCGGCAAGCCGGCGCGGTACGCGGCGGTTTCGTCCGCATACATCCCTTTCCAAGCCGGCCCTGCGCCGTCATAGTCGGCAAGGCTCACCGGGAACGCCCCGGGAGCGGAGATCGGGAGGAAATGGATGCTGGGACTGATGCAGGAGTGGCCACTGCTGTGCCACAAGGTCATCGATCACGCCGCGCGGATCCACGGCGGCCGGGAGGTGGTCTCGCGCTCCGTCGAAGGGCCGATCCACAGGACCGACTACCGCACGACCCGCAGCCGCGCCCTGCAACTCGCCAAGCGCCTCGAGGCGGACGGGGTCGTGCTCGGCGACCGCGTCGCGACAATGGCGTGGAACACCTGGCGCCACCTGGAAGCGTGGTACGGCATCACTGGCATCGGAGCCGTCTACCACACGCTGAACCCGCGGCTCTTCCCCGAACAGATCGCGTGGATCATGAACGACGCGGAGGACAGCGTCCTGCTGGTCGACCTGACCTTCCTGCCGATCGTCGAGGCGATCGCGGCGAAGGTGCCCTCGCTGCGCCGCATCGTCGTGCTGACCGACGCGGAGCACATGCCCGAGACCCCGCTGCCGAACGCGGTCGCCTACGAGGCGTGGCTCGCGGAGGCGGACGACGACTTCACGTGGCGGGAGTTCGACGAACGCACCGCCGCGGGCATGTGCTACACCTCCGGCACCACCGGCGATCCGAAGGGCGTCGTCTACACCCACCGCTCCAACATCCTCCACGCCATGTCCGCGATCTCCGCGGACATGCTGAGGCTGAGGGCGCGGGACCGCCTGTTGCCGGTCGTGCCCCTTTTCCATGCGAACGGCTGGTCGACGGCCTTCTCGGGCCCGATGGCGGGATGCGGCATGGTGCTTCCCGGCCCGGGCATGGACGGCAAGT
Source organism: uncultured Alphaproteobacteria bacterium (assembly GCA_963760965.1). Lineage (GTDB taxonomy): Bacteria > Pseudomonadota > Alphaproteobacteria > Rhizobiales > Rhizobiaceae > Pararhizobium_B. The sequence continues at coordinate 195,386 of CAVXEW010000005.1, forward strand.
CGATCTACGAGATGCTGACGCGGGAGAAGGTCACCGTCACGGCGGCCGTGCCCACTGTCTGGCTCATGCTGCTGCAGCACATGGAAAAGGAGGGGGGCCGGCTGCCGGACCTCGACCGCGTGATCATCGGCGGCTCGGCCTGCCCGACGGCGATCACGCAGGCGTTCCAGGACAAATACGGCGTCGAGGTCGTTCATGCCTGGGGCATGACGGAAATGAGCCCGCTCGGCACGCTCTGCGGCATCAAGCCCGAATACGAGCATCTCCAGGGGGAGGAGAAGCTGAGGCTCCAGGCAAAGCAGGGCTACCCGCCCTTCGGCGTCGAGATGAAGATCACCGACGACAACGGCGTCGAACTGCCCTGGGACGGCAAGACCTTCGGGCGCCTGAAAGTGCGGGGACCCGCCGTTTCCTCCGCCTACTACAAGAACCGCGGCGCCGAACATTTCGACGAGGAGCAATGGTTCGACACCGGCGACGTCGCCCATGTCGACCCCCTCGGCTACATGGAGATCACCGATCGCTCGAAGGACGTCATCAAGTCCGGCGGCGAATGGATCTCGACCATCGAACTCGAAAACCTCGCCGTCGGCCATCCCGACGTCGCCGAGGCGGCGGTCATCGGCATCCGCCACCCGAAATGGGACGAAAGGCCCCTCCTCGTCGTCGTGCTGAAGGAGGGTCGGCCGGAGAACAAGGAGTCGATCCTCGATCACCTGCGGGGCAAGGTGGCGAAGTGGTGGCTGCCGGACGACATCATCTTCGCGCCTGAAATCCCGCACACCGCCACGGGCAAGATCAAGAAGACGAGCCTGAGGGAGCAGTTCAAGGACTTTGCCTTCGACGCGTAGGAACCCCCGCCCGCTCAGCGCAGGCGCAGCCCGGTCTCCGGATCGAACAGGAAGGCCCGCGCGGGATCGAAGCGTGCTTCGAGCACCTCGCCCTCGCGGGCCATGCCCCGGTCCTCGAGTTCGATCGTCAAGGGTTGCTCCTCGTCGGAACGAGCGTAGGCGTAGATCGAGCCGCCCAGGTTCTCGATGACGTCGATGGGCTGCGAGATGCGGACCGCTCCGTTCCTGTCGAAATGCTCCGGGCGAATGCCGAGCAGGAGCTTCCTGCCGGCGGCGGGATGCGGCGAGGAAACCGCCATCGCAACCTCCGCGTCGCCGTAGTCGACGAGCGCGACGGTCAGCGTGCCGCCGTCGGAACCGGACACTTCGGCGCGCAGGAAATTCATCTTCGGCGAGCCGATGAAGCCGGCGACGAAGACGTTGTCCGGATCGTCGTAGAGCTCGAGCGGCGAACCGACCTGCTCGATGCGGCCGGCCCTGAGAACGACGATCTTGTCGGCGAGCGTCATCGCCTCGACCTGGTCGTGGGTGACGTAGACCATCGTCGCTCCGAGTTCCTTGTGCAGCTTGGCGATCTCGAGCCGCATCTGCACGCGAAGCTCGGCGTCGAGGTTCGACAGCGGCTCGTCGAACAGGAAGACCTGAGGCTCGCGGACGATCGCCCGGCCGATCGCCACGCGCTGGCGCTGCCCGCCGGAAAGCGCCTTCGGCTTGCGGTCGAGAAGGTTCTCCAGGTGCAGGATCTGCGAGGCCTTCTGCACCCGGCGCCTGATGTCGTCACGCGGGTGGCCGGTCATCTTCAGGCCGAAGCCCATGTTCTCTTCCACGGTCATGTGCGGATAGAGGGCATAGGACTGGAAGACCATGGCAACGCCCCGGTCGGCCGGCTCGACGCGCGTGACGTCGGCGCCGCCGATGCGGATCTCGCCACCCGTCGTCTCCTCGAGGCCGGCCACCAGGCGCAGAAGCGTGGACTTGCCGCAGCCGGACGGGCCGACGAAGACGGTGAACTCGCCATTTTCGATCGACAGGTCGACGCCATGGATGACGTCGACCTGACCGAATGACTTCCTGACCTGCGTCAGTTCGAGACCGGACATTGTACCTCCCTCATTTTTCCAGGCCGGCCAGCGCTCGGGCAGGCTGCCTTCTTGCTCGGATTGAAAGATCATCGACGGATGCGCACCAGGACCTCATGTGCGCGGGCCCAGCCGGTTCGCCATGTCGTCCATGACCATGTGCGCGGCATCCCGCACGAGGCCGGCCCATGCATCGAGCGCCGCGTCGCTGACGCGGTAGGCGGGGCCCGTGACGGAGATGCCGGCGAGGAACGTCCGGTCGGCCGAATGGATCGGCGCGGCGACGCAACGTATGCCCGCCTCGTGCTCCTCCCGGTCGAAGGCGGTGCCGGTGCGCCGGATCTCGGCCAGCTCCGCCGACAACGCTTCGATGCTCGTCAGCGTATGTTCGGTGTAGCGGTGGAAGACGATGCGGGGGAGCAGCCGGTCGAGCTCGGCCTGCGGCAGGCAGGACAGAGCCGCCTTGCCGACGCCGGTGCAGTAGACCGGCGAAGCATTGCCGATTTGCGAATACATGCGCACGGCCTTCCGGCTCTCCACCTTGTCGAGATAGATCACGTCGAGGCCGCGCAGCACGCCCAGATGCACCGTCTCTCCCGTCTGCTCGTGAAGGCGCCGGAGATGCGGCTCGGCAATGGTGCGGAATTCGTTGCCGGCCCACGCCTTGGAAGCGAATTTCAGGAGCCGGATGCCAAGCGAGTAGGAATGGTCGCGGTTGACGGCCAGAAGGCCTTCCTCGATCAGATTGCTCAACTGGCGGTGCAGAGTTCCGCGCGGCTGGTCCGAACGGCGCAGGATGTCGGTGAACCGCATCGGCTCGTCGGCGGCCGCGACGATTTCAAGCACGGCCATGGCCTTGCCGAGCGTCCCCGTGGCCGGTCCTGCGGACCGGACCGGCCCGGCCGTCTCCTTCCCTCTGTCCAGCATCTTCACCTCTTTCGCCCGGCCCGGCTCATCGCGATATGCCGGGCCTTGACTTTACATACATCATAGTCCGATAATTCTGAATAGTCAAATTGCGTTCCAAATAATGGAACTTTGATCGCCATGTCTTGGGCGCAAGACGACACCGACGGCGTCTGTCGAACGATCGGGAGGATCGCGCAGGCCGCTCGCCAAGGAAGGCGGGACGCTTTCGCGGGGCTTCCCGAGCGCCGTCGGTCCACGCAACCTGGGAGGAAATCCATGCGGTTTTCAGTGAAAGCTCTGACACTCGGCGTCGCCGCGGCGACATTCATGGCATCGTCGGCTCTCGCCGGCACGCTCACCATCAACACAGATACGTCCGACCCGGCGCCGCAAAAGGCGTTCCAGTACCTGATCGACTCGTTTCAGAAAGCCAATCCGGACATCAAGGTGAAATGGAACAAGTTCGACCACGAGGGCTACAAGAGCGCCATCCGCAACTTCCTGACAGCGGACGCGCCTGATCTCGCCAACTGGTACGCCGGCAACCGCATGGCGCCCTTCGTCAAGGCAGGACTCTTCGCCGACGTCTCCGACGTCTGGAAGGACAACAACCTCGACAAGCAGCTGAAATCCGCACTTCCCTCGATGACGATCGACGGCAAGCAGTGGGGCGTGCCCTACACCTACTACCAGTGGGGCATCTACTACCGCGCCGACATCTTCAAGAAGGAAGGCATCGAGCCCCCGAAAACCTGGGACGAGCTGCTGGCCGCCTGCAAGAAGCTCAAGGCCGACGGCATCACCCCGTTCACGATCGGCACGAAGCCGCTGTGGCCGGCGGCCGGCTGGTTCGACTATCTCGACCTTCGCACCAACGGCTACGAATTCCACATGAAGCTCACCTCGGGCGAGATCAAGTACACCGATCCGCGCGTGAAGAAGGTGTTCGATCACTGGGCCGAACTCGTCAAGCCGGGTTACTTCGTCGACAACGCCGCGGCGCTCGACTGGCAGGACGCCGTGCCGCTCTTCGCGCAGGGCAAGGCGGCAATGTATCTGATGGGCAACTTCGCCGTCGACGTCATGAAGAACGCCGGACTGAAGGAAGACCAGATCGGCTTCATCAAGTTCCCGACGATCGACCCGAGCATCCCGGACGCCGAGGACGCGCCGACGGATACGGTCCATATCCCGGAACAGTCCAAGAACAAGGCGGACGCCAAGAAGTTCCTGGCCTTCCTCGCCAAGCCCGAGACCCAGACCGAGATGAACAAGATCCTCGGCCAGCTGCCGGTCAACAACCAGTCCAGCGTCAGCGACGACAAGTTCCTTCAGGCGGGTTTCAAGCTGCTGTCGAATGCCCACGGCCTCGCACAGTTCTACGACCGGGACGCCCCGGCCGCGATGGCCAAGGCCGGCATGGAGGGCTTCCAGCACTTCATGGCGCGGCCCGGCGACATCGACCAGATCCTGAAGCAGCTCGATCGGGTCGAGTCCCAGGTCTACAAATAGGCCCTGGAAAACAGCGGCGGCCGGTTTCCGGCCGCCGCCGGTGCGCGGGAGCCTGACATGGCGCGCCGAGACACTTGCCGGGAAGCGACGCGGGAGGCGCCGAAATGGTTACAGCAGTCCCAAACAGCACGGCCGACGCCGCGACGGCGGGCCCCTCGTTCTGGAAGCGCAACCAGCGCAGGCTGGCGCCGCTCCTGTTCATGCTGCCGGGCGGGCTGATGTTCCTCGTCTACGTCGTGATCCCGATCTTCGATTCGATCTGGATCTCGTTCTTCAAGTGGGATGGCCTCAGCACGAAGATCTGGATCGGCATGTCGAACTATGCCGAACTGTTCCACGACCCGGCCTTCTACACCTCGCTCGAAAACAACATCCTCTGGCTCGTGCTCTACATGCTGGCCGTGCCGGCCGGGCTCTTCGTCGCCCTGTTCCTGAACCAGAACGTAGTCGGCATCCGTATCTACAAGTCGCTGTTCTTTTTCCCCTTCGTCATCTCGCAAGTGGTGGTGGGGCTGATCTTCTCATGGTTCTACGCGCCGAACATCGGCCTTTTCCCGCAGATCACCGAGGCCCTCGGCCTCGGAAAGATCGCGGTGCTCGCCGACGCGCGCTACGTCACCTACGGCATCATCGCCGCCGGCCTCTGGCCGCAGATCGCCTATTGCATGATCCTCTACCTGACGGGTCTCAACAACGTCTCGCCGGACCAGGTCGAGGCCGGGCGCCTCGACAACGCCCGCGGCTGGCGGATGCTCTGGTACGTGATCCTGCCGCAGCTGCGGCCGGCGACCTTCATCGCCGTCGTCGTCACCGTCATCGGCGCGCTCAGGTCCTTCGACCTCGTGTCGATCATGACCGACGGCGGGCCCTACGGCTCGAGCCGCGTGCTGTCCTACTACATGTACGAACAGGCGCTGTCGGAGTACGGCTACCGCATGGGCTACGGCGCGGCGATCGCCGTCGTCCTCTTCCTCATCATGATGGTCTTCATCACCGGCTTCATCTGGCGGATGGTCAAGACCGAGAAGGAGGGCTGAGCGATGTTTCCCAGACCCATCGAGAAGGCCGGTCCCGGCGCGAGGGCGATGTACCAGGTCGCGCTGCCGATCGCCCTGGTCATCTGGCTCCTGCCGCTGATCGGCATCGCAGTGACCTCCTTCCGGCCGGCGAGCGATCTCGCGGCAGGAAACTATTTCGGCCTGCCGAGCAAGTTCGCGGTCTGGAACTACGTCGACGTCTTCCGGCAATCGCCGATGGGGCACTACATCTTCAACTCGTTCCGCATCACCATTCCGGCGGTGATCGGCGCGGTGGCGCTGTCGTGCCTGACCGGCTTCGCGCTCTCGACGTACCGGTTCCGCGGCAACCTCTTCATCTTCTTCGTCTTCGTCGCCGGCAACTTCGTCCCGTTCCAGATCCTCATGGTACCGGTGCGCGACCTGACGCTGAAGCTCGGCCTGTACGACACGGTCACGGGGCTCGTCCTTTTCCACGTCGCCTTCCAGACCGGCTTCTGCACGCTCTTCATGCGCAACTTCATCAAGGCGCTGCCGTTCGAGCTGCTGGAATCGGCGCGGGTGGAGGGAGTCTCCGAGTTCCGCATCTTCTGGTATATCGTCCTGCCCCTGATGCGGCCGGCGATCGCGGCGCTTTCCGTGCTGATCTTCACCTTCGTCTGGAACGACTATTTCTGGGCGCTGGTGCTCACCCAGGGCGCCTCGGCCCAGCCCGTGACGGCAGGCCTCTACACGCTGAACGGACAATGGGTCGCCTCGTGGCAGCTCGTCTCGGCCGGCGCGATCGTCGCGGCCCTGCCGCCGGTGCTGATGTTCTTCCTGATGCAGAAGCATTTCATCGCAGGACTGACACTCGGGGCAACGAAAGGATAGATTCGCGCGATGCCGACCGATCCGATGCACGGGGTTGCGCAGTGCTGGCGGCTGGACACGTCCGCCCAGACGCTCGTCCTCGCCTCCTTCGACGACTGCCTTCCCTTCGTCGCCTACTGGGGCAGGCCGCTTTCGAGCGGCGAGGATCTCGCGGCGCTGACGACCGCCGTTCGCCGGCCGATCGGCAACAACATGCTCGACGCGCGCATCGACCTCTCGATCTGCCCGGAGGAAGGACGCGGCTTCCAGGGCCAGCCGGGCATCGACGCGGTCGACGCGCAAGGGCGACCGGTCTTCACCCAGTTCGTCTGCCGCAGGGTCGGGGAAGCCGCCGGATCGCTCATAGTCGAAGCGTACGACCGCCTCAGCAGGCTCACCTACAGGGCAAGCTTCCGGGCGTCCCCCGGAGGGAACGTCATCGAGGCCGAGGCGGAGCTGCAGTCGGATGGAGAGCCGCTCGAAATCCGCTGGCTTTCGGCGCCGGTCATGCCGGTTCCGGAGACGGCAGAGCACTTCATCGAATTCGCCGGGCGCTGGACGCAGGAATTCGGCGAACGCCGCGTGCCGTTCACGCGCGGCCTGCACGTTCGCCTGAACCGGCGCGGACGGACGGGACAGGACCACTTCCCGGCGATCATCGTGCCCGAAAGAGGGACGACGAACCTCGCCGGCGAGGCGCGCGCCCTGCATTTCGGCTTCTCCGGCGTGCACCGCCTGCTTGCCGAGGAGATGGCGGACGGGCGCCGCCAGGTCCAGGCCGGCATCGCCGAGCCGACGCATCTGCGTTCCGGCGGAACTGTCCGCTCGCAAACAGTCCATCTCGTCTTTTCGGCCGATGGGCTCAACGGCATCTCGGCGGCCTACCAGGACCATGTCCGCGACCGGATCGTCCGCTTCGCCGAGCCGTCGCGACCTCGGCCGGTGCACTACAATTGCTGGGAAGCGGTCTATTTCCGCCATGACGTCGCCGAACTGAAGGAACTCGCGGATCGCGCGGCGGCGATCGGCGCGGAGCGCTTCGTGCTCGACGACGGCTGGTTCGGCAAGCGCGACGACGACACCTCCGGCCTCGGCGACTGGTTCGTCGACCGGCGCAAGTTTCCCGAGGGGCTGACGCCGCTGATCGAGCACGTCGAAAGCCTCGGCATGACGTTCGGCCTCTGGGTCGAGCCGGAAATGGTCAATCTCGACAGCGATCTCGCCCGCGCGCATCCGGACTGGATCATCATGCCCGAAGGGCTCGCGCAGATGACCGGCCGTGGCCAGCACGTTCTCGACCTCACCAATGCAGCCGTCACCGACCATCTCTTCGAGCGGCTCGATGCGCTTCTTTCGGAATACCGCATCGACTATCTCAAGTGGGACATGAACCGCGATCTGACGCTCGCCGTCGACCGGGAAGGACGCGGCCTGCTGCGCCGGCAAACGGAAGCCGTCTACGGGCTGATGGAGAGGCTGAACGCGGCCCACCCGCGGGTTGAGATCGAGTTCCTGCTCGTCGGGGGGCGCGCGCATCGACTACGGCATCCTGCAGCGCACGCAGCGCGTCTGGCTCTCCGATTCCAACGATGCGCACGAGCGCTGGAAGATGCAGCACCAGGCGATGCTGTTCCTGCCGCCGGAGATCGTCGGCAGCCATGTCGGGCCGCGCCATTGCCACACCTCGGGCCGGGTGCTTGCGATGAGCTTCCGGGCGGGGGTCGCGATGGCCGGCCACATGGGCTTCGAAATGGACCTGCGCGAACTCTGCGCGGCCGAAGAGGCGACCCTGAAGCGCTACACCCGCTTCTACAAGGACAATCGCGCATGGTTGCACCGCGCACGCCAGCTGCGGCTGGAGCCGGCCGGTGCCGAGACCCTCGCCCACATGAGCGTGGCAGCGGACGGGAAACGTTTCCTCGTTTTCGCCGCCACGCTCGAGGCGATCCGTAACGAGACCTCGAGCCCGCTCAGGCTCGCGGGACTCGACGCGGATGCGCGCTACGGGCTGACGCTCTGGAACCGGGACGAGATCACGCGTCCGCCGAACTCATTCTTCGCCTCGCCGATCGCGCGCGAGCAGGGGCTGGAACTGAGCGGCCGGGCGCTGATGCAATCCGGCCTCGTCCTTCCCCTCGCCTTCCCGGACACGATGTGGATCGTCGAAGGCCGGCTCATCGAAAAGGACACGATGCCATGATGCCGACCGCAATCTATCCCGACCTCAGGAACCGCTCGGTCCTCATCAGCGGCGGCGGTACCGGAATCGGCGCGGCGCTGACGGAAGCGTTTGTGCGCCAGGAAGCGAAGGTCGCCTTCATCGACATCGCCGAGAAGGAAAGCCATGCCCTCGTGGCACGGCTCGAACGGGACGCCGCGCACGTGCCCCTTTTCTTCGCCGCCGACCTCACCGACCTCGCCGGCATGCGCAAGGCGGTGGCTGCGGCCGAGGACGCCCACGGCCCGGTGACGGTGCTCGTCAACAACGCCGCCCGCGACGACCGGCACGAGATCGAGGACGTGACGGAGGCCTACTGGGAAGAGAACCAGGCAACGAACCTGCGCCACCAGTTCTTCCTGGTGCAGGCCGTGCTGCCGGGCATGAAGGCCGCGGGCGGCGGTTCCATCGTGAATTTCACGTCGGTGTCGTACATGCTCAACATCGGCGACATGCCTTCCTACACGGCGGCGAAGGCCGGCGTCGTCGGACTGACGAAAGGCCTTGCCGGCAAGCTCGGCCCGCACGGCATCCGCGTCAACGCGATCGCTCCCGGCTGGGTGATGACGGAACGACAGAAGCGCCTGTGGGTTACCGAGGAGGCGCTCGCCGGAATGATCGGCCGACAGTGCCTGAAGGAGGCGCTGCAGCCGGTGGACATGGCCGGGCCGTGCCTGTTCCTCGCATCGGCGGCATCACGCATGGTGACCGCGCAGGTGCTCATCGCCGACGGAGGCATCCTTTGACCTCACAACCCGCTTTCGCTGCCGTCGACTGGGGCACGACAAGCTTCCGCATCTGGCTGATGACGGAGCGGGGAGAGGTGGTGGGGGAGCGCCGCAGTGCCGAGGGGCTGACGGCGCTCGCGCAAGACGCGTTCCCGGCGATCCTGGAGAAGCATCTCGAAGCGCTCGGCGCTCCCGGCGACCTGCCGGTCGTCATCTGCGGGATGGCCGGCTCTCGCCAGGGCTGGACGGAGGCCCGATACCTTGACGTTCCGGCCAGCCTCGACGAAGTGGTGAGCAATGCCGTCGCCCCGCCGGACGCGGCGCGGCGGGTCATGATCCTGCCGGGCGTCGCGCAGCGCGACGAGGACCGGGCCGACGTCATCCGCGGCGAGGAGACCCAGCTCATCGGCGCAGCCGCCGAACTGCGGGCATCGGGGAGCGACGGCTCGTACTGCATGCCGGGCACCCATTCCAAGTGGGTCCGGCTGGAAGGCAGGCGTATCGTGGGCTTCTCGACCTTCATGACGGGCGAGCTGTTCGCGCTCATGGCGCGGCATTCGATACTGGCGCACACGGTGGGGTCGGCCGAGGCGAACCCGGAGGCCCCGGCATTCCGCGCAGCCGTCGTCGCCGGCCACCGGAACCCCGAGCTCCTCACCAGCCGGATGTTTTCGGTGCGCGGCGGCCAGCTTCTCTTCGCAGATACTCCGGAGAAGGCGGCGGCGCGGCTTTCCGGCTTCATCATCGGCGCCGAGCTCGCCGGCAGCGGCTGCAGGCCGGGTATCGCTCCCGTGCGTCTCGTCGTCTCCGGCAAGCTCTCCGCTCTCTATCATTCGGCGCTCGCGGCGATCGGCGTCGGCGTCGAAGAGATCGATGCGGACCGCGCCGTGCGCGGCGGCCTCGCCCTGGCGGCGCGCGCTCTCGGCCTGATCGACAATGGGAGACTTTCGGCATGAACTCATGTGCCCTGGCCGGCCATGCGCCGGTCCCTCGTGGCGATACTTCGCGGCATCCGCCCCGGCGAGATCGAGGCAGCGGTCGAGGTCCTCGTGGAAGCGGGCTTCACGGCCATCGAGGTGCCGCTGAATTCGCCCGATCCGTTCGTTTCCATCAAGATCGCGGCCCGCGTCGCGCCAGCGGCCTGCCTCATCGGGGCCGGCACCGTGCTGAAAGTCGAGGACGTCGACCGGCTCGACGACGCCGGCGGGCGTCTCGTGGTCAGCCCCAACGTCGCACCGGCCGTGATCGAGCGGGCGGCGGGGTTCGGCATGGCCACCATGCCCGGCGTGATGACGCCGACGGAGGCATTCGCCGCGATCGACGCCGGCGCATCCGCGCTGAAGTTCTTCCCGGCGGGCGTTCTTGGGCCATCGGGCATTTCGGCGATCCGGGCGGTGCTGCCGGCCGGCACGGAGACCGGGGCCGTCGGCGGCGTCTCCGAGAAGAGCTTCGAGGAATATGCCGCGATCGGCGTGCACACGTTCGGCCTTGGCTCCAGCCTCTACAAGCCGGGCATGGCGGCGCAGGAAATCTCGACCCGCGCCCGGCTCGCCGTCGAGGCGTACGACCGCGTGTTCGGAGCGAACCAATGATCGCGCCGCCCGACGGCTTTGCCGGCACGGTCCTGTCCGACCGGCTCTTCGAGCTCGGCGAAGGTCCGACATATGATCCGTCGGGAGACAAGGCATGGTGGTTCGACATTCTCGGCCGAAAGATCGTTTCCTACGACTTCGCGACCGGGGCGCTCGCTGCCGAAGACCTGCCGATGATGGCGAGCGCGCTGGCTCTCGTCGACGACGACCGGCATCTTATCGTCAACGAAGACGGTCTCTGCATCCGCGAGATCCGCTCGGGAGCCATGTCGCGCTATCTCGACATCGAGACGGACGACCCGACGACGCGCTCCAACGACGCGCGCGTCCATCCCTGCGGCGCGCTCTGGGTCGGCACGATGGGCAAGGCTGCCGAAGACGGGGCAGGCAGCATATACCACGTCTTCAAAGGGCACCTTCAGCGGCTCTATGCCAAGGTCTCCATCCCCAACGCGATCTGCTTCTCGCCCGACGGCACGCTCGGCTATTTCGCCGACACGCGCAAGGGCGCGGTCATGCGCGTGGCACTGGATCCTGCAACGGGCCTGCCCGCAGGCGAGCCGCATGTCTTCCTGCCGAAGGGCTCGACGGCCGGTGCCCCGGACGGGGCGGTCGTCGATGCCGACGGCAACTTCATCAACGCCCGCTGGGGCGCCGGAGCAGTCGACATACACGCGCCGGATGGCTCGCATGTCAGGACGATCCCCATCCCTGCGCGCCGCGTGACGTGCCCCGCCTTCGCCGGCAAGGCGGCGGACCGGCTCATCGTCACTTCCGCCCACGAGGGGTCAGACGAAGCTGCGCGCGCGGCGGACCCTCTCGCGGGGGCGACCTTCCTCCTCGACCTGCCGGTCAGGGGGCGCCTCGAGCCCCGAATGCTACTCTAAGGACAAGGACGAGATGCTTCCCATGACAGCGCGTGCGCTTGGCGTCTGCTACTACCCGGAGCACTGGCCTGAGGAAACATGGGCGAAGGACGCCCGCCGCATGGCCGAAGCCGGGATCACCTTCGTCCGTATCGGCGAATTCGCGTGGTCCCGGCTCGAACCGGGCCGGGGCGACCTGCAGTTCGACTGGCTCGAGCGGTCGATCGACACGCTGCATGCGGCCGGCCTGAGGACCGTGCTCGGCACGCCGACGGCCACGCCGCCGAAATGGCTGGTCGACGAGATGCCCGACATGCTGCCGGTCGGTCCCGATGGCCAGGTCCGCGGCTTCGGCTCCCGCCGTCACTACGACTTCTCTCACGAAGGCTACCGGCGGGAATGCGCCCGCATCGTGACCGCACTGGCCGAACGCTTCGGCGCGCATCCGGGCGTCGCCGCCTGGCAGACCGACAACGAATACGACTGCCACGCCACGACCCTTTCCTATTCCGATGCAGCGCTGCAGGCGTTCCGGGCATGGCTGAAGCGAAAGTACGGATCGCCCGAGGCGCTGAACCGGGCGTGGGGCAACGTCTTCTGGTCGATGGAAGTCTCGAACTTCGAGCAGGTCGAACTGCCCGTCGGCACGGTGACGGAGGCAAATCCGGCTGCCCGGATGGACTTCCGCCGCTTTTCCTCCGACCAGGTCGTCAGCTTCAACCGCCTGCAGGCCGAGATCATCCGCAAGCACTCGCCCGGACGCGACGTGATCCACAACTTCATGGGGCGCACGCTCTCCTTCGATCATTTCGACCTCGGGGCCGATCTCGACGTCTCGAGCTGGGATGCCTACCCGCTCGGCTTCCTCAGCGATCGGTCCGACCAGGACGCGAAATGGAAGAAGCGGTTCCTCCGGGCTGGCGACCCGGACTTCCAGGCCTTTCACCACGACATCTACCGGGCGACGTCGAAAGGCCGCTGGTGGATCATGGAGCAGCAGCCGGGGCCCGTGAACTGGGCGCAGCCACAACCCGGCGCCGCGCCCGGGGCAGGTTCGCCTGTGGACATGGGAAGCCTTCGCGCACGGTGCGGAGGTGGTGAGCTATTTCCGCTGGCGCCAAGCGCCGTTCGCGCAGGAACAGATGCATGCCGGCCTGCTCAGGCCCGATTCGACCGAGGCCGAAGGATTCGAAGAGGCGCGGCAGGTGGCGCTGGAAATCGCCGAGCTGGCGCAGTCGCCCGCGGGCAGCACGCCGGCGCAGGTCGCCATCGTGTTCGACTACCCGTCGGCCTGGGCCTGGCAGGTCCAGCCGCAGGGGAAGGAATTCGACTATTTCCGTATCGTCTTCGACACCTACCGGGCGCTGCGCCGGCTTGGCCTGACGATCGACATCGTACCGGCCACGTCGGCCGACCTCTCTCGCTACAGACTGGTTGCGATCCCCGCGCTCTTCGCCTGGAACGACACGCTGCTGGCGGCGCTGCGCGCCTTCGACGGGCTCGCGCTGGTCGGTCCGCGCACGGGCTCCAAGACGGCCGACTTCGCAGTGCCGGCCTCCCTGCCGCCGGGCCTGCCGGCCGACCTGCTCGACGCCGCAGTTTCCCGCGTGGAAACGCTGCCGGCCGACTGTCCGGTGCCCGTCGGGCCGGTCAGCTTCCGTTTCTGGCGCGAACTGGTCGTGCCGGGCAAGGGAGCCAAGGTCGTTCTGCGGAGCGACGACGGATGGCCGGCCCTTATCCGGCAGGGAAACATCCAGTACATGGCCGGCTGGGGCGACGACCAGTTGCTCATGGCGACCTTCCAGGAACTCGCGGAAGAACTGAACATCCCGACGACGCACCTGCCGGACGGCGTGCGCATCCGCCGGAACGGCGGGTACCTCTACGCGATAAACTACGGCGACGAGGAGTTCGATCTCGCCGGCCTCGCGATCGAGGGCGAGCCGGTGCTCGGCAAGATGACGATCGGGCCTTCCGGCGTCACCATCCTGCGGCTCGGCTAGCAAGGGCGCGCCTGGCAAAGCCCGGTTTTCGGCAGCTGGAAGCCGGGCCCTTGAGGAGAAGGGGGCCGGGCCGCCGCGACACATTCCATTCTCGCCGGAGAGGGGTTAAGACGCCCCCCGAGAGCATTCATGCAGAGGGCGACCATGACCGATACCAAGGGCCTGAGCCAGCTGGGCAGGCACGTCGAGCAACCCGCATCTCCGGACGAGGCCGTGCTCGAGACCGTGCCGTTTTCCGGCAGCGACGGCGCGCCGGCGATCGTCCGCTTCACCTGTCCCGAATTCACCTCGCTCTGCCCGGTGACGGGACAGCCTGATTTCGCCCACATCGTCATCGATTATGCGCCCGACAAGCTGCTGGTCGAATCGAAGTCGCTGAAGCTCTTCACCGTCTCGTTCCGCAATCATGGCGCGTTCCACGAGGACTGCACCATCATGATCGGCCGGCGTATCGCGGAGGCGACCAAGCCGTTGTGGCTGAGGATCGCCGGCTACTGGTATCCGCGCGGCGGAATTCCGATCGACGTCTTCTGGCAGACGGGCGAGCCGCCGAAGGGTTCGTGGATACCGGAGACGGGCGTGCAGGGATACAGGGGAAGGGGCTAGCCGGCAGCCCCCGTTCCCTCGTCAGTACCAGGCGTCGTCCATCGCGGCTTTCCGGCGCGCGACGAAGTCCTTGAGAGCCTCGTCCGTGCCCTGGTCGAGCGGCGGCGCCTCGTACTCGGCGAGCGTCTTCTTCCACAAGCGGTTGGCGCGGGTGGCTGCATCGGTCGCCCCGGCCGCCTCCCACTTCTCGAAGGGCTCGTTGTCGTTGACGGTCGTGTCCCAGAAGGCAGAACGGTAGTTCGCCATGGTGTGGGCGCAACCGAGAAAGTGCTTGCCCGGCCCGACCTCCCGGAAGGCATCGAGCGCGAGCGTGTTGTCGTCGACCGTCACTCCCGCCAGGTAGGAATGGAGAGCGCCGCAGAAGTCGGCGTCCATGACGAATTTCTCGTAGGACATCGCCAGGAGGCCATCCAGGAAGCCGGCGGAATGCAGGATGAAGTTGGCGCCGCAATGCACGGCGGAGAGCATCGACATGGTGCCCTCGTTCATCGCCTGCGCATCCGGCAGCTTGGAGTTGGAGAAGTTGCCCGCGCAGCGGAGAGGCAGGTTCAGGCGCCGGGCGAGCTGGCCGACGACGAGGCTGCCGACGGCGGGCTCGGGCGTTCCGAATGTCGGCGATCCGGAGCGCAGCGACATCGAAGACAGGAAATTGCCGAAAATGACCGGGGCGCCGGGCCGCTCGAGCTGGGTCAGTGCACAACCGGCCATCGTCTCGGCCAGCGACTGCGCGATGGCGCCGGCATTCGTAACCGGCCCCATGGCGCCACCGAGAATGAAGGGTACGATGACCGCCGCCTGGTTGGCCCGGGCATAGGCCCGCAGCGACGTCGTCATCGTCGCGTCCCAGACAAGCGGCGAGTTGACGTTGACATTGCCGAGGATCACGCAATTCCGGTCGACGAAGTCGCGACCGAAAAGGATGCGTGCCATCTCGATGGAATCTTTCGCCCGCTCCTCGGCGGTGATCGAGCCCATGAAGGGGCGGTCCGAAAACCTGATGTGGGAATAGACCATGTCGAGGTGGCGCTTGTTCACCGGCACGTCGACCGGCTCGCAGATCGTGCCGCCCGAATGGTGCAGCCACGGGCTCGCCTGGGCCAGCTTGATGAAGTTGCGGAAATCCTCCAGCGTGCCGTAGCGTCGGCCCCTTTCGATGTCCATGACGAAAGGCGAGCCGTAGGCCGGCGAGAAGACGACGTTGCCGCCGCCGATCTCGACGGAGCGCGCCGGATTGCGGGCGTGCTGGGTGAATTGCGCGGGCGCCGTCCTCAGTATCTCGCGCAGCATGCCCGGCTCGAAACGCACCAGTTCGCCGTCGATGCAGGCGCCGGCCTTCTTCCAGAGGTCGAGCGCGGCCGGATCGCCCCGGAACTCGATGCCGATCTCGGCCAGGATGCGCTCGGCAGTTTCCTCGATGCGCAGCAGGCTTTCCTCGCCGAGAATGTCGTAGGGCGGAATGTTGCGGACGATATAGGGCACGCCAGGAGCCGCGCTCCTCTCGCGGTCATGCCTGTGCGCGGCGCGCCCGGCACGCTCGCGCCTGCGGCCGGTGGCCTCATGCTCCAATGCGGCATCGCTCATCGTCGGCTCCTCCGTTCATTCCGAGGCTACGCTTGTGGCGGCGCGATGTGACGCTGGAAAATTCTTGCGCATGATATAAGCTCACCTTATGCAGAACCTGCGCAGCCTGCTGCCCTCGGCGGGCAGTCTCATCGTCTTCGAGGCGGCCGGCCGTCACGGCAGCTTCACGCGGGCGGCGCACGAACTGGCGATGACCCAGGCGGCCGTCTCCTATGCCGTGCGGACGCTGGAGAAGCAGGTCGGCGCAACGCTGTTTCGCCGTGGTCACCGTTCGGTGACGCTGACGGAGGCGGGAGAGCGGTTTCACGCCGACGTCACCCTCGGCCTCTCGCACATACGCAGGTCGGCCGAGGATCTGCGCGCGCGGGCCGGCGAGGCACATGTGACGCTCGCCGCGTCGACCGCCTTCGCCTCGATGTGGATGCTGCCGCGGCTCCACAAGCTGCGCGAGGACCTTCCGGAGGTCGACCTCAGGATCCAGACGGCAGACCGGGACCTCGACCTCGAGAACGAACCGATCCCCCTCGGCATCCGCGGCGGAAATCCGCAAGACTGGCCGCGATACGACGCGGCCCTGATGGCGCCGGAGGTGATCTACCCGGTCGCAAGCCCGGCCTATGTCGAACGCCACGGCATGCCCGGCAGCGTCGCGCAGCTCGCCGGACACCGCCTCATCCATCTCGAAGAGCCGGTGCGCAAGGCGGCCGACTGGGCGACATGGTTCAGGAGCGCCGGCATCGATGCGGCGACGGCCGGCCGCGGTCTTTCGATCAACGACTACGTGCTCGTCATCCAGGCGGTGATGGAGGGCCAGGGGGTGGCGCTCGGCTGGCACCATCTGATCCACCGGATGGTCGCGAGCGGGCTGCTCGTCCGGCTTTGCGCGCATGCGCTGGAGACGGGAGAGGCGTTCCACGTCATCTGGCCGAAGTCCCGCATGCTGTCGGACCATGCGGCAGAGGTACGCGACTGGCTGATAGCCGAGGGTCGCCAGGAAGCCTAGCCGCGGCTTTCCGATGCCCCCGGCAGGTCAGGCGCGGCGCGAACGAACGACCAGCTCCTCCGCGTCGGCGATGCCGCGGCTCTTCCTGATCAGCTCGGACGCGTCGTCGGCGGTCATCGGCCTGCCGTAGAGATAGCCCTGGCCGGTCTGGCAGCCGAGGCCGAGGAGCTTCTCCGCCTGGGCCCTCTCCTCGATGCCCTCGGCGATCACCTTCAGGTCGAGGCCCTCGCACATGGCGAGGATGGCCTTGATGATGTGTTCGGAGGGCCGGTCCGTCGTGATCCCGCTGACGAAGGCGCGGTCGACCTTGACCTTGTCGAAGGTGAAGTCCCGCAGCCGGCCGAGGCTCGACTGGCCGGTGCCGAAATCGTCGAGCGACACGCGCACGCCCACGGCGCGCAGCTCGTTGACGATCTTCTGGGCCGTCTCCGGATCGCTCATCATCGCCGTTTCTGTGATTTCCAGCTCGAGGCGTCGCGGATTGAGGCCCACCCGATTGAGGATCGCCAGGATGTTGAAGCTCGTCGCCGGGTCCATCAGCTGCGCCGAGGACAGGTTGAAGGACAGAAAGAGGTCGTCCGGCCAGGACAGTGCGGCTCGGGCCGCCTTCTTCAGGAGCACCTCGGTCAGCAGGTCGATGAAGGCGCGCTCCTCGGCAAGCGGGATGAAGAGATCCGGCGAGACCGGCCCGAGCTCGGCGTCGCACCAGCGCGCCAGGGCCTCGAAGCCGAGCAGCCGGCCGTCCCGGAGATTTACGATCGGCTGGAAATTCACCTGGACGTCGTCCGCGATGATCGCACGCCGGAGCGCCTGCTCGAGCTGCGTCGCCCGCTTCATCTCGGCGGCGATCTCCTCGGAATAGACGGTGATCTTCCCCCGCCCCCGCCGCTTCGAGCGGTAGAGCGCGGTGTCGGCGCTCTTCATCAGCTCCGAAAAGGTCTCCCCGGCGAAGGGATAAACGGCGAAGCCGAAGGACGCCGACAGGCGCACGTTCCGGTCGCCCAGGTCATAGGGTGCCGACAGCACCTCCTTGAACATCTGGCCAATGCGCTCGGCGCCCTTGCGCTCGAAGACGAGCGGCAGGACGAAGGCGAACTCGTCGCCCTCCAGCCGTGCGACGAACGCGCCCTCGGGCATGCAGGCACGCAGGCGGTGGCCGACCTGGCTCAGGATGTCGTTGCCGGCGTGATGGCCGAAGAGATCGTTGATCGGCTTGAAACTGTCGAGATTCGCCACGCCCATGGTGAAAGGAGCGGGATCGTCCGCGCGCTCGGCGGCGAGTCGTTCGATCCGCTCGCGCAAGCGCCGGCGATTGCCGAGACCGGTCAGGGGATCGGTGAAGGCCATGGCCTCGAGTTCTGAACGCCTCGTCAGATTATAGTCGGCAGCGGAAGACATTCTTGTCCAGCCCCTTCCTTTTTATTATTCGCAGGTCCCCACCGCGGAGGCACACTGCAACGAAAATCTTAAAGTTCTGATAGCGCAGCCCTGCGAGATATCGGGGCACCGCCGGGCCGGGGGACAAAGCCGGCAACCTCCGCACAGGGGACGGAATGCGATGGTCTCTTTCCACGGCACTCCGAATCCGCGAAAATGGTTTCATGACCGTCCGCCAGCTTTCCGAAACTCTCGTCAACCAGATCGCCGCCGGTGAAGTGATCGAGCGGCCGGCGAGCGCCGTGAAGGAACTGGTCGAGAATGCGATAGACGCCGGGGCGACGCGCATCGAGGTCGCGACGGCTGGCGGCGGGAAGTCCCTCCTCCGGGTTACCGACAACGGCTCGGGCATGTCGGCGGAAGACCTCGCCCTTGCGGTGAGGCGGCACTGCACGTCGAAGATCACCGACAGCCTGCTGGACATCCGCTCCCTCGGCTTTCGTGGCGAGGCGCTGCCGTCGATCGGCTCGGTGGCGAAGCTCTCGATCCGCAGCCGCATCCATGGCGGTGCCGGCGGGCACGAAGTGCGGCTCGACGGTGGCCGCGTCGAAGCCGTGCGGCCCGCGGCGTGCAATCCGGGAACCGTGGTCGAGGTGCGCGAGCTGTTCTTCGCGACGCCGGCGCGGCTGAAGTTCATGAAGGGGGACCGCGCCGAGGCGGGCGCCATCACGGAAGTCGTCAAGCGCATGGCGATCGCCTTTCCCGCCATTCGCTTCGTGCTCTCGGGCAGCGACCGTTCGACGCTCGAGTACCCGGCGACGGGCGACGACCGGCTGGCGCGGATCGGCCAGGTGCTCGGCCGCGATTTCATCGACAATGCCATCGGGATCGACGCCGTGCGGGAGGACGTCCGGCTGACCGGCTTCTGCGGCGTGCCCACCTTCAACCGGGCGAACTCGCTCAGTCAGTTCGCCTTCGTCAACGGCCGGCCGGTGCAGGACAAGCTCGTCTGGTCGGCGTTGCGCGGCGCCTATTCCGACAGGATGCCGCGCGGACGATATCCGGTCGCCGTCCTTGCGATCGATCTCGATCCGGCACTCGTCGACGTCAACGTCCATCCGGCGAAGGCCGACGTGCGCTTCCGCGATCCGGGGCTGGTGCGCGGGCTCATCGTCGGCGCCATCCGCGAGGCGCTCGCGCGCGACGGCGACCGCGCATCGAGCCTCGGCGCCAGCGGAATGTTGGAGGCCTTTCGCACCGGCGCCGGCGGCAGGGGCCGAGGGGGCTGGACGCCGGCCGACCGGCCTGCCGCCACGGCCGGCCATTCCATCCACTCGTCGCCGTTCCGGCCGTTCGAGGAGCAGTCGGCGGCTTCGCCAAACGGCTTCGCGGAGGAGGAACAGGCGGCTTTCGAAAACGCCGCCGCGCCGTCTGCCCGCGCGGAGACAGCGCAGGACCAGCGGTCCGCCTCCCACCCGCTCGGCGCTGCCAGGGCGCAACTTCACGAGAACTACATCGTCGCGCAGACCGAAGACGGGCTGGTCATCGTCGACCAGCATGCCGCGCACGAGCGGCTCGTCTACCAGAGGATGAAGGAGGCGCTGCATTCCGGCCGGGTCGCGGCGCAGGCGCTGCTCATTCCGGAAATCGTCGACCTGCCGGAGGAAGACTGCGACCGGCTGATGCGCCACGCTCAGGATCTGTCGCGCCTTGGCCTGGCGCTCGAACGCTTCGGACCCGGCGCCGTGGCGGTCGGGGAAACGCCGGCCATGCTCGGGGAGATCGACGCCGCCGCGCTCGTCCGGCAGCTTGTCGACGAGATCGCGGAATGGGACGATGCCTCCGGCCTCGCCTCGCGGCTCGACTACGTCGCCGCGACGATGGCCTGCCACGGCTCGGTGCGTTCGGGCCGGCGAATGAGGGGCGAGGAGATGAACGCGCTTCTGAGACAGATGGAAGCGACGCCGGGCTCAGGCCAGTGCAATCACGGCCGGCCAACCTATATTGAGCTCAAGCTGAACGACATCGAGCGCCTTTTCGGGCGGCGTTGAGAGGAGATTGCCATGAACCGCTTCGAGGGTCCCGGATCCAACCCCGCGAAGGTCCGCTACCTGGACGGCGACTTCCAGGTCATCCTGCCGGGCACGCACGTGATCTGCGCCGTGACGGGCGAGACGATCCCGCTCGACGAGCTGAGATACTGGAGCGTCGCGCGCCAGGAACCGTATGTCGACATCGAGGCCTCCTTCGCGGCGGAAAAGAAGGCGGGCACCCTGCCGAAGCGCGCCGACTGACGGGCGGCCAGCTCGGTTTCAGCCGCGCCGGCGCTTCCGGCACGCGGCCTGGGCTGCGTCGATGATCTGATGCGGTGCCGTGGGCTCGGAAAAGACCAGGTCCACGGCCAGCACCTCGGCGGCGCAGGCCAGTTCCGCGGACCTGCCGTATGCTCCCCGCAGGCGCACCATGTCCTTGGCGGTGGTGATCGGGGTCAGCCCTTCCCTTCGCGCCAGATCGAGCAGTTCGCCGGCTTCCTCCTCGGAGAAGGCATGGTGATCGGGAAAGGCGCGGGCCAGGCGCAAGTCTGCGCCGGCCGCCTTGAGCGTGTCGAAGAACTTGCCCGGATCGCCGATTGCGGCGAATGCGAGGACCGGTCGGCCGGCGAGGTCGCCGGCTCCGCGCGGCACCAGCCGGGCCCGATGGATCGGCTTTGCCGCGCGTGCGGCAAGCCGGACGACCCGGTCGGCCGCTTCCCCCTCGCCGATCCTGACGAGCGCGGAAGCATGGCGGAGCTGGTCGAGAACCGGCGCACGCACCGGCCCGGCGGGAATCAGGCGGCCGTTGCCGAGGCCCCGGCCGGCGTCGACGACGAGAAGGGCGCAATCGAAGTGAAGTTGCGCGCTCTGGAAGCCGTCGTCCATGACGACAAGGTCGACGCCTTCCGCCAGCAGCCGCCTGGCGCCGGCAACGCGGTCGCGGGAGACCACCGTCGTCGCGCAGCCGGCGAGGAGCAGCGGCTCGTCTCCCACCTCGGCGGCACTGTGATGGTCCGGATCGACAAGCACCGGCCGCTCCGCCCGGCCGCCATGGCCGCGCGACAGGAAGCCCGGTCTCAGCCCGCGCTCGAGCGCGGCAGCGCCGAGAGCGAGCGCCGTCGGCGTCTTGCCGGCGCCGCCGACCGTGAAGTTCCCCACGCAGACGACGGGAGCATCGATGCGCACGCGCGGCGCCCGCTCCATGCGCCAGCGCGAGACGCGGCCGTAAGCCCAGCCAAGGGGAGAGAGCGCCATTCCCTGCCAGGACTTCTGCAACCACCAGAAGGGAGGCGCTTCGGAAATCATCCCCGCGCCGCCCCCGCGGCAGTGTCGACCGGACGCAGCCGGGCCTGCACCGTCAGGGGATTGATGTAGGGCTCGAGCGCGGCGATCGTGCGCGGGAGTGCGCCGCGCATCGCGCCGACAGTCTTCGTCGCGGCCTCGCACATGGCGATGCGTGCCGCCTCGTTCGACATCAGATAGCCGACGCCCTGGGTCAGCATGTCGCCGTCCCTGACGATCTTGGCCGCTCCCGCATCGACGAGCTTCCGGTATGTCTCGCGGAAATTGCCGACATTGCGCCCGGAAAGAATGGCGCAGCCGAGCATTGCCGGCTCCAGCGGGTTCTGCCCCCCCTCGGCCGTGAGCGAACGACCGACGAACGCGATGCTGGTCAATCTCAGATAGAGGCCCATTTCGCCGATCGTGTCGCCGAGGAGGATGTCGGTCCTCCCGGTGATCGCATCGCCGCGCGAGCGCCGCGCGACGTCGAGACCCTTGGCGGCGAGCATCTCCGCGACGGCGTCGCCGCGCTCGGGGTGACGGGGCACGACGATGGAAAGGAGCCCGGGCCGGTTGGCCCTGATTGCCGCATGGACCGCGGCGGCGGCGCTCTCCTCGCCCTCGAAGGTAGAGATCGCGGCCCAGGTCGGACGGGAGCCGATTGCCTGCCTCAGCCTTGCCAGTTCGCCGGCATCGACGCCGGGAGGGGCGACGTCGACCTTCAGGTTGCCGGAGACGCTGACGGAATGGGCACCCAGCATGCGAAAGCGTTCCGCATCCGATTCCGACTGCGCGGCAACATGCGAGATGCTCTCGAAAAGGGCCGCAGCGAGGTTCGGACGCTTGCGCCAGTTGCGGAAGGAGCGGTCGGAGAGACGCCCGTTCACGAGCACCTGCGGGATCCGGCGACGGCCGAGTTCGAGGATCGTCATCGGCCAGATCTCGGATTCGGCGATAATGGCCAGATCCGGCCGCCAGTGATCGAGAAAACGTGCCACCGCCGGCTTGAAGTCGAGAGGCACATACTGGTGGATGACGCGGCCGCCGAGGCGCTTCGCCGCGACCTGCGCCGAGGTGACGGTGCCGGTGGTCAGCACGATCGACAGGCCGCGCTCGTGGACGGCCTCGATCAGCGCCACGA
This sequence comes from uncultured Alphaproteobacteria bacterium, assembly GCA_963760965.1. Lineage (GTDB taxonomy): Bacteria > Pseudomonadota > Alphaproteobacteria > Rhizobiales > Rhizobiaceae > Pararhizobium_B. The sequence continues at coordinate 218,034 of CAVXEW010000005.1, forward strand.
CCGCATTGGTCTCGCCGACGCTCGCGGCATGGAACCAGACGAGCGGGCCATGCGGTCGCGGCAGGCTCGCGCAGCCGTAGCGCTCGGCGCGGCGGGAGCGATCCTCCTTGCCGCGAGCGGAGCGATAGGCGAGATAGGTGCCGAGGAACGGATAGAGCGCGGCGCCGGCCCAACGGTAGCCGCCCAGCGCCAGACGCGCCCAGCGCGGGCTCACTTCCGCGTCCCCACGAGCCGGTAGGCATCCGCCGTCACTCGGTTCAATTCCTCGGTCACTTTCTGTCGGAGCGCTGCGACCTGTTCGTCGCTCGCGTCGGCGGGCACATAGATCGGGGGGCCGAGGCGCAGGCATCGGCGGCCGAAGGGCAGGTTGATGGTCATCCTGTCCCACGCCCTCTTGACGACATGATGGCGGCTGGTGGCCAGCGCCATCGGAACGATCGGACGACCCGAGAACTTCGCCAGATGGACGATGCCCTCGCCTGCCTCTCGCGGCGCGCCCTTGGATATGTCGGCGATCATCACGACATGGCGGCCGCGGCGCAGGGCATCTCGCAGGGCGATGAGCGCGCGGACGCCGCCCTTGCGGTTCGTCGCACCGCGGTCCCTGCCACCGGAGCCGCGCACCACCTCGTTGCCGGAAAGCTCGAGTACGCGCGCATTTATCTCGGCGTCGGCGCTGCGCGATACGAGGCCTGCAACCGCCTCTCCCCGGGGCCGGGTGAACTGCACGAGCATCTGCTGGCCATGCCAGAGCGCGATGATCACCGGCTTGTGGCCTTCGATGTGGGCCAGCATGTCGTGGGATTCCGGTGCCGGAGGATTGGTGCGGTAGATGAAGACGCCGATGGCGTGGACGAGGCGTGCGGCAACCGCCTGGAAGGCGTCCGAGCGCAGCAGCGCCTTTCCTGCCCTGCGCGGCAGGGAACGGGAACCGGCTCCGCCGGTCCGGGAATTTTCCTTCATGGACGCGGACGCATGACGCGGCGCCACGGTCAGGCGCCGTGCCTCTCGCCGGTCTCCGGGTCGAGAAGCCTGTGCATGTGGACGATGAAATAGCGCATGTGCGCGTTGTCGACCGTCATCTGCGCCTTCGCCTTCCAGGCTGCCAGCGCCGTTGCATAGTCGGGGAAGATGCCGACGATGTCGAGTTCGTCGAGGTTGCGGAACTCCATGTCCTCGAGGCTCGAAAGCTCGCCGCCGAAGACAAGGTGCAGGAGTTGCTTCGGTTTGTCACCAGCCATGAAAGGGCTCCAGGAACGCTTCGATTCGATCGGGGTTTGGGGCAATTCGCTGCAAAGGTCAATGCCCGGCAAGCTGCGCGACCGCGGCCGCCAGCCTCGGCAGGACGGACCCGGAGCCGGCCAGCAGGATGCCGTGGCGGGTGTCTTCGCCGTTGAAGACCATCGGCGCGCCGTCGCGCTGGACAAGCGACCCGCCGGCCCTGCGAAGGATGACTTCCGCGGCGGCGATGTCCCAGTCGTTGGCATTCTCGCGCACGAGGGTCGCATGCAGGCGGCCGTCCGCGACCATGGCCAGCCGGTAGGCCAGCGAGGGCACGTGGCCGACGGAGGCGACAAGCTCCTTCAGGTCGTCCGGCAGTTGCGCCATGATGCGGTCCGGGGCGGCCACCACCATCCGGCCCCCGTCCGCGGCGGCCGGCTCCGAAACTGCGATCGTCCGGCCGTTCTTTTCCGCCGGGCCAGCGCCATGCGCCGTGAAGACCTCGCCGGTCGCGGGTGCCACGAGAACGCCGGCCACGCTGACGCCACGATGGACGACGGCGACGCTGACGCACCAGATATCCTTGCCGGCGACGAAACCGCGGGTCCCGTCGATCGGATCCACTACGAACACCGTCTCGCGGCCGAGCCGGTCCTCCTCGCCGCCGCTCTCCTCCGAGAGCCAGCCATAGTGCGGCCGCGCCGCCGCCAGGCGCCGCCTGAGCATCCCGTCGACGGCGATGTCGGCCTCGCTGACCGGCGAGCGGCCGTGGTTCTTGTACCAGACCTCGGGATCGCGCCGGAAATAGTTCAGCGCCAGGCTGCCCGCCTCCTCCGCGGCGTCGCGAATGAGCGCCAGATCCGCGACGACGTCCGGCTCACGCGCGTGTTCAGCGGCCCGCAAGCGTCATGCCTTCTATGGCGAGCGTCGGCGAGGCGGTGCCGAACTTGCGGTCGATGTCGTCGGCAGGGGTCACCCGCATGAACATGTCCTTCAGGTTGGAGGCGATGGTGACCTCCGAGACCGGGTGGCCCAGTTCGCCGTTCTCGATCCAGAAACCGCTCGCCCCGCGGCTGTAGTCGCCTGTCACCATGTCGACGCCATGCCCTATGACCTCCGTCACGTAAAAGCCGCGGCCGACGCCGGCGATCAGCTCCTGCGGCGTGACCGTACCCGGCTCCAGCGCGAGGTTCGTGGACGACGGCGAGACGGACGAGCCGCCGCGTACGCCGCGCCCGTTCGTCTCGAGGCCGAGTTCGCGCGCGACACCGGTGGAGAGGAACCATTGCCGCAACACGCCGTCCTCGACCATGCTCAGCTTCTCTCCCCGTACGCCTTCGCCGTCGAAGGGCCGCGAGGCTGCACCGCGCACCACCAGCGGATCGTCGGTGACGACGATGCCGGGGCTCATCACCGGCTTGTCCATCCGGTCGCGCAAGAAGCTCGTCTTCCGCACGATCGCCATTCCGTTGATGGCGCCGGCAAGGTGACCGACGAAGCCGCGGGCGACGCGGGGATCGAGGATGACGGTGACGTTCGAGCCGGTATCGGCCTGGCGCGGATTGACGCGCCTCACCGCACGCTCGCCGGCCGAGCGGCCGATCTTCTCCGGAGCGTCGAGATCGGCGTAGTGGACCCGGCTGTCGAAATCGTAGTCGCGTTCCATGCCCGTCCCTTCGCCGGCGATCACGCTGACGGAACGGCCGAAGCGGGTGGCCATGTAGGAGCCCGAGAAACCGTGAGAGGTCACCAGGACGAGCCCGCCCATCCCCGCCGATGCGCCCGCGCCCGTCGAGTTGGTCACGCCGGGCACCTCGAGCGCGGCGGCTTCGGCGGCGAGCGCGGCCTCTGCCAGGGCCTCGGCATCCACCTCGGCCGGGTCGAACTGGTCGAGGTCCGGGAACTGCCGGGCCAGGCGCTCACTGTCGGCGAGCGTCGCGAAGGGATCCTCCGGCGACACCTTCGCCATCGCCACGGCCCGCTCGGCGAGCGCCGCGACGTCGAAACCGGCATTCGCCGAGACACTCGCGACCCGGCTGCCGACGAAGACCCGCAGCGAGAAGTCGTCGCCTTCCGAGGCGTCGGTACCCTCCACCTTGCCGAGCCGTACGGAGACCGAACGCGACCGGCCGCGCACCACCACCGCATCGGCCGCGTCGGCACCTGCCCTTCTTGCGTGGTCGATGAGTTGCTGCGCGCGGTCGCGCAGGTCTTCGGAATCGATGGTGTCGGACATGGAGATGGCCTTTCGTTCCCGCACCATTTATTGTGCGGTCGCGTTCTCATCAAGGCTGAAGCGGCAATATACCGGGACAGGCGGCACCACTTCCTCGACATCGAAAGGCATTCCATGACGGCAGGCGGTCCGAGTCTCTATACCGAAGCGCTGGTGCTTCTGGGCGGAGCTGTCGTCGCGGCTCCGGTGTTCAAGAAGATCGGACTCGGGACGGTCCTCGGCTACCTCGCCGCCGGTGTCGTCATCGGCCCCCTGCTCAGGCTGATCGCCGACGGCAAGCAGATACTCGAATTCGCCGAACTCGGAGTTGTTTTCCTGCTGTTCATCATCGGCCTGGAGCTCAAGCCGACCCGCCTCTGGCAGATGCGCCGCGACATCTTCGGGCTCGGCACGGTGCAGGTCGTGTTCTCCGGGTTCGTCCTCATGGGACTCGCCGGAGGACTCGCCGGATTCGGTGCGAACGCGGCGGCCATCATCGGTTTCGGCCTCGCGCTCTCTTCGACGGCGTTCGCCATGCAGATCCTCGAAGCGGACGGCGACATCAACACGGAGCATGGCCGGCGGACATTCTCGATCCTGCTCCTGCAGGATCTCGCCATCGTGCCGCTGCTTGCCATCGTTCCGCTGCTGGCACCCTTCGCGAAGGAGACGGGCTCGCCGCTGATGCATTTCGGCGTCGCCGTCGCGGCCATCGTCGCCCTTCTCTTCGCCGGCCGCTACCTGCTCAATCCCCTCTTCCAGGTCATCGCCCGCACAGGCGCGCGGGAGGCCATGATCGCGGCGGCGCTGTTCGTGGTGCTGGCGGCGGCGACGCTGATGCAACTCGCCGGACTGTCGATGGCGATGGGCTCCTTCCTGGCCGGCGTGCTGCTCGCGGAATCCTCCTACCGGCACGAGCTCGAGGCGGACATCGAGCCTTTTCGCGGCATCCTGCTCGGCCTGTTCTTCATGGGCGTCGGTCTTTCGCTCGACGTGCACGTCATCCTCGACAACTGGCTTGCCATCGTGCTCGCCGTTCCTGCCGTCATGCTCGCCAAGTTCGTCGTGGTCTACCTGGCCTGCCGGCTGTTCGGCACCGGCCACAACGACGCCGTGCACATCGCTTCGATCCTGCCGCAGGGTGGAGAGTTCGGCTTCGTGCTCTTCACCGCCGCCGCGGGCGCCGGCATCTTCCCGGCGGCGACCGCCTCGTTGCTGATCGTCGTCGTGACCGTGTCGATGGCGCTGACCCCGCTCGTTGCAGCGCTTTCGAGATATCTGCTGAGCGAAGAGGCGGGGGAGCAGATGGAAGAGGATTTCGACGGCGCGGGAGCCGATGTCATGATGATCGGCTTCTCGCGCTTCGGCCAGATCGCCTGCCAGATACTGCTCGCCGGCGGCTCCAGCGTCACCGTCATCGACCATTCGGCCGACCGGGTGCGTCAGGCCATGCGCTTCGGCTTCCGCATCTATTTCGGCGACGGCACGCGCAAGGACGTGCTCGAGGCGGCCGGCATCAGGCGGGCGAAGGTCGTCGCCGTCTGCACGCAGAAGAAGGCGGTAACGGACCGGATCGTCGACCTGATCCAGGCGGAGTACCCAACGACACGGCTCTACGTGCGTTCCTACGACCGGATACATTCGCTCGCGCTGCGCAAGCGGGGGGTCGACTACGAGCTGCGCGAAACATTGGAATCCGGCCTGCTCTTCGGCCGCAGGACGCTCGAGGCGCTGGGGATGGAGGAGACGTTCGCCTATGACATCAGCGAGGACGTGCGCCGGCGCGACGAGGAGCGCCTGTTGCTGCAGGCCAGCGAGGGAATCTACGCCGGGACCGACATGCTCCTGAGCAAGCCGGTGACCCCGGAGCCGCTGATCCGCCCGAAATCGCGCGCCGCCGAGACGGAAACGACCTGAACGGACAGGCTCCTCAGGTGGCCTTCGCGCGCTTGGCCAATACCCGATCCAGTTCACGCTTCAGGTCGTCGCGCACGCCGCCCGACCCCTTCAGTATGTCGGACGCCTTGAGGAAGTCGAGGACGCGGAATCGGCTGACTTCCGGCCGCAGCATGATGTCGGGCGGGGCCTCCCGCATCTTGAGCCTCACGATCGACTGCATCATCAGTTGCGTGGCGCCGAACAGGGAATCGAGCCGCGCGGGAAATCGCGCCGGATCGCCGGCCGGGGTGCCGACCACGTCGACCGCGATGACGATATCCGCGAGGCCGCGAAGATGGTCGAATGGCACGGGATTCGAAATGCCCCCGTCAACCATCACGCGACCATTGTGGCGCACCGGCCGGAAGACGACGGGCATCGCGGCGGAGGCGGAGAGCGCGCCGTAGATCTCGCCATGCTCGATCACCGCCTCGGCATTCGCGTAGTAGTCGGTCGCCACGACCTTCATGGGGACGGAGAGCCGGTCGAAACCGTGCGGTATGCGCTCCGGCAGGAAGGCCTTCAGGATCCGTTCGACATCGAACTGGCCGATGCGGAACCCGTCCGACATCATGTCCCGCATGCTGGCCGGCCGCAGGCGCCAGAAGCGGCTCAGGACCTCCGTGCCGTTGCCGAGGGTCGCCAGGGCATAGGCGCGGATTTCCTCTCCCCGCATGCCCGCCGCCATCGCCACCCCCATGATCGCGCCGATCGACGAGCCGGCGATCGCCACCGGCCGGATCCCCAGTTCGTCCAGCACCTCGATGACATGGATATGGGCAAGGCCGCGCGCGCCGCCTCCGCCGAAGGCCACGGCGACTGAGGGTCCGGAAGCCGAACTCCGGGACGTTCTCCGCGGTCTCGTCCCCATCTGCTGCTCCATCGGTGCTCTCAACCGGGCCTGTACCGCCAGAAATGCATGCGCGTGTCGCCGAAGAGGCGTCGTTCGACAGGCTCGAAGGCCGGTCCGGGCTCGGGCGTCACGTCGGCGCGCTCCTCCAGGATAGCCAACGCGCCGGCGACCAGCCAGCCGCCGGTTGCCGCAGCGCCCAGCGCCTTCTCGCCGGCCCCCGTAGCGTACGGAGGATCTGCGAAGAGCAGGCCGAAGGGCTCGATGGTGCCGGCGTTGCCCAGTGTCGTGGCGTCCCGGCGGAAGACCTTCGCCCGGCCCTGCAGGCCGAGCGCCTCGATGTTGGTGCGCAGCAGGCCCCTGCCCTCGACGCCCGTTTCGACGAAGAGGACGCTGGCGACACCGCGCGACAGCGCCTCGAAGCCTACGGCTCCCGTGCCGGCGAAGAGCTCGAGCATGCGGGTGCCGCGAAGAACTTCCGGATAGGCGTGCGCCAGTATGTTGAAGAGGCTCTCGCGCGTGCGGTCGGTGGTCGGACGTATCGAGCCTGTCCTCGGCGAGGCGAGCGTGCGCCCGCGGAACTCACCGCCGACGATCCGCACCGCGCCGCGCTCCCTTGGGAGCACCGTTCCGGCGTGGCCCGCTCGCCTCGCCGCGCCCGTCTCCCGTCTTTCCCTTCCCGGCCTGTCGCGCCGGGCGCGTACCTGGCTTCGCGCTGCCCGAACGCTTGGCGAATGGCTTCTTTCCCTCGCTGCGATCCGGGCGATCGTCGGCAGGTCTGCCGGCCGCCTTGCCCAGCCGGTCCGATCGGCCCGCACCGGACTTTCCGGCCGCCTTGGCGCGCCTGTCCGGTCGGGGTCCGTCGTTCCTGCCGCGCGCTTCGCGGTCCGGAGCCGCGCCGGATGGCCGCTGCCCGCCCACGGCCGGGCGACGCGGCTTCCTGTCGCTGTCCTTGCGGACAGTGTTGTCGAAACGTTCGGCCTTCGACGCGGGACGGCGGGATTTCTTTTCCGCCCGCTCCTCGGCTTCTGCCGCCGCCTTCTTCGGGTTCACCGGCCGGGCCCCAGGCGCCATCCAGACGTTCGACGCGCGGCTGCGGGGCGGCGGACGCCGCTTCGGCCTGTCGTCGCGGTCGTCGCCGCGCCTGGTGTCGAGACGGGAGAGCGCCCGGTCGCGACGCTCGTCGCGACCTTCGCGCTTCTCACCGCGACGCTCGTCGCGACCTTCACGCTTCTCACCGCGACGCTCGTCGCGACCTTCACGCTTCTCGCCGCGACGCTCGTCGCGACTTTCCGGCCGCCCGCCACGGGCCTTGCCATCCGGCCTTTCGGCCTTTCGGCCGGCGGGCCTTTCTTCCTGGCGCTCCGGGACCGCCGCCATGCCGGAGAAAACGGGGGCCTCGAAATCGGCCCCGGACTCGGCGATGAGGCGCGGGCCCAGCTGGTCGCGCAAGGTGCGGCCGCGGATCTCCCGCACCTCGCCCTCGGCGAGGTCGGCGAGCTGGAACGGTCCGTAGGACAGGCGAATCAACCGGTTGACGGAGAGCCCGAGCGCGCCGAGGACATTCTTGATCTCGCGGTTCTTGCCCTCGCGCAACGACATGGTGATCCAGACATTTGAGCCCTGCACGCGGTCGAGCGTCGCCTCGATGGCGCCGTAGAGCACGCCGTCGACGGCGATGCCCTCCTTCAGGCGGTCGAGGGCGGCCTGGTCGACCTCGCCGTGCGCGCGCACCCGGTAACGCCGGAGCCAGCCGGTGGCCGGCAGCTCCAGTACGCGCGAAAGGCCGCCATCATTGGTAAGCAGCAGGAGGCCCTCGGTGTTGATGTCGAGGCGGCCGACGGAGAGAACGCGGGGAAGGTCGCCCGGCAGGCGATCGAACACGGTCGGCCGGCCTTCCGGGTCGCTGTTCGTGGTCACGAGGCCGACGGGCTTGTAGTAGAGCCAGAGCCGGGTTCGCTCTATGCCCCGGATCTGCCGGCCGTCGACCTCGATCAGATCGGCGAGGGTCGCCGTGACGGCGGGCGTCTCCAGCACCTTGCCGTTGACGCTGACGCGCCCTTCCATGACCATGCGCTCCGCGTCGCGGCGAGATGCGACACCGGCGCGCGCCAGGATCTTGGCGATGCGCTCCGGCACGGCGGTGCCTTCGGGCACGTCGTTCGGTGCGGACGTTTCGCTGCGGCCGCCCGGCCTCGGCCGGGAGCGCTTCGGCTTGTCTTCGGATGTCATTTGCTGTTTGCCTGCCTTTTGCGGCTGTCCTATCAGGTCGCGGAAGACGCGTTAAGAGGAAATAGCTTGGTCGAGACGGCGAGCTTCATGGATCTTGCGCTCGAGGAAGCGCGCCTTGCCGGCGAGGCCGGCGAGGTGCCGGTGGGCGCGGTCGTCGTCCTCGACGGCGTCGTGGTTTCAACGGCCGGCAACCGGACGCGCGAGACCCGCGACGTGACCGCCCATGCCGAGATCGTCGCGATCCGGAAGGCCTCCGCCCGGCTCGGCCGCGAGCGCCTGACGGACGCGGACCTCTATGTCACTCTGGAACCCTGCGCGATGTGCGCCGCGGCGATCTCCTTCGCCCGCATACGGCGGCTCTATTTCGGGGCGGAGGACGCAAAGGGCGGCGCCGTCGTCAATGGCGTCCGCTTCTTCGGCCAGCCGACGTGCCACCATGCGCCCGACGTCTATGGCGGGATCGGCGAACAGGCGGCGGCCGGTCTCCTCGTCGCCTTTTTCGAGGCCCGGCGCTGAAGCTTCTCAGCCCAGCGTCTGCCGCTCCATTTCCTCAAGCCACCTGATCTCGGCATCGAACTCCTTCGCCGTGCCGAGGTTGAGCCAGACGATGCCGGCGAGGACGCCGAGAGCGATCGCTCCCCCGAGAAGCGGCCAGACGATCGCCGCGTCCGGCCCGGCTGCATAGCCCCCGAAGACGAGGACGATCCCGGGCAGGAAGGGCGCGACGTACCACAACGGCGAGGATTTCAGTGCCGCCGACTGGCGCTGCAGCTGTTCCAGATGGAACGGCAGCAGTCCCGCCGACTTAAGGCGGGGCGCGACCGGGCGGGCCAATCGGTGGATCTGCACCGCCACGAAGACCGAGGCCAGCGCCACGAGGAGGTCACCGGCCCGTGTCAGCCAGCCGGAGAGTCCGGGCCAGACGGATCCCGGCAGCAGGCCGAGCGCCCTCGCGAGGAATATCGCGACCACGATCCCGCTTGCCGCGAACTCGACGGTGTTGCGACGCCGAATCCGCGCATCGAAGGCGCGGACGTGGGCTTCCAGCTTGTCCGGGTCTATCGCCGGCATCTTTCCTTGGCGAGGGATCGTCGCTGCCCAGATCAGAATGGCCACCAGCTGCCGCCGGTACCCTTCTTCTTGGCCGCGGCGAGTCGCTCGCGCTCCTTCTCCTTCTCGGGCTTGCCGAGCTGGTCGGTGGGCGCGGTCGATGCCGGCACCTTCAGGTCGGCGGGCGGATCGCTGAGAAACCTGCGTCCGCTGTAGTTGCCCTTCTCCACGGTGAGGGCGTCGCGGAACTGCCGCGTCTGCGCGTCGGTGGAGATATTGGACCCGCCACCGTCCCATCTGCGGGGCGAGGCGCCGAGCGGCAGCGTCTTTCCGTTGCCGCTTTCCTCGTCGATGCGGGCGACCATCTCCTTGCGGACCTGTTCCGGCGACTTCGGCCAGTTCGGGTTGTCCTTCGAGGCGACGTCCTTCTGGGGCGGCGGCAGCCTGCCCGCCTCGGCCTTGGGCGGCTGAACGAGATCGGGGCGCGGCTGGTACTTGACGTCTGCCGCCTTGTTCTTCGGCAGCGAGACCATGTTGCCCAGGTCCTCGACGAGGTGGGAACTCTGTGTCTGGCCGGTGCCGTAGGTCGGGTCGCCCATGCAGCCCGAGAGCACCGTCGCGAACGCGACCGCTGCGGCCGACGTCATTGCGTAGCGAAAATATGGCGTCAAGTTCATCCAGTCTTTCCCGCCCAGCCGGGCGCTTGCGTCAGGCACACCCGCCTGAACGAAAATTCCGGCCATTTCTTGACCGCTTCTACCGAAACGGAGCCGCCGCCGCAATCGGCGGCGGCAAGAATGTCGTTCAAAGACGGCCGAGCGCGCGCAGTTCACGCAGCGCGGCGGCATCGCGCGCCGACACGTCCGGGAACTCCGGATCGGAGCCGACGTCGTCGGTAATGCGCCACGAGCGTGCGCATTTCCGGCCGAGGGCGAGCGCCGGAACGACCGCGACCGACTTCACCTCGTCGAGCCGGAACGCGTCGGACGGCCCCTCGCCTTCGACGATACCGATGTCCGAAGTGATGCAGATCTCGGAGAAGTCGCGCCCGACCAGCGCTTCGCGCAGCGCGGGGTCGTCGATGTAGACGACAGGGGCCGCCTCGAGAGAAGAGCCGATTCGCTTCTCGCGGCGCTCGATCTCCAGCGCACCGGTGACAACGCGGCGGACCGTGCGGATCTTCTTCCACTTCGCAGCCAGCGCCTCGTCCTTCCAGCCGGCCGGCACTTCGGGAAACTGCTCGAGGTGCACCGAGACGGCGTCCGGATCCCGCGACAGCCAGGCCTCTTCCATGGTGAAGGGCAGCATCGGCGCAAGCCAGGTGGCCAGGCAGTCGAAGATGGTGCGGATCACCTGCAGCGCGGCCTTGCGGCGATCGCTCGACGGGGCGTCGCAGTAGAGGGCGTCCTTGCGCACGTCGAAGTAGAAGGCCGAAAGCTCGATGTTGGCGAAATCGACGAGGTGGCGCGCGATGCGCTTGAAGTCGAAGTCGTCGTAACCCTTGCGCACCACCGCGTCGAGCTCGAAGAGACGATGGAGCATGAAGCGCTCCAGTTCCGGCATGCCGTCGACCGGCACGGTCCCGCCGGTGTCGTGGCTGAGCGTGCCGAGCATCCAGCGGACGGTGTTGCGGAGCTTGCGGTAGGCGTCGACATTGGTCTGGATGATCGCCTTGCCGAGGCGCTGGTCCTCGCCGTAGTCGGTCGTCATCACCCAGAGGCGCAGGATATCGGCGCCGGAGGAGGCCATGACCTCCTGAGGGGTAACGGTGTTCCCCTTCGATTTCGACATCTTCTCGCCCTTCTCGTCCATGGTGAAGCCATGGGTGATGACGGCGTCGTAGGGCGCGCGGCCGCGCGTCGCGCAGCTTTCGAGCAGCGACGAATGGAACCAGCCCCGGTGCTGGTCGGAGCCCTCCAGATAGACGTCGGCGGGCCATTTCAGGTCCGGGCGGTCCTCCAGGGTGAAGGTGTGCGTCGAGCCCGAATCGAACCAGACGTCGAGGATGTCCCTCACCTGATGCCATTTCTCGGGGTCGTGGTCGTTGCCGAGGAAGCGCTCCCTGGCTCCGTCGGCGAACCAGGCGTCGGCACCCTCCTTCTCGAATGCCTCGAGGATACGGGCGTTGACGGCGTCGTCCTTGAGGATCTCGCCATTGTCGTCGGCGAAGACGCAGATCGGCACGCCCCAGGCGCGCTGGCGCGAGAGCACCCAGTCCGGCCGGTCCTCGATCATGCCGCGCAGCCGGTTCTGGCCGGCGGCGGGCACGAAACGCGTGGCATCGATGGCGGCAAGAGCACGGTTGCGGAGCGTGTCGGGCTTGTCCGCGCTCACGCCGTCGCCGCTATCGCGGCTTCGCTCCGCGGGGGCGGCCTGACCGGCCGACGCCCGGTCGGGCTTGCCGCCTGTGGTGTTTTCGGCGCTCACGCTGCCGCCGCTATCGCGGCTTCGCTCCGCGGGGGCGGCCTGACCGGCCGACGCCCGGTCGGGCTTGCCGCCTGCGGTGTTTTCGGCGCTCACGCTGCCGCCGCTATCGCGGCTTCGCTCCGCGGGGGCGGCCTGACTGGCCGACGCCCGGTCGGGCTTGCCGCCTGTGGCGGGATCGAGGCCGAATCCGTTCAGGTCCCTGTCCATATAGGCGAACCATTGCGGCGTGTTGCGGAAGATGATGGGCTTCTTCGAGCGCCATGAATGGGGATAGGTGTGCTTCAGCCGGCCGCGGGCGAAGAGCATGTGCCTGTCGATCAGCGCGGCAATGACGCGCTTGTTGGCGTCGCCCTTCTTGCCCTTGTCGTCGATGACGCGGGCGGGCCCCTCCGGCGCGTCGGGGCCGAAGCCCGGCGCATCGGCGGTGTAGAAGCCGTCATCGTCGACGGTGAAGGGGATCCGCGCCTTGATGTCGCGGGCCTCGAGATCGCGCGCATGATCCATCCACGCGTCGAAGTCCTCCCGGCCGTGGCCGGGTGCGGTGTGCACGAAGCCGGTGCCGGCGTCGTCGGTGACATGCTCGCCGGGGATCAGGGGGACGGCGAAGGTGTAGCCGAGGTCCTTGAGGGGGTGCTCGCAGATCATGCCTTCCAGGTCTTCGGCATCGACCGGACCCAGTTCGCGATATTGCAGTTTTGCCTTTTCGAAGGCCTCTGGCGCAAGATTGGCGGCAAAGATCAGTTTCTCGCCGGGCTTCGGACCGAAGTCGTTCTCCGCGGCAGTCACCTCGTACAGACCATAGCGGATACGCGGGGAGTACGAGATCGCGCGGTTACCGGGAATCGTCCACGGTGTCGTTGTCCAGATGACGATGAAGGCTCCCTCAAATGGAGATTTGTAGTCGTCGCCACGGAGCTTCCTCGCACCTTCGTCCAGATCGGACGTCCTGTATGGAAACTTCACCCAGACCGTGTCGCTCTCGTAGTCCTGATACTCGACCTCGGCTTCCGCCAGCGCGGTCTTTTCCACCACCGACCACATGATCGGCTTGGAGCCGCGATAGAGCTGGCCGGACATGGCGAACTTCAGCAGTTCGCCGGCGATGCGGGCTTCGGCGTGGAAGTTCATCGTCGTGTAGGGCTTCTTGAAGTCGCCCTCGACGCCGAGGCGCTGGAATTCGGCCGTCTGGACGTCGATCCAGTGCTGGGCAAACTCGCGGCACTCCTGCCGGAACTCGTTGATGGGCACCTGGTCCTTGTCGAGGCCCTTGGCGCGATAGCGTTCCTCGATCTTCCACTCGATCGGCAGGCCGTGGCAGTCCCAGCCGGGGACGTAGTTGGAATCGTAGCCGCGCATCTGGAAGGAGCGGGTGATGACGTCCTTGAGGATCTTGTTCAGTGCGTGGCCGATATGGATGTTGCCGTTGGCATAGGGCGGGCCGTCGTGCAGGACGAATTTCGGCCGGCCGGCAGCGTCCTCGCGCAGCTTGCGGTAGAGGTCCATCTCCTGCCAGCGTGCGACGAGCTCCGGCTCCTTCTTCGGAAGGCCGGCCCGCATCGGGAAATCGGTCTGCGGGAGGAAAAGTGTCTTCGAATAGTCGATCTTCTCGGCGGTGTCGGTCATGTTTCGGCGATCGGTTCTAGCGCAAGACGCGCCGCTCGGGCTGATTGAATTGCAACGGAAATGGCGCTCACACGGCGCCGGTCGCTCCCGGACCTCCACGCCTCCCTCAGGAGGGGGTGAAGGCCGGGCCGATAATTCGCGAAAAGGGTATCAGCCGGGTTCCTGTCATATCGCCGCGTTCCTTAGACATTTTTTCGGCGGCTGAAAAGGACAAAGGCACCCTGCCCGCGCTCAGAAGCAGATCGAAAGATCGAGCGCGGAGAACGGCCGCACGCCGGAGAGCAGCGCGCGCGCCTCGGCCTCGTCGCTGCGCATCTGCGTCACCAGTGCCTCGAGGCCGTCGAACTTCGCCTCATCGCGCAGGTGGCCGAAGAACGACACGGCGCAGGTCTCGCCGTAGAGATCGCCCTGGAAATCGAAGACATAGGTTTCCAGAAGCAGAGCTCCGTCCTCATCGACCGTCGGGCGATTGCCGAAGCTCGCCACGCCGTCGTGAAGCGTGCCGTCGGCGCGACGCAGGCGCACTGCATATATGCCCGGCTTCAGGCCGAATTCCGGTGACATCGCCATGTTGGCGGTCGGGTAGCCGAGCGTCCGGCCGAGCTGCTTGCCGCGACCGATTTCGGCCTCCACGGTGAAGCGATAGCCGAGGAGGCCGGCAGCCCCGACGACGTCGCCCCCTGCCAGGAGCTGGCGGATCCGGCTCGAGGAAACCACCTCCGCGTTCTCGTCGCGGAAGGCATCGATGAGCGTCACGCCGAAGCCCTCCCGTTCGCCCGCGGCCATGAGGAAGGCCGGGCCGCCCTCGCGGCCATGGCCGAAGTGGAAGTCGAAGCCGGTCACGACATGGACGACCGCAAGGCTTTCGTGAAGGACATGCCTGATGAAGTCGTCGGCCGAATGCTGCGAGAAGGCGCGCGAGAACGGTTGCTCCACCACACCGTCGAAGCCCATGGCTCCGAGCACCCGAGCCCGGACAGGAGCCGGCGTGAGGCGGAAGATCGGCACATCGGGACGGAACACCGTGCGGGGATGCGGCTCGAACGTCAGCACGCAGGCCGGGCGGTTCTCCTCGCCGGCAATGGAGAGAGCCGCTTCCAGGACAGTCTGGTGGCCGCGGTGGACGCCGTCGAAATTGCCGATCGCCACGACGGCATGCCGGAGAGGTTCGGGAACGGGCCCGGACAGCGCTATCCGCTCAATGGGCATCTTCGAGATCCCGGGAAGGGGCGCATGCATGGCACTCGGTCGGAAAATTGCTCAGACAAGGTGTTGCATCCAGTAGCGTGGCCGGGCGTCGTGCTCATCGAGATAGGCAGACAGGCGCGCCTCATCAACGGTCCCGGTCTCGCCGTAGTGACGGGCGTGAATGCCGCTCGAGACGTAGAGGACGTCGAGGCCGAAATCCTGGGCGCCCCTGACGTCGGTTGCCAGGCCGTCGCCGATCGCGAGCACGCAGGCCTTGTCCACCTGGCCGCGGGCGTCCCTTGCCTCCTCCATCGCTGCCTCGTAGATCGGGCGATGGGGCTTGCCGGCGATCAGCGTCCGGCCGCCGAGGTCCGCGTAGACCCTCGCCAGCGCGCCGGCGCAGTAGACCAGCCGGTCGCCCCGCTCCACCATGATGTCCGGATTGGCGCAGACGAAGGGCAGGTCGCGCTTTTTCAGGCGGCCGAGCAGATCGTGATAGTCGTCCGGGCCCTCGACCTCGTCGTCGTAGGGGCTCGTGCAGAGGACGACCTCCGCCTCTTCCTCGCCGACGAGCTCGATGTCGAGATCGGCGAAGAGTTCGTGCTCGCGTTCCGCGCCGATGAAGAAGACCCGGCGCGGGCCAGCCTCGATCAGATGGCGCGTCACGTCGCCTGAGGTCACGATGCGGTCGTAGGTCTCGTCCGGCACGCCGAGCGAGCGCATCTGCGCCACGACGCTCCTCCAGCGGCGCGGCGAATTGGTGATCAGGACCACGGTGCGGCCCGCGCGGCGCTCGGCGGCCAGCGCCTCGCACGCGGCCGGGTAGGAGCGCGCCCCGTTGTGCACCACGCCCCAGACGTCGCTGAGGATCACCTCGTAGTGCTGGCCCACCTCGGCCAGGCTCGTCGCGCGCCTCGTCATTTTCCTTGCGTCTTTCCGATGCCTGATTTTCGTCAATGTCCTGAGGCTCACATCGCCCAGCCGCAGACGGATTACAAGCCCCGTCGCCGCCGCGCCGCCATGTTGCGGCGCACAACGGAATTTGCCGGGGCTGTCCTTGACTCATCCGCGAGCCACTCTTATCTCGCCGCCGTTAGCACTGTCACAGGACGAGTGCCAATTCCGATCGCACGGACCAGCCGGTCCGCTTATGTCATTCGATCAAGGGTAAAGACAATGGCAAGCACCAAATTCCGCCCGCTTCACGACCGCGTCGTGGTTCGCCGGGTCGAGTCCGAGGAAAAAACCAAGGGCGGCATCATCATTCCCGACACCGCCAAGGAGAAGCCGCAGGAAGGCGAGATCATCGCCGTCGGTTCCGGCGCCCGCGACGAGAGCGGCAAGGTCGTCGAGCTCGACGTCAAGGCCGGCGACCGGGTGCTGTTCGGCAAGTGGTCGGGCACCGAGGTGAAGCTCGATGGCGAAGACCTTCTGATCATGAAGGAATCCGACATCATGGGCATCATCGGCTGAGGCCGGTCTCCCAACCCATCCAAGCAGATCAACTGAGGGCGAGAAGCCCGGGAGTTTACTGACATGGCTGCAAAAGAAGTGAAATTCGGCCGTTCGGCGCGCGAGAAGATGCTGCACGGCGTCGACGTCCTCGCGGACGCCGTCAAGGTCACGCTCGGCCCGAAGGGCCGCAACGTCGTCATCGACAAGTCGTTCGGCGCGCCGCGCATCACCAAGGACGGCGTCTCCGTCGCCAAGGAGATCGAGCTCGAGGACAAGTTCGAGAACATGGGCGCGCAGATGGTGCGCGAAGTCGCCTCGAAGACGAACGACGTCGCAGGCGACGGCACGACAACGGCAACCGTGCTTGCCGCGTCGATCATCCGCGAGGGCCACAAGGCCGTCGCCGCCGGCATGAACCCGATGGACCTCAAGCGCGGCGTCGATCTCGCCGTCAAGGACGTCGTCGAGCAGCTCGCCAAGAAGGCGAAGAAGATCTCGACCTCCGACGAGGTCGCCCAGGTCGGCACGATTTCGGCCAATGGCGAGGAGCAGGTCGGCAAGGACATCGCCGCTGCCATGCAGAAGGTCGGCAACGAGGGCGTCATCACGGTCGAGGAAGCCAAGACCGCCGAGACCGAGCTCGAGGTCGTCGAGGGCATGCAGTTCGACCGTGGCTACCTGTCGCCCTACTTCGTGACCAATTCCGAGAAGATGGTCGCCGAGCTCGAGGACTGCTACATCCTCCTTCACGAGAAGAAGCTCTCCAACCTCCAGGCCATGCTGCCGGTTCTTGAATCGGTCGTACAGTCGAACAAGCCGCTGCTGATCATCGCCGAGGACGTCGAGGGCGAAGCCCTTGCGACGCTCGTCGTCAACAAGCTGCGCGGCGGCCTCAAGATCGCTGCCGTCAAGGCTCCGGGCTTCGGCGACCGCCGCAAGGCCATGCTCGAGGACATCGCGATCCTCACCGGCGGCCAGGTGATCTCGGAAGACCTCGGCATCAAGCTCGAGAACGTCACGCTCGACATGCTCGGCCAGGCCAAGAAGGTGTCGATCTCCAAGGAGAACACGACGATCGTCGACGGCGCCGGCAAGAAGGACGAGATCGAGGGCCGCGTCAACCAGATCAAGGCCCAGATCGAGGAGACGACCTCGGACTACGACCGCGAGAAGCTGCAGGAACGCCTGGCGAAGCTCGCCGGCGGTGTTGCCGTGATCCGCGTCGGCGGCTCGACCGAGATCGAGGTCAAGGAAAAGAAGGACCGCATCGACGACGCGCTCAACGCTACGCGGGCGGCCGTCCAGGAAGGCATCGTGCCCGGCGGCGGCGTCGCGCTCCTGCGCGCCTCGGCCGAACTGAAGGTCAAGGGCGTCAACGCCGACCAGGACGCCGGCATCGCCATCGTCAAGCGCGCCCTCCAGCAGCCGGCGCGCCAGATCGTCGAGAACGCGGGCGACGAAGCCTCCATCATCGTCGGGAAGATCCTCGAGAAGAACGACGACAACTACGGCTACAACGCCCAGACCGGTGAATACGGCGACATGATCAAGATGGGCATCGTCGATCCCGTCAAGGTCGTGCGCACGGCGCTTCAGGACGCGGCCTCGGTCGCCGGCCTGCTCGTCACCACCGAAGCGATGATCGCCGAGCTTCCCAGGAAGGAAGCTCCCGCCGGAGGCGCCGGCGGCGGCATGCCCGACATGGGCGGCATGGGCATGATGTAAGGAAGCCGACAGGCTTCGCATCGAAGGGGCGGCCGGCAACGGCCGCCCCTTTCTTTTTGAGCGACGCCATGCCGGCCGGCGTTAACCTCATATTAGGGCTATGATTGTTTTTACCCGTCCTCCGTGCAAATATCGTTGCCAGAGTCTCGGAGACTTGCCCAATATAATCAATGGCTCAGCGCAATGGGGCAGTGTTCTGTTTTGAGACAAAAAATGACCGGTTCAATTGCCGGTTGATCCATATCGAGCCGACCAATCGGCCAATATGAAGCAGTGACGCTCTTGGGGGGCGACATGCAGAAACTCAGTCAGCCCGGCGGCAGCACCGCCGGCACCGATGGCAGACATCCGGTTCAGAGGCAGTCTCATGCCGGCGCCGCGTGAACTGCTTCGGGTCGGCGGAACGGACGCGGACAATCTCGGCCAGTACTGCGCGACCGACACCTGGCGGGGCGACCTGGAAACAGGCCTCTTCATGCTCAACTCGACCGCGCGCCAGATTCTTGGTGTCGGCGACAGCAGGGGCCACGGCCTCCTGACGCTGATCCAGTGCTTCGACCCGGCCGACCGGTACCGTCTGATCGACCTCTTCGAGCGCGCCGCCAGCGAGCCCATGCGGTTTTCCTTCGTCACGACGATCGCGCGCCACGGAAAGATCGGCCAGTCCGTCTTCTGCATCGGGCGATCGAGCGGTCACGACGCCGGTGCCGACGGCGAGCTTCGCGGCGTGTTCATCTTTCCCCACCTCTGAGCCGCCGCTCCTTTCGCGCGTTTCGTTCGGGTCGCAAAGGCGGCACTGCCCGACCGGTCCTCCGGGCATCGCTTCCCAAAAATTTGCGCGCGCCGTCTTCCTTCGGCGGGCACGAAGGTGCACATAGGCTGCGCGGCCGGTTCAGGACCGGCCTGGCCCAACCATGCGGGTGTGCGCTCCGCCGCCGGGGCGTCGCCATTGCCGACGAGGAGAGAAGACGAAATGACGACGACCAGGACGGAAACCGATACGTTCGGCCCGATCGAGGTGGCAGCCGACCGCTATTGGGGCGCGCAGAGCGAGCGCTCGCGCGGCAATTTCCGCATCGGCGGCGAGCGCATGCCGCTGCCTCTCGTCCACGCGCTCGGCATCGTCAAGAAGGCGGCAGCCACCGTCAACCAGCGGCTGGGCAAGCTCGACGAGAAGCTCGCCGGCGCGATCATCGCCGCAGCAGAAGAGGTCGTCGACGGAAAGCTCGACGACCATTTCCCGCTGGTCGTCTGGCAGACGGGATCGGGCACCCAGTCGAACATGAATGCGAACGAGGTGATCTCCAACAGGGCGATCGAGATCCTCGGCGGCGAGATGGGCTCGAAGAAGCCGGTCCACCCCAACGACCACGTCAACATGAGCCAGTCCTCCAACGACACGTTCCCGACGGCCATGCACATCGCGACGGCGGTCGAGGCGACCGGACGGCTCATGCCTGCGATCGACCACCTGCACGACAGCCTCGCCGACAAGGCCAGCCTCTGGAAGGACATCGTCAAGATCGGCCGCACGCACACGCAGGACGCCACGCCGCTGACCCTCGGCCAGGAATTCTCCGGCTATGCCGCCGCGCTGAAGCTCGGCAAGGCGCGGATCGAGCAGGCGATCGGCGACGTCTACGCGCTCGCCCAGGGCGGTACGGCGGTCGGCACCGGCCTCAATGCGCCGGTCGGATTCGACCGGGATTTCGCCAGCGCCGTCGCGGAGATTACCGGCCTGCCTTTCCGCACCGCCGAGAACAAGTTCGAGGCCCTCGCCTCCCACGGGGCACTCAACAATTTCCACGGCAGCCTCAATGCCCTCGCCGCCGACCTTTTCAAGATCGGCAACGACATCCGCTTCCTCGGGTCCGGGCCACGCTCCGGGCTGGGCGAACTCTCCTTGCCGGAGAACGAGCCGGGCTCCTCGATCATGCCGGGCAAGGTCAACCCGACGCAGGCCGAGGCATTGACGATGGTGGCCACGCAGATCATGGGCAACCAGACGACCGTCTCTATCGCCGCTTCGCAGGGACAGTTCGAGCTCAACGTCTTCAAGCCCGTGATCGCCTACAACGTGCTGCAGTCGATCGAGTTGCTCGCCGACGTCATGATATCGTTCGCCGACAATTGCGTCGTCGGTATCGAGGCCAACGAGGAGCACATCAGGCAGCTCACCGAGCGCTCGCTGATGCTCGTCACCGCGCTCGCGCCGACGATCGGTTACGACAACGCGGCCAAGATCGCGAAGACGGCGCACAGGAACGGCACGACGCTGCGCGAGGAAGCGATCAGCAGCGGCCATGTCACCGCGGAAGACTACGACCGCATCGTGCGGCCCGAGACCATGATCGCTCCGCGCTGAACTTCGGTACGCCAGCCGATTTGCGGGCCGCGGCAGCCGATGCCCCGGCCCGGCCGCTCCTGTTGTTTACTTTTAATGAACGGAAAGTCTATAATCGTTCATCTTTAATGAACTCCGGCCATGTGCCAGATTGCGACCATCCAATCACACCCGGAGTTTCTCCAATGCCCCGAAACGTCATTCTCCTTGCCGGTCGCGTGCTGTTGTCGGCGCTCTTCATCATAGCCGGCCTCGGCAAGCTCACCGCCCTTTCCGGCACCATCGGCTATTTCTCCAGCCTGGGCCTGCCGGCCCCCGCGCTCCTGATCTGGCCGGTCATCGCGGTGGAACTTCTCGGCGGCCTCGCGATACTGTTCGGCTTCCTGACGACGCCGGCGGCCTTCGCCGTGGCGATATTCAGCGCGGTGGCCGGCTATCTCGGGCACTACGGCCAGGGCGGGGATGCGATGCTTCAGATGCTCAACCAGCAGGCATTCATGAAGGATCTCGCGATAGCCGGGGGCCTGTTCGTTCTCGGCGTCTTCGGCCCGGGCAGCCTTTCGCTCGACGCCATTCGCGGGGCGCGGGCCGCGGAACCTTCGCTGGCCTAGCCAGGCGGCTGGCAGAGGTTGCCTGACAAAGAACGAAATCCGGCAATTCGGGACCGCATCCGGGGATGCGGTTCCTTTTTCATGCCGAAACCGCCGATACCAGGCGCCCGATGACCGCATTGCCCTCGTGCCCGGGCTTGCGGGCGCGAACGAGGCAGGCCTGCGACCTGAGGATCACGCCGTCGGAGAGCACCTTCAGGTGGTTGGCCCTGAGCGTCGAGCCGGTCGAGGTGATGTCGACGATGATGTCGGCCGAGCCGGAGGCCGGCGCGCCTTCTGTCGCGCCGAGGCTCTCGACGATCCGGTAGAGCTGGATCCCGTTGGTGGCGGAGAAGAACTGCTGGGTGAGCCGCCAGTACTTCGTCGCGACCCCGAGCCGGCGACCATGCCGGGCGCGGAAGTCGGCGGCCACGTCGCCGAGATCGGCCATCGTCTCGACGTCGAACCAGACGTCCGGCACGGCGACCACCACATCCGCCCGGCCGAAGCCCAGGCGCGCGCAGATCTCGACCTGTCGGTCGCAGTCTGCAAGCCCCTCGCGAATGAGGTCTTCCCCGGTGATGCCGAAATCGATGCCGCCCCGGCCGAGTTCGCGCGCGATCTCCGACGCAGACAGGAATACGGCCTCGACGTCCTCGATGCCCTCGACGCGGCCGCGATAGGAGCGGCTGCTGCCGATCTGGCTGATGGTGAAGCCCGCGCCCTCGAAGGCGGCAAGCGCGTCGTCCTTCATGCGTCCCTTGGACGGCAGCCCGATCGTGATGGTCATGCGCCCCTCCTCGCCGCGGAAATTCGATCGAGCCAGAGCGAGAACCCGATCGCCGGAATCGGTTGCTCCGCGCCGAGCAGGGTCAGCAGCCGGTCATAGCGTCCCCCGCCGGCAAGGACGGCGCCGCCCGGACCGCCGACTTCGAAGACAAGCCCGGTGTAATAGTCCAGCGGGCGGCCGAAGGCGGCACGGTAGCGCATGCCGGCGAGCGACGTGCCACCGGCCTCCAATGCCCGGACCCGTGCATCGAAGGCCTCGAGGGCAGCGCCGAGCGACAGCCCCGCGGCGTCGGCGAAGCCCGCGAGTGCCGCGGGCGCCTCGTCGAGGGGAATGTCGAGGGCAAGGAACTCGTCGAGAACGGAAAGCGAGCGCGCATCGAGCCGCGTGCGGGCAAGTTCGGCCTTCTCCTTGAGCCGCCGGGCGATCTCGGCGGGCGTGCGGCTGGCATGGGTGGAATAGCCTGTCGCCACCATGGTCGATTCGATATGTGCGGCAAGGTCGGCCTCGCTGCCGGCGACGAGCAGGCTCGCCACCGCGCCGTCGAAGCCGTGGTCGGGCTGCGGGTGCGCCAGCCGCTCGAGCATGGCCGCCAGGGCAGCCGGGTTCCCGAAGGCGTGGACCAGCCGCTTCTGCCAGCCGCCCGGCAGGCCGAGAGCGGCGACCACGGCCTCGAACACGGCCTGGTCGCCGACGACAGTCGACAGGGTGTGGCGCGGCAGCAGCCGGCGAAGGATCGTCAGGGCGTCGCCGATGGCGCGGGCGTCGGCGGCGGCGCGTGCGCCATCGCCAAGATCCTCGATACCCGCCTGGTAGAACTCGCTGGGCCCGTCGCGACGCTGGCGGAAGACCGTTCCGAGATAGGAATATCGCTTCGGCGTCCCCGCGGCGGTCTCGATATGGCTGAGGCAGACAGGAATCGTGAATTCCGGCCTCAGGCACAGGCTTGCGCCGGTCTCGCTCTCGGTCGTGAATATCCGGCGGCGCAGGTCCTCGCCCGCGGTGTCCAGAAACGGCTCTGCCGGCTGGATCACCGGCACGCCAACCTGCTCGGTGCCGCGGGCGGCGAGGGCCGCCTGCAGTTCGGCGGCGAAATCGGGAAGGTCGATCAGGGGCATGTTCTGGACTGCGGGCTCCGGTCTCCGGTGGCTCCCGGCCCGCAGGCGGGAAAATCGACCGCGCTATAGCCCAATGCGGAGGGCCAGCACAACGGACAAGCGAAAATAAGCCCTGCGCAGTCTGCGCGCTCGCTCTGAAGCGGAAGGCCGGTTTTCGGACCTTCGCTCGCCGCAGCGGTTTGCGAGTGCCTTCCGAAGAGCATTTCGTTCCGCCGGTGCGACCGGCGGGCTATTCCAGATTGGTGTGATTTGCGCGCATGGCCTCCGCGTCGATGCCGAGGCGATCCTTGAGCTTGAGCACCATAACCTCGAACAGCACGAACAGGGCGCCCTCGAAGAGCGAGCCCATAGGCAGGACCGAGTTCGCCGCAGGTCCCCGGTCGTCCGCCATCGTCTGCGCGGGAAGCACGAGGACGCGGTCCGCAAGGCCGGCGCAGCGCCCCCCGGCCTGCGCGGTGACCATGACGGTTTCGGCGCCCGCGCCGCGGGCCACCTCCATCAGGGCGCAGGCCGTGGAAAGATAGCCCGGTCCGCAGACGACCAGGAAGAGATCGCCGGGACCGACCGGCGGGGTCGTCATCTCGCCCTCGACGGATGCATCGAGGCCCATGTGGAAGAGCCGCATCGCAAGCCCCATGACCTGCAGCTTCTCGCGGCCGCAGCCGAAGACCACGATGCGCCGTGCCCGCGCGATGCACTCGACGATCTCGTCGACCGCCTCGTCGTCAAGGCGACGGAAGACGCCCGACAGCTCCGCAAGGGCCGTCTCGTACATGCTCATCGAACAACTCCTCCCTGGGACGCCGCGACGACGCCCACGCATTCACCCCCCGGCCGCCTTCGCCCGGTCCTCGGCCTGGTGCGCCAGCATCTCGCGGACCTTCGCCACCAGTTCGTCTTCCGGCACCGAGACCTGCGCCGGACGGCTTTCGCGCCAGGTGACGTTGTCCTCGATCTCGGCGGAAAGCCGCTTGCCCTCGATCAGGTCCTTGATCTGAAGCTCGCCCCTCGCGCGCTCGTCGCCGCCCTGGATGATCGCCAGCGGCGCGCCGCGGCGGTCGGCATATTTGAGCTGGTTGCCGAAGTTCTTCGGGTTGCCCTGGTACATCTCGGCGCGGATTCCGGCATTCCTCAGCTCCTGCGTGAAGCGCTGGTAGCGGCCGAGGCTTGTCGTGTCGCGGTCCATGACGCAGACGACGACCGGGGCGAGCACCTCGTCGCGGCCGAGCTTGCCGAGGTTCTTCAGGGCCGTCATCAGCCGGGAGACGCCGATGGAAAACCCCGTCGCCGGCACGTCCTGCCCGGTGAAGCGCTTGACCAGCCCGTCATAGCGCCCGCCGCCGCCCACCGAGCCGAAGCGCACGATCTCGCCCTTCTCATTGGGGATTTCGAAGGTGAGTTCGGCTTCGTAGACGGGGCCCGTGTAGTATTCGAGGCCACGGACGACGGACGGGTCGATACGGATACGGTCGGGATTGTAGCCGGCATCTCTGCACCAACTTCCGAATGGTTTCCAGTTCCGCCAAGGCGTTCCGAATCAAGTTCGGGCAATTCGTTCAGATGCGCCCATCGAGCTAGGTACTTCCTATAAACTCGAGATTGAAAACGCCTTCTTCCATGCAAATGAGAGTATCCGATCGTATCCTTGAAGAATCCGCACTTGTTGATCGCTGAGACCTGCGCCCTTCGTGAAGTCGCCAGCGCCTTCCAGCCGCCGTCCTTGCGCCCCTCTTGGAGCAGTTCGCGTACTCCTCTCGATGCCAAATTTATCCAGCTTGTCGATGGCTCTCAGCACCGTCAGCCGCGTGCCGGCATGCTCGTCGCCGCCGATGCCGATGGCCTCCATCACGCCGTCCAGCACCTTGCGGTTGTTCACCCGGATGACGTAGTCGCCGCGCGCGATCCCCAGCGCCTCCATCGTGTCGGCCATCATCATGCACATCTCGGCGTCGGCCTGGACGCCCGGCGCGCCGACGGTGTCGGCGTCGAACTGCATGAACTGGCGGAAGCGGCCCGGCCCCGGCTTTTCGTTCCGGAACACCCAGCCGGCGCGGTAGGTGCGGTAGGGGAGCTGGATGGTGTTGATGTTCTCGGCGACGTGCCGGGCGAGCGGTGCGGTCAGGTCGTAGCGCAGGCTCATCCACTGCTCGTCGTCGTCCGTCAGCGAGAAGACGCCCTCGTTCGGGCGGTCCTGGTCGGGCAGGAACTTGCCGAGCGCGTCGGTGTACTCGAACATCGGCGTCTCGACGGGATCGAACCCGTAGCGCTCGTAGACGGCCTTGATCTTCGCCATCATCTCGTCGGCGGCGCGGATGTCGCCCGCCTGCCGGTCGACGAAGCCGCGCGGCAGGCGGGCCTTCAGTTTCTGCGGCTTCTTCTTCTTGTCGCTCATTTTCGACGGTCGCTGGCTCGTGTGGGGAAAGAGGATATTCGGGAACCGTGTCCTAGCGGATGCGCGCGGGAGCGGCAAGCAGCGCGACCGGAGACCTGCGCAAGTCGGCCGCGGGCTTGAACTCCCGGCTCCGGCGCTTTAAAGACACTGGTAAATTATTCGAGAACGTGTCTTTCGGGGCACACCCGGCCGGGACAACCGGCCGTGAAAAAAATGGGTCGGGGTCAATCCGAAGATCGATGTTCGTGACGACGCAGGAAGCGCGACTGTTCCGAAAAGAGCCGGAATCAAGCCGGCCACGGGATAAATCGGCAGGAATCCGCGGCCTGTAAAGGAGTTGGTTACCAAGTTCGCCGAAACTTGGCGAAGCATCGGCAGCGAGCGAAGGGCGACAGGCCCGGAGGTCGTCGGGGGCACTCACGGTAGGGGCGACCGGAAGGTCGTCTCGGGTAGGGTTCAGAGTTGACCGAGATATGCTTTGACGGCATGGCGTCCGAAGACTGGGGGACGGGCCCTGCGGGGCCCGCGAGTTCCGGTCCATACGCAAAGATCATCGGCCTCGGCCTCGCCGCGGCCCTTTCGACGACGGCGATCTTCACCCTCATGCATCGCGACGCCTTCCGCCACTCAAGCTGGGGCGGAGTGGTCGCCGGCACGGTCAGGCAGGTGAAGTCCCTCGGATCGGCTTCTCCGGCGGAAACGGCGCGACGCGACACGACAAAGGTTTCCGCGCCGGCCACCGCGCCGCGCACTGCCCGCCTTTCCGGCATGGAGGCGCCATCATGGCTGCCTGAGGGCATGAACGCGGTTCCGATCGAACGTTCGGCGCGCCTTTCGGGCGGCAACGGGACGCGAGTGGCGCGCGCGGACGGCCCGGCCGGCCTGCGCAGCGCGCGCATCCGCCGCTCGACGCGTCTCGCACTGGCCGAGCCCGCACCCTCGCCGGCCCTGATCCGGAACCTCGAGGCGGCAAGGCCGCCGGTTCCCGTCGCGCCGGCCGCAATCCAGCTGCCCGCCACAGGGCCGCTGGTGCAGACGGCGAGCCTGGAGACGGGCAAGGATCTTGCGTCGCAATCGACGGGCGGCGCGGTGGCGCCGGCAGTTCCTGCGCCGGCGGTTCCGGCGCCGGAGCAGGCAATCGACGTCCCGCTGCCGACGATCCGCCCGGTGGTGGCCAGGGGCGAACCCGCTCGCGCACCCGAACCCGCACCGGCACCGGTGGTTGCCGAAGCAGCCCCCGCGAACGACGGCAGCGACATGCCGGCGGGCGCGCCATTGCCGGCCGTTCGCCCGCAACGCGCCGTCAGGAGCACGCCGACGAGGGGCCCGCAACCTTCCTCGCCGCGCTACGAGCTGGCCTATGCCAGTCCCGAGACGACGAAGAGCGAGAGCGACGCCAGCGGCGGCTTCCTCAGCCACATCTTCGGCTCGGGCCGGCACCGCCTGCCGGCTGCCGGCAGCGGCGTCGCCGTCTATTCGATCAAGGACGCGACGGTCTACATGCCGAACGGCGAGAAGCTCGAAGCCCATTCCGGAATGGGCCACATGACCGACAAGCCGCGCTACGCCGACGAGAAGATGCGCGGCCCGACGCCGCCGAACGTCTACAATCTGACGATGCGCGAGCACCTCTTCCATGGCGTGCAGGCGGTTCGCATGCTGCCGGCGGACGGGCGCAACAAGTTCGGCCGCGACGGGTTCCTGGCGCACACCTACATGCTGCGCGGACGCCCCGGAGAGTCCAACGGCTGCGTGGTTTTCAAGAACTATGCGAAGTTCCTGAGGGCCTTCAAGGCGGGCAAGGTGGACAGGATGGTCGTCGTTCCGGACCTTTCCCATCTTCCCACGCAGATCGCCTCGCGCTAGCGCAGACCCGCTTTCCGCCAAATCGAGTTCTTGCGGCACTCCGCCTGGAACATCGAAGCTGCCTCCCTGTTGTCCGTGTGCTGCCCCGATCGGCAACACATTCTTCAATCAGGAGATCTTCGATGAAACGCATTATTGCCCTGGCCGCCGCGTTCAGCCTCGCGGCCGGCACCGCCGCCTTCGCCAAGGACATGATCGACACCAGCAACGTGAAGGTCAAAGGCGATACGGTGACGTTCTCCGAAGTGATGGCGAACGCGAAAGGCTACCTCGTCATCCACGACATGAAGAACGGAAAGCCGGTGGAGCCCGGCTCGATCGGTCACACCTGGATCCGCAAGGGCGACAACAAGATGGTCAAGGTGACGACCACGAAGCGGCTGAAGCCGGGCCACACCTACCTCGCCATGCTGCACAAGGACACGAACAACAACAGGAAGTTCGACTTCGGCAAGGGTTCGACCAACGTCGATACGCCGATGAAGATGAACGGCAAACCGGTGACGAAGAAGTTTACCGTGCCTTCGAAGTGATCGTACGGGGCACGGCCCGACCCCGGGGGCGGCGCTCCCGCGCCGTTCCCCTTCAGCGCCCGGGAACGGCGCTCCCGCGCCGTTCCCCTTCAGCGGATGAGATTGCGAAGGGCTCGACGGTTGCAAAGGGGAGCGGGACTGAGCGCCCCGGTGCAGACGCGTGGTTCCGCAAGCGGGAACCGGTGAGGAGCCTGCCTACCAGCCGCCTCCGCCTCCGCCGCCTCCTCCACCTCCCGAGAAGCCGCCTCCGCCCGAGAAGCCCGAGGACGAACTCTTCGGCGCAGGCAGAGACGCCGTGAAGCTGTCCGACATCGTGCCGGCGAGGCCGCCCATGCGCTCGCCGATGGAGCCGGCGTCGAACGGGCCGCCGCGATACCACGCCGGGGCGTAGTAGTAGCCTGCGGCGACGGCGCCGGCGGCGACCGCAGAGGCCAGCCAGGCCTCGAAGGCCCGCGACCATGGTTTCTCCACGTTCAGCGCGACAGCGTAGGGGAGCAGTTCCTCGAAGTGGCCGGGCGACATCTTCGGCGCGCCTGCCATGTTCATCCGGTCCTTCTCGGCGACGGTGAGGTAGCGCTTCAGCCCCTCGATCTCCGCGCTGCGCCGGCGACCGAGCCTGGTCGGCGCGCCCATCAGGAAGAAGAAGAGGAGATTGACCAGCACGAGGGTGACCAGCGCGCCGATGAGCAGCGGGTTGCCGATGGCTCTCAGCAAGCCGCTGGCGGCGAACAGGCCGGAGTTGACCAGGCCGACGACGATGAAGAACCCGATGAAGGCAAACCTGATCTTTCCTCCAAGCCCCGAGCGTGCGTTCTTCGCCAGAGTGATGGAGAAGACGGTGAGGATGAAGCCGCCGACCAGCGCGGGGAACAGGATCTGAAGGGTGCCGCTGCTGAGGTTGCCGAAAAAGAGCGTCGCGAGAATTGTCAGCACCGACAACGCGATTCCGCCGACGATCCAGCGATAGTTGTGCCTGTAGAAGACGGAGCGATGCTCCTTCTCCATGGCGTCGCGGAAGGAAGTTCCGATCGCGGAGACCTTCTCGCCGTTGTCCTTGTCGATCGCGAGCGTGCCGCCATAGTAGTCGAGCTTGCCGAGGAGCGCGTTTTCGCCAACGGGAAAGCGCACTCCCTTCTCCGGCTTCTCGGTTCGCTGCATGGTGATCGCGTCGCCGACATCGAGCCGTAGATAGCCCTTGACCGCAAGTTCGATGGCCGCCGCAGAGAGCGCAGGAAAGCCCTGGCCCTTTAGCCCGCGGTTCCAGATATAGTGGGTCAGCGCCGGCGAGACGCCCGTCGGCGGCTCCCAGCGCGGCACGACGACATCCTTCGGCGGATCCCGGCCGACGCGTATCCACGCGAACAGGTAGTAGAAGAAGACGGCGGCGAGACCGCCTGTCGCAATGATGGAGCCGAGATGGTCGCGCAGGTACCAGGCGAAGAGCTGCGCCTGCGTCGGTGGCTGCACGAAGCCCTTCGGAAAGCTCACCGCCACCGTCAGGCCTTCCCGGGGTCCGAGCGGCGCAGTCGTGCGGAAGGTGACGACGTTTCCGTCTCCCGAGGTTGACGACGTGGCGTCCTGCGCGCGCGAGCCGTAGCCGCCGGTATAGGCCGTCGTGCGGAGCGCATGCGCCCCCGGAGGAAGATGAACGGTGGCGATCGCCTTGAGGATCGGAAAGATCCACTCGGTTCCGGTGGCGTTCCAGTAGACCTCGTCGTGGTCGTCGAAGAAGCGGATCTGCCGGTCGGTCCTGTATTTCAGCTCATATGTGTAGACGCCGGGGTCGAGGAGGACATCCTTGCTGCCGAGATAGACCCGCACCAGATCGCCGCTGCGCTGTACCCTCGCCTGCTCGGGCTTGCCGTCTCGCGTCGCGGAGATCAGGTCGAACGAGTTTCGCGCGATGTTGCCGCTCTTGTCCTCGAAGCGGATGGGAAAGTCGCGGTAGATGCCGTGCCGGATGTTGCGGTCCTCGGCGTTCACGCGGATCGTCTCCGTCACCACGAGGGCGCCGTCCGGCCGCACGTCGACATTGCTGCGGTAAAGCTGGATCTCCTCGGCGGCGAAGGCCGGGACCGCCGCCAGGAGAACGGCGAGGAACGCGAGGATGCGCGCGAAGGCGAACCGGCCGGACACGTCAGAACTTCACTTCCGGCAATTCGCGGTCGGCCGGGTTCTCGAGCTCGAAATAGTCGACCTTGACGAAGCCGAACTGGCTGGCGACCAGGTTGGACGGAAAGCTCTCGACCTTCACGTTCAGCTCCCGCGCCGAACCGTTGTAGTAGCGGCGCGCCATCTGGATCTCGCTTTCCAGCCGCTCGAGCGAGCCCTGGAGTTCGCGGAAATTCTCGTTTGCCTTGAGGTTCGGATAGGCCTCCGCCACGGCGAAGAGACGACCGAGCGCCTGGCTCAGCTGGCCTTCGGCGGCGGCACGGCCTGCCACGTCGCCGGGTGCGACGTTCTGCGCGCGGGTGCGCATCTCGGTGACCTCGCGCAACGTGTCCTTCTCGTGCGCGGCATAGCCCTTGACCGTCTCGACGAGGTTGGGGATCAGGTCGGCGCGGCGCTTGAGCTGGATGTCGATGCCGCTCCAGGCCTCCTGCACCATCTGGCGCGACCGCACCAGCCCGTTATAGGCGAGGATCGCGTAGAGCACCGCCGCGACGACGATCGCGGCCAGAACGATTGCGGTTGTCAATTTGCTCCCCTCCGAGGCTCTGTTGCCGCGCGGAAGTTAGCGTGCGGCGCCCGCCTTGTCACGCCGTGCCGCGACATCCGGTCGCGGCCGGACGAAGGCGGCACGCTCGGCCTCCACCTCCTGCCGGCGGAAGCATCCTTCGAGGTGGTCGTTGACGAGGCCCATTGCCTGCATGAAGGCATAGACGGTCGTCGGGCCGACGAAGGACCAGCCGCGCTTCTTCAGGTCCTTCGATATGCGCTTCGATGCCTCGGTCGTCGGGTTGGCGACGAGATGCGCATGGTCGACGATGCCGGGGCGTTGCTCGGGGCCGGGCTCGTGGGCCCAGAAATAGGCGGCGAGCGAGCCGAATTCCTCGCGCATCGCCAGCGCCCGCGAAGCGTTGTTGATGGTCGAGACGATCTTGCCGCGGTGACGCACGATGCCGGCATCGGCGAGCAGCCGGGCGACGTCGTCCTCGCCGAAGCGGGCGACCTTCTCGAATTCGAAGCCGGCGAAGGCGGCGCGGAAGTTCTCGCGCTTCCTCAGGATCGTCAGCCAGGACAGGCCCGACTGGAAGCCCTCGAGGCAGAGCTTCTCGAACAGGCGCACGTCGTCGGCCATGGGGCGACCCCACTCCTCGTCGTGGTATCGGGTATATTCGGGCACGCCGGCGTGCCAGGAGCAGCGCACCCTCCCGTCGGGGCCTTCAAGCAGTCCATCCGGCAATGGTGATCCTCCAGCGGGCGTTAACGGGGTTCCCCGCCCGCTTAACAGCGCGCTAACCGCGTTCGTCAAGCCGGCGATAACCCTAGTGCGATGTTTAACCTCGAACCGCCGCCGTCCGAAAGCGGGATTCACGTTTCGGAACCGATCTCCTGTCACGATCCCGCCAATCCGTTGCCACATTCGGCCGGACCGCCGTCGACCATGCTCAGTTCCCGAGGAGCCGTCTCATGTACTTCAAGGCCGCCTTACTTGCCGCCGGGCTGGCGGCGACGCTCTCCGTCCCGGCCCTCGCCGGAAGCCGCTACGCGGAGCGTCCGCCCATCATCCTCAGCCCGGACCTGACCGCACCCTGGGTGACGCAGCTCCAGGGTCCGCAAGCCGCCCGCCGCTACCAGCGCGCCTGGCAGCGGCGCGGAGGCGGCAACGAGCGCGGCCACCTGCCCGTCACGAGCCGCGAGCAGATGGCCCAGATCATGCGCGCCTCTCCCCGGCAACTCGCCGCCATTCC
The DNA here is from genome assembly GCA_963760965.1 of uncultured Alphaproteobacteria bacterium. Lineage (GTDB taxonomy): Bacteria > Pseudomonadota > Alphaproteobacteria > Rhizobiales > Rhizobiaceae > Pararhizobium_B. Next base: position 249,502 of record CAVXEW010000005.1, read on the forward strand.
GCGCGGCGAGGACCCGCGGGTCATGCGCATGGACCCGAGATACCTGCCGCGCATCGTCGCCTACCCGACGAACCAGCCGGCCGGCACCATCGTCATCGACACCCGCTCGAAGTTCCTCTACCTCGTCACGGGCCATGGCGAGGCGCGACGCTACGGCGTCGGCGTCGGCAAGCCGGGGTTCGGCTGGACAGGCACCCATCATGTCTCGCGCAAGGCCGAATGGCCGGGCTGGACCCCGCCGAAGGAGATGATCGCCCGAGAGGCCGCACGGGGGCACTACCTGCCGGTCCACATGGCCGGCGGGCCGAACAATCCGCTCGGCGCAAGGGCGCTCTATCTCGGCTCGACGCTCTACCGGATCCACGGAACAAACGCGCCCTGGACCATCGGCCACAACGTCTCGTCCGGCTGCATCCGCATGCGAAACGAGGACGTTCTCGATCTCTATGACCGGGTGCATGTCGGCACCAAGGTCGTCGTCACCAACGGCTGACGCCGGGCCGGGAAGCAATCGCCCGCCGTCCGTTCCGGGGCGGTCCTTGCAACCGGCTTCCCGATCGGCAAGGCTGCCTTTCCAAACTGGGGGAACACGAACGATGCGCATCTCACTCTCCATGGCTCTCGGTGCAGCGCTGCTGGCCGGCTCGCTGACCCTTGCCGGCGCGGCCGGCGCGATGCCGGCGCGGCCGGCCGCCGCTCCCGGCGGCGATCATTCCCGCGTCGTCCTTGCGGCGATGAAGCAGGCTCCGCAGAAATACATGCGCGCCAAGGTGCGCCTGCAAACCAGCGAGCCGGCGGGCACGATCATCGTCAACACCCGCACCAAGTACCTCTACTACGTGCAGGGCCACGGCCGTGCGGTCCGCTACGGCGTCGGCGTCGGACGAGAGGGCTTCGGATGGTCAGGCGTCATGCATGTCGGGCGCAAGGAGGAGTGGCCGACATGGACGCCTCCGGCGCAGATGGTGGCGCGGGAACACCGCCATGGACACAACATCCCCCTGTTCATGAAGGGCGGCCCGGGCAACCCGCTCGGAGCGCGGGCGCTCTATCTCTATCATGACGGCCGCGACTCGCTCTTCCGCATCCACGGCACCAACCAGCCCTGGTCCATCGGGAAGAACATGTCGTCGGGCTGCATCCGGATGATGAACGCCGATGTCGAGGATCTCTACCGCCGCGCCCATGTCGGGACGAGGGTGGTGGTCATCGGCCCCGGCAACCGCCAGGGCGACGTCGAATACAGCGACAACGGAATCGACATCCTGCACACCATCTTCGGCGGATAGCATCACCGCCCCTTCCCGGCAGGAACACCGGCAGCGGCCGACGGATTTCGGCGGCCGCTGCGGACGCCCGTTTCAGGACGGGTTCTGGTAGAGGCTTGCAGCGTCCTCCTTGAGCCGGTGCCGGGAGTCCGGCCTCAGATACATCATGTGGCCGCCGGGATAGGTGTCGACCCGGATCGGCTCGGCCCCCGGCAGCTTCGGGAGCTGGCCTACGAGGTACCGCGACGTCATGAACGGCGTTACGAGGTCGGTGTAGCCGTTGACGATCATCACCTTGAGGGCCGGATTGAGCGAGCGGGCCTCCTGCAGGTCGTCCAGGACACCGGCATAGCCCTGTGAACTCTTCCCCCCGCCATAGTCCCACTTGTGGCTGATCTCGCGGTCGAGCAGCCTGTAGCTGACATCGGTGCGGTAGTTCAGGTCCTGGCGCACGTAATGGACGAAGGCCGAGGTGACGACCGGGATCGAGCGGTCGAGCACGGGATCGGGCGTCCGGTCGCGCGGCGAGCCCGGGGCGAGATCGGCCGTCGAGATGGTGCCGTCGTAGAGGCTGAGCTCGAGGCCTCGCGCCTTGTCGTACTGACGGGCGAAGGCGGAGGCCGTGATGCGCGCATGATTTTGCCTGACGAAGTCCATCGGCAGGCCCGTGGCCTCGGCGACCTTCCGGCTGGCCTGCCTTCCGCCGGATTCGAGACCGCTGGCGAGCGCGACCAGGTAGTCGCCCATGGCGTAGTCCTCGATGCCGGCGAGCTTCTGCGCGAGATCGGCACCCTGAATTCCGTTGTCCTCCAGGTGAACCGCTGCCATGGATGGCAGCGTGAGCGCCCAGTTGAGCGGCCGGTAGTCGCCGCCATAGACGAAGGAGAACTCCAGCGCCGGCGATATCAGCACGATGCCGGTCGGGCTGATGCCGGCGTCCTCCTGCAGGGTTTTGGCAAGCAGCGCGGCGCGGAAGCCGCCGTAGCTCTCTCCCGCCAGCCAGACCGGCGCGTCGGTCCGGCCGGCGTGCTGCAGATAGAGCCGGATGAAGGCGGTCATCGCGGAGGCGTCCTGCTTGACCCCCCAGAACTCGCTGTCCTTCTGGCCGGGCGCCGCCCGGCTGTAGCCGGTGCCGACCGGATCGACGAAGACCAGATCGCTCATGCCGAGCCATGTGTCCGGGTTGTCGGCGAGCTTCTGCGGCGGGGGAAGGAAGGCTCCGTCGGGCGAGGTCCGGAGGACGCGCGGACCGAGCGCGCCGAGCTGCAGATAGGCCGAAGCCGCGCCCGGTCCACCGTTGAAGACGAAGGTGACGGGACGCTCGGCGGACGGCTTTGCGTCGCCCGTCTGCTTCAGGTCGTACGCGACGTAGAACATGCGGGCGATCGTCTTGCCGTCGCCGCCGATCAGCGGCAGCGTCCCCGCCTCGGCCTCGTAGGCGAGCGTGTGGCCGCCGACAATGATCGAGTGATCGGTCTTCGATGCCGGCGGGAGCAGCGAAAGCACTCCGGGCCCGCCGCCCTCCTCACCAGGCTTGCCGGACTTGCCGGGATGCGTCTCGGCTATGGCGGGACCCGCTGCCAGGAGCAGGCACAGGGTCGCGACGACGATCGGAAGTCTCGGAAACATGCCGCATTTCTCCTTCTGCCGGCGATATCCCGAGCCTAGCCCCGGATGCGGCGGTTTTGCGATGGCCGGACGGCTGTCACGTCACTGGGCCGCCTCGAGCCTCGGCTCCCGGGTCTTCGGCGCGGGAACGCCGCCGGGGCGCGCGCCGCCATAGGCCCAGTCCAGCAGTTCCACCGTATGCAGCACGGGGATCGCCGTGCCGCCTGCGATCTGCGTGATGCAGCCGATATTGCCGGTGGCGACGACGTCCGGCCGCGTCGACTCGATGTTTCCGACCTTTCGCTTCAGCAGCCGGTTGGCGATCTCCGGCTGCATGATGTTGTAGGTCCCGGCGGACCCGCAGCACAGATGTCCCTCGGGCGGCTCGCTGACGAGGAACCCCGCCGCCTTCAGCAGAGCTTTCGGCTGTCGCGTGATCTTCTGGCCGTGCTGCATCGAGCAGGCGGAATGATAGGCGACGGAAAGGCCGGGCGCGATTGCCGGCTCGGGCAGGTCGAGTTCGGCCAGATATTCCGTGACGTCCTTCGCCAGTGCGGAGACACGCGCGGCCTTTCCGGCGTAGGCGGGATCAGTCCGCAGCATGAAGCCGTAGTCCTTGATCGTCGTGCCGCAGCCCGACGCCGTGACGACGATGGCGTCGAGCCCGCCGTCATCGATCTCGCGGCTCCAGATGTCGACATTGCGCCGGGCGGAGGAGAGCGCCTCGTCCTCCCGTCCCATATGGTGGACGAGCGAACCGCAGCATCCCTCGCCCGCCGGCACGACGACCTCGACGCCGAGCCTGTTGAGAAGGGCGATGGTGCGCTCGTTGATGTCCGGCTTCAGTACGGGCTGGGCGCAGCCGGTGAGGATCGCGACCCTGCCGCGTCGCGGGCCGGCGGGGGCGCGAACGCCGGGATTCTCCGCACCCGAGCGTGGCGGCACCCTGGACGGCGCGAGGTCGAGCATCGAGGCCAGCGGCTTCAGCGGCTTCACCGCCCTGAACAGCCCGGCGAGCGGTCGCCCGAAGCGCGCCGCAGCGAGCGCCAGCCGGAAGCGGTCCCGATGGGGCAGCACCGCGGCTAGCAGGCCGCGCAGCATGCGGTCCGCGAGAGGACGGCGATAGGTCTTCTCGATATGAGCGCGCGCGTGGTCCACCAGATGCATGTAGTTGACGCCCGATGGGCAGGTCGTCATGCAGGCGAGGCAGGACAGGCAGCGGTCGATGTGGGTGACGATCTGCCTGTCGGCCGGCCGGTCGTTCTCCAGCATGTCCTTGATCAGGTAGATGCGCCCGCGCGGGCTGTCGAGCTCGTTGCCGAGCGTCACATAGGTGGGGCAGGTCGCCGTGCAGAAGCCGCAATGGACGCATTTGCGCAGGATGCCTTCCGATTCGGCGACATGGGGATCGGCAAGCTGTTCGGGCGTGAAATTGGTTTGCATGGACTGGCGCTATCCGGTTTTCGATGCGGTCTGCCGTTTCGCTCTCACAGCAGCCAGGTTCCTGGTCTGGCGATCGGCTCGCCGCGGCTCACCTGCTGCAGGCCCTTGATGCATCGCGCGATCACCCAGACAGTCAGCAGGAAGAAAAGGACGACGCCGATGCCGACGAAAACGAGGATCGCGCTGACCAGAGCATAGAGGAGGCCGATCCAGAAGGTCCGGATCTGATAGGTATAGTGCGACTGCAGCCAGGCAACGGCGCGGCCGCGGTTGAGATATGCGAAGACCACACCGACAAGCCCCGTGATCCCGACGAGGAAGCTCGCGATGTAAAGCCCGTAGACGAGCTTGACGTTGAGGTCGCTCGCCTCGAGCCAGGCGCTTCCCGAAGCGGGTCTCGATGGGCCTGCACCCGGATTGTCGGCCATTTTCACCTCTCCCTTCTCGGCCGTCCGGCAGGAACGGCCGTCGCTCAGATATCCCCCGCCATCCGGCCCGGATTGAGGATCGCATGCGGATCGAACTGCTCCTTCAGCCGCTTTGCAAGGGCATGAAGGGCCGGAGCCTGCGGCTGGAACACCGGCACCGCGGCGCGGATGCCCGGCGCGGCGCGCACCAGCGTGGCATGGCCGCCGCCGTGTGTCCGGATGGCCTTGCGCACGAGTTCGGCCTCCGGATCGCCTTCCATGCGCATCCAGACGAGCCCGCCCTGCCAGTCGTAGAAGGCATCGATGCCGGCTGCCATGCGGAGACCCGCGACCAGCCGGTGACCTTCGCCCGGCGCCACCGAGACCCGCCAGACCGGACGGTCCGTCCCGTCTGCGTAGGGCCTGACATCCCGGATCTCCCGCCACAGCCTCTGCGAGAGGTCCGCGTCGAGCCTGTCGACAGAGTGATCCCGGCCGAACATGCCGGCGAGCTGGGCGCTGCGGGCACGCACCGAAGGTGCGAAGCCATCGACGCGCAGGACTGTCGCGGCCGCGGGAAAGGCCCCGTCGACGAAGTGCCGCCTGACCGTCTCGGGAAGATGGGCGGCGCCCGACACCTCGGCGCCGGATCCCATGGCCGCCGCCATGACCTGCGAGGCCTCGGCCTCGTCGAGGCCGCTCACGACGACGGTTTCCTCGGTCTCGGACCTCGGCAGGACCTTGAATGTGAGTTCCGTCGCGACCGCGAGCGTGCCCCAGGAACCGGCGAGCCCCTTCGACAGGTCGTAGCCGGTGACGTTCTTCACTACCCGGCCACCGGACTTGATAAGGTCGCCGCGTCCGGTGACGGCTCGGATTCCGAGGACATGGTCGCGCGCGGCGCCAATCCTGACGCGCCGCGGCCCGGAGAGGTTCGCCGCGAACAGGCCGCCGATCGTGCCTGCGCCCGCCTCTCCGCCAAGCAGCGGCCCGTAGTCCATCGGCTCGAACGCGAATTCCTGGCCATTCTCCGCCAGCAGCGCCTGCAGGTCCGCAAGCGGCGTGCCGGCTTTGGCCGACAGGACCAGTTCCTCCGGCTCGTAGAGCGTCACGCCGGCGAGGGCAGACAGATCCACCGAATGCGCCGTCTGGACCGGCCTGCCCATCGCGTTCATGGAACCGTGGCCACGCACCGTCAGCGGCGCCTCGGCGGAAATCGCCCAGGAGACGGCGTCGAGGACCTGTTCCTCGGTCCCGGGGCGGAAGACATGGCTGCCCTCGTCGGCCGTTCTCGGACTGTCGCTCATCGCTAGAACCGGGGAATGTCGGGGAACGGCAACTGGCCGCGATGGATGTGCATGCGCCCCATCTCGGCGCATCGCCTGAGCTGCGGGAACATCTTGCCTGGATTGAGCAGGTGTTTTTCGTCGAAGGCGCATTTTACGCGCATCTGCTGGTCGAGATCGGTTTCGTTGAACATCACCGGCATGAGGTCGCGCTTCTCGACACCGACGCCGTGCTCGCCGGTCAGCACCCCGCCGACCTCGACGCAGAGCCTGAGGATGTCCGCACCGAAGTCCTCGGCGCGCTCGAGTTCGCCGGGCTCGTTGGCGTCGTAGAGTATCAGCGGATGCAGGTTGCCGTCACCCGCGTGGAAGACGTTGGCGACGCGCAGGCCATATTTTTCCGAAAGCTCGCGCATGCCGGCAAGGACCCGCGGCAGTTGCTTGCGCGGGATCGTGCCGTCCATGCAGTAGTAGTCGGGCGAGATGCGGCCGACAGCCGGGAATGCGGCCTTTCGGCCGGCCCAGAAGACGAGCCGCTCCTCGTCGTCGCGCGAGATCCGGCAGGTGGTGGATCCGTTCTTCGTGGCAATCTCCTCGACGATCGCGAGAAGGTGCTCGACCTCGGCCTCGCAGCCGTCCAGCTCGACGATCAGCAGCGCCTCGACGTCGAGCGGATAGCCGGCCTGGACGAAGTCCTCGGCCGCCCGGATCGCCGGCCGGTCCATCATCTCCATGCCGCCGGGAATGATTCCGGCGGCGATGATATCGGCAACGCACTGGCCTGCCTGCTCGCTCGCCGGAAAGCCGATCAGCAGGGCGCGGGCCGTCTGCGGCTTCTGCAGGATGCGCACCGTCACCTCGGTCACCACGGCCAGAAGCCCCTCCGAACCGGTCATCAGGGCGAGGAAGTCGTAGCCCTCGCTGTCGAGGTGCTTGCCGCCGAGGCGAACCACGTCGCCGTTGATCAGCACCATCTCGATGCCGAGCACGTTGTTGGTCGTCAGGCCGTATTTGAGGCAATGAACCCCGCCCGAGTTCTCTGCGACATTGCCGCCGATCGAGCAGGCGATCTGCGAGGACGGATCGGGGGCATAATAGAACCCCTCCCCGGCCACGGCGTTGGTTATGCCGAGATTGGTGACGCCCGGCTGGACCCTCACGGCGCGGTTCGGATAGTCGATCTCGAGAACCCTGTTGAAGCGCGACATGACGAGAAGCACGGCGTCCTCGAGCGGCAACGCGCCGCCGGAGAGCGACGTGCCCGATCCGCGGGGAACGACGCGGATGCCGTATCTGTGGCAATACTTCAGGATGCGGCTGACCTGTTCCACCGTCTCCGGCAGGACGACGACGAGGGGAAGCTGGCGATAGGCAGTCAGGCCGTCGGTCTCGAAGGCCCGCATCTCCCCCGCCGCGTCGACGACGCCCTCGCCAGGCACGATGTCGCGAAGGTCGGCGACGATCTGGGCCCGTCTTTCGAGTGCGCCCGTATCCGGGCTGGGCATGGAAAGCGAGGTCATGATGCCACCCTCCCTCAGGTGGTCTTTTTTTCTTACCAATTCTGGTCATTCGCCGCAATCATATTCACGCAATCGACCGGGCAACTCAAGCGCCTGGAACCCGCCCCGTTGATTTTCCGGCACATATTCGCATTTCCTGTGATCCGGGTCCTGCCATTGCCCGTATTGGAAAAGAACGCAGCGTTTTTGTGCCAGATTGCGATGAACAACCTCGGAGACCTTGAAATTTTCTCGAGAGTCGTGTCGGCGGGAAGCATGTCCGCGGCCGGACGCGAACTCAACCTTTCGCCTGCCGTCGTGTCGAAGCGGCTTCGGCGGCTGGAGGACCGGCTGGGAACACGGCTGCTGCAGCGCACGACGCGGCAGATTTCCCTGACGGAGGCCGGACAGGGTTTCTACGAGCGCGTGGTCGCGATCCTCGCCGGCATCGAGGAGGCCGAAGCCTTCGTCTCGCGCCGCTCGGCACTTGCACGCGGCACTCTCAAGGTCTCCGCGCCGACATCGTTCGGGCGCCTGCACATCGCGCCGCACATCAACGCGTTCATGGAGGCAAACCCCGATCTCTCCATCAATCTCGTGCTCAGCGACGAGTTCGTAGACATCGTGGGCGACGGATACGACATCGCCATAAGGATCGCCGAGCTTTCCGATTCCAGCCTCGTTGCCCGCAAGCTGGCTCCCGTGAGGCGGATCCTGTGCGCGTCGCCGTCATACGTGAAGAAGCACGGAGAGCCGCGGAACCTTGACGATCTCGCCAACCACGTCTGCCTTCCCGCACACAATGGCGAGACGTGGCGCCTGGAAGGACCTGAAGGACCTTTCGCGCACCGGCCCGCCGGACCGCTGCAGACGAACTCCAGCGAGGTGATTCGTGAATGCGTGATCGCCGGCGTCGGGATCGCCCTGCGCTCGACATGGGACGTTGGCGAGGAACTCGCCGGCGGCCGGCTCGTGCGCGTCCTGCCGCAGTACGAGGGCTCGCGCAACGTCGCGATCCACGCTCTCTATGCAAGCCGCCGCTTCCTGCCCGCCAAGGTGCGCGTCTTCATCGACTATCTCGCGGACCTCTACGGGCCTTCGCCCTACTGGGACCGCACGGGCGCGTCGCATCTCGACGGGCTGCGGGCAGCAGAGTAGGAGTCCGGTCAGGCGCCGCCCTCGTCGTGATGACGGCGGATCGCCCTGACGAGAAGCCAGACCACGAGAACCACCAGCGGAACTGCAAGTCCCGTCAGTTCGGGGGCGGCCACGGGCAGCCCGGCGCCTTCCAGGCCCTTTGCGGCATAGCTCAGCAAGCCGATGACGTAGTAGGAGATGGCGGCGACGGAAAGCCCTTCCACTGTCTGCTGCAGCCGCAGCTGGAGCCTGGCGCGCCGGTCCATGGACTTGAGCAGCGCGCTGTTCTGCTGCTCGAGGTCGACGTCGATCCACGAGCGCAGAAGCGCCGTCGCCCGGGCCAGCTTGCGCGAAAGGTTTGCCTGCCTCTCCTCGACCGAACGGCAGGTGCGCATCGCCGGGGCCAGGCGCCGCTGCAGGAAGGCACTCCACGTGTCGTAGCCGGCAACGGCGCGTTCGTTCAACGATGCGAGGCGCTCGTGGACGATCTCGTCGTAGGCGCGGCTCGCGCCGAAGCGGTAAAGGCCCGCCGCGCCGCTCGCCTCCAGCTCGGCGGCAAGATCGGTGAGCTCGTCGAGGAGCGCGCGGCTCCGCTCGGGCCGGCGGTCACGCATGCGCTGGGTCAGGGACGACAATCCCTCTTCAACACGCCGCATCTGCGGGGAGAGCGCGTGGGCAAGCGGCAGCCCGAGAAGCGCGAGCGTGCGGTAGGTCTCGATCTCGATCAGGCGCTGGGCGAGCGCGCCGGCACGCGCCGACGAGAGATCCCTGTCGAGCACCAGGATGCGCGTCAGCCCTTCCCGGTCCTGCCGGAAATCGGTGATCGCCGCCGCGCGACCGTCTTCGACCTCCGAATAGCAGAGACTCTGGGGATCGAAGTCCTCGAGCGCCACTTCGGCACCCGGCGACTGCTTGCGGATTTCGAGCCGCACCCCGGCGATGAGGCTGCCCGGGGAAGAGAAGCCGCCGCCGAAGGGATGGCCGGCGACGTCCTCGCCGAAGCGCTCCGGTACCGGACCCTCCCACGAATAGGTGGAGAACTCGGTGTGGCGCTCCCAGCGCAGCGTGCCACGGCCCCATGCGAGCGCATGGTGACGAGCCTCCGCCTCGGGCGGCGCCACCCCGCGCGCCCGGCTCAGATCGCTCAGCACCGCATGGTCGGCGCCCGCGACCCCATCGGTCAGGAAGGCGAGCTGGATGATGACGCGCGGCGTCGTTATCAGCGGATAGGGACGCGCATGGAGCTCGCCCAGGGCAGCAGCCCGGTCGCGCGAACCGGGGAACCCCAGGCTGCCGCCGTTGCACGATCTACTCTCAGCTTCGGCCATGCCGCGTCCCCCTTGCAGCGTAACCTCTATGCAGACCCGGCGCACACCGCAAGACAGGAACGGAAGGCGCGCGCCGGTGCGGTTCAGAAGCGACCCGACCGGTCTGCGCGCGACTGGACAAGAATGTTGACCGCAGGACCCCGCCATTGCTAGCTTTGCGCATGGAGACGGAATGCCGAGATGGATGCTGAAATCTATGCGCGGGTCGACCATGGCCGCACTGCCGACGATATCGTCCTGCAGATCGAGGCGCTGATCCTGGAAGGGATCCTCAGGGTCGGCGACCGGCTGCCGGGCGAACGCGAGCTTGCGCGCCAGATGGACGTTTCCCGGCCGATACTCCGCGAGGCGCTGAAGGCTCTCGAGGGACGCGGCCTGCTCGTCACGCGGGCCGGCGGGGGCACCCACGTCGCCGATGTGATCGGGCAGGTATTTTCCCCGCCGATCACCGAGCTGATCTCCCGGCACCGGAAGGCCACGCTGGACTATCTCGAATATCGCCGCGAGATCGAGGGCGTGACCGCCGAGTTCGCGGCCCAGCGCGCCACCGATGCGGACCGCGACCTCCTGACCCGAACGATCGAGGCCATGAAATCGGCGCACCGGAAGAGGGACTTCCGGGAAGAGGCAGCGCTCGACGTGGAGTTCCATGGTGCCGTCGGCGAATGCGCCCACAACATCATCCTGCTGCACACTCTGAGATCGTGTTACCGGCTGCTGAGCGAAGGCGTCTTCTACAATCGCTCCCTGATCTACACGTTTCCCGGCGCGCGCGAGCGGCTGCTGGCCCAGCACGTCGCCATCTACGAGGCCGTCGTGCGCGGCGACGCGGCGGGGGCGCGGCAGGCCGCCGAATCGCATATCGACTTCGTCGCGGCATCGATGCAGGAAGCGGAGCGGTCGAGCGACTGGGAGCGCGTTTCGCGCCTCCGTCTCAAGCAACGCAGCCTCGGGGACATGCCGGGACGACAGACAGGAAAGCCAGAAGCGGAGGCGATGAAGTGAGTGATGCCGTGACGAAGGAAGAGATGCAGCCGGGCCGGCCGGCGCCCACGGCGGGCCTCTTCGCGACCTGCCTCGTGGACCTCTTCCGGCCGAGCGTGGGTTTTGCTGCCGTCAAGCTGCTCGAGGACGCCGGCTGCCGGGTGCACGTCCCCCTGGCGCAGACCTGCTGCGGCCAGCCCTCCTACAATTCGGGCGACCGGGCGGACACGCGCGCCATCGCGGAGCAGGTGATCGAGACCTTCGAGGACTTCGACTACGTCGTGGCGCCGTCGGGCTCCTGCGGGGCAATGCTGAAGAAGCACTATCCAGAGCTCTTCGCCGGCGATCCCGCCTGGGAAGAGAGGGCGCGGCGCTTCTGCGCGAAGGTGTTCGAACTCGTTTCCTTCCTGACCGACGTCATGGGCGTCTCGGCCGTGGACGTGAAGCTCGAGGGCAGCTTCACCTACCACGATTCCTGTTCGGGGCTGCGCGAGCTCGGGGTGCGCGAGCAGCCGCGTCGCCTGCTGGGGTCGATCGAGGGACTCGAGATCCGGGAATTGAAAGATGCGGACGTCTGCTGCGGCTTCGGCGGAACGTTCTGCGTCAAATACCCGGACATCTCCAACAGGATCGTCGGCAAGAAGACGACGAACATCGCCGCGACGGACGCCGACATGCTGCTCGCCGGCGACATGGGCTGCTTGATGAACATGGCGGGCAAGCTGAGGCGCGAGGGCTCGACCATCGAGGTCCGGCATGTCGCCGAGGTCCTGGCGGGCATGACCGACAAGCCGGCGATCGCCGGAAGCGGAAAGGAGTAGCATCCGATGGAACTGACAGCCGACCGCTTCAAGGAGAACGCCGCGGAGGCCCTGGCCGACGCGCACATCCAGCGCGCCATGCGCAACGTGGAGACGGGGTTCATTGACAAGCGGCTGAAAGCCGTGGACGACCTTCCCGAATTCGACGCGCTGCGCGACAACGCCCGCGACATCAAGAACCATGCGCTCGACCATCTCGACCTCTACCTGGAGGCCTACGAGAAGAAGGTGACGGCGGCCGGCGGCCACGTCCACTGGGCCGAGGACGCAGGGGAGGCACGCCGGCACATCCTCGAGATCTGCCGGAAGGCCGGAGCGAAGACCGTAACCAAGGGCAAGTCGATGATCACGGAGGAGATCGGGCTCAACGATTTCCTCAGCGACAACGGCATCACGCCCGTGGAGACCGACCTCGGCGAATACATCATCCAGCTGCGCGGCGAGCACCCGAGCCACATCATTGCGCCTGCGGTCCACCTCAACAAGGACCAGGTCGAAGGAGACTTCCGCCGCGTTCACACCCAGTTCGACCCGAAGCGCGACCTCAGCGAACCGGTCTCGCTGCTGGCCGAGGCGCGCCAGGTGCTGAGGCAGAAGTATTTCGAGGCGGATGTCGGCATCACCGGCGCCAACTTCCTCGTCGCCGAGACGGGCACTTCCGTGATCGTGACGAACGAGGGCAACGGGGACCTGACGCAGACGCTGGGCAAGGTGCATGTCGTGGTGGCCTCGATCGAGAAGATCGTGCCGACCCTGGAAGACACGGCGCAGATCCTTCGCGTCCTGGCGCGTTCGGCGACCGGGCAGGACATGTCGGTCTACACCACCTTCTCCACCGGGCCGCGACGCCCGGAAGACCCCGACGGCCCGGACGAATACCACGTGATCCTGCTCGACAACGGCCGCTCCTCCATGCTCGGCACGGAGTACCAGGAGATGCTGCGGTGCATACGCTGCGGAGCCTGCATGAACCACTGCCCGGTCTACCACGCGGTCGGCGGGCATGCCTACGGCTCGGTCTATCCCGGGCCGATGGGGGCGGTGCTGACGCCGTCGCTCAACGGCATCGACAAGGCGGGCCACCTGCCCAACGCATCGACATTCTGCGGGCGCTGCGAGCAGGTCTGCCCCATGCGCATTCCCTTGCCGAAGATGATGCGGCACTGGCGCGAGCAGGAGTTCGAGCGGCATCTGGAACCGGCCGCGGCGCGCTACGGCCTGGGCCTCTGGGCCTTCTTCGCGCGGCGGCCGCGGCTTTACCGCCGGGCGGTGTCGCTCGCCATGCCTCTGCTTTCGCGGCTCGGCGGATCGAGGCACCGGCTTTCGCGCCTGCCGCTCGCCGGCGGCTGGACCCGCCACCGAGACCTCCCCGCGCCGGAGGGTCGCACCTTCCTCGACCAGTGGGCCGCGAGCGGAAAGGCAAGTCGATGAGCGCGCGCGAAAAAATTCTCGCAAAGGTTCGCCGCTCGCTCGAAGGCGGGGAAGGCCGGCAGGACGCCGTGCGCCGCCGGCTGGAAGAACATCCGCGCGGCGTGATCCCGGCGCGCGGGCAATTGCCGGACCGGAAGCGGATCGCGCTTTTCGAGAACCAGGCTGTCAAGGCGAATGCCACCGTCGTCCGGGTCGTCGGCTACGAGGCCGTGCCGGATGCGGTGAGAAGCTACCTGCGCGAAAAGAACCTTCCGGCCGAGGTGCGCATGGGCGCGGATCCGCGGCTGGCACAGGCTCCCTGGGCCAGGCAGACGACGCTCGACGTCCTCTCGGGACCGAGCGACGGCGAGGATGCGGCCGGCGTCAGCCACGCGATCGGCGGCATTGCCGAGACCGGCACGCTGGCGCTTGCCAGCGGCCCGGACAATCCGACGACGATCAATTTCCTGCCGGAACACCACATCGTCGTGGTGGCTGCCGGCGACGTCGCACCCGACCTGGAGACCCTTTGGCAGAGGCTGCGGGAATCGCGCGGCGACGGCGGCATGCCGCGCACCGTCAACCTCGTGACGGGGCCGTCGCGGTCCGGAGACATCGAGCAGGTCCTGCTGCTCGGCGCCCACGGGCCGCGCGCCGTCCATATCGTAATCGTCGAGGACCGGCCAGGCGGTTGACACCTGTCAACCGAAAGGACGCGGAACGATCACGCTTCAGAAGCCTTGCGAACACGCCGCTTCCGGCCCGCGCCTTTCGCCTCAGGTTCCTTCGTGATCCGAACCGGCCTCATCGTGTTCAAATATCCGATCACCGTCATCCGAAGACGGCGTCCGGTCCATCGCGCTGTCCCGGAGAACCTCTGTGTCGACGTCCGATTCCGGCTCGGTGTCAGAGTCCGAATCGCTGCTCTCCGGCTGCATCGCGGCGGACCCCGCACCTCCGGGCTGCGCGAGCTGGCCGTGAGGGGAAGAGACCAGCATGCCGTGCTCGTGATCTTCCGACACAAAAAGCTGGAAATTGCTTGGATCCCAACCGCGATTGCTTGCCATGTAGAGGCCCCCCTCTGCCAGCGAGGGCTGCACTGAGGCGCCCGCCCCCCTCAGGGCCTCGAACAAATCCGTCTCGCTAAGGCGAGCCGGCCCGTCGCTCGCATCGTTGTCGAATGAAGGGGACGTCGTCGCGGACACCGCCCGCCGGTCATCTGCCGGATCGGCCAGGTCCGGAGCGCGGCCAAGCGGCAGCATCAGTTCATGCAGGGCCGTTTCATCGTGATCCTGGTCGGGCGACATCGCAAGCTGATAATGGCTCGGATCCCAGCCGCGCCTGCCTGCCATGTAAAGTCCGCCCTCTGCCAGCGAGGGCTGGACGGAGGCGCCCGCCGCCCTCAGGGCTTCGAACAAGTCCGTCTCGCCAAGGGGGGCCGGCCCGTCATTCCTGTTGTTGCTGAATGAAGAGTAGGTCGTCGCCGGCGATGCCGGCTGCTCACCTGCGGGATCGGAGTGGGGAGCATCACCTGCGTCGCCGCCGCGCTCATCCGGCGTCGGGAGCACATTGGCCTTCTCCTCGAATTCCCGGACCCGGAGTGCCCTGAAGCCGTGCAGGATCGCTGCGGGCGTGAATCTCTCCTTGAGCCGGCTACATTCCTTTTCGCCGATCGCCGCCTCGAGGTGCCTCTCGAAAGCCGCCGCATCGTCGCAGTCGAACGGCGATATTTCGCCCAGTTCGGGATAAGCCGTGAGAAAGCTCTGCGCCGAGGGAAAAGCTGCCAGAAAAGCCGCGATATTCCCGGCGGCCCTGGGCTTGCCCTCGCCGTCTTCCGCCAGTTCCTTCACGGCCCACAGCACGTCCTCCGGCGCGTAATCCTTCATCGCGGCACACGGAAAAGCCGCAGGATCGATTGCGCTCATGAGGATCTGGCTCAGGTCGATGCCGCGCAGCCCTGGAAACCTCTCGTAGAGCTTCTCCGGCGACGGCAGGTTCGAATGCGCGCGCGCATTCGAGGCCGGGGTCGCTGAGGCCGGGGACGGCTGCGTCGCCGTCCATTGCCCCTGGCCAATGTGGTGGAACTGCCCGTCCGCTCCGCCCTGCGTGGCGGGAGCCGAAGTCGCGCCGGCGTTGCCCGGCGCGCTGCCGGCCGTCGCCGTGGTGTTTGTCGTTGTCGTCGACGTGCGCATCGTCCCGCTTCTTTCGCGCGCGTCGCTGTTTCTAATCGGATCACCCATCTTCATTCTTCCTTTTGCCGAGGCGAAATATTTTTGCAAAATCCGGAGTTGGTTCGGGGCCCCGGGATATTCCGCCGTCCCGGACATGACGGCGGCAACCCGACTTCCAGCCGCGCCGCGGTGCATATCGTCGAAGATGAAACTCAATGGCATCCGGCGTCGCAGACGATGCCGGCAAGACCCTGCAACAAGTCATCTTCCTCTACGCAATTTGGCTATATCACTACGAAATTCATTATTTCATCATGTATCTCTGACATTGTTACTTCATCCGAATCCATCCTTCTGTAATATGCGAGCGTATATACCCACAATCCAAAAGCCTTTCTTTCAGCCTCGTCGCCATACCATCCCGTTTCGACAGAGAACGCCTCACGATACGCTTCATGCCTGGAGAGGAACTGAAGCTTCGTTCGTTCGGCGAAGGCGCGGGCAGCTCTCACCTGGTCGGTTGCCTTGTAGTCGGGGCCGACTGGCCGGGGCAATTTTGGCCAGATGGCCCGCGCCCCACTCACGAACGCCATTACCCCCTTGCTGAAACCGCCCTCATAAATGGCGAGCAGCGATGGAACCATCGCCTTGAGATAGTCGTCATCGCCGAAGGTGTGGCTTGCGCTGATGTCCCTGAGATAGCTGTACATCACCCAATTTGTCATATGATGTACAACCATTAAATATGTATAATTATAAAATCTTCTCAGGTTACCCACATTTGACTGCAATATATTATAGATATCATACTTCTTATTGACAAGCATCTCCATCATTTTATTTGATATTAATATTTTTAGCAATTCACTATAGA